>NCEF01000054.1 GCA_002280565.1 Sphingomonas sp. 32-66-10
GCCTGCTCGCGACCCTTGCCGGAACTCCCCTGCAAGCGGGCCTCGTCGTGCCCGCTGACGCGGAGGAACTGACCATCGCGCTGGATGGCGTGGTGAGCGTGCGAACCGCAACGGATGAAAGTATCGAAATCGGGCAGATCTCGCTCGTCAGGCCGGAACTGGAATCCGCCTTCGAACGGCTCGATGGCGGGCTCTATCGCGCCAGCGAAGATGCACGCCTCATCGATGCCCGTCCGGGCGAGGATGGCGCGGGCCGCATTGTCCAGGGCAGCGTGGAGCAATCCACGGTCGAGCTGTCCGCCGAAATGGTCGAGATACTGATGGTCCAGCGTGCCTTCGCGGCCGATGCGCAGATCGTCCAGGCTGCCGACCAACTCGCCGCCATCACCAACACGCTCAGGCGCTAGACCATGAGGTCGACAGCGGTACTCCTGGTGGCTGTAGCCGTCTGCACTGGCGGCGGGTCCGCGCTCGCGGCGGCGCGAGGCGAATGCTTCGCTCTGGCTCAAGGCCTCCACGCGGGCGAATTCCTGACTGCCGAAATGGCGCAAGCGATCCCATGCCGCGACGAAAGGCCCGACCTGCCCCTTGCTTTCGATCGCGACGCGGGCGCCCCGGTCGCCAAGGAAGACCTGCCCGCCGGAACCTATCTCGGGCAAATAGCGCTCAGGCCGGGAAGCATCGCCACGGCCGGCGAGACACTGCAACTGGTGATCCGCCATGGGCCGGTGATCGTGGAGCGTGAAGTCCGCCCGATCCGGTCCCTGCGCGCGGGCGAGCGCGGCTTCGTGCGGGCCGCAGATGGCGAAGTGCTGGCTGCGCGCTTCGTGGATGCAGGCAGCGCCGAATGATCCGCCCCGCCCTCATCCTCTTTGCCTCCCTTGCCGGTCTGGCCGCCCTGCCCGCGCAGGCAGAACAGCTCTATCGCGGCACCGGCTGGCCAGCCGTCGCCAGCGACCGCAAGGCGATGGGCATCGGCGATGCGGTCACGATCCTGATTGTCGAGACCACGCGCGCCAGCAGCAGCTTGCAGAACAATTCCTCGCGCAAGTCGCAGACCGGCGGCTCCTTCCAGGCAGGCGGGATCGACGAGGATGCGTCCATCCAGTTCGGCGGTTCCTATGCCGGGCGCGGCGAAGTGGTGCGCGCCGAACAATTCGTGGCGCAGATTTCCGCCAATGTCGTGGAAATGGCTCCCAATGGCGATTTCGTGATCGAAGGCCGCCAGCAAATGCTCATCAATGGCGAGGAAACCACTATCGCCGTGCGCGGCCGCATCCGCCCGCAGGACATCAGCGCGGACAATCTCGTCTCCTCCTCCCGCATCGCCGACGCGCAGATCGACTATGACGGCAAGGGCTTCGTCAGCCGCAGCGCGAAACCGGGCCTGCTCAATCGCATCTTCAGCTTCCTGGGGATCGGCTGATGGGCTGGCGTCTGGCATTCCGCATGGCCGTTCTGGCCACCTTGTGCAGCCTTTCGATGCCTCTCAGCGCACAGGAAGTGCCGCTGAAGGGCCTTGGCCGGTTCGACGGCTGGCGGGACAATGCACTGATCGGCTACGGCCTCGTCACCGGTCTGGCCGGGTCGGGGGATACCCGCCGCAACGAAGTGACGCGGCTGGCGTTGCGCAACGTCCTCTCCCGCCTTGGCACCGCCGTCAGCGAGGAACAGATCAACAGCCGCAATGTCGCGGTGGTGATCGTCACGGCCACCTTGCCCGCCTCCGCCAATCCCGGCGACCGGATCGACGCGGTGGTCTCTTCCATCGGGGATGCCCGCTCGCTTGCCGGGGGGACCTTGCTGATGACACCGCTGATGGGTCCGGACCAGCATCCCTACGCCTTGGCGCAAGGCGCGCTGACGGCCGGCGGCTATGATTTCGAGACGAACCTCAACCGCCAGCAGCGCAATTACCCCACTGCTGCGGTCCTGCCCGGCGGCGCAACAGTGGAAGCGCCAGTGGACGCCCGCCTGCTCTCCGCGCAGGGCACTGTCTCCTTCCTGCTGGCACAGCCGGATTTCACCACCGCCCAACGCGTAAGCGAGGCCATCAATGCCAGCTTCGGCCGCCCCATCGCCACGGTCCGCAATGCGGACGAAGTGGTGATCACCTATGATCGCGGTCCGGCGGAACTGGCGGCTTTCCTCTCCCGCATCGAGAATATCCCGGTCACGCCTGACCTGTCCCCGCGCATCGTCATCAACGAGCGTACCGGCACGGTCGTGGCCGGATCGGGCGTGCGGATTTCCAGCGTGGTGATCTCTCAGGGGGACATCAAGGTGACCATCGTCACCGAGAATTACGCATCGCAGCCCAGCTTCATTTCCGGCTTCGCCAACGACGTTTCCAGCCTGATCGTGACCAATACCAAGCTGGAGGTCGACCAGGGTGCAAACGACGCCGTGATGAGCTTTCCCAGCACCACCGTGGGCTCGCTGGTGGAAGGGCTGGCGCGGGCAAAGGTCGATACCAGGCGCATGATCAGCATCCTGCAGACGATCAAGGCCGCAGGCGCGCTGCATGCCGACATCGTGGTTCAATAGGAGGAACGGGGGATGGACCAGCTTTCCGCCCTGCTAGTCGTCAAGGCGCTGGACGGGCTCGCCCTGCGCGCCTCGGCCATTTCGCAGAACGTCGCCAATGCCAATTCGCCGAATTACACGCCGCTGCGCGTGAATTTCGAAGGCCAGCTGCGCGATGCCGCCAAGGCGGGACCAGAGGCCGTGCACGATCTCCAGCCGCAATTCATGCAGGATATCAGCCGGGCCGGACAGGGCGGCATGCGGCTCGATCTGGAACTGGCGAGCGCCTCGGAAACTGCCCTGCGCTATGCCGCGCTGGTCGACGTTCTGAGCCGCCAGATGCAGCTTTCCCGCCTTGCCGTGACGGGAGGCCAGTGATGGACGCGATCGCGATCAGCCGCACCGGCCTCGACGTCGAATGGCGGCGGATGGAAATCATCGCCCTCAACCTCGCCAACATCAATTCCGGCGCGGCGGCGGATGGCACATCCTACCAGTCGCTAAGGCTGCTTTCCGGTCCGGCAGAGAGCTTCCGCACGGTGCTGGATGGCCAGCAAACACCGGGCGGAGTGCGCGTCTATGGCGTGGAGCCGAGCGGCACGGGCTTGCGCCGGGTCTATGAGCCCAGCCACCCGCAGGCCGACGCCAGCGGCTTTGTGACCTATCCCAATATCAGCCACGCGGAGGAAATGTCGCTGATGGGCGCTGGCGGCGGCGCAGCAGATCTATTCCAGCGCTCTCAAGATCGGACGGCAAGCATGAGCGCGCTCGATCCTGTGGCCGCGCTCGGCCTTTCGGATGCCGCCCCGCAGATTCTGCGGCTCGGCCTGCCTGCCCTGCCCGCCTCAGCTTCGGCAGGCGCGAGCTTCCAGTCGGTACTTTCCGCCGGGCTCGACACGGTCAACCAGAAGGTCGCCCATGCGGATGACCTGGTACGGCAATTCGCACTCGACGATTCCGTGCCGGTCCATCAGGTGACCATCGCGTTGGAAGAAGCCCGGCTGTCGGTGGAACTCGCCATGCAGGTGCGCACTCGCTTGGTCGAGACCTATCGCGAACTCATGAACATGCAGCTCTGACGCATGGAACGCAGGCAACTCCTTGTCTTCGGCGGAATTTTCGCAGCTGTCCTGGCAGCACTGGCGCTCGTCTGGTTCGCTTTCCTGCAGCCCGGCTACGGCATGCTCTATGAAGACCTGCGCGAGGCGGATGCAGCCGAGATCGTCGGCGTGCTCGACAAGCAGGGGATCGAATACCGGCTGGAGGATGGCGGCCACCGGGTGATGGT
>NCEF01000031.1 GCA_002280565.1 Sphingomonas sp. 32-66-10
AATATTCCCCACTGCTGCCTCCCGTAGGAGTCTGGGCCGTGTCTCAGTCCCAGTGTGGCTGATCATCCTCTCAGACCAGCTAAGGATCGTCGCCTTGGTGAGCCTTTACCTCACCAACTAGCTAATCCTACGCGGGCTCATCCTTGGGCGATAAATCTTTGGACTTACGTCATCATCCGGTATTAGCAGTCGTTTCCAACTGTTATTCCGAACCCAAGGGCAGATTCCCACGCGTTACGCACCCGTGCGCCACTAGACCCGAAGGTCTCGTTCGACTTGCATGTGTTAGGCATGCCGCCAGCGTTCATTCTGAGCCAGGATCAAACTCTCAAGTTTGATGTACCACATCTGCGAGCCGGAATGTGCCCGCAGGTGCAGCTCATTTCTAGGAGCCGTTCCTGCACAATCTTTCACGTAATGGAAACGTGTAGGACATGTTTGAACTCGCCAGCGAAACCGAAGTCTCGTTGAGCGAAGTCCATGGAACGGCTTGGTTTTACCGAGTTTCTGACACCTAGAAGCTGTCAGACCCGGGGCCGCCGCCCACATGTCCCTTCATCAAAATCACAATTTCAAAGAGCGACAAAGACCGACGCACCGTCTAACCCCTTTTTCTCGGGGCGACTTGTGCGCCTGGTTTTTGGTGACCGTCGAAGCGTTCCGTGTGGAGCACCGCGTCGGTGGAGTGGCTTCTATGCCCGGCTTCGGATTCGGTCAACAGGCTTTTTGCATTTTTATTGCGCTTTCCCGGAAACCCGCAGAAAACTGCGGTTTACGTGGCATCAAGACCTGTCTGCGATAGGGGTTTCATGACCGAATCAGCCGCCGAATCGACGAATCAGGGCCGAGAATCACTGCGGAATCAGGTGCGCAGCGCGGTGATCTGGCGTTCCGGCACCCAGATTCTGGGCCAGATCATCGCATGGGGCGCCACCTTCCTCGTGATTCGGATGCTGGACCCCAGCGATTACGGCCTGTTCGCGATGACCCAGGTGATTCTGGTGCTCCTCAACCTGCTCAACGGTTATGGGCTGGCCGGCGGGCTGATCCAGAAAGCGGATGTCGACGATCGCGCGATTCGGCAGCTGTTCGGGATGTTGTTGCTGCTCAACCTCGGCCTGGGCGCGCTCCAGTTCCTCGCCGCCCCGCTTGCCGCTGCCTATTATCGCCAGCCGATCGTCGCCGATCTGCTCCGCGTTCAGGCACTCCTCTATATTGCGACGCCGTTCATCGCCTTTCCCTATGCACTGCTCGCGCGTGCGATGGATTTTCGCAAACAGGCGCAAGTGAACCTCGTCTCCGCCGTTGCCGGTGCGCTCGCCGCCGTGGCAGGTGCCTATGCTGGCCTTGGCGTGTGGACGCTGGTGCTCGCGCCGATCGTGCTGTTCGGAACCCGCGCGATCGGCATGACGTGGGCCGCCGGGTCGCTGATGTGGCCGAGCTTCGATTTTCGCGGCGCGGGAGAGATGGCGCGATTCGGTGGGCTGATCGCCACCGGCCAGTTCTTCTGGTTCGTGCAGAGCCAGTCGGACGTGTTCATCGCCGGGCGCAGCTTCGACCCGCACTGGCTGGGCATCTATACGACCAGCCTGTTCCTGACGCAGATCCTGGTCCAGAAGTTCATCCCGGCGCTGAACGAAGTCGCCTTCTCCGCCTATGCGCGGATGCAGGATGATGCGGCGGGCAGCGCGACCGCCTTTGCGCGGTCGGTACGACTCATCATGGTCGTTGCCATGCCCTTCTATCTCGGGCTGGCCGTCACCGCCGATCCGCTGGTCCATGTCGCACTCGGCGAGAAATGGATTGAGGCCGCGCCGGTCGTTCAACTGCTCGCGCTCGCCATGCCGTTCATGACACTGCAGGTGCTGTTTGCCCCCGCGACCGACGCGCGCGGCCGACCGGGGCTGGGCGCACAGATCGCGGCGATCGGCGCGCTGCTGCTCCCGGTCGCATTTCTGATCGGGGTCAAATGGGGCGTGACCGGCCTCGCCTGGTCGTGGATCGCGGTGTGGCCGGTCTTTCTGTTGTTCACCGCCGCGCGCAGTCTGCCCGCGATCGGCCTCAGCTGGGGCGCGTGGTTCGGCGCGGTCCTGCCGCCGATCTCGGCTGCGGTCGGAATGGCACTGGTTGTCGCGCTGATCGACCGGCTGCTCCCGCCGCTCGCACCCCTGCCCCAGCTGCTGCTGCTTACGGGAGCCGGGGCAGTGATCTATGGCGCATGGCTGTGGTTCTTCGCGCGCGCGACGGTCGAGGATGCGATCGCGATGATCCGCAGATAGCTTGATCAGCTACGTTGACACGCTGCCGGCACCGCAAGCCCAAACGGCATCACGCCGTCTGGATATAGGCCCGCATCTGCTCTGCCTCGGCCTCGATCTTCTCGATCCGGTATTTGACCAGATCGCCGATCGATACAAAGCCCAGCAGCGCGCCGCCCTCCACCACCGGAAGATGCCGGATCCGCCGGGCCGTCATCAGCGAGAGTGCACCCAGCACCGATTCGTCGCGCGTCACTGTGATCGCCGGGGCAGTCATCACCATCCGCACCGACGTATCCAGCGCCGCCGGCCCATCGCGCTTCAGACAGTGAATCACATCGCGTTCGGAAAAGATGCCGGCGACCACGCCGCCTTCGACCACCGGCACCGCGCCGATGCGCTTTTCGGCGAGCAGGGCAACCGCCTCACGCACGGTCGCGTCGCCGCCGATGGTGGTAACATCCTGCCCCTTGGTGCCGAGGATTGCTGCGATAGTCATCGCCAGTCTCCTTCATCTCGTTAGGCGGTTGAGACTCCCACGATTCGTCCCCAAATGAAAGGGCATGGAACCGAACCTCGACAATCCCGATTATGCCCGCCTCGCCTGGCGCCGCTACCGCCGCATTTTCGGCTTTGTAGGGTTGCTGTCGCTGACCTCCGCGATCGTCGCGGTGGTCGCCCTCTATATCGCAATCGGCGAATTCCAGCTGCACGCGTCGATCGCGATGGCGATCGGAGTAGGGCTGTCGATCCTGCTCGGCGGGGCGCTGATGGGGCTGGTGTTCCTCAGCTCCGGCACCGGCCATGACGAACGCTCGCGCGATGCGACGGAGCGTAAGAAGGACTAACGCCGTGTCGGCGGCGGCAGCTGCACCTTATAGGTAAGGGTCTGCGATCCGTTCGCCGGCACCGTCACCGCCCACAGATTGCGGCCATCCTTCTTGCCGAGCTTCGCGCTGGGCCCCCGCATCAGCGGCGGGTCGATGTCGAACTCGCCCTCGAACTGCACCGGGAAGGGGTTGGCGTTACGCACGATCAGCTCGAACGCATAGCGGCGCGGCTTGGGCTGCTGCTGCTTCAGCTCAAGCGTAACATTGGCGGTCGCCGGGAATTTGACCTCGACCTCCTCGCCCACTGCCTTGTCGTCGGTGCTCGATTCGTCGATCAACAGCGACCGCTCGCCCTGCCGCTCGAACAGCGCGACCGGCCCGGCGGGAAGCGGCAGGCCGAGCCCGTCGCTCTCCTTGTTCTGCGCCCGCAGCAGGATTTGCGGCTGCTCGGCACCGCCGAAGCCGATGTCGGACGCATAGACGATGCGCACCGGCACCGCGTCCTTGGCCAGCATCGCCACCTGCTTCTGCGCCTTGCCCGCGACGGTCGTGCGGTCGCGGATGCGATAGGCTTTCAGGTCGCCGAGATTTTCCTGAACCGCCATCCGCACCCGCGCGCCCGTCACGACGATGTCCTCACGCGCCATCTGCGGGGCCATCGCCATTGGCGCCGGTGGCGGTGGCGGGGGTGGGGGCGGTGGGGGCGGCGGGATTCCACCTCCTCCTTCAGGCAGATAGCATTGGAACTCGAACTCCTCGACCGTCTCGAACGGATTGCGCGTGCGCCCGGTCGTGCGGTTGACCTTGCCCGCCATCACCATCGTCTCGGCATCGACAAAACTGGTCATGTCGGTACTTGCCAGCGTTACCCAGGCGAACAGGTCCGCCGTCCGCACGCCCGCCGCCGTTCCTCCGCCGTCGCGCAACGTCGCAACATAGTTGGCCTGCCAGTCGAAGCCCCAGGCAAGGTAGGACAGGGTGATCGTCGCCGTCCCACCCTGCGGCGAATCGGTCTCGACCGAAAGGGTCGGCTTGGCCGACAGCCCTTCCGGCACCCCATCATAGGCGATGGCATCCTCGGTCGGTCCGCAGTTCAGCACTTCGATCCCGCGTGTCGTCTCGACGATCGCCGCGCCGGCCGGGCCGGAGCGGATGATCGCCCGCTCCTCGACGGTCTTGCCGTCACGGGTGCGGCGAAGCGTCACCGGCCGAGCAAATCCGCGGCGATAGAGGCTGGCGGCCGACAGCAGATCGCCGTCGAGATTTTTCTCCCGCACGCCCGCGGGCAGGCCGGTGACGATCGCGCTTTCGGGGAGGATGCCGGACGCCACCCCCTCAAACCGGATCACCGCGCGACCTGCCGGAATCGTCACGGTCCGCGTCTCGGTAATCAGCGCATAGCCGCCAAGCCAGCCCAGATCGATCTTCACATCAGCGCCGCGATTCGGCGCGCGATAGATGGTGACGCCGACCGCATCGGGCCCGGCGGAAGTCTGCACGCTCTGCGCCCACGCCCCGCCTGTCCCGGCAAGCGCAGTCGCGATCAACAGCAGGGCGGGCAGCCGCACCGGCCGCGACTCAATAACGCGTTTCGAAGGTCGCGGTCAGCGTCGCCTCGCCATTGGCCGGCACGCTCACCTTCCACAGCGCCTCATCGGCGTTGATCCGTTCGCTGACCTGAGTCTCCTCCAGGATCTTCGTGTCTTTCCACCAGCTGTCGAGCCCGCCCTGTGACAGTTCGACCACCACCGCGTCGGGCCGCGCATTGGTCAGCGTATAGACCATCGTCGTGCGCCACTTGTTCGACCCGGCGCGCTCGCGCGTCTGCACCACCGACTTGACCTTCACGTCGAACGCCTCGCCGGTCTTGATCGCCAGCCGCGATCCCATCGGCGTGTGCGGGATCGCATTCTCGCCGATGAACTGCGGCGCCCCGCGTGCGTCGCGCATATAGATGCGCACCGTCCCGGCAGGCAGCGCATCGCCAAGGCCACCCTCCTTCGAGGACGAGAAGCGCAGCACCGTGTCGACGCTGCGCGGCTGGTCCTGCCGGCCCAGCCACGGGTTGCGATAGGCATAGGCCTTTGCCGCCGGCGCACCCGCGACATCGAGGAAGCTGACCTGCTTTTGCTGGCGCTGCGCGATCGTGGTGCGGCCGGGGATCGGATAGACATAGAAGTCGCCGATCCGCTCGCGGCCTGCGGTCTCGGTCCCCGGCACCATCACCGACCCCATGCCGCGCCCGCCACCGCCAACCGCGCCCGCGACCAGCAAGGTGTTGGCGTTGCTATAGGTCACGCCGCTATTGTTGGTCAGCGTCAGCCAGCCCTGCACGTCGATCTTGCCCGCCTTTTCGTCGAACAGCGCGACATAGTCGGACTTCCAGCCCATTCCATAGGTCAGGTAGCTGAGCGTCACCGGCCGCGCGCCCGCCGCATCGGCGTCCAGCGTCACCGACAGCGTCGGCCGCGCGCGCAGGCTGGGGGGCAGCGACGGGAAGATCACCCGGTCGTCCTTGCCCAGAACCTCGATCCGCCCGCCGATCTCGACCACGGTGCCGTCATTATAGGCGAGCACCTTGGCCGGCAGGCTCTGTCCGCCGCGCACCACGGTGACGGTCTGGCCAACCGCCTTTTCCATCAGCGCTTCGGGGGTGAGCAGGTCGAAGTCGAAATTCTGCTCGACGATGGTCGCGCCGGGCGCGCCGATCGTCACCGTCTCGGGCCGGATCTGCGCCGACACATCGGGGAAATCCTGCTTCGACTTGCCCGCGGGCAGGCGTAGCTCGCGCTTGTCCTGCACCAGCGCCAGATTGTTGTTGTAGATGGTGACCGCCACGTCACCTTGCGCGGTCTGCGCGAAGGCGGGCATCGCCAGCATCGTTCCGGAAAATGCGGCTCCGGCCGCAAGCGCCAACGTGATCCGCCGCATCGCATCGCCTTTCGATCTGGTTGCGGCACCATCGTCAACGGGCGCGTGATGTCAACGGTCAAGGCCGCTGAAAACGAAAAGGCCGGTCCGTAAGTCACGGACCGGCCTTTATTTTTTATCGAAGCGAACGCCGCTTATTCAGCTGCGGCCGGTTCGCCCTCGTCCTTCTTCACGCGGCGGCGGCGCGGCTTGACCTCGACCACCTCGCCCTCGACGCCCAGCGCGGGAGGAAGCACTGCGGCGATTTCGGCACCATGGCCCGAATCGCTGCTCGCTTCGTCACGGCGCGGACGCCCACGGCGCGCGCGGCGACCATCCTCGGCCGGTGCTTCGTCCTCGTTCGCAGCGACCGGAGCCACTTCACCCTCGACGCCACGCGGCTGACGTTCACGGCGCGCGTCACGATTATCGCGCTCACGATTGTCGCGGTTGCGGCCGTCGCGGTCACGCGGCGCGCTATCGCGGGGGGCCTGATCCCGGGGAGCCTGATCGCGGTCGCGGTTGGGGCGGCGCTCGTTCCGCTCGCCGCGCTCGGCACGCTCATTGCGGACCGGACGATCGGACTGCTCGTCGCCCTCGTCGGCGAAGTCGCCGTCCTGGCTGCGATTGCCGTCCTCGCCGTCGAACTCATCCTCGTCGCCGTCGAACTCGTCGCGCTGGCGGCGCTGCTGCGGATTCTGGTCCTCAAAGCGCGAGCGCGTCTCGGCCAGTACGCGGAAATAATGATCGGCGAACTGAAGGTAATATTCGGTGTTCACCCGGTCGCCCGCCATCTGCGCGTCGCGAGCCAGGTTCTTGTATTTCTCAAGCAGCTGCGCGGCATTGCCGCGTGCGCGATTGTCGATGCGGTTGCCCGAATTGGGGTTGTTGCCGCCGCCCTGCTGGCGCTGGCCACCACGGCCGCGACGGCGACCGTTGTTCGCCTGACGATTGTTGATCAACGTCTGTGTGTCCTGTCCTTACTCAATCCGCCATCGGTCAAACAGCGATCCCGGATGCGTGTTACACCGCGCACCGTCACGATCCTTGAGGACCGAAACGGCTACCGCATGGCTGCCGGACAATCAGCAGCGCACATGCCTTGATTTGGGTCGGCTAACCTTTTCAACGATTTAGGTTGCTGGTGCCTTCCCCGGGCTCATCCTTAGCCCGCGCGGCAATAATCTCCAAGCCCTATATTGGTGCGACGCACCGATAGTTCAACTTCGCGGCATTTTTGCCGCGATTGCGCGCGGGCGCCCGCCCAGATCATGGTGAAGCACCGGATCGAGCCCCGCACCCCGCATCAGCGCCGACACGGCCTCCCCCTGCATCCAGCCGATCTCCAGCACCGCGAGGCCGCCCGGCGCGAGCAGGCGGGGTAGCTCCGGCACGATCCGGCGATAGTCGTCGAGGCCGTCGGCTCCAGCGAACAGCGCAGCGGGCGGCTCATGGCCGCGCACCTCCGGCCCGAGCTCCTCGGCGATGCCGATATAGGGCGGGTTACACAGGATCAGGTCGAACTGGCCGGCGAGGCCGGTCGCCCAGTCGCCAGGTTTGAATATTGCCCTGTCGGCGATCCTCAGCGTCGTGGCATTGCGCCGGGCATAGGCCAGCGCTGCTTCTGAGCTATCCACGCCCAGGCCATACGCCTCAGGCCATTCCGCCAGCGCTGCCAGCAACAACGTCCCCGGCCCGGTGCCGAGGTCGAGCACCCGCCCCGGCCCCTGGCCCCCGCCGAAATGCGCCACCGCCGCCTCGATCAGCGTCTCGCTGTCGGCACGCGGCACCAGCACGCCGGGGCCGACGCCGATCTCGACCGTCCAGAAGCCGCGTGACCCGGTGATATAGGCGACCGGCTCATAGGCGAGGCGGCGTGCGACCAGTGCGTCGAAGCTGGACGGAGCGGGGTCGCTGAGATGCTTCAGCAGCAAATCCTGATGCGACACGCCCAAGGCATGCGCCATCAACAACTCGGCATCGAGCCGTGGCGTCGCCGACGCAATCCGCGCAGCCGCATCGGCAATCGCCACGCGGACAGTCTCCGCGCTCACCTCACCACCCTCGTCACCCCGGACTTGTTCCGGGGTCCACTGAAAGTCGAGCCGCGAAGCAAAAGGCTCGAACGTCGGAAGCGCGGCAACGTGGACCCCGGCACAAGGCCGGGGTGACCAGTATTTGGAACTGCGGCGAGGATCACGAATCCAGTGCCGCCAGCCGCTCCGCCTCATCCTCGGACACCAGCGCGCCGATCAGTTCGTCCATCTCGCCCTCGAGAATCTCAGGCAGGCGGTGCAGCGTCAAATTGATGCGGTGGTCGGTCACCCGCCCCTGCGGGAAATTGTACGTCCGGATCCGCTCCGACCGGTCGCCCGATCCCACCATCGACTTGCGCGCGCCCGAACGCTCGCTCGCCAGCCGCTCGCGCTCCAGCTCGTACAGCCGCGTGCGCAGCACCTGCATCGCCTTGTCGCGGTTCTTGTGCTGGCTGCGCTGGTCCTGCTGGATGACGACAAGGCCCGTCGGAACATGCGTCAGCCGCACTGCCGAATCGGTCGTGTTGACGTGCTGCCCGCCCGCACCGCTCGCGCGATAGATATCGATCCGCAGATCCTCGTTGCGGATGTCAACATCGACCTCTTCGGCTTCGGGCAGCACCGCGACGGTCGCGGCGGAGGTATGGATGCGTCCGCCGCTCTCGGTCACCGGCACGCGCTGGACGCGGTGCACGCCGCTTTCGAACTTGAGCTTGGCGAACACGCCCTTGCCCGCGACGCTCGCGACCACCTCCTTATAGCCCCCGGCTTCGGACGTGGACGCGGAGATCAGCTCGACCTTCCACCCCTGCCGCTCGGCATAGCGGGTGTACATGCGCAGCAGGTCGCCCGCGAACAGCCCCGCCTCGTCCCCGCCAGTCCCGGCGCGGATTTCCAGCATCGCTGCGCGCTCGTCCGCCGCATCGCGCGGCAACAGTGCCAGCGCGAGGCGGTGATCGGCCTGCGCCAGCGCCGCCTCGTTCGCGCGCAATTCCTCCGCAGCCATCGCGCGCAGCTCGGCATCTGCCTCGCGCGTCATCGCCGCCAGGCTCACCGCCTCGGCGCGCAGCCGCCGCACCTCGCCCGCCGCCGCCGCGACCGGCTCCAGCTCGGCATATTCCTTGGACACCGCGACGAAACGGTCCGACGGCAGGTCGCCGGTCGCCATCATCGCCGACAGCTCATCCCGCCGCGCCTCGATCTGCGCGATCCGCTCGGGGGAGATGCGGGTCATGCCAGCGGTGCTGCGCCGGGCGGCAACAAGCGGCTCAATCTCGAAAGGGCATCAACCGGCCCCCTGCCGCCGTAGCTCAAAGTGCCGTTTTGGCTCCGAATACTGAGCACAACTTCCGCACCCGTCTTTACCGCTTTGTCAAACCGCTTCTTGGGCGATCCCACGGCGATCATTTCACCAGACCAGCCATGTCGGCGCAGTTCGCGCAGCAGGCGATACCCTTCCCCAACGGCGACATCGTCTTCTATTGCAATGGCTACAGCTGGCGCCTCAGCCACCGGCTCCGCCAGCAACATGCCCAACCGCTCGATCCCCGCGGCCCAGCCCACGCCCGGCGTCTCCGGCCCGCCGAGATTCCCGATCAGCCCGTCATAGCGCCCGCCAGCCAGCACCGTGCCCTGCGCACCGAGCCGGTCGGTCACGAATTCGAACGCGGTGTGGCGGTAATAATCGAGCCCGCGCACCAGCCGCGCATTGCGCGTCCAGGCGACGCCCGCCGCGTCCAGCCCGCTGGTCACTGCGTCGAAGAACGCGCGCGCCTCATCGGTCAGATAGGCGTCGATATCCGGCGCCGAATCCGCAATCGGCCGGTCGCGAGGATCTTTCGAATCCAGAATCCGCATCGGATTCTTCTCGAGCCGCGTCAGGCTGTCCTCCGACAACTCCCCACGATGCGCCTCGAAATGTGCCACCAGCGCCGCGCGCCACGCCTCGCGCGTCTCGGCGTCGCCCAGCGTGTTGAGCTGCAGCGTCACGCCCTCGGCGATGCCCAACTCCTTCAGCAGCTGATCGGCCATGGTCAGCAGTTCGACATCGGCCTGCGGTTCCGCCGCGCCGATGATCTCGGCGTCGATCTGGTGGAACTGGCGATAGCGCCCCTTTTGCGGGCGTTCGTAGCGGAACACCGGCCCGTGCGTGGTCAGCTTGAGCGGCGCGAACTGCTGCCACCCCTCGGTAATATAGGCCCGGCAAATCCCCGCCGTGAACTCCGGCCGCAGCGTCAGCAGCTCGTCGCCCCGGTCGGGGAAGGTGTACATTTCCTTCGAAACGACATCGCTGGTCTCGCCCATCGAGCGCGCGAACACCCCGGTGGATTCGAACACCGGCACCTGCACTTGGCTGAAGCAATAGAGCCGCCGCACATGCTCGAACGCCTCGACCACACGGGCGAAGCGGCGCTGTTCGTCGCCAAAGATGTCCTGCGTGCCACGCACGCGGCGGGGGGTTTCGATCCGTGCCATTTGCGGCGGCTATCTATTGGCAGCGCGGGCGGAACGCCAGAGGCGGTTTCGCGGCCCCCGCCAATCCACTATAGGCCCGCGCCATGACCTCCACCCCCAAGACCTATCACGTCAAATCCTTCGGCTGTCAGATGAACGTCTATGACGGCGAGCGCATGGCCGAATTGATGGCGGCACAGGGCATGACCGCTGCTGCAGACGCCGACAGCGCCGATCTGGTCGTGCTCAACACCTGCCACATCCGCGAAAAGGCGACCGAGAAGGTCTATTCGGACATCGGCCGGTTGCGGAAAAACGCGCGGCTTGCCGACCGCGCCAATCCGATGATCGCCGTCGCCGGCTGCGTCGCGCAGGCCGAGGGCGAGGAGATCGCCCATCGCGCCAAGGTCGATATCGTCGTCGGCCCGCAAGCCTATCACAACCTGCCCGACCTCGTCGCACAAGCATCGGCACAGGGCCGCGCGATCGACACCGACATGCCCGCCATCGCCAAGTTCGGTGCGCTCCCCGCCCGCCGCAAGACCGGCCCGACCGCGTTCCTGACGGTGCAGGAAGGGTGCGACAAATTCTGCACCTATTGCGTCGTCCCCTACACCCGCGGTGCCGAGGTCAGCCGCCCGTTCGCGGCAATCGTCGACGAAGCGAAATCGCTCGTCGACGCCGGCGCGCGCGAGATCACCTTGCTCGGCCAGAACGTCAACGCATGGGACGATGCCGAGGGCACCGGCCTGCACGGCCTAATCGCCGCGCTCGACAAGATCGATGGGCTGGCGCGCATCCGCTACACCACCAGCCATCCCAACGACATGAAGGAAGGCCTGATCCGAGCGCATGCGGAGGTCGAGAAGCTGATGCCCTTCCTCCACCTGCCGGTGCAGGCAGGCAATGACCGCATCCTCAAGGCAATGAACCGCAGCCACAGCCGCGATTCCTACCTGCGCATCCTCGACCGCGTCCGCGCCGCCCGGCCCGACATCGCGCTGTCGGGCGACTTCATCGTCGGCTTCCCCGGCGAGAGTGAGGAGGAGTTCCGCGATACCCTCAGCCTGGCCGACGCGGTCCGCTATGCCCAGTGTTTCAGCTTCAAATACTCGCCCCGCCCCGGCACCCCGGCGGCGGAGATGGACGGCGCGGTGCCGGAGGAGGTGATGGACGACCGCCTCCAGCGCCTGCAGGCCGCGCTCAACCGCGATCAGGCCGCGTTCAACGCCGCCAGCGTCGGCAAGATCTGTGACGTTCTCATCGAACGAAAGGGCAAACTGCCGGGCCAGATGCTCGGCAAATCGCCGTGGCTGCAATCGGTCCATCTGATGACGGACGCGGCGATCGGCGAACTGGTGCGGGTGCGGATCGACAGTGCCGGACCGAACTCGCTGGGTGGGGTGGCGGTCTGACCCTTATCGTCACCCCGGCCTTGTGCCGGGGTCCACCGGGAGACGAGGCGCGCAGCAAGAGGCTAGAGCGTCGGGAGTGCGGCACAGTGGACCCCGGCACAAGGCCGGGGTGACAAGTAAGAGTGGCAGGTGCTGGACACGCCCCGCCCGCTCCGCCAGTTTCCCCCGATGCATCTGACCTCGACCGCGCGCCTGTTCGCGCTCGCCACCCCGCTCCTCCTCGCCACCACCGCGCTCGCACAGCAGGCCAAGGACCCCGGCCCCAACGCCCCGGTCAGCTACGAGCTCAGCTTCGAGCATGCCGCGCAGCGTGAGGCGCGGATCGCGGTCACCTATCGCGATCTCAAACCCGGCGCGGTCGAGTTCCGCATGGCGCGCTCCTCCCCCGGCCGCTACGCGATCCATGAATTCGCCAAGAACGTTTATTCGGTCTCGGCCAGGGACAGCGCGGGCCGTGACCTGAAGATCGACCGCAGCGATCCGTATAGCTGGCGGGTCAGCGGCCATGACGGCACCGTCACCTTTGCCTACACGCTCTATGGCGACCGTGGCGATGGCACCTATAGCCAGATCGATCAGACCCACGCGCATCTCAACATGCCCGCAACGCTGATCTGGGCAGCGGGCTATGACGACCGTCCGATCCGCGTCACCTTTCGCCCCGCCGACCCGAAATGGAAGATCGCGACCCAGCTCGCGCCGGTCAGCGGCAGCGCGACGACCTTCTGGGCGCCGCACCTCCAGTACCTCCTCGACAGCCCGACCGAACTGTCCGACCATCATTTGCGCGAATGGACGATCACTTCGGGCGGCAAGACCCAGACGATCCGCCTCGCCGTGCACAGCGCCGATACGCCGGAAACGGTCGACGCCTATGCGGAAAAGGCCAAGAAGGTGGTGGCCGAACAGATTCGCATCTTCGGCACCGCGCCCGACTTCGATTTCGGCACCTACACCTTCATCGCCGACTATCTGCCGCAGATCAGCGGCGACGGGATGGAGCATCGCAACTCGACCATCATCAGCCAGCCGCGCACGCTGGCCGCAGGCAAGTTCGCCCAGCTCGGTACGCTCAGCCATGAATTCATCCACGCCTGGAATGTCGAGCGGCTGCGCCCGGCGGAACTGGAGCCGTTCGACTTCACCCAGGCCGATCCGACACCGTCCTTGTGGTTCGCGGAGGGCTTCACCCAATATTACGGCCCGCTGGCGATCCTGCGCGCGAAGGAAGCGACGCTGGACGCCACCCTCGCCGGGCTGGGCGGCACGCTCGACTTCATCGTCAACAACTCGGCTCGCCGCTATGGATCGCCGCAGGAGATGAGCCTGCGCGCCCCGTTCGTCGATGCCGCCGCGTCGATCGACCCGGTGAATGAGCGGATTTTCGCGTCCTATTACCCCTATGGCGCGGTCGTCGCACTCGCGCTCGACCTGACGCTGCGCCAGCGCTTCGGCAGCGATCTCGACGCCTATATGCGCCATCTGTGGAAACGGCATGGTGAGGCGCAGCAGGGCTTCGCGCCGGTCAAAGCCTATACCCCCGCCGACCTCGAGGCGGGCCTGGCCGAACTGACCCGCGACCCGGCCTTCGCGAAGCAGTTCTTCGACGCTTATGTCCGCGGCAGCGACCTGCCCGATTTCGCGCCATTGCTGGCCCAGGCCGGGTTGGTGCTGCGCCCGGCGGATGCCAGCCGCGCATGGATCGGGGCGACCAGCGTGACCGGCGGCGGCGACGAACCGGTCCAGCTCGCCGAGATCCCGGTCCCCGGCAGTCCGCTTTACGCCGCTGGCCTGACGCGCGGCGACACCATTACCGCGCTGGATGGCAAAATGATCGCCACTCCCGCCGACTGGCGCATTGCCCTCGCCGCGATGAAGCCGGGTCAGCCTGTCGCGATCACCTTTGCGACCCGCGCCGGTCCCGGTAGCGCGACGATTACCCCGGTCGCCGACCCGAAGCTGGCGATCGTCACGCTCGAAAAGGCCGGCGGGGAGCCAACAGAGGCGCAGCGGGCCTTTCGCCGCGCCTGGCTCGGCACGGACTGAACGCGCCACTGTTGCCCGGCTGCTTCACCCCCTGCCAATCGGCATCGGGGACGGATTTCCGCTGTCCTACGCGGCTCGGCTCTGCCATCCTCGCCCCACGATATGCGAAACGGAACCTCCGCGCTGCACACCGGTTCGGCCCATCATGGCCCGCTGTCGTCCTTACACGCGCATTTTCGTCAGCTTTGTCGGACCAGAACTGCGCAGCATCGTGACATTCTAGCCCGCGAAAGGACCGCATGAGCCGCAAGCCAGTCCCCGCCCAGCATGGTCAGCGTGCGCGCGTCGAGGTGAATTTCGACCGCCCACAGCTGCTCCCGCAATTGTTCGGCGAATATGACAGCAACATCCTCGCGCTGGAGGAGCGGCTTGGCGTCTATATCCACGCCCGTGGCCAGCGGGTGGTGATCGAGGGTAGCGCCGAGGCCGTCGCGCATGCCCGCGAAGTGCTGATCGAGCTGCACAGCCGCGTGATTCGCGGCGAGGCGATCGACCCCGGCCTGATCGATGCGGTGATCGCAATGGCGACCGAACCGATGCTGACCGGCATCGTCCGCGCGGAAAATGACGAGGGCGCGGCGCCGCCCATCATGATCCGTACGCGCAACAAGACGATCGTCCCGCGCTCGCTGACCCAGACGACCTATATGCGCGCGTTGGTGTCCAACGACATCATCTTCGCACTTGGGCCGGCGGGCACCGGCAAGACCTATCTGGCGGTGGCGCAGGCGGTGGCGCAGCTCATCACCGGGTCGGTCAAGCGCCTGATTCTCTCCCGCCCGGCGGTCGAGGCGGGGGAGCGGTTGGGCTTCCTGCCGGGCGACATGAAGGACAAGGTCGATCCTTATCTGCGCCCGCTCTACGACGCGCTTTATGATTGCCTGCCGGCCGAACAGGTCGAGCGGCGCATTGCGAGCGGAGAGATCGAGATCGCCCCGATCGCCTTCATGCGCGGCCGCACCCTGGCGGACGCCTTCGTCATTCTGGACGAGGCGCAGAATACGACACCGATGCAGATGAAGATGTTCCTCACCCGCTTCGGCCAGAACAGCCGCATGGTGGTGTGCGGCGACCCCAAGCAGACCGACCTGCCCGGCGGCCCGTCGGCGAGCGGCCTTAACGATGCAGTCAACAAGCTGGAGGGGATCGACGGTATGGCGTTCGTCCGTTTCGGCATCGGCGACGTGGTGCGTCACCCGATCGTCGGCCGCATCGTCGATGCGTACGAGAACGAGCATGCTTGAGGTCGCCGTCCAGACCGAACCCGGCTGGCCCGAGCACGACTGGGACGCGATCGGCGCGAAGGCTGCCGCCGCCGCGGTTGCGCAGACCCCCTATGGCTACCTCGCCACCAGCGACGCGGTGATCGAGGTCGCGGTGCGCCTGACCGACGACGCCGAAGTGCATCAGCTGAACGCGCAATACCGGCAAAAGGACAAGCCGACCAACGTCCTGTCCTTTCCGATGATCGAGCCGGACCTGATCGAATCGCTGACCCAGAATAGCGACGACGGCGAGGTGATTCTGGGCGACATCATCCTTGCCCATGGCGTCTGTGCGCGCGAAGCGGAGGAAAAGGGCTTCACCGTCGAGCACCATGCAACACACCTGATTGTCCACGGGGTGCTGCATTTGCTAGGTTATGATCATCAGGGGGATTCCGAAGCCGAGGCGATGGAGTCGATGGAGCGCGCTGCGCTTGCAACCTTGGGGATCCCTGACCCCTATCTGATATGCGAGGATTGAACGCCAACATGACGGACGGCCCCAGTAGCAACGGGAACGGCGACAGTAGTAGCGAAGGCGGGATATGGCGCGGCCTTCGCTCTTTGCTCTTCGGCGAAGAGCAGAATGAAACCCTGCGTGAGCGCATCGAAGATGCGATCGATGCGGCCGAAGAGGGCACGGACCGCAAATCGGCCAAGGGTGACCTCTCCCCGCTGGAGCGTCGGCGTTCCGCGCGCCGATATCATCGCCGTCGACGAAGCGACCAGCTTTGCCGAATTGGTCCAGATCTTTGCCGAAGCAGGGCATAGCCGCCTGCCGGTCTATCGCGAGAAGCTCGACCGCGTCATCGGCATGATCCACGTCAAGGACGTGTTCGTCGTTCTCGCCGCCGGGGCCGGGCCGCCTGCCAAGATCACCGATCTGATGCGCCAGCCGCTCTACGTCCCGCAATCGATGGGGACGCTCGACCTGCTCGCCCAGATGCAGGCGAGCCGCACGCACCTTGCCATCGTGCTCGACGAATATTCGGGGACCGAGGGGCTGATCACGATCGAGGATCTGGTCGAGGAAATCGTCGGCGAGATCGACGATGAGCATGACGACGCTCCCGAGGCGCTATGGGTCCCGCTCGACAATGGCGGCTGGGATGCCGACGCTCGCGCCGAGCTGGAGGATGTCGCCGCAGCGATCGATCCGCGGCTGGGCGAGGTCGAGGAAGATATCGAAACGCTCGGCGGCCTCGCCTTCATCCTCGCCGGCCATGTACCCGAAGCGGGCGAGTGCCTCAAACATCCCAGCGGCTGGACGCTCGAAGTGCTGGAGGCCGACGCAACCCGCGTCCGCCGCCTGCGTCTGCACCCGCCCGAAGAACTCGTCGAAGCTGAGGATTGACCCATGCGCCGCAAACTCCTGATCGCCGCCGCAGCCATCGTCGCCATCGGCGGCGGCACCTATTGGTATCTGTCGCGGCCGGATGTCGCTCAATACAGCCTCGCGGACACGAGCGGAGTTCGACCCAAGCTGGTCGCGCCGCGCGAACAGACCATTCCGACGGTGAAGATCGCCGATGCAGTGGGCTGGCCCGCAGGCGCGAAGCCGGTCGCGGCCAAGGGGCTCGCGGTCAACGCCTTTGCCACCGGGCTCGATCATCCGCGCTGGCTCTATCGCCTGCCCAATGGCGATGTGCTGGTTGCCGAAAGCAACTCGCCGCCGCGCGAAGGGGGCGGGATCACCGGCGTGGTGATGAAGCGACTGATGAGCCGTGCCGGTGCCGGCGTTCCCTCAGCCAACCGCATCACCCTGCTGCGCGACACCAATGGCGATGGCGTGGCCGAGGCGCGCTCGGTTCTGCTGACCGCCGACAATGGGCTCGATTCGCCGTTCGGCATGGTGCTGGTCGGGGAGACGCTCTACGTCGCCAACCACAATGCGCTGATCCGCTTCCCGTTCAAACCGGGCGAGACCAAGATCACCGGCAAGGGCGAGAAGGTCGTCGACCTCCCCGGCGGTGGCAATCACTGGACCCGCGACGTGATCGCCGGGCCAGAGGGCAAGCTGCTGGTCAGCGTGGGCTCCGCATCGAACATCGCCGAAAATGGTCTCGACGTCGAAAAGAACCGCGCGACAATTCTTGAGGTCGATCCGCAGGCGAAGCGCTTCCGCATCTTCGCCGCAGGGCTGCGCAACCCGATCGGCCTTGCGCTGCACCCGGAAACGGGGCGGTTGTGGACGGTGGTCAACGAACGCGACATGCTCGGATCGGACGGCCCGCCCGATTATCTGACCCAGGTCACGCTCGGCCAATTCTTCGGCTGGCCGTGGAATTACTGGGGCGGCTATGTCGACAAGCGGGTTCAGCCCGAGCGGCCCGACCTGCGCGAATATAGCGCGCGGCCCAGCTATTCGATGGGTCCGCACACCGCGCCGCTCGGCCTGACCTTTGCAACCGACGTCAAGCTTGGCAGCGCGTTCGCCAAGGGCGCGTTCGTCGGCCTGCACGGATCATGGAACCGCGTGCCTGCCTCGGGCTACAAGGTCGTGTTCGTGCCGTTTGGCGAGCGCGGCCTGCCGGTCCCCGATGCAAAGCCGCTTGACGTCCTCACCGGCTTCCTCGACGCCAAGGGCAAGGCGCAGGGGCGCCCGGTCGGCGTGACGGCGGACCGCACCGGCGCGCTGCTGGTCGCGGACGATGTCGGCAATGTGATCTGGCGGGTGAGCGCTCCAGCTCAGTAATCGGCGGCGGCGTAGGACAGGTCGGAATAGCCGACCTCCGCGCCCCAGCCGGTTTCGGCAGATGCGACGGCGTCCTGCGCGCGCAGTTCCGCCTGATAGTCGGGCACGCCGCCCGATGGCGCCAATGGGAGCATCCCGGTGACGGTGTAGTGCGCTGCGACCGTACCGGCACAGCTGCCCAGCCCGCCGGCGGCGAGCAGGGCGACGGCGATCATCGGCCATGGGCGGGGCGATCGGTTCATCGCGTGTCTCCTCGCCGGGAAAAATCCATAGCGCCGAAACGGGTTCCCTATTTCAACAGCTTGGGCGCTTCCTGCATCAGCTTTTCGCGAATTTTGCCCGCGAACAGCGCCAGCATCGGCGGCAGATCGACCTCCGCATGGACATGCGCGTCGTGAATCTCCAGCCGGCTGGCGACGCTCTGGCCCAGCGCGCTGACGGTGAAGTGCAATGTGTCGCCTTCCCAGCGCTCGTCCACCGTGCCGCCGCCGGGGAACATCGACCCGATCTTCCCCACCCCGCCAGCAATCCGCGCCCGCGCCGCGTCGCGACCAAGCTTGTGGGGGATATCGACGATCACGGGCTCGGGCATGACTCTTCCTTTGTTGGTTGTTTCAGCACAGCTGAACCGGGCGGGCCGGTGCCGTTTCAGCGAAGCTGAAAACAGCACGGTGTACTGGGCGTATAATACGCACGATGCTTGTATCTGTCACGGTCAGGCCCGATAGCTGCCGACGATGTTCGCTCTTCCCCGCCCCCGCCTGATCGCGCTGCTGACCGGCGCTGTGTCCGCCACTGCCTTCGCCCCGCTCGACTGGTGGGTCGTCGGGCTGGTCTGCTTCGCCCTTCTGCTACGACTGACGCATGAGGCGCCAAGCCTGAAGCAGGCGCTGTTGCGCGGCTGGCTGTTCGGGCTTGGCCATTTCACCGTCGGCAACAACTGGATCCAGCACGCCTTCACCTATCAGGACAAGATGCCGGCCGAGCTTGGCTATGTCGCGGTCGTTCTGCTTTCGCTCTATCTCGCCATCTACCCGGCGCTGGCGATGGGCCTCGCCTGGCGATTCGGGCAGGGGCGCAAGCTGGACTTGTCCTTTGTCCTGGTCGCGGGCGCGGCGTGGATTGTCGCCGAATATCTGCGCAGCGTGCTGTTCACCGGCTATCCGTGGAACCCGCTCGGCGTGATCTGGCTGCCGCTCCCCGGCGTCGCGCAGGTGACGAGCTGGATCGGCACCTATGCACTGTCGGGTCTGACGATCCTCGTCGCGGGCGCTCTGTTACTGGCCAGCCAGCGATATTGGCGCTTCCCCGCCGCAGTCACGGTCACCATCGCGCTTCTGGCACTAAACGGGATCGAGATTCAGCAAACCCGCGCGGCCAATAAACCCGTCCGCCCCATCGTCCGCGTACTCCAGCCCAATGTCGGACAGGAGACGGTGCTTGACGGCAGCTATGCGCAAAAGGCGCTGAGCGAGCTGATCCGCCTGTCCAACGACACGGCGACGATCCTGCCCGGCGGCCCGGTCCCGCGTCTGATCGTCTGGCCCGAGGGTACGGTCGATTACTGGCTGGAGGAAGGCTATCCCGCCGCCTGGTATAGCCGGAACGATCCGCGTACGGTCCGCGCGATGATCGCCCAGACTTTAGGGCCAAAGGATATCGCGCTGGTCGGCGGCAATGCGCTGTTGTTCAAGGGTGACGACAAGCTCGACGCCGCGACCAATTCGGTGTTCGCGATCGACGCCAGCGGCACGGTCCTGGGCCGTTACGACAAGGCGCATCTGGTCCCCTATGGCGAGTATCTGCCGATGCGCACGATCCTCGAGCCGCTCGGCCTGTCGCGCCTTGTGGCGGGCGAGATCGACTTCGAACCGGGGCCCGGCCCGAAGACGATGAACGTCCCCGGCTTTGGCGATGTCGCCATGCAGATCTGCTACGAGATCATCTTCTCAGGGCAGACGATCGATCCCGCCAAGCGCCCGGCGATCCTGTTCAACCCGTCGAACGACGCCTGGTTCGGCGCCTGGGGTCCGCCGCAGCATCTGGCGCAGGCACGGATGCGCGCGATCGAGGAAGGGCTTCCGATCCTGCGCGCCACGCCCACCGGCATCTCCGCGATCATCGACGCGCGCGGGCGGATCGTGGCGGCGGCGGGCATGGGTGAAGCCAAGGCGATCGAGGCGCCGATGCCGACGGCGCTGCCGCCAACGTTGTTCGCCCGGCTCGGCAATCTCGCGGCTGCACTCGTTGCGGCACTGTTGCTTGCCATCGCCATTGCCTTCCGCCGCTTCGCCCGCTAGGGCGGCGCGATATAAGGAAAGCTTTATATCTCTCCTTACCCCCAGCCGGGCATGGCAACGGCCCGGCCTTTTTTTGAGGAAAACCATGCGTTCCAGCTATCTCTTCACGTCCGAATCGGTTTCCGAAGGCCATCCGGACAAGGTTTCGGACCAGATTTCCGACGCGATCGTCGATCTGTTCCTGTCCAAGGATCCCGAAGCGCGCATCGCGTGCGAAACCCTGACCACCACCCAGCTGGTCGTGCTTGCCGGTGAAATCCGCGGCAAGGGCATCATGGACGAAGCCGGCAACTGGGCGCCCGGCGTCAAGGACGAGGTCGAGAAGACCGTCCGCGATACCGTCAAGCGTATCGGTTACGAGCAGGACGGCTTCCACTGGGAGACGCTGCGCTTCGAGAACAACCTGCACCCGCAGTCGGCGCATATCGCGCAGGGCGTGGATGCCAGCGGCAACAAGGACGAAGGCGCGGGCGACCAAGGCATCATGTTCGGCTATGCCGCGAACGATACCCCGGACCTGATGCCGGCGACCCTCGATTACAGCCACAAGATCCTCGAGCGCATGGCCGCCGACCGCCATTCGGGCGCGGCGCCGTTCCTGGAGCCGGACGCGAAGAGCCAGGTCACGCTGCGTTACGAGGGCAGCAAGGCCGTCGCCTGCACCGCGATCGTCGTCTCGACCCAGCACGCCAAGGGCTATGATCAGGGCGAGAAGGAAGCCGAGCTCAAGGCCTATGTGAAGTCGGTCGTTGCCGACGTGATCCCGGCCGAACTGCTCAGCGACGCGACCGAATATCACATCAACCCGACCGGCAGCTTCGAAATCGGCGGCCCGGACGGCGACGCCGGCCTGACCGGCCGCAAGATCATCGTCGACACCTATGGTGGCGCGGCTCCGCACGGCGGCGGCGCGTTCAGCGGCAAGGACCCGACCAAGGTCGATCGTTCGGCGGCGTACATCACCCGCTACCTCGCCAAGAACATCGTCGCCGCCGGCCTCGCCCAGCGCTGCACGATCCAGCTGGCGTATGCGATCGGCGTCAGCAAGCCGCTGTCGCTCTATGTCGACACGCACGGCACCGGCACCGTCGGCGACGACAAGATCGAGCAGGCGATCCAGGGTATCGAGAAGCTGGGCGGCCTGACTCCGCGCGGCATCCGCACCCACCTGAAGCTGAACAAGCCGATCTATGGCCCGACCGCGGCCTATGGCCATTTCGGTCGCAAGCCCGACGGCGACTTCTTCCCGTGGGAGCGCACCGACCTGGTCGAGGATCTCAAGGCGGCTTTGGCCTGATCCTTCGCGTCGCGAAGTAACAATGGGGCGGCGGTCTGCGGATCGCCCCCCTTTTTGATTCGACGGCCGAGAGAAAGCTGTCAGTTCAAGCTTTTGCTTGTGCGGGTGCGCCGCTAGCCTCGCATGCAGGAGGCTGCCAATGACCCGATCCCTATTGCCCGCGCTCGCCTTGCTTGTTGCGGCCTCGCCGACTGTTGCCCAGAGCCAAGCGGGCGAGCAGGCCGCGATCGACGCCGCGATGCGCCGCGCCCATCTGATGTATTGGTATGATCAGGCCGCGTGGCATGGCACCGACGCCATGCTGGCGAACGCCAAGGAGGTTGCGAGCAGGATCGGCGGATGGATTGTCGACGGCCCGGCCGAGGAACCGCTGTTGATCTTCTATAGCAAGGGCACTGACCCCGCCCCGCTATATATCGCGCGGTTCCGGAATGGACGGCTTGTCGAGGGTCGCGCCGCGCGTGATGACGAGCGCGGCCTGATCACGCCTACGCGCAACCGCCTGATTCATGCCGTCGCGGTGGCGCGCGATGCCTTGCAACGGGCGAACGTCACCCGCTGTAGCGATGCGCAGTTCAATTCGATTGTTCTTCCCCCCGAAGTCGAGGGCGGGCCGGTGCGCGTTTACTTCCTGACGCCCCAGACCGCGACCGATATGATCCCGTTCGGCGGACATTATCTGATCGAGGTCGATACGGCGGGAGGCAGCGCGCCGGTCCGCAAATTCACCAACAGCTGCATCTCCGTCGCGACGCAGCAGCCCGATGGGGCAAAATCGCTCGGGTTGGTCATCACCCATTTGCTCGACCCGGTCCCGACGGAAATCCATGGCTTTTCAGCGATGGCAGCGCGCATGCCGGTTTTCGTGGGCACACGCGACAAGCGGATCTGGCGCGTCGAACCCGCATCGGCTGGACCAACCGTACGCCTGGTCCAGGAGGATTGAGCGCGCGATGAAGACGATCGCGGACCCGTCTCGCATTTTAGCCGATGAACTGGCGGCGATCCGCGGCGCATTTCAGGTGCCACAGGGGTTTCCGCCCGCTGTGCAGGCGGCGGCGGAGCGCGCGGCGACCCGCACGCCGACCGATCACGCTGACTGGACCGACCGGCCGTTCGTGACGCTCGACCCCACCGGATCGACCGACCTGGATCAGGCCTTTGCGATCGACACCGACGGGAACGCGTTCGTCCTTCACTATGCGATCGCCGACATCGGCTGGTTCGTCGATCCCGATGGGCCGATCGCCACCGAGGCGTGGCGGCGGGGCGAAACGCTCTATTTGCCCGACGGCAAGGCGAGCCTCTATCCGCCGGTCCTGTCACAAGGTGCGGCAAGCCTGTTGCCCGATGGGCCGCGCCCGGCGGTCGTGTTCAGCATCCGGGTCGATGCGGAGGGCGCGGTGGCGCTCGACACGGTGACCCGCACGGTGATCCACAGCCGCGCCAAGCTTGCCTATGCCAGCGTGACCGATGCGGATCTGCCGCCGGGCTTTGCCGCGCTTACAGACCGGCTGATCCGCGCGGAGGCAGCGCGCGGGGCGGCTCGGATCGATCCGCCAGAGCAGGAGGTGGCGCATGATGCCGATGGTCGCCTGACGCTGACCTTCCGCACCCGCCACGCCAGCGAGGATCGCAACGCCGCGCTCTCGCTTGCCTGCAACATCGCGGTGGCGCGATTGTTGATGGTGCACGGCACCGGGCTGTTCCGGGTCATGGACGAGCCGGACGATCGCGCCGTCGCGCGGCTCCGGCTGACCGCGCGCGCGCTCGGGATCGACTGGCCGGGCAGCGCGACGCTCTCTCAGGTCGAACGCACCCTCGAACCGGCAGACCCGCGCCATGCCACGCTGATGCTGGCGATCCGCCGTGCCGGGAATGGCGCCAGCTATCGTGCCTTTGCGATGGGGGAGACGCCGTGGCACGCTGCGGTCGCGGCCCCCTATGCCCATGCCACCGCGCCGCTGCGCCGCCTGGCTGACCGCTATGTCGTCGAGGCGGCGCTGGCGGTCGCGAACGGCCGAACGGTGCCGGCGCATGTCGCGGCGGCATTTCCGCGCCTGCCCAAGGTCATGGCGCGCGCCGACAGCCGTGCCGGGCAGATCGACCGCGCCGTGATCGGCATGGCAGAGGCAGCGCTGCTGTCCGGCCGCGAAGGGGAGTGTTTCGAGGCGGTCGTAACCGGGGTCGCGGCGCGCGGCGCGGACGTGCAACTATGCACCCTTCCGGTCACCGCCCGGCTCGATCCCGCCGGGCTGACCCCTGGTGACCGAGTCGCCGTTAAGCTTACCGGCGCCGACGTTGCGCGCCGCAGCATTGCATTTGCGCTGATGCCCTAGTTACGGTTCCGGGCGCGCCGCCGGAATCGGCCCGCTACGCAAAAATCCCTAGTGCGGTTAACCATCCGCCAGTCGCCCGTTCTAAAAAGAGCGTGTGGAGACGCTGATGCAGACTGTGACGACCTTTGCCCCGGCCCCGGTTGAGCCGGATTTCAACCTGACGATGGCGTTCCAGCCCGTCTGGGATGCGCGGCTGGGCGAAGTCTATGCCTATGAGGCGCTGGTGCGCGGACCCAATGGCGAAAACGCACGCGCGGTGATCGATGCCATCCAGCCGGCCGATCGCTATGCGTTCGACCAGCAATGCCGCGTCGCCGCGATCAAGCAGGCGGTTGCGGCGGGCATTCTCAAGGTTCCCGCGCTGCTCTCGATCAACTTCTTCCCCGATGTGATCACCGATCCCTTTGCCGATAGCGAGCGGACGATGCGCGTCGCCAAGGAAACCGGCCTGCCGCCCGAACGGTTGATGTTCGAATTCGCCGAACATGACCGGCTCGACGGGTGCCGCATGGCCGAGACGATCGAGGCGCATCGCAAGATGCACATGCAGACCGCATTCGACGATTTCGGATCGGGCGATGTCGGGCTGGCGCTGCTTTCGCGCTTCACGCCCGATGCGATCAAGCTCGATCCCGTCCTGATCCGCGGCCTGTCGACGAGCTGGTCGCGGCGGTTGCTAGTCGAAAAGATGATCGAAATGGCGCGGCTGCGCGCGGTGCGGCTGATCGCCGAGGGCGTCGAAACCCGCGCCGACTATGAAAAGCTGCTGGCGCTCGGCGTGCGTTACTTCCAGGGCTATTACATCGCACGGCCGCAGATCGGCGTCCTGGAACAACCGAAATTGCGTCCCGCCTCCTGAGGCGGGTCACCGGGTCAGCGACGCTGAAACCTTGCCCCGCCGCACAGGCTGCGCCAAGGGGCTCGCGATGAACGATCCGAGCACGATCCGCCGCCTCTATGGCCGCGCCAAGGGCCACAAGCTGCGCGCCGGTCAGCAGGCGCTGGTCGATGAAGGACTGCCCCAGGTTGCCGTCCCCGCCGAAGGGCCGCTCGACGCGGTGCGGCTGTTCGGCGACGATCGCCCGCTGGAGGTCGAGATCGGCTTTGGCGCGGGCGAGCATCTCGCCGGACAGGCGGGAATGCGACCCGATCATGGCTTTATCGGCTGCGAACCGTTCCTCAACGGGGTGGTCGGCGCGCTCGGCCATATCCGCGATGGCGGGCTGAGCAATGTCCGGCTGCACATGGGCGATGCGCTCGACGTGATCGAGCGGCTGCCCGATGCCAGCCTCGACCGCGTCTATCTGCTCCATCCCGATCCGTGGCGAAAGGCACGCCATGCCAAGCGCCGCATGGTCAATCACGGCCCGCTCGACCTGATCGCGTCGAAGCTCAAGCCTGGCGCCGAGTTCCGCCTCGGCACAGACGATCCAACCTATTGCCGCTGGTCGATGATGGTGATGAACCAGCGCCGCGATTTCGCGTGGCAGGCGCAGGAGGCGAAGGATTTCTTGACGCGCCCCGCCGACTGGCCCGAGACGCGCTACGAACGCAAGGCGCGGCGGCAGGGACATGAGGTGTGGTACTTCCGCTACCTGCGCATCTGACGCCGGACACCGCTCCGCTGATCGCGCCCGCTTGACCCGCGACGCCCTCTCGTGGCAGTGCGCGCGCTCGCCCGGCTTGTTCGGGCGGCGCCCCTGACGGCGGCCACGCGGCCAGAGCGGGCGGGTATAGCACAATGGTAGTGCAGCAGCCTTCCAAGCTGAATACGCGGGTTCGATTCCCGCTACCCGCTCCAGCCGCCTTAAACGGTTCAGTAGTTTTGCCGATTTACCCTATTGCTGCGGTGCGGTAGCTCGCGAGGCGATTCGGGGGGATCGGTACTATGATGTATTCTGGGGACTTGATGCCGTCCTATGGCTGGGCGCTTGCGCTCACTAGCGTCATCCTCGCGCTAATCCTGCTCATCTGGCGGACCAAGCTGCGCAAGCAGCGGCGTGGTCGGCAGCGGGTGCGCAGACTCGCGCGGCAGCGGGCATGGGACTGGCTGATGATGCGCAAAAATGTGCGGGCGCTCACCTATCAGCCGGATGAGGATCAGGCCTGACGGTATTTGGGCGCTGCCCAAGCCCCGCTATCGCAGCGCCCCCCTTGGTCCGGGGTGATGGTGGAAGGGACTGGATTCGAACCAGTGTACGCTCACGCGGGCAGATTTACAGTCTGCTGCCTTTAACCACTCGGCCACCCTTCCATGCGGCACGCCGAAGCGAGTGCGCGCCAATGCCGAAGCAGCGCGGCGCTGTCAACGTCTTGCACAGCCGAATTGTGCCGCCTAGCGTCGCGCGATGAACAAGGCACCACGGCGCGGGCATCGCCCATCCGGCAATATGGGCAGCGGCAACCGCCCCCGTTTCTGGGGCCGTCACGCCGTGACTGCGGCACTGGCCAATCCCGAGCGGCGCGTGCGCAAGATATGGGGAACGCGCGAGGCGCTGGGCGCGCTCGAGCTGCCCCCGATCTTGCCGATCACCTATGCCGATGTCGCCGATCTCGCGCGGATGGTCCCGTCGGACGCGCCGCATCAGGGCATTGTGATCGAGGTCGATCCGCTGGAAGAAATCTGGCTCGGCGACCTGCTGGAGCAGGGTGCGGGCGATCGCCGCCCCTTGCTCGTGCTCGACCATGTTACCGACCCGCATAATGTCGGCGCGATCCTGCGTTCGGCTGCGGCGTTTGACGCGCTCGGCATTATCACCCAGGACCGCCACGCCCCGCCCGAATCGGGTGCACTGGCGCGCGCGGCCTCAGGCGCGCTCGAGCTGGTACCATGGGTGCGGGTGGTCAACCTCGCCCGCGCTCTCGACGAGATTGGCGAGGCGGGCTTCTGGCGCATCGGCCTGGCCGGCGAGGCGAAAGGGACGCTGGGCGAAGTGATGGGCGACACGCGCCCCGCATTGGTGCTGGGCGCCGAGGGTGAGGGGATGCGCCATAATACCGCGGCGCATTGCGACGAGCTGGCGCGCCTGCCGATCTCGCCCCGCGTCGAGAGTCTCAACGTATCCAATGCCGCAGCGATCGCGCTATACGCAGCCATCTCGCGCTGACCCGGACGGGCGCGCCAACGGGGGAATGACGCATGTTCGACCGGTTCAAGGGAGTAGCGCTGGCGATTCTGGCCCCAGTGCTGCTCGTCGGCTGTGCGTTCAGCCCGGGCAAGTTCGTGTCCTCACTCACCATCCTCGCCGATCGCAGCTTCACCTTCAGCTATCAGGGTGAGGTAGTCGCGGTCGATATCGCGAGCGAGATGGCCAAGGGGATGGGCGACGCGTTCAAGGGATTGGGCGACGACGACGACAAGAAGAAGAAGAAGACCACCACCGCCTGGCTTCGCGATGCCGCCTGGCAGGAGGAGGAAAGCCCCGACAAGGATGGGGAAAGCGCCACCGACGATGCCGAGGACGCGGCCGAGAAGGAAGCCAAATTCAAGGCAATCGCCGAAGCGCTGACCAAGGAAGCGGGCTATCGCTCGGTCACCTACAAGGGCGACGGCGTGTTCATGATCGACTACCAGATTAGCGGCAAGCTGACCCATGGGTTCCTGTGGCCGTTCAACGTCGATGCAGAGGTAATCTTTCCCTTCGTCGTCGTCGAACTGCGCGGGCCGGACATGGTGCGGGTCAAGGCCCCCGCTTTTGGCGACAGCGATGCGCCGGGCAAGGGCAAGTCGGACTCCGCCAACGCCAAGCTCGATGGCACGTTCACCCTCATCACCGATGGCGAGTTGGTCAGCCAGAACAACGAGGACGGCGCGAAGACCGAGGGCAATCGCCGGACGATCACCTGGAAGGCGACCCCGCTGAGCAAGGACGCGCCGATGGCAGTGGTGAAGGTCGCGCCGAAATCCTGATCGGATCGCGGCGCGCTACCCTCAATCTTCCGCGGCGATGGTGACCTTCAGCCCGTCCAGTGCGGACGTGAACTGGATCTGGCACGACAGGCGCGAGGTGTCGGTACGGTCGGACGAGCTGTCGAGCAAGTCGTTCTCATCCTCGCTCATCGGCGGGAGTTTGGCCGCAAATTCCGGGTCGACATGGATGTGGCAGGTCGCGCACGAGCAGCAGCCGCCGCACAGAGCGAGCAGCTCGTCGAACCCGTTGTCCCGGATCACTTCCATGACGCTCAGGCCCACTTCGCCTTCAACTTCGCGTTCTTCTCCATCGCGCGTGACGACGATAAGCTTGGGCATGATATTCTCCTCCGTATCCCGCGCTCATGCCGGGGAACGACGCGGCTTTCAAGGATTCGAACGATGGGTCTGACTGCAGATCAGCTGCGCGAATCGCTCGATGCGATCGCCGCGCGTGAGCCGATGATGGCGGCGGCAGTGGCCCGCGTCGGCTATCCCGAGCCACGCATCCGCGAGCCTGGCTATGAAACGCTACTGCGCACGATCGTCGGGCAGCAGGTCAGCGTCGCGGCGGCGGCGTCGATCTGGGCCAAGCTGGCGGCGGGAATTGGCGACCTGACCCAGCCTAACATCGTCGCGGCTGCCCCCGACGAGGCGCTGCGCACCGCCGGGCTGTCGCGGCAAAAGGCGAGCTACGCCAAGAGTCTTGCCGAGGAAGTATCGACCGGTCGGCTCGACCTGACCGCCCTGCCCGTGGACGACGAGGCGGCGATCGCCCAGCTGGTGCGGGTCAAGGGAATCGGACGCTGGTCGGCGGAAATCTATCTGCTGTTTGCCGAGGGTCGCCGCGACATCTGGCCCGCCGGCGATCTGGCCGTGCAGATCGAGGTCGGCCGGATCATGGGCCATGACGAGCGCCCGTCGGAGAAGCTGACCCGCGAAATCGCCGAAGCCTGGCGCCCGCATCGCGGTGCCGCCGCGATCTTGGCGTGGCACCATTACAAGGCTGATATGGCCGCGATCTAGATCAGCTTTCCGCCCTCGACCTGCAGCGCGCGGGGGCAGCGCGACAGCGTTTCCATGCGGTGCGCGACGATCAGGATCGTCGGGCGCGGCTCAAGTGCGGCGAGCCGGTCGAGCACCGCTGCTTCGCTCGCTGGATCGAGCGCGGCGGTCGCCTCATCGAGCACCAGCAGGCGCGGACGGCGCAGGATTGCGCGCGCGATTGCCAGCCGCTGACGCTCGCCACCGGACAAGAGCGCGCCGCGTTCGCCGATAATCGTGTCGAGTCCACGGGGCATGGCGGCGACCCGTTCGGCCGCGCCGGCGATGGTCAGCGCCTCCATCAGCATCGCGTCATCGATAGCCGCATCGCCCCAGTCGAGATTGCGGCGGACGCTGTCGTGGAACAGGAATGCGTCCTGCGGCACATAGCCGATTGCCGCTCCCCAGCCGCCGGGCGGCAGCACCGCGCCGCCGACGGTTACCTGCCCCGATTGCGGGACGAGCAAGCCGGAGATCACGTCGATCAGTGTCGTCTTGCCGCCCCCCGAGGGGCCGGCGATGCCGACCAGATCGCCTTCACCGACTTCCAGCGACACATCGGAGAGGCCCGCGCCCGACGGATGGCGATAGCTGACCGAGTCGAGCACGATCGGCCCGGGCGGCAACGCGACCGCACCGCTACGCGTGGCCTGTGCGTCGCCGAGTTCGGACAGCGCCGCCTGCACTGCGCCATAGCTGGCGCCGAGATGGAGCAGCTGCTGCGCCGATTGCTGCAGCTGAATCGCCAGCGGGGCCATGCGCGAGAAGATCAGCGCGAGCACGACCAGGGTGGTCGGCGGGACCTGCAACAGCACGCCGCCGGTCAACACGCCGGCCGCTGCAAAGGCGGTGCCGATGCCGAACCAGGTCCGGGCGGTGGACTGCGCAACCATGAAGCCGCGCTGCTCACCCGCCGCTGCGCGCTGGGCCGAGTCGAATTCGGACGCGAAGCCGAGGCTCGCGTCCTGCGCTGCGGACGCCTTGAGGCCGCTCAAGAACGAGGTCGAGCTGCCCATCAGTGCGCGGTTCTTGTCGACCATGCGCGCGCCCAGCGCCGCGCTGTTGCCGCTACGGCGATTGACGAGCAGCGCGAGCAAGCCGAGGCCGCCCAGCGCCGCGATCGCGAACAGCGGCGCCAACGCCAGCGCCACGACCAGCTGGATGACGAGCATCGCGACTGCCACCAGCGACATCGAGATATAGTGCGCCGCAACCCCGATCCGCCCGATATCGCTGGTCAGCAGGCTGGTGATCCGCGCATGTTCAACGCCCGCCAGCCGCTCCCACGGCGCCGATGCCAGCGTGTTGACCACCTTGCCGCGCAGATCGAGCGTATAGGCCGTCTGGACGTCGAACAGCGTCATATCACGCTGACGCAACACCAGCGCGCGCACCACCATCACCGACACGAATAGCATGACCAGCGCCGCGAGCCGCGCGTTCGGATCGCTTCCCAGCCAGCCGGGCAGCCAGGCGAGCGCGGCGCCGGGGGCCATGATCAGCCCGATCAGCGGGACCAGCAGCGCGAGACCAACCCCTTCCAGCACAGCACCCGCCGCGACCCATGCGACGGCGACCGCTCCGCTGCGACCCGCCTGGCGAACGAGGCTGTCGGCGAAGGCAAACGCCTGCTTTCCGGCGGACAGGGCGGTGGGCGGTGCGGAAACGCTCATGCCGGTGCTTGTGCCGCGCTTTGCGCAAAGGGCAACCGACTTTGCACGGCTCGGGCTAGAAACCGGCGCGGCGCTGCGCCAATAGGGGGTAAGCCAACCGGAGATGAAGACCCATGAAGACCCGCGCCGCCGTCGCATTCGAGGCCAAGAAGCCGCTCGAGATCGTCGAGCTGGATCTGGAGGGGCCGAAGGCCGGCGAGGTTCTGGTCGAGATCATGGCGACCGGCATCTGCCACACCGACGCCTATACGCTCGACGGGTTCGACAGCGAGGGGATCTTCCCGAGCGTGCTG
>NCEF01000032.1 GCA_002280565.1 Sphingomonas sp. 32-66-10
GGCAAGAAGATCGAGAGCGACGATGGCACCTTTGCCAAGCTGACCGACACGATCGTGCGGCAGGTCGGCGACCTGCGGCGGATGGTGGACGAATTCTCGTCCTTTGCGCGGATGCCCAAGCCGATCTTCCGCGCCGAATCGATCATCGATGTCGCGCGCCAGACCCTTTTCCTGCACGAAGTGGCCAAGCCCGACATTCGGTTCAGCTTCGACGCGCCCGATGGCTTGCCGCCGTTGGTGTGCGACCGCCGCCAGCTGGGGCAGGCGCTGACCAATCTGGTCAAGAATGCGGTCGAGGCCATTGAGGCGCGGACGGACGAGGACGCGGGCGAAACGCGGGGCGAGATCAGCATGGCCGTGCGCGAGGCCGCCGATGCGCAGCTGATCATCGAAATCACCGACAACGGGATCGGCCTGCCCGCCGAGCGTGAGCGGATCGTCGAGCCGTATATGACGACACGCGCGCGCGGCACGGGCCTGGGCCTCGCGATCGTCAAGAAGATCGTCGAGGAGCATTTCGGCACCATGGCCTTTGCCGATCGCGACGGCGGGGGGACGGTGGTGACGCTGTGTTTCGACACCGCCACGCTTGAGCGCCTGGCGGGAACCGGGGGAACGGACGACACGGAACAGGGTGGAGCAGGGCTAACCGCGCTGACCCCGACCAAGAACGGAACCATATGATGAAACTCGATATCCTGGTCGTCGATGACGAAGCCGATATCCGCGAACTGGTCGCGGGCGTGCTGGAGGACGAGGGCTACGAGACGCGCAGCGCCGCCGACAGCGATGCCGCGCTGGAAGCGATTGCCGAGCGGCGGCCGAGCCTGGTCCTGCTCGACGTATGGCTGCAGGGGTCGCGGCTCGACGGGCTGGACCTGCTGGACGAGATCAAGCGGCGCGACGCTTCGATCCCGGTGCTGGTATTTTCCGGCCATGGCAATCTCGACACCGCCGTCGCCGCGATCCGGCGCGGGGCGTCGGACTTTATCGAAAAGCCGTTCGAGGCCGAGCGGCTGATGCTGCTGGTCGAGCGCGCGACCGAGACCGAGCGGCTGCGGCGCGAGGTCGCCTCGCTGCGCGCGACGGTGGGGCGCAGCAACGACCTGCACGGCACATCGGGCGCGATCAACACGGTGCGGGCGACGCTGAAGCGCGTGGCGGCGACGGGCAGCCGGGTGATGATCACCGGCGGGCCGGGGACGGGCAAGGAAGTCGCCGCACGCCTGCTGCACGAATGGAGCAACCGCGCGAACGGCCCGTTCGTCATCGTCAGCGCGGCGCGGATGACGCCGGAGCGGGTCGAGGAGGAATTGTTCGGGGTCGAGGACGGTGATCTGGTCCACCCCGGGCTGCTCGAACAGGCGCATGGCGGCACATTGTTCCTGGACGAGATTGCCGACATGCCGTTGACGACGCAGGGGCGGATCCTGCGCGTGCTGACCGAACAGAAGTTCAACCGGGTCGGGGGGCAGCGGCAGGTGAAGGTCGATGTCCGGGTGGTTTCGGCCACGGGGCGCGATCTGACCACCGAGATTGCCGAGGGCCGGTTTCGCGAGGACCTGTTCTATCGCCTGAACGTGGTGCCAGTGGCGATCCCGCCGCTGACCGAACGGCGGGAGGATATTCCGGCGCTGGTCGAGCATTTCGTCGCGCATTACGCGACCGAACGCCGCGTGCCGACGCCCGAAGTTGCGGGCGAGGCGCTGGTCGCGCTGCAAAGTTACGAATGGCCGGGCAATGTCCGTCAGCTGCGCAATGTGGTCGAGGCGACGGTGATCCTGGCGCCCGGAGACCGGATCGGACGGATCGATATCGACATGCTGCCGATGGGGGCGCCGTTGAAGGAGGCGCGCGAAAGTTTCGAGCGCGAATATCTGCGCGTCCAGATCAAGCGCTTTTCGGGCAACATTTCCCGCACCGCCCATTTTATCGGGATGGAGCGGTCGGCATTGCACCGCAAGCTGAAGCTGCTCGGAATCCATGAGGGGCGGGAGGAATAGGGGCTTCTCGCCCTCTCCCCTTCTGGCTAGGGGCGAGGGCAGGTCTGTTACGACGACAGCTTCATCAACCCGATCCCGCAGACGATCAGCGCGGCAGCGAGCAGGCGGGCGGGGGTGATCGCTTCGCCGAGAAAGGCGATGCCGACGACGAACGCGCCGAGCGCACCGATGCCGGTCCAGATGGCGTAGGCGGTCCCCAGCGGGAGCTGACGCATCGCGGTGGCCAGCAGCGCAAAGCTGGCGATCACGGCGACGATGGTGATGGCTGTGGGCAGGGGACGGGTAAAGCCGTCCGAGAGTTTCATCGTGCTGGCCCAGACGATTTCGAGCAATCCCGCGATAAACAACAAGATCCAGGCCATTTGACCCTCCTTTGACAAGAGAGCCGGGCCGTCCCGGGCTTGGGGCCGCGATGCGCGGGGAGGACGTGGCCTCGCGGTGCCGATATGGGGCAGCGCCGGGCCGGGGCAAGGGCTCCTATGGACGTTGCCGCGGGCAATACCTACATTGCGTAAATCGCGCCGCTTCGTGGTGCGCATCCGACGCCGGGAAACGGCGCGACTGCGGGAAATCCCCGCCAAAAACAGTGAGCTGCATCATGGCCGACAAGCAGACATCCCTTCAGGACCTGTTCCTCAACGCGCTTCGCAAGTCCAAGACCCCGGTGACCATGTTCCTGGTCAAGGGCGTGAAGTTGCAGGGCATCGTGACCTGGTTCGACAATTTTTCCGTGCTGCTGCGCCGCGACGGCCAGTCGCAGCTGATCTACAAGCATGCGATTTCGACGATCATGCCGTCGGGTTCGGTGGACGTGGCATCGATCGTCGATGCGATCCCGGATACGCCGTCCAAGAACCCGGTGTTGCAGGAGATTTTCCTGGGCGCGGTGAAGCGTCAGCAGGAAAATGTAACGATGTTCCTGGTGAATGGCGTGATGCTGCAGGGCGGAATTGCGGCGTTCGACCTGTTCTGCATGCTGTTGCAGCGCGATGGCGTGTATCAGCTGGTCTACAAGCATGCGGTGTCGACGATTCAGCCGGCGCATCCGCTCGACCTGACCGATCACGGCGAGGAAGCCTGATCCTCTTGAAAGTGTTCCGATGAGTACCGGTTTCGATCGCGACCCCGACGAGTTTTCGCGCGGGGCGCGGGCGATCGTCGTCTATCCCGACCTGGGCGGATCGAGCCGGGACGCCGAGGCGCGCCTGGAAGAGACGGCGGGCCTGGCGCTGGCGATCGGGGTCGAGGTGGTCGAGCGTGCCGCGCTGCGGATCCGTGCGCCAAAACCCGGAACACTGATCGGATCGGGTCAGGTCGAAGCATTGGCCGACACGGTCCGCGACTCCGAACTGGGGCTGGCGGTGTTCGACGCGGCACTGACGCCGGTGCAGCAGCGCAACCTCGAGACTGCGCTTGGCTGCAAGGTGATCGACCGGACCGGGCTGATCCTCGAAATCTTCGGCGAGCGTGCGCGCACCGCCGAGGGTCGGTTGCAGGTCGAACTGGCGCATCTCGACTATCAGGCCGGACGGCTGGTGCGCAGCTGGACCCACCTCGAGCGTCAGCGCGGCGGCTTCGGCTTTCTGGGCGGTCCGGGCGAGACCCAGATCGAGGCCGACCGTCGGCTGATCCGGGACCGCATGGCGCGGTTGCGGCGCGAGCTGGATTCGGTGAGTCGTACGCGCGGGCTGCACCGTGAGCGGCGGCAGCGTGCGCCATGGCCGGTGATCGCGCTGGTCGGCTATACCAACGCCGGAAAATCCACGCTGTTCAACCGGTTGACCGGCGCTGACGTCATGGCGGAAAACCTGCTCTTCGCGACGCTGGACCCGACCTTGCGGCAGATTTCGCTGCCCGGGATCGACAAGGCGATCCTGTCGGACACGGTGGGATTCGTGTCGGAACTGCCGACGCAGCTGGTTGCAGCGTTCAAGGCGACGCTGGAGGAAGTGGTGTCGGCGGACCTGCTGATCCATGTCCGCGACATCGCCCATCCCGATAGCGAGGCGCAGCGCGACGATGTCGAGTCGGTGCTGAAGGATATCGGCGTGGCCCCAGAGACGCCGCGGTTCGAGGCGTGGAACAAGCTCGACCTGCTCGATGGCGAAGCGCGCGATGACGTGCTGGCCGAGGCGGCGAAGCGCGACGATGTGCTGGCGGTATCGGCGCTGAGCGGCGAGGGGGTTGATGTGCTGATCGACCGGGTCGCCGCCCGGCTGACGCTGGGGCATCGCCGCTATCGCGTGACGCTGCCCGCCGCGGACGGTGCGGGGGCGGCATGGCTGCACAAGCATGGCGAGGTGATCGATCACTGGATCGACGGCGAGACCGCAATCTACGACGTGCGCATGGCGCCCAAGGACCATGAGCGGTTCGAGGTGCGCAACGGATGACGCCACGGCGCGGGGTGGTGTTGGGGTTGGCGGCGCTGCTGCTTGTCTCCGCGGGGCCGGCGTCGGAACCCCCGGTGGTGCGCGTGCGGCTGGTGACCAGCGCGGGGACGGTGACGCTGGCGCTGGATGCGCGGCGCGCACCGCTGACGGTCGCGAACTTCCTGCGCTATGTCGATGACGGGCGGCTGGAGGGCACCTATTTCTATCGCGCGGCGCGGCGCAAGGGCGATCCGACCAAAGGCTTCATCCAGGGCGGGATTGGCACCGATGCCCGCCGGATCCTGCCCTCGGTCCCGCTCGAACCGACCAGCAAGACCGGGATCAAGCATCTGAGCGGCACGATCTCGATGGCGCGGGCGATGAACCCAAATTCGGCGCATGGCAATTTCTCCATCATGATCGGTGACAATCCGACGCTGGACGCACGGCCGGGCAAGCTTGGCTATGCCGCGTTCGGGCGGGTGGTCGGCGGCATGGACGTGGTCCGCAAGATTCTGGCGATGCCGACCGGCGGCGGGCGGGAGGAGATGCGCGGGCAAATGATCCTGCAGCGGGTGAAGATCCTGCGCGCGGAGCGGATTGACGGAACAGCCAAGCCGACCGGGCGACCCCGGCCATGGCTGATCGACCTGCCCGGGCGGCGCGATTAGGATGACGCGTCCGTAATTTCACTTAAGCGGTGCGTCGTGACTTGCTGCGATGCAGCATCATTGCCATATTGTCGCGATGGATACCGAGAAGGGGGCGGAGTCTCCGCCAAACCCGACGCCGATCGTGCTGGAGGGGATCGTCAGGCAGAAGTGCATGAACGCGATCTACAACCGCACGCGCATGGTGCTGGCGCCGCACATTCTCTACACGCGTGGCGGGTCGCTGTATGTCGACGCGCAGGTGGTTTCGCGCGACTTCGTGATCCCGCGCGAGGAGAAGTTCGGGACGTTCAAGGTCGACGGGCTGCGCAACCTGGCACTGACCGAGCGTGATTTCGCGATCAGCCGGCTGTATCTGCCCGAGTCCGAGAAATATGACGGGACGACATTGATGGCGGTAGAACCGCAGGGCGCGTCGGCCTGAACCTTATTCGGCGGCTTTGACCGCGACCCAGAGTTCTTCCTGTTCCTCCAGCGACAGGCCTGCGAACGCGTCTCCGGCCTGCGCCTCCATCGCGCGGAAGCGGCGTTCGAACTTGGCGTTGGCGGCGCGCAGGGCAGCTTCCGGGTCGATGCCGAGCTTGCGCGACCAGTTGACCGTGGCGAAGAGCAGGTCGCCGATTTCCTCGGCGCGGTGATCGTCGCTGGTGGCGGTTTCGACCTCGGCCAGTTCCTCGTCGATCTTGGCGCGGGCATCGGCGGGGTCGGTCCAGTCAAAGCCCGTGCGCGCGGCGCGCTTTTGGAGTTTTTCGGCGCGGGTGAGGGCGGGGAGGCCGATTGCGACCCCGTCTAGCGCGCCGCTCGTCCCCTTGCTCCCCCGCTCTTCGGCCTTGATTTGTTCCCACAGGTGATGGCCGCCATGTTCCGCGCCGCGGAAGATATGCGGGTGGCGGCGCTCCATCTTGTCGCAGATGCCGGCGATCACGTCGGACAGGTCGAATGCGCCGAGTTCCTGCGCGATGCGGCTGTGGAAGATCACCTGGAGCAACAGGTCGCCAAGCTCGTCCTTGAGATCGGCCAGGTCGTCGCGCGCGATGGCGTCGGCGACCTCATAGGCTTCCTCGATCGTATAGGGCGCGATTGTGGCAAAGGTCTGAACGGTGTCCCATTCGCAGCCGGTGACGGGATCGCGCAGCCGCGCCATGATCGCCATCAGGCGCTCGATGCCCGGGGGCGCGATTGATGCGCTGTCCGTGCCGGGGGAGACCGCCTGCTCGCTCATGGCTTAAGTCCGATAATATACATTATGTTAAATTCGTATCGCTGTGCGGCTCGAGGATCAGGACGTTCCCCTCCACCCGCCAGGATTTGAGTCGCGTCAGGAAGTTCATGCCGAGCACGTCGAGATCGCCGAAGCTTGGCGCGACGAACACGGTGAGGTCGCTGGTTGCGAGCGAGCCGACCGCGACCCGCTCCGCCTGGGCGCGCCGGGCATCGACCGTTCCGTTTGCCGTCGACACCTGCACCGGCAGCCCGCGCGCATATGCGATGCCGGCCGCCTGTGCTGTTGCTTCGCTGATCGCACTGACCGTCGCGCCGCTGTCGATGAGCATGCGGCGTTCGACGCCGTTGATCGTGGCGCGCGCCCAGAAATGGCCGTCAGGCGACAACCGAATGCGCACGGTTTCGCCCGACGTGACCTGGGTCGGTTCCGACAGCCCAACGCTGGTGGTGATCGCTTCGAGCTGGTCGCCGATGCGATCCTTGTTGATCACGACGACATAGATCAGCGCGGCGATCGCCGCCCAGCCGATCACCGTCTTGACGATAAAGCCGAACTGCATGTTGCGCACGCTGAGCGATCCCAGCACCAGCGCCAGGAACCCGACCAGCGAGACCAGCTGGATGATCTGCATTTCGGTCAAACGTGCAACTCCATGCCGTCATGGCCCGGCTCGACCCCGGCGGGCAGCTCGGCCTTTAGCGTCATATAGTCCATTGAGTGATCCATATGAACGAGAACCGTGCGGCGCGCACGACATTGCTGCGTCCAGGCGAGCGTTTGCGCGAGATGCGGATGCGTCGGGTGCGGCTCGCGGCGCAGCGCATCGGCGACCCATAGGTCGAGATCGCTGTAGAGCACTGCCATCTCGTCGGTGAATATATTGAAATCAGTGGCATAACCCACTGACTTGCCAGCATGTTCGAAGCGCAGGCCGGCGCTGGTGATCCCGCCATGCGGCTGATCGACGGTGCGGACAATGATGTCGCCGATCGTCATGCCGTCACGCAGCGGCTCGATCGTCGCGGTCGGGCGGTAGGGCCCTCCCCCTTCGAATACGTAGCGGAAGCGATCGCGCAGCCGTTCCTGCGTCTTCCAGTCGGCGAGGCCGCGCACCGGCGCGCCGCGCAGGTGCATCAGCTGGCGCAGATCGTCGATGCCGTGGCAGTGGTCGGCGTGATCATGGGTCCAGATCACGGCGTCGATATCCGCAACGTCGGCGGCGAGCAGCTGTTCGCGCAGATCGGGGCTGGTGTCGACCAGAATGCGGGTGGGACCCGCCTCGACCAGGATCGAGGCGCGGGTGCGGCGGTTGCGCGGGTCGCTCGGGTCGCAGCTGCCCCAATCGTTGCCGATGCGGGGGACACCTGACGACGTGCCGGAACCGAGGATGCGGACCTTCATTTGGAGGTTTATCTCGCACAAAGGCACAAAGGCACGAAGAAGGAGCAGGCAGAAGCGCTGAGCGCTTCAAAATATCCCTTTCGCTTCGTGGCTTTGTGTCTTTGTGCGCGCATTCTTCTACCCGACAGTCTTGGTGAACAGCCGGTGGAAGTTTTTGCGGGTCGCCTCAGCCAGCTCCTCGGCGTCCATCCCGCGCAACTGCGCGAGGAAGCGGCAGGTGTCGGCGACGAAGGCCGGTTCGCCGGTCTTGCCGCGATGGGGGACGGGGGCGAGGAACGGGGCGTCGGTTTCGATCAGCAGCCGGTCGAGCGGCAGCCGCGCGGCGGTTTCCTGAAGGTCACGGGCGTTCTTGAACGTCACGATGCCGGATATGGAGATATAAAATCCCAATTCCAGTGCCTTGTCGGCAAATTCTCCACTCGCTGTGAAGCAGTGGATGACGCCAGGATAGGCCCCCTTCCCCATTTCATCAGCGAGGATGTTGGCGGTGTCCTCCTCCGCATCGCGGGTGTGGACGATCAGCGGCAGGCAGGTTTCGCGGCTGGCGGCGATATGCGCGCGGAAACTCTTCTGCTGCTGGTCGCGGTCGCTATGATCGTAATAATAGTCGAGGCCGGTCTCGCCGATACCGACGACGCGGGGGTGCACGGCGCGGGCGAGCAGCTTGGCGGTATCGATATGCGGATGTTCGTCCGCCTCGTGCGGGTGGATGCCGACCGTGGCCCAGACGTCCGCCTCGCGCTCGGCGGTGGCCAGCACCTCGTCCCATTCGCGCTCGCGCGTCGCGATGTTGAGCATCGCAACGACGCCGCTTTCACGGGCGCGGGCGAGCACCTCGGGCTGCTGCTCGCCAAGGCCCTTGTAATTGAGGTGGCAATGGCTGTCGGCGAGCCTCATGCGCTCGCTTCCTCTGCCAGCACGAGGCGCGGGAACACGCCGGTCGGCGGATCGAGGCGGAAGCCTGACGCCACGGCGTCTTCATACCAGCCCTTGTGGTCGAGCGCGGCATGGTCGCGCGCGTTCTGCCCGAGCTGATCGAGGATCTTGCCGGCGGATTCCGGGATCACGGGCATGACGAGGATCGCGAGATCGCGGATCGCGCGGACCAGCGTGCCGAGCACGGCGTGCATCCGCTCCGGATCGGTCTTGCGCAGCGCCCAGGGGGCCTGAACGTCGATATACTGGTTGCAGGCGAACACGGCGCGCATCCACGCCTCAAGACCCTGATTGAGAGCGAGACTGTCGAACGCGGTGCGGAATTCGCGACCGGCCTCGTCAATCGTCGCGAGCAATTCGGCGTCGGCCGGGTCGCTGCGCCCCGCCTCCGGCAGCGCGCCTTCGAGGTTCTTGGCGATGAACGACAGCGTCCGCTGGGCGAGATTGCCGAAGCTATTCGCCAGATCGGCATTGGCGCGGGTCACGATCGCTTCGTCGCTGAAGCTGCCGTCATTCCCGAACGCCACTTCGCGCAGCAGGAAATAGCGCAGCGCATCGACGCCATAGAGCCGCGTCAACTCCATCGGATCGGCGACATTGCCGGTCGATTTCGACATCTTCTCGCCGCGGTTGAGGATGAAGCCGTGCGCGAACACCTGCTTGGGCAGCGGGATGTCGGCCGACATCAGGAAGGCGGGCCAATAGACCGCGTGGAAGCGGGTGATGTCCTTGCCGATCAGGTGCAGATTGGCGGGCCAGTAGCGCGCCAGATCGCTGTCCGCGTCGGGATAGCCGCTGCCGGTCAGATAGTTGGTCAGCGCGTCGACCCAGACATACATGACATGGCCGGGCGATCCGGGAACCGGCACGCCCCAGTCGAAGCTGGTGCGCGAAACCGACAGGTCGACAAGTCCCCCCTCGACGAACTTCACCACCTCGTTGCGCGAGCGCTCAGGGCGGATGAAGTCGGGGTTTGCAGCGTAGAGGTCGAGCAAGGGCTGCTGATACTTTGACAGGCGGAAAAACCAGGTTTCCTCGGCAGTCCACTCGACCGGGGTGCCCTGTGGCGACAGCTTGACGCCGCCCTCCCCCTCGGTCAGCTCTTTCTCTTCGTAGAACGCTTCGTCGCGGACGGAATACCAGCCTTCATAGCGATCGAGATACAGGTCGCCCTTCGCCTCCATCGCGGCCCAGATTGCCTGGCTGGCGGCATAGTGATCGGCATCGACGGTGCGAATGAAACGATCAAATGAAATATTGAGATCGCGCGCCATATCGCTGAAATAGGCTGACATTTCATCTGCAAGCTGGCGCGGGGTCAAGTCGCGGGCGCGCGCGGTCTGGGCGATCTTCAGGCCATGCTCGTCGGTGCCGGTCTGAAAGCGCACATCGCGCCCGGCCTGACGCTGAAACCGCGCAATCGCGTCGGCGGCGATCATCTCATAGGCGTGGCCGATATGCGGCTTGCCGTTCGGGTAATGGATCGCGGTGGTGATGTAATAAGGTTCGGACATGGGGGGCGCTCTAGCGGCTTCTGCGCGGCGGCGAAAGCAGTCAGCGCTTCGCCAGCCGCGCGATAATGCCGCCCATTTCGAACACCGTCGCCTGCGCATCGAGCGACTGGGCGAGCGCGACCGGGCCGAGTTGCGACGCGGCTTCATAGACCGCAATCGCCTCGGCCAGCGCTGCGCCATGCCGTCCGCGTGCTTCGGCGAGTGCGAAGGCGGGGACGCGAGCGAGGAAGGCTTCGTAGCGGGGTTGTGCCGCCTTGGACCCGAGCGTGCGGGCGAGGCGCGCGCGGATGGCGTTATCGGGATCGCCGCGTGCCGCGATGGCGGCCATTTCGCTGTCGATCGAGGCGAGATCGAGGCCGGCGAAGCTGAGCGCACGACCGGGCGACCCCTGCCCCGCGCGGACCAGCGCCTCAACCTCCGCCGCGCTTGCCTCGGGCATCGCTGCGCGCACGGCCGCCGCGACCTCACTATCGGGCAGCGGGTCGAAGCGTAGCACCCGGCAGCGCGAGCGGATCGTCGGGAGCAGTCGCCCCGGCGAATGGCTGATCAGCAGGAAGATCGTGCCCGCCGGTGGCTCTTCGAGATTCTTGAGCAGCGCGTTGGCAGCACCCGGGCGTTCGACATCGTCGATCGCGTCAATCACGATGACGCGGCGGCTCGACATGCTCGGCTTGGTCGCGAACATCGGGTTGAGCGCGCGGATCTGGGCGATGTTGATCGACCGCGCGATATTCTCGCCCGGCTTGTCGGGATCCTTGGGCAGGCGCACCAGCGCGCGATAATCGGGGTGCGCACCAGACTCGATCAGCTTGCGGGTCGGGTTGTCCTCGGGCAGGTCGAAGTCTTCTGAGGGCGACACTTGCCCCGCCCCTTCGGCCAGCAGCCGCGCGGCCGCGGCGCGGGCGAAGGACGCCTTGCCCAGCCCCTCTGCGCCGGCGATCAGCCAGGCATGGTGCAGCTGTCCGCTCGACATGGCGGCGCGAAACGCGGCCTTTGCCGCGGCATTGGGGCCGGTTGACGTCATGGCAGCAGGTCGGCCAGCGCGTCCATTAGTGACGTCGTGACGTCATCCATGCTGCCCGAGGCATCGACCAGCCGCACGCGATCGGGCTCGGCCGCAGCGATGCGGCGGAACTGCGCGGCGACGGCGGCGTGAAAGTCCGGCCCGCGCGCGCCGAAGCGATCGGCGGCGCCGCCGTCCCGCTCCAGCGAGCGGGCGTGGCCGGCACCGTCGGGCAGGTCGAGGACGAGGGTGCGGTCGGGCAACAGGCCGCGCGACCCGAAGCCGTGCAGCGCCAGGATTGCCGCGTCGTCGATATCCTGCGCGCCCTGATAGGCGCGGGTGGAATCGACATAGCGGTCGCACACGACCCAGCTACCCGCCTCGACCGCCGGGCGGATCAGCTTTTCGACATGATCGGCGCGCGCGGCAGCGAAGAGCAGGGTTTCGGTGTGCGCGCTCCAGCGGGTGACCGCGCCCTGCATCAACAGGCCACGGATCGCTTCTGCCCCTTCGGTCCCGCCGGGCTCGCGGGTGAGCACGACATGGGTTCCCCGCGCCTCGAGCGCGGCGGCGAGCCGCTTTGCCTGGGTCGACTTGCCCGCGCCCTCCCCGCCTTCGAGGCTGAGGAAGACGCCCCTCACGCGCCGAACAGCGACATGAGGCCCGCCCAGATGCGGCCGAAGAAGCCGGCTTCCCCGACATCGGCAGCGGCGACCAGCGGCAGCCGCTGTTCGGGCAGGCCGGGCGACGTGACGACCAGGTCGGCGATATGCTGGCCGGCCTTGATCGGCGCCTTGATCGGGCCCTGATAGACCACGGTCGCGCGCAGATCGGGATTGGCGCCGGAGGGGATGGCGATGGCAAGATCGCGCGGGGCGACGAGGCCGACCTGCGACGCATCGCCCAGCTGGACATCGGCCTGCTCGACCGTGCGGCCCTTGGTCACCAGCTTGCGCGACGACCAGGCGCGAAAGCCCCAGTCCATGAACTTGACCGATTCCTCGGCGCGCTGGTTGAAGCTGGTGAGGCCCGCGACGACCATGACGAGGCGACGGCCATTCTGTTCCGCCGACCCGGTGAAGCCATAGCCCGCTTCTTCGGTGTGCCCGGTCTTGAGGCCATCGGCGCCCTGAACGCGACCGAGCAGCGGGTCGCGGTTCGCCTGAGTGATCGGCGCGCCGCCCATGGTGGTGCCGAAGGTGAAGCTCGGCTTGGGGTAAAAGCGCTTGTAGAGGTCGGGATGGTTGGTGATCGTCGCCTTGGCGAGCTTCGCCAGATCGCGGGCAGTCACGACCGTGCGGCCCTGATCCGGCCAGCCCATCGAGGTGCCGAAGCGGCTCGCGCTGAGGCCGATTTCCTTGGCCTTCTGATTCATCAGGTTGACAAAGGCTTCCTCGGTCCCCGCAATATGCTCGGCCAGCACGACGCATGCGTCATTGCCCGACACGACGATGATCCCGTTGAGCAGATTTTCGACGCTGACCTTCTGACCCGGTGACAGGAACATGGTCGAACCCGCTGACGGACCATGCCATTTCCGCCACGTTTCCGGGCGGACATCGGCCATGTCGGACAGCTTGAGCTTGCCCTGCTTGATCAGGTCGAACGCGACATAGGCGGTCATCATCTTCGCCATCGACGCGGGCGGCATCGGGCGGTCGGCATCCTTGGCAAACAGCACCGCGCCCGACGACAGATCCTCAAGATAGGCGACCGGGGCCGCCGTTTGGAACGGGGGCGTCTGCGCAGTGGCGGGGGCGAGCGTAAGCGAGACGGCGGTGGCGGCGAGGATCAACTTCTTCATGGGGATCATGGGGTCCGAAGGCTTGAGGGTCAGGGAATCGAAACGATGCGCGCATCGCCATAGCCACGCCGGGCGACATCCGCCCGCGCGCGCTCGGCGGCGCTGGTGTTGGGATACGGGCCGAGCTGGACGCGGTACACGCCGCCGCCGGGGCGGACGATGCCACCCAATTCGTCGGCGAGCGCGCGTGCGCGGGCGGCATTGGACAATGCGGCGACCTGCACGAACAGGCCCCGGGTAGCGGGAGCCGTCTGGGTCGGGCGCGGCGTGGGTCGCGTGCTTGGTCGCGGTGGTGGTGTCGATGCCGTCTCGCGCGGCGTTTCGCCAAGGCGGCGGCGGAGCCCGGCGAGCAGTGCGGGTGGGGCATCGGCGCGCATCGGTGCACCCTGGCCGGCGGCGAGCGCGGTCGCATCCTGTCCGGTCACGGTGACACGGCGCACGCGAACTGGCGGATTGCCAGTTACGCCCAGCTGGCGCGCGGCCCCGCCCGACAGCTCGATCAGCCCATTCCCGCGTCCCCGGATCAGGACGAGGATCGTCTTGCCGCTGTCCAGCGCGGTGACTTCGGCATGGCTACCCTGGGGCAAGACACCGCTGAGCGCGAACACACCCTCCCCCGCCCCGGCGTAACCAGCATAACCGACGCGGTCATAGCGTTCCTCGCCGGGGCGCAGGCGCGAGCTGCCTTGAGGGCCCTCACCGGTTGCGGGGCTGCCTTCGGGGGCACCATAGCCCGCGCCGGGTGCTGCCGGCACCTCGGCCTGTGGCGCGGCGGGTGCCGGCGGCAATTCGTCCAGATCATCGCCCCCGCCAAAGCCGCACGCGCCGAGCAGGGCAGCGGCGGCGATGACACTAATGTTCGACTTCATCGGCCAACAGCCCCACCGAAAGCGCATAGAAATTCGAGCAATTGTAATCGAGGATCACGCGGTAATTGCCGGTGAGCAGATAGGCGGTCTTGCCCGGCCCGTCCGGCTCGAGCAGCGTGGCCTGAATATGGTCGGCCGGCCAGCTGCCCGATTGCGGCACGATGCCGAGTGCGCGCCATTCGGCCATGCTGCGCCACTGCGAATGCCGTTCGAACACGCGCGTGCAGCGGGTCGGAACCGTGCGGTTGGCCAGTGCGGCGCGGTCGAGGGTTGCGGGCACATTGACCGCAACGCCCCAAGGCTGGCCCGGACGCCAGCCAGCGGCGACGAAGTAATTGGCGATCGAGGCCAGCGTATCGGCTTCGTTCGACCAGATGTTGGCGACCCCGTCGCCATCGCCATCGCGGGCGAGGCGCAGATAGACCGATGGCAGGAACTGCGGATAGCCGAATGCGCCGGCCCAGCTGCCCTTGAGCGAGTCGCGCGGCACACCGCGATCGACCATCTTCATCGTCGCGATGAATTCCCCGGCGAACAGCGTGCGACGGCGACCTTCATAGGCGAGTGTGGCAAGGCTGCGCGGCAGGTCGAAGCCACCGGTATAAGCACCGTAATTGGTCTCATGCCCGAAGATCGCGACCATGATCGATTCCGGCACCCCGGTCTCGCGCTCGACGCGCTCCAGTTTCGATCGCAGGCGACGATAGGTTTCGCGCCCGCGGTTGATCCGCGCGGCATCGACGTGGCGGGCCTTGTAGGGCGCGAAATTGGGGATCGGGCCGGTCGAGCTGCCGCCCGGCTGGTCGCGGTCGAGTTCGACCACGCGCGGATTGTAGCTGAGCGAGGGCAGCACCGCGTCGAGCGTGCGGGCGCTGACCCCTTCACGCAGCGCCTGTTCGCGCAGCGGGCCGTTGATATAGGCCTGAAATCCCGCCTCATCCTGCGCCACCGCAGGTCCGCCGCCGACGCCAAGCGTCACGACCGCTGTTCCGACCAACATGAAGCGCCGCACAAGGCCCGTAATATCCCGCATGGGCATTCTCTGCCACAGGGCGCGGCGGGCATGAACCCCCTTAGGCGGTGAAATCACGCCGCACTTGCGGAAAACGCGCCGAACAGCCTAAGGCACATGCCGCGCGGAGAGGTGGCCGAGTGGTTTAAGGCAGCGGTCTTGAAAACCGCCGTGGGTGCAAGCCCACCGTGGGTTCGAATCCCACCCTCTCCGCCATCCTCTGATTTCGCGGCCGGTTTGCCTTTGTTCGAGCGGCTTGGTGGCCGTTCGCGCAGTTACGGTGCAGGCTGGCAGTGTCATCACGACCCCGCCAGCCCAACGCCTTTCACGATCTGCAGCCGCAGCCCTAGTTCGGATTGACCGGATATTCGCCGTCTCTGCAGATATAATAGCCCATCACGAGATAGGGCTGGAGATTGGGGTGCGGCTCTGTGGTCTGCCCCGATGTGCCATAGGCAGCCGACACCTTCATCCCCAACATCGTCGTCTCGCCCGGGCTCAGCGGCGGCGCATCATAGGCGGCGACCACCTTGGCCGTGTTGTTCAGCGCCCGGCTCATCAGGGACGTCCCGACATTATTGGTGGCGCCAGCCACACCCGTCATGCCTGTTGTGGACGAACCGGAAAGCTTGGTGTTGAAGCTGTGATTGTGAGACGGGGCTTGTGCCGGTGTCAGGGTCACCGTCTCTTCCCCAATTTTTGCGGCAAAGATGAACTGCTGTCCCGACGTGGCGGATACGCCAGCATCGACCGGGATGCGCCCGTTCAAATTGGGCAGGTTGAAATTGGTCGTGCCATTCCCGCCGAACCGGGTGCCCAACAGCGAATAGAGCGCCGGTTCCCGATTGACCTGAAGTTGTTGTCCGTCACATGCGTACCAGCCATATGGCGCATAGCCGAACGGAAAAATGCGGATTTCACCGATAAAAGCGTCCATAGCAGCCTCCCACGATACCGTTAGTTGTTAAAGTCTGGATAAAGGCCCTCGACCGCCATCGCGTAGGCCAGAACCAGGCTGGGCTGAATGTTCGGATGCGGCTGATTATTGCCGCCATCGACCGACACGGTCTCCGCGTTGGTCTGAAGCACCGTTCCGGTTTGCGTTTCCGTACAATAGAAGAAATTCCCGCCAACATCCCCGGGCGCCACTGTCGCGCCGGGCGTGAAGGTGGATGCGGGCGTCTTGGTCGCGCAGACGGTGTGCGTATGGGGTGGAACCGTCGCCGACGTCAGCTGCACCTGTTCGACGCCGGCCTTCGCACCGAGCGCATAGTTCGAACCACCCGCTAGCTGGCCGTAATGAACAGGGGTCCGACCGCGCAGGTCGGGCAGGTTGAAGGTGGTGACGCCATCGCCACCATAGGTGGTGCCGATCAGCGAAAATAGCGCCTGATGATCGGAAACGCGCAACGAACGCCCGTCGCAGGGCAGGAAATTGCGAGGCGCATATTGGTTGAATGCAAACAGGCGAATTTCGCCGATATAATATTCTGCCATGGGTTCCTCCACGGATTAAGGGAACGACGTCAGTCGCGCGGCGGCCACACACCGGTGGTTGCGATGCAGATCTGCAGCGCAAGGATCGGCTGGCGATTTTCATGCGCTCCGCCGCTGCCCGAAAGCCCGATGGCCGAGCTGTGCAGGGGTACCCAATTGGGGTCAGCCGGGGACGAAGGTGACTGCCCATACAGGTTGAACGGTTGCGCAACCGAGGTTGCGGTTGCGACCCCGATATAATTGCCGTTCGGCGTTTGGGTCGTCGTCGTCGTCGATGTTGAGGCGATGATCGCATGCACATGGGGCGGGGTCTGGGCCGGCGTGAGCGTGATGGACTCGGCCCCGCCCTTCTGGCCGCGCTGGAACACGGTTCCGCCCCCCGCCGCCTGACCCGCGCCCACGGTGACGCGCCCGCGCAGATCCGGAAGCGCGAAGTTGTTCTTGCCGTCGCCGCCATAGGTAAAGCCGAGCAGCGCAAACAGAGCCTGATACTGCTGAACCGCCAGCGTTTGGCCATTGCAGGGAAGCCAATGCCGCGGAACGCGCCCGAACCCGAAAACCCTGAGCTCTCCTATAAAATTATCCGTCATCGCTCTCTCCTCCACCGATAAGGTTAGACACGATCAGCCGCTGCGCGGCGTCTTCGTGTCTGGGCAGGTGAGCAACCGATGTATTGTTACATATCGCGCTGGCGAAGCTGATTTGAGATCAGATTGGAGCAGAACCGTCGGGTCGAACGATTCAGGTCGAAGCGACCAATAAAGATATCCCGCTCGATTGGAATGAAACGCCCGATTCCTGCGAGCACGACTGCGGAACAGCGGCCATAATCGGAGATTTTTAGGGAAAATTTGTTCGCCCCAGAGGGTCTGTGCTTCAGATTTTTTTGCAAACGACGCCACAAATATGACGGCCTAGGCTGTCGCCGGGCAGCCATCGGGCTGGACGGCATGTCGTCACGACCGCTAACCTAGACAATGTCAGGGCAGCGGCCATCTCCGATAGCTTCGAATTGGACGTGAAAGCGCTTTGCCGGCCTCGGTCTGAACCTACGGACCGCGAGCGGGAAAATTCAGACCCGCCCGATCAACCGCATCGCAATCCGGTCGGCCACCTCGCTCGCCGGATCGCCGG
>NCEF01000033.1 GCA_002280565.1 Sphingomonas sp. 32-66-10
GCGGCCTTTGCCGAGATCTGTGGCACCCTGCGTCAGCGCTTCGATATCGCGCCGGACGCCGATTGGGCCGCGGAGATCGATCCGCGCTTCTTCGGTCGCGCAGATGCCTATGCGTTCGCGCGGGCAGGGATCGGGCGGATCAGCGTCGGCGCGCAGACCTTTGCGCCGCAGGTGCAGGCAGCGATCGGGCGGATCCAGCCCTTTGCCAAGGTCGCCGCAGCGATTGCGGAAGCACGCAGCGCCGGGATCGGCCGTATCAATCTCGACCTGATGTATGGCCTTCCGGGCCAGACCCTCGACGACATTGCCGCGACCGTGGCCGCCGCGCGGCGCCTCGCCCCCGATCGGGTCGCGATGTTCGGCTATGCCCATCTGCCCGCCATGCTTCCGCGCCAGCGGCAAATCGATGCGTCGAAACTGCCTGGGGCAGAGGCGCGCTTCTGGCAGCGTGCGCTTGCCCATGATCTGTGGGTTGAGGCAGGGTTTGACGCGATCGGGTTCGACCATTTCGCGCGGCCCGACGACAGCCTGGCCATCGCCGCGCGCGCGGGGGCGCTGCGCCGCGACTTTCAGGGCTTCACCGATGACCGCGCCACGACGTTGATCGGGCTTGGTGCATCGGCGATCAGCCAGTTCGATGGCGTAATCGTGCAGAATGAAAAGCATGTCGGACGCTATCGCATGGCGGTGCTCGGCGGCGAGCTCGCCGGCACGCGCGGTGTCCGGCGTGACGCCCATGATGTCGCCGCTGGCACCGTCATCGAACGGCTGTTGTGCGATCGCCAGGTCGACGTCGCAGCCATTGCCGCTGCGCACGCGATGACGGCAGAGCAGATCTGTCACGATCCGGCGCTGCTCGACGATCTGGCGGGGCAGGGGGTGATTACGCGCAACGGCTGGTCACTCGCCATCACAGCGCTCGGTGCACCCTATGCCCGGCTCGCCGCCGCCGCGTTCGACCGCTATCGCGCGGTCAGTCGGGGGCAGTTCAGCGCGGCGGTCTGATCCGACTACGTATCACTCCTCATATTGGGCAGGTCGCGCGCCGCCTAGTTTCTTCCTGATCGATAGGGAGATGGGCCGTGAAGAATGTTGCCGTGCTGATCCACTCCGATGCCGGGCAGGAGTCGCGGCTTCAGGCGGCGCTGGATCTGGTCCGTGCGCTCCACGGGCATTTGATCGCGATCGACGTGACCGCGATGCCGCCCATCGCGGAAGACCCGATGATCGGGCCGGGCAACCTTGCCGCGCATATCGCGGAGGAGCTGGACGTTCAGGATGACAACCGCGCGCGCGTTACGGCACGGCTGACCATGGAGGATGCGCCTTGGACGCTCGCCGAGTGCATGGGCGATGTCGCATCCTGCCTCGCCTCCCACACCGCGCTGACCGATCTCGTCGTCATCAACACGGTATTCGACGGATTCCCCGGCGGCGAGATGGATGGAGTCGTGGCGGCGATGCTGCGACTGAGCCGTCCGGTGCTCGCGGTGCCCTGCGCAACGCGCGGCGTCACGTTGAGCGGGACCGCGCTCGTGGCATGGGACGGCTCCGATGAATCCGACGCCGCGCTACGGGCAGCCGTGCCGCTGCTTGGCCTGGCGCGGGAAGTGCGGATCCTCAGCATCGACCGCGGTTCACTCAAACATCCGCCCGAACTCGCCGCGAGCTACCTCTCGCGCCACGGCATCCGGCCCGAGGTCATGGTTGTCCCGGCCGAACCTGGCCGCATCGGGCAGCAGATCCTGGCGCAGGCGCTCAAGATCGAACCGGCCATGATCGTAATGGGCGGCTTTGGCCATTCGCGCCTGATCGAAACGCTGTTCGGCGGGGTCACGCGCGACCTGCTGAATCACAGCCCCTATCCCGTTTTCCTCGCGCAATGACGGAGGCGAACCGATGACCCAGCCGCGTGATCCGGCGTCCCTGCGCCATCTGGTGGTGCTGGGGCATCCCGGCCTCGACAGCTTCAACCACGCGATCGTCCGCGCCTATCGTGAAGAGGTCGAGCGCCTGCATCAGATCGTCGAAGTCGACGATCTTTATGCGCGCAACTTCGACCCGCTGCTGCGGCGCGACGAGCTGCCCGGGCCGGGATTCAAGCCGCGCCCCGATGTCGCGACCTCGCTCGCGCAGATCGAGGCGGCGAGTGCGATCGTGCTGGTCTATCCGATCTGGTTCGGCATGCCGCCGGCGATGATCAAAGGCTATGTCGATCGCGTGCTCGGCGCTGATTTTTCGCCCGAGGAGCTGAAGGCGCAGTTGCCGAGCCCGGCGTTGCGGGGCAAGCGGCTGATCATCTTTTCGACCTCCGCCGCGACGCGGCCCTGGCTGGAGGAGCGGGGCCAGTGGCTCGCACTCAAACAGGCGTTCGACATCTATCTGACCCGCGCCTTCGGCCTGGCCGGTTGCCATCATGTCCATATCGATGCGGTGGTGCCGGGGCTGGATGCGCGGTTCGTCGCGGAGCATCTTGAGATCGTCCGACAGACCGCACGCGAGCGCGCGACAGTGCTGCGTTATGGCGATCTGCCCCCGAAATTGCTGCTCGAACCGAACGTCTGAATTCGACAAGCGCACACAAAAAAGGGCGGCGGTCCAACCGGATCGCCGCCCCTTTTCGTTCAGAAGCGGAAGCCGATGCCGACGCCCGCGACGATCGGATCGATGCTGACCTGCGCGGTGTTGGTCGCCGCACCGGTGCGCAGCCGCGCCGTCGTGTCCATGTCGATGTACTTGACGTCGAGATTCAGGAACATCTTATCGTTGAGGTCGATGTCCACGCCGGCCTGCAAGGCATAGCCGAAGCTGTCATCCATCTCGACCGTCGTCGCACCGATGGCACCCACGAGCGCGTCGCTCGCCTTGGTCGAGTAGAAGATCGTGTAGTTGACGCCCGCGCCAACATAGGGACGGACCTTCCCCTCGGGCGCGAAATGATATTGCAGCGTCAGCGTCGGCGGCAGCACCCAGGTGCTCGCCAGCTCATCAAAGCCCGACAGCGTGCCACGGCCCTGCGCGTCATGCTTGGTGGTCGCCAGGATCAGCTCGGCACCGATATTGTCGGTGAGCATATAGGTGAAGTCGACTTCCGGCATCACGCTGTTGCTGACGCCGACCTCGCTTCCCGGAAAGCCGGGGGTTACCGGGCCGGAGCTTTCGGTCGGGGCGACCAGGATGGCGCGGCCGCGCACCAGGAAGTCGCCTTCCTTGGCGATGGCAGGTTGGACGCCGACCGCACAGGCCAGCGCGCCGATGACGACATGGGTGGTTTTCATGGGTAGTTCCCCGCTACGTTCTGCGCGAAGGATGCGCGGCGGCGGCATCGGATATTGCGGCGCGCGACTGCATTGGTAGTTTTCCCAATGGGTTTTGCCCGGATGCTGCGGGCATAGGCAGGACATGATCATGAGCGGCGACATCGTTGAAAAACTTGCCGCGCGGTTCATCGCCAGCGACCTTGATCGGGCACAGTTCCTGATTGATCCCGACGGTACGATCCGCAGTTGGAACCCCGGCGCACAGATCCTGCTCGGCTACGAAGCCGCTGCGGCGGTCGGGCAGCCGATGGCGATGCTCTATTCTGCGGCCGATGCGGCGGCGGGCAAGCCACGCGACGATCTGGACCGCGCCGTCACCTATGGCCGCTATGCCGAGGAAGGGTGGCGGCAACGCCAGGATTCGACCGAATTTGCCGCCGACGCGCGCATTATCGCTTTGCGCGACGCGAGCGGGGCGCTGCTCGGCTTTGGCGGGACGATCGAGGACATTACCGATCGCAAGGCGGCGGCGGGTGCGGTGGCGCGCAGCGAACTGCACCTGCGCTCGATCCTTGCCACCGTTCCCGACGCGATGATCGTGATCGACGATCGCGGCCACATTCTGTCGTTCAGCGCAGCCGCAGAGCGCCTCTTCGGTTATTTGGAATCCGAAGTTGTCGGCAAGAATATCGCGATGATGATGCCCGATGGGGACCGGCTGCGGCACGACGATTATATCGAGCATTATTGTCGCACGGGGGAGCGGCGGATTATCGGCATCGGTCGCATCGTGGTCGGCAAGCGGCGCGACGGCAGCGAGTTTCCGATGGAGCTGGCGGTCGGAGAGGCGCGCAGTGCCGGGCACCGCATCTTCACCGGCTTCATCCGTGACCTTTCCGATCGCCAGCGCGCAGAGCTGCGCATGAAGGAGTTGCAGTCGGAACTGGTGCATGTGTCACGCGTATCGGCGATGGGGACGATGGCATCGACGCTGGCACACGAGCTGAACCAGCCGTTGACCGCGATCGCAAATTACATGGAAGCGGCGCGCGACCTGATCGCGGCGGGCGACCCGGACCTCGAAATGCTGGACGAGGCGGTGACGGAATCGGCGACCGAGGCGCTGCGCGCGGGCAATATCGTCCGACGGCTGCGCGAGTTCGTGGCACGCGGTGAGGTGGAGAAACGGGTCGAATCGCTTCCGCAGATGGTCGAGGAAGCGACGCGCCTCGCGATGACCGGCGCACGCGAGCGCGGGGTGAGGGGCCTCAAGGACCTCGACCCCGACGCGCGGCTCGCGCTGGTCGACCGGGTGCAGATCCAGCAGGTGCTGGTCAATCTGGTCCGCAACGCCGTTGAGGCGTTGGAAGACGCGCCGGTGCGCGATGTCACCATCGCCACGCGCGTGCAGGGCGACGGGATGATCCGGGTCGAGGTCAGCGACACCGGCCCGGGCATCGACCCCGCGATCCGTCCCCGCCTGTTCGACGCGTTCAACACCAGCAAGCCCGATGGCCTGGGCCTCGGCCTGTCGATCTGCCGCACGATCATCGAGGCGCATGGCGGACGGATCGACGCCGACCCGCGCCCCGGCGGCGGCACGACCCTGTGGTTCACTATTCCCAGTGCGGAGACCCAAGAATGAGCGAAAAGCCGCTGATCCACCTGATCGACGATGAGGACGCAGTGCGCCGCTCGGCCAGCTTCCTGCTCAAGACGTCCGGCTATGATGTGCGCGCCTATGCTTCAGGCGTGGCGTTCCTCAAGGAAGCGCGACATCCCGACCCCGGGTGCATTCTGCTCGACATCCGCATGCCGGAGATGGACGGGCTGGAGGTGCAGCGGGAGCTGAATGCGCGCGGCGTCGCGCTGCCGGTCATCGTGCTGACCGGCCATGGCGATGTCGCCACCGCCGTGACCGCGATGAAGCAGGGCGCGCTCGACTTCCTTGAAAAGCCGTTCGAAAAGGCTTTGCTGCTCGCCGCGCTTGATCGTGGTTTCGAACGGCTGGATCGGGCGGGCAATGCCGAGGTGGAGGGGCAGGAAGCGGCGGTGCGCATCGCCGCGCTGACGGCGCGGGAGCGGGACGTGCTGCGGGGGCTGGTCGCGGGCAATCCCAACAAGACGATCGCCTATGATCTCGGCATCTCGCCCCGCACGGTCGAGGTACATCGCGCCAATGTGATGACCAAGCTGGAGGTGCGCAGCCTGTCCGAAGCGCTGCGCATCGCCTTTGCGGCGGGCCTCGACGCCGGCGACTAAGGATATTTCCGTAACGCGGGGGCCGCCGGTTTTCGGCACGATGCCGCGCGATGGATCAGCGTACCACCATTCCCCCTGAGATCGACGCGCACGAGCCGGCGCTGTCCATCGCGCTGGTCGATCCGGACGATGGGTCGCGGCGCGCGTTGCATATGGTGCTGTCGGGGCAGCGGCATCGCGTGCGATCCTATGACAGTACGCATGCACTCGCCAGCGATGCAAAGGCGATCGAGGCCGACTGGCTGGTCATTTCGGTCCGTACCGAAGGCGACAGCCTCGCCGCGGTCGAGCGCCTGCGCGCGCGCGGGTGGTGCGGTCGGTTGGCGGTGATCGCCGAACCCGGCGCGCTGCCCGAACGCGACGGCGCGATGATCGGCGCGCGCGACCTGATTTTCGCGCATCCCGTGGCCCCGCACGCCTGGCGGATCGGGTTGACGGCCTGAAAAGCGCCTGAAAAGCGGGTGCGTTCGCGCCACATTTCCGCGATTCTTCGCCATAATCGGCATCGCCCTTGCCCCCGGCACCCGCATTGCTATAGACGCGCCCGACCTGCGGTGTCCTGAATGCGGGCGTGGCGGAACTGGTAGACGCGCTGGTTTTAGGTACCAGTATCGCAAGATGTGGGGGTTCGAGTCCCTTCGCCCGCACCAGTTTCCGCCCGGCGCAAGGGGGACGCCGCGACTCCGATTCCACTTCCAGAGCAGGAAGCCCGATTGAAATGCAGACCGTCGAGACGTTGAACGAAGGCCTCAAGCGCGCCTACACCCTGAAGATCACCGCCAAGGACATCGACAGCCGCGTCGACGCCGAGGTGAAGCGCGTTGCCCCGCAGATCCGCATGCCCGGCTTCCGCCCCGGCAAGGTGCCGGCCAATCTGGTGCGCAAGATGCACGGTGAGGCGCTGACCCAGGACGCGCTCAACACGACCATTCAGGAAGGCGTGCAGAAGCTGATCGCCGACCACAAGCTGCGTCCCGCGATGCAGCCGTCGGTGAGCCTGGAGGGCGAGTTCGCTCCCGGCAGCGACGCCGAGGTAAAGGTCGAGCTCGAAGTCCTGCCCGACGTCCCGACCCCGTCGATCGACGGGCTGAAGCTTGAGCGCCTGATCGTTCCGGTCAGCGACGAGGCGGTTGATGCGCAGATCATGCAGATCGCCGGCCAGCAAAAGTCGTGGGAAGACGCTAAGGCCAGCTACAAGGCCAAGCAGGGCGATCAGGTCACGATGGACTTTGTTGGCAAGGTCGACGGCGTCGCCTTTGACGGCGGCACCGGTGAGGGCATGGCCATCGAGATCGGCTCGGGCCGTCTGATCCCGGGCTTTGAGGACCAGATCGTTGGCGTGAAGGCTGGCGATGAAAAGCAGATCGAAGTGACCTTCCCCGAGGATTATGGCGTCGACACGCTGGCCGGCAAGCCCGCGACCTTCGACCTCAAGATCACCGCGGTGAAGATCGCCGGCGACGTGAAGGTTGACGAAGAACTCGCCAAGAATCTGGGCCTTGAGAGCCTCGATCAGCTGCGTGGCATCCTGCGCGGCCAGATGGAGAATGAGACGGGCGGCCTCACGCGCACGTACATGAAGCGCAAGCTGCTCGATCAGCTGGCTGCCGGCCATGACTTCCCGGTCCCGCCGTCGATGGTCGAAGCCGAGTTCCAGCAGATCTGGGCCCAGCTTCAGCACGAGGCCGGCCATGAGGAAGATCCCGAAGCCGCCATGGCGGAGCTGGAGAAGGAAGTCGGCGATTACCGTGCGATTGCCGAGCGTCGCGTGCGCCTTGGCCTGCTGCTCTCGGAAATCGGCCAGGCGAACGGCGTCGAGGTAACCCAGGCGGAAATGAACCGCCTGATCGCCCAGGCTGCGCAGCAGTACCGCCCGGAAGACCAGCAGCGTTTCTTCGAATATATCCGTCAGGAGCCGATGGCCGCCGCCCAGCTGCGCGCGCCGCTCTATGAGGACAAGGTGGTCGACTTCCTGTTCGGCACCGCCGAGATCAGCGAGCGCGAAGTGACGCGCGAGGAGCTGGAAGCTGCGATCGAGAGCGAGGAAGGCGCGGTGCCGCACGTCCACGGCCCGGACTGCAACCACGATCATGATCACGACCACAAGCCCGCCAAGAAGGCCAAGGCCAAGAAGGCCGAAGAGCCTGCTGCCGAAACTGCCGAAGCTGCCGCCGAAGAGGTGAAGCCGGCGAAGAAGGCGAAGGCCAAGGCCGAAGAGGCTCCCGCCGAGGAAGCCCCGGCCAAGAAGGCACCTGCGAAGAAGGCCGCCAAGGCCGACGACGCTGAGGCCGAAGCGCCGAAGAAGAAGGCTCCGGCCAAGAAGAAGGCCGCCGAGTAAGCTTGCAAACATCGTCACCCCGGCCCAGCCTCAAAGGGTTGTGCCGGGGTCCACGGTGCCGCACACTCAGTGCTTGAGGCTCTCGCGATACGCCCAGCCTCCCGGTGGACCCCGGAACAAGTCCGGGGTGACGTAGTGGGGGATGGCGTGACCGAACCGCGCATCGCAGTAATTCTGCCCTGCTATAACGAGGAAGCGGCGATCGTGCAGACGGTCGCTGGATTCCGGGCCGCGCTGCCGCACGCCGCCATCTATGTTTACGACAATAACAGCAGCGACCGCACGGTAGCGGTTGCGCGCGAAGCCGGAGCGATCGTCCGCACCGAACGGATGCAGGGCAAGGGCAATGTCGTTCGCCGCATGTTCGCCGATGTCGATGCCGACATTTACGTGATGGCCGATGGCGACGCGACCTATGACGCGGCGGCCGCGCCCGCGATGATCGCGAAGATGCGCGAAGACGGGCTCGACATGGTGGTCGGTACCCGCGTGCATGAGGCAGCCGACGCCTATCGTCGCGGCCATGTGCTCGGCAATCGGGCGATGACCGGGCTGCTCGCGCAGCTGTTCGGGCGCAGTTTCACCGACATTTTCTCGGGCTATCGGGTGTTCTCCCGGCGCTTCGTGAAGAGCTTTCCCGTGCTGTCGGCCGGGTTCGAGATCGAGACCGAGATCAGCGTCCATGCGCTGGAGCTCAAAATGCCGGTGGGGGAGGTGGAGACCCGCTATCTCGCCCGGCCTGAGGGCTCGGCGTCGAAGCTGTCTACCTATCGCGACGGTGCGCGAATCGCGCGGACGATCCTGACGCTCTACCGGATCGAAAAGCCGATCCTGTTCTTTGGCATTGTCGCGCTGGCGCTGGCGGCGCTGGCCGTGCTGCTCGCCGTGCCGCTGGTGGCGACCTATATGGAAACGGGCCTGGTTCCGCGCTTCCCGACCGCCATTCTTGCCACCGGGCTCGTGATTCTGGCGGCGCTCAGCAGCTTTGCGGGTCTGATCCTCGACACGGTGGTGCGTGGCCGGCGGGAGATGAAGCGGCTGGCCTATCTGGCCCAGCCGGCGCCCGCCAACCTCTGACCGGCAGGATCAGACCGCTGTCAGGCCGCGATCTTTTCGAGGTTGATGCCCAGTTCGTCGATCAGAAATTCCTCGATCGCCGCTTCGATCATCGCGCGCGTTTCGCGCTCCGGTGCCTCGACCCAGCCCGCGATGCGGAGCGCCCCGACGACCGGAGTCACCATCCACCGGACATCGTCTTCGACGACGCTGATCTCGCCATCGACGAATCGATGCGCGATATTGAGGGCGTGAAGGCGACGCGACAGGCGTTCTACCGCTTCTGCCGACTCGATCCCGTTCCAGGCAGCAAAGGCGAAGTCGAAATGGTCGCGCTCCGGCGCCGGTTCGGCCACCCGGCGCGCTGCCCGGGGCATGGTTGCTTCGGGGGTCCGCTGGGGCAGCAGCAGATGGGCGAACATCGTCAGCACGATCGCGGTCACGGGGATCAACGCGATAGCGATGACCATCCCGACGCCGAAGGTCGCATCGTTGAGCCCGCCCGCGCCAAATAACGGCCCGAGCGCGACGCCCGCAAAGGCGGTGTACAGCAGGGTGAAGACGATGATGGTCCGTTTATCCTGGCGCATTGGCGCCCCTTTCAGCTCCCTGGCCGCACCGCTATCGCACATAAGGGTTCAGAAATGGTTGCCGCGGATGATCCTGCGCTGGTCCGTGTGCGGGGGCGATCGGGGGATGGCATTCACCTTCTTCCCCCCTTGCGCCGCGCGATGCGAGCGCCGATGTAGCGGTGGGCAAAAACAGATTTGACGAGAACATCCCACATGCATCCCCTTGCCGGTCTCATGACCCCCGAAGGCTTTACGCGCGATCCGATCACCAACGCGCTGGTTCCCATCGTCATCGAACAGTCGAGCCGCGGTGAGCGCAGCTTTGACATCTATTCGCGCCTGCTGCGTGAGCGGATCATTTTCCTGACCGGGCCGGTCGAGGATCACATGGCGTCGGTGATCACCGCCCAGCTGCTCTTCCTCGAATCGGAAAATCCGAAGAAGGACATCTGGATGTACATCAACTCGCCGGGTGGCGTGGTGACCGCCGGCATGGCGATCCACGATACCATGCAGTATATCCGTCCGCGCGTTGGTACCGTGTGCATCGGCCAGGCCGCGTCGATGGGCAGCTTCCTGCTCGCCGCCGGTGAGCCGGGCCTGCGCGTCGCGCTGACCAACGCCCGCATCATGATCCACCAGCCGTCGGGCGGGGCGCAGGGCATGGCGTCGGACATCGAGATCCAGGCCAAGGAAATCCTGCGTATAAAGCGCCGGATGAACGAACTCTACGTCAAATATACGGGCAAGCCCCTCGAGCAGATCGAGCGCGCGATGGACCGCGACACCTTCCTCGAGGCCGATGAAGCCAAGGCGTTCGGCCTGGTCGACGAAGTGTATGAAAAGCGCCCGCAGCCGACTGACAGTGAGGGAACGGCGTCTTAATCTGACGCTCACCTTCCCCTGCTATTGGGCGAATTTGAGTTGCCGGGCGTTGTTCCGGCTGTAGGATGCCGGGCTGCGATGCGGCCCGGCACGCAAAGGAAGACTGAATGACGAAGTTAAGCGGCGGCGACTCGAAAAGCACGCTCTATTGCTCGTTCTGCGGCAAGTCGCAGCACGAGGTGCGCAAGCTGATCGCCGGCCCCACCGTGTTCATCTGCGACGAATGCGTCGAACTCTGCAATGACATCATCCGCGAAGAGACGAAATCGGCGCTGGTCAGCAAGAAGGACGGTGGCGTCCCGACGCCACAGGAAATCTGCGACGTTCTTGACGATTATGTCATCGGACAGAATCGGGCGAAGCGCGTGCTGTCGGTGGCGGTGCACAACCATTACAAGCGCCTCAATCACGGTGCGAAGGGCGCCGATGTCGAGCTGAGCAAGTCGAACATCCTGCTGGTCGGTCCGACCGGCTGCGGCAAGACGCTGCTGGCGCAGACGCTGGCGCGCATCCTCGACGTGCCCTTCACCATGGCCGATGCGACGACGCTGACCGAAGCCGGCTATGTCGGTGAGGATGTCGAGAACATCATCCTCAAGCTGCTCCAGGCGTCCGACTACAATGTCGAACGGGCGCAGCGCGGCATCGTCTATATCGACGAGATCGACAAGATCAGCCGCAAGGCCGAGAACCCGTCGATCACGCGCGATGTGTCGGGTGAGGGCGTGCAACAGGCGCTGCTGAAGCTGATGGAAGGCACCACCGCCAGCGTTCCGCCGCAGGGCGGGCGCAAGCATCCGCAGCAGGAGTTCCTGCAGGTCGACACGACCAACATCCTGTTCATCTGCGGCGGCGCGTTCAGCGGCCTCGAAAAGATCATCGGCGACCGGCTTCAGGGCAAGTCGATCGGCTTCGGCGCCTATGTCGCCGCGCCGGAGGAGCGCCGCACCGGTGAAACGCTGCGTCAGACCGAGCCGGAGGATCTGCTCAAGTTCGGCCTGATCCCCGAGTTCGTCGGTCGTCTGCCGGTCGTCGCGACCCTCGAGGATCTCGACATCCCGGCGCTGGTCAAGATTCTGACCGAGCCGAAGAACGCGCTGGTGAAACAGTATCAGAAGCTGTTCGACATGGAGAATGTGAAGCTCAGCTTCACCGACGACGCGTTGGTTTCAGTCGCCAAGAAGGCGATCGAGCGCAAGACCGGCGCGCGCGGCCTCCGCTCGATCCTTGAAGGCATTCTGCTCGACACGATGTTCGACCTGCCCGGCATGGACGGGGTGGACGAGGTGATGATCGACAAGGACGTCGTCGCCGGATCGAAGGAACCGGTCCGCGTCTATGCGGCCGAGAAGAAGAAGGCCGGCGACGCCGCCTGATCGGCTTCACGGTCAACCAGTCAAACGGGCGTCGGGCAACCGGCGCCCGTTTTGCATTGGGCCATCCGATCGAGCCGTTCATCCACAGGTTTAACCATCTTCGTTCGTTCCCGCTTAACGCCGCCTAACGCTTTGTTGGCACCGCGGACTGGGATAATACGGAGGCCAACTTGCGGTTCTATAAGGCAACGCGGTTCCTGTTCCCGTCCAGCCTCCGGCTGCGGATGTTTACCATCTGCTTCATCGGCACGCATATTCCGTTGCTGGCATTTGCCGCGTGGCAGTTCAGCACCGGCAAAACCGACTGGCACGATCTCGGCATCGTGCTCGCTGCGACGCTGCTCGGCACGCTGTTCACCCTGTTCGGGATCGACGGTTTGCTCGCCCCGGTGCGCGCGGCGACCCAGGCAGTCCGGTCGCTCGAACGCGAACAGGCCGAAGCGCTGGAGGCTGTCAGCGATGGCGACATGCTCGCCGACCTGCTCGCGGGCGTTACGCGCGCCAGCGAGGCCACCAGGGTGCGTGTCGCCGCGCTCGACATGGCTGCGCATCGCGATCCGTTGACCGGCCTGCTCAACCGCCGCGGCTTTCTCGCGCGTGTCGAAAGCGCCGGGGATGGCACGATCGCGCTGATCGATCTCGACAAGTTCAAATCGGTCAACGACAAGTTCGGCCATGATGTGGGCGACGCGATCCTTCAGGATTTTGCCGCATTCGCCGCCCGGGGGGTGCGCAGGTCGGACTTTGTGGGACGCTGGGGCGGCGAAGAGTTCGCCATATTCTTCCCCGGTACCGAGGAAGGCGAATCCGCCAGCATCCTGCAACGCCTGTGTCTGCGGCTGGGCAATGGTCTGATCCAGCGACCTGACGGCATCGCGATAACCTGCTCCGGCGGCATCGTCGCGTTGGACGGCGAGCCGATTCAGCTCGCGATGACCCGCGCCGACGCCGCACTATACGCCGCGAAGCGATCGGGCCGGAACCAGCTGCGCGTGGGCGAGGCGCACCTGCTAGTCTGAAACAGAGCCACGGGGTCGACCAACTAATCGGCGAGCGCCGCCGGCCAGGCAATCGAACGGATCAGGCGCGTGACATCCGGTCCGAACTCGAACCCCTCGGTACCGGAAGCACGGTATTTCACCAGGAAGCCGCTGCCCGCCGGGCAATGGAGATAGAGGTCGCTGGTCAGCGCAGGGATGCCTTCGCCCATGGTGCCCGCCGGAATTGCGTAGCGGGCATAGTGCGCAACGGGCGTTCCCCGACCCGACGGGGGCAAATCGCGTGCTTCCCGGATCAATCGTACCCCGCCCCGCCTGACGATCTGCGCCTGACCGTCGGCAAATGTCTGAACACAGGTCAATCCTGCAGCGGCGGGATAGATATAGAGGGTGACCGAAACGAATCCGCCCTCACGCCGCAGAACGTAACTGGCGCTCGCGTCGCGGCCATCGTCCGAGTATTCGCTGACGCGGGTGCGCTGGAAGCCGGCGACGCTGACAGGTAATTTGGCGCCGGTCGCTGCATGGACCCAGGGATCCGGTGCGTTCGCGACTTCACGTTGCGCCTGAGCTGGCCCTGCGACCAAGAGCGTCAGCGCCACGCACCAACCCCACACAAATGACCGCATCACCGTCTTCCTCTTCAGCAATTGCCGCAGCATAGCCGCTGCCCCGCACAGGACACACCCCAAATTAGCGGGGCGGTCGCTGCATGGCCTCCACGGCCTCCGACCGGCGCAGCACGCGGGCCATCGGGTCCATCACGACATGCGCGCCTGCTGGCACGGCGATCGTCGCACGGCCGCCCGCCATCGCGACGCGCTGCACGACGCCATCGACCTCCACGTCGACGGGGAGCGGGAAGGGGACGTTGCGCGGCGTTTTCCACTCCAGCATCAATTCGCTGCCGGTGCGGGTCTCGACCAGCTCGGGCAGCGCGGCTGAGCGCAGATAGACGTCATAGAACCAGCCGAGGTCATGTCCCGCAGCCGCGCTCATCAGCGCCTCGAACTCAGCCGTCGATGCAAAGCGCGGCTTGAAATTCCCCGGCTTCGGGTCCGGGCGGCCATAGACCAGCTGTCGGGTCGCACCGAAAAACGCCGCGTCGCCGATCAGGTAGCGCAGCGTGTGCAGCACCCATGCGCCCTTGTAATAGATGTCCTGACCCGGCCCGCCCTTTTCGAGCTGATACACCTCGTCCGACGTGCGCGACCGGCCCGACACCAATGCTTCGCGATTGAGGATGTTCTTGCGCTGCTCCGCCATCATCGCGGCATAGCGCGCCTCGCCCTCGCGCCACTGGCCGTAGAGCGGCTGCATATATTGGCCATAGCCCTCATGCAGCCAGAAATCATCCCAATCGGCTGCGGTCATCTGGTTGCCGAACCACTCATGCGCGAGCTCATGGTGGAACAGCCAGTCGAACCCCGTCGCGTCCTTGCGATAGTCGTTGCCGTACGCGTTGACCGTCTGGTGCTCCATGCCCAGATGCGGCGTCTCCACCACGCCGAGCTTCTCGTGCGCGAAGGGGAAGGGGCCAATCATCGTTTCGTAAAAGTCGAGCGTCGGCGCGAATTCGGCGAACAGCCCAGCCGCCTGTTCATCCTTACCGGTCAGATGCCACAGGTGCAGCGGCACCTGGTTGCCGAACTTGCTGGCATAGCTGCCCTTGATTTCGCGATACGGCCCGATGTTGATCGCGACGAGATAGGGATTGATGTCGCGCGCTTCCCACGTCCAGCGCGCCCGACCCCCGGCCAGATTCTCTACCGACACCAACCGGCCATTGCCGATCGCCGCCTCGCCGCCGGTGGTGATTGCCATGCGGATCGACCTCACCTCGCCCGATGGAAAGTCAAGGCACGGCCAGAACAGGTCGCAGCCATAGCCTTGCGCCGTCGTCGCGACCCAGGGCTTGCCCTGCCAGCTCGACCAGACGAAGCCGTCATCCCAAGGTGCGTTGACCGCCTCGTGCGGTCGCCCGGCATAGGCGATGCGCGCCACCACTTTGCCACCGGATGCGACCGGTGCGGGCAGGTCGATCACGCTCAGATATTTTCGCGCCGCATCCACCGCGAGGTTCAAATCGACATGCTCCAGCCGCAGCGCTGCCCGCTCGGGCTCGATCGGTCCACCGGAGCGTTCGGTCAGTTCGGTGATCGGCGGCTCGCCCTTCTGCGCCAATGCAGCGGGGACGAACGCGGTCAACGCCAGCATCGCGGCAAACACTGCATTGATGCCGCGTGCGCGATCCCCATATAGTTGACTGATTCTGCCCCCTGCGGGCAGCACCGGAGTGTCCATGAAGTCTTCCTATCCAGTCCTGCCGCTGCGCGACATCGTCGTCTTCCCGCACATGATCGTGCCGCTGTTCGTCGGACGCGACAAGTCGGTCGCCGCCCTTGAGGCCGCGATGGCCGCCGACAAGGAAATTTTCCTCGTCGCCCAGCTCGATCCGGCCAATGACGATCCCGGTCGCGACGACCTCTATGACACCGGCGTGTCGGCTGAGGTGATGCAGCTGCTCAAGCTGCCCGACGGCACCGTGCGCGTGCTCGTCGCGGGCAAGGAGCGCGGTAAACTCGAAACGATGCAGGATGCGGGCGGCTACCTGACTGCCACGGTTTCGCCGGTCGAGCAGAAGGATGCGACCGGCACCGAGGTGCAGGCGCTGATGCGCTCGGTCATCGAGCAGTTCGAGAATTACGCCAAGCTCAACCGCAAGCTGCCCGCTGAAACTGCGGTTCAGCTCGGCGAGATCGAGGAAGCCTCGCGCCTCGCCGATGCGGTTGCGGGCAATATCGCGGTCAAGGTCGCCGACAAGCAGAGCCTGCTGGTCGAAGCCGACCCGCAAAAGCGCCTCGAAATGGTCTTCGCCTTCATGGAGGGCGAGCTCGGCGTGCTGCAGGTGGAGAAGAAAATCCGCTCGCGCGTCAAGCGCCAGATGGAGAAGACGCAGCGCGAATATTACCTCAACGAACAGCTCAAGGCGATCCAGCGCGAGCTGGGCAATGAGGGCGAGGAAGGCGAGGGCGACGAGATCGCCGAGCTGACCCAGAAGATCGCCACGCTCAAGCTGTCGAAGGAAGCGCGCGGCAAGGCGCAGGCGGAGCTCAAGAAGCTCAAGACCATGGCGCCGATGAGCGCCGAGGCGACCGTCGTGCGCAACTATCTCGACGTGCTGCTCGGCCTGCCCTGGGGCAAGAAGTCCAAGCTGAAAAAGGACCTGGTCGAGGCCGAAGCAGTGCTCGATGCGGATCACTATGGCCTGGAGAAGGTCAAGGACCGCATCATCGAATATCTCGCGGTGCAGGCGCGGACCAACAAGCTGAAGGGTCCGATCCTGTGCCTCGTCGGTCCGCCCGGCGTCGGCAAGACCAGCCTTGGCAAGTCGATCGCCAAGGCGACCGGGCGTGAGTTCATCCGCCAGTCGCTCGGCGGCGTGCGCGACGAGGCCGAGATTCGCGGCCATCGCCGCACCTACATCGGCTCGCTGCCGGGCAAGATCGTCACCAACCTGAAAAAGGCCGGGACCAGCAACCCGCTGTTCCTGCTCGACGAGATCGACAAGCTCGGCCAGGATTTCCGTGGCGATCCCGCCTCGGCGCTGCTCGAAGTGCTCGACCCCGAGCAGAACAGCAAGTTCAACGACCATTATCTGGAGATCGACGTCGATCTGTCGGACATCATGTTCGTGACGACGGCGAATTCGCTGAACCTGCCCCAACCGCTGCTCGATCGCATGGAGATCATCCGGCTTGAGGGGTACACCGAGGACGAGAAGGTCGAGATTGCGAAGGGCCATCTGATCGCCAAGCAGATCGACGCGCATGGCCTGAAGACTGGCGAGTTCGAACTGACCGAAGCGGGGTTGCGCGACCTCATCCGCTACTACACGCGCGAAGCCGGTGTGCGTACACTGGAGCGTGAAATCGCCAAGCTCGCACGCAAGGCGCTGCGCCGCATCCTGGAAGGCAAGGTCGAGAGCGTCGTCGTGACGCCCGAGAACCTCCACGAGTTCGCCGGCGTGCGCAAATATCGCTTCGGCATCGGTGAAGAAGAGCATCAGATCGGTGCCGTCACCGGGCTCGCCTGGACCGAGGTCGGCGGGGAGCTGCTGACGATCGAAAGCGTCACCGTCCCCGGCAAGGGCGCGATCAAGACGACGGGCAAGATCGGCGACGTGATGAAGGAGAGCGTCGAGGCGGCATTCAGCTTCATTCGCGCGCGCAGCCCGAGCTATGGCATCAAGCCGAGCATCTTCGCGCGCAAGGATATCCACGTCCATCTGCCCGAAGGTGCGGTGCCCAAGGATGGACCGTCCGCGGGCATCGGCCTGGTCACCGCGATCGTCTCGACCCTGACTGGTGTTCCCGTGCGCAAGGACGTGGCGATGACCGGCGAGGTCACGCTGCGCGGTCGCGTGCTGCCGATCGGCGGTCTTAAGGAAAAGCTGCTCGCGGCGCTGCGCGGAGGCATTGCCACAGTGCTGATCCCGCAGGAGAATGAGAAGGATCTGGCGGAGATTCCGGCGAATATCCGCGAAGGGCTGACGATCATTCCCGTGGCGCATGTCGACGAGGTGCTCAAGCTCGCGCTGACCGAACCGCTGACCGCGATCGAATGGAGCGAGGCGGAGGATCTGGCGGTCTTGCCGCCCGCGACGGCGCCCGATCCGCTCCGCCATTGACGGTTAAGCGCGGATCAGGGCATTTTTTCCTCCCTTTTCCCCGTATTTGTACCGCTTTCCGCTTTACAGCGGCGTGCGGACGCGTTTTCCTGTTCCACCGGCTTCACGATGCCCAGCGCATTTCATGCAAGCCTATTAAAAATGCAGGGGTTCTACGGGTATGAACAAACAGGAACTGATCGCCACGGTCGCAGACACCGCGGGCCTCGGTAAGGGCGATGCCAGCAAGGCAGTGGAGGCTGTGTTCGACGCGGTCACCGCCGCACTCAAAAAGGGCGACGAAGTTCGCCTGGTCGGCTTCGGCACCTTTTCGGTATCGAAGCGCAAGGCATCGACCGGCCGCAACCCGCGCACCGGCGAGCCGATGACGATCAAGGCATCGTCGCAGCCCAAGTTCAAGGCCGGCAAGGGCCTGAAGGACGCGGTGAACTGAAAGACGCTGGACGGGGCTGGACAAGCCGGTTCCGTCCTTTTAGAGGCTCCGCTCCCCGGGCCACTCCGGGGAGTTCCGGTTTATCGGAGCAGCCGCACACCGTCCCGGAAGGTCCCGGCATCGGGCGCGTAGCTCAGTGGTAGAGCACTGTGTTCACACCGCAGGGGTCGCTGGTTCAATCCCAGCCGCGCCCACCATCTTCAAAAGCCCGTCGGCGCTGCCGGCGGGCTTTTTGCATTTCGTCGGATTGCTCTGTCAGAAATTGTGTGTTGCGGTGCGGTCACAGTGCAGCATGATCGTGCGCGGCGCGCTGACGCATCGCGCATCGGATCGCCGCTGAGCGCGCAGGCGATGGAAATTAAAACTTTATCTATCATACTGTTAGCTCGATTGATATGGGCTTTGTGTAACTATTTCGTAACGAACGTCACAAAAAAGTAACGTCAAAGTCACTGAAAATTCTCACAAATCCCATCCCACCGTCATGCACGCAGCCTAGCGCGACGCAGGTGATCGGCAGGGGGAATGTTCCGAGTCGATCCAGGGCGCTCGCCCACCATCCTGCAAACCGGGATCGACCGGAACGGAGAAATTCATGGCCGACTTCAAGCGTATCAGCCTCATCCTGATGACCAGCGTCGCGGGCGCCACGCTCGCCGCTTGCGATGGCGCGTCCAGCGTTGCCTCGCCCGGCGAGGGCGTGATCGTCGTTCCCGCCCCGGCTCCTGCCCCGGCGCCGGCACCGACGCCGACGCCGACCGCCACGCCCGGTACGCCGGCCGCCAGCTGCCCGTCGGGCTTCACCGATGCCGGTGTGGTTGGCAGCTTCCGCGGTTGCCGCCTGCCTTCGCTGATCACCAACCTGACGCTGCAGAAGGTGGCGGGCGTCGCCTATGAGATCAACGGCCGCGTCGATGTCGGCGTCGATCGTGGTGGCGCTGGCACGGCTGGCACCGCCGGCAACCTCACGATCCAGCCGGGCGTGATCATCTATGCCAACACCACCAATTCGGACAACGACCTGCTGGTCGTAAACCGCGGCTCGACCATCGCGGCCGAAGGCACGGCGACTCAGCCGATCATCTTCACCGCGCAGCAGAATCTGACCGGCGGCGTGACCGACGAATCGCAGGGCCTGTGGGGCGGCATCATCCTGGCCGGCCGTGCGCCGATCTCGAACTGCAACCTCTCCGGCGTGACCGGCGGCACCGTCAACTGCGAAAACGTGGTCGAGGGTACCGGCAACGCGCTTTACGGCGGCGCGACCCCCGGCGACACCTCGGGTGTGATGCGCTATGTTCAGGTCCGTTATTCGGGCACCGTCATCAGCCCGAACAACGAGCTTCAGGGCATCACCACCGGCGGCGTCGGCAGCGGCACGCGTCTGGAATATATCCAGATCCACAACAGCTCGGACGACGGCATCGAAATCTTCGGCGGCACGCACAATGGCCGTTACTGGGTCGTTACCGGCGCCGATGACGACAGCATCGACACGGATGTGGGTTGGAAGGGCTTCATTCAGTTCGCGATTGCGATCCAGAAGCCGTCGAACACCACCAGCGACAACTATGTCATGGAAATCGACTCCAACAACAACGAAGACGCGACGCCGCGCCAGAACGGCCGCATCGCGAACTTCACCTTCGTGCACACCACCACCGGCACCAACGCCGGCCTGCGTCTGCGCGGCGGTGCTGACTTCACCTTCGTCAACGGCATCATCGTTTCGGGCCGTCCGTGCCTCAACGTCCTGGCCGGCACCACCGACAATGGCGGCAAGTCGACGATCCGTCCGGCCAACCCGGCAATCGACGAGGCTGGCCCGCCGGTGTTCCGTTCGAACTACTTCGCTTGCACCGGCGGCCTGAGCGCCGAAACCGCGGTGAACAGCATCACCGTGACCAACGCCGAGCAGGAAGCGCTGGTCGATGCCGGCACCAACAACGTGAAGAACGGCACTGCGGCCAATGCGCTGACCTCGGGCTATCTGCCCGGCACTGGCGCAGCGGGCGTGACTGCGTTCAACGCGGCGACGCTCAACCCGTCGGGTTCGTCCTTCCTGGTGACCACCAGCTATATCGGCGCCGTCAGCGGCCCGACCGACACCTGGTATCAGGGCTGGACCTGCAACTCGAACCGCGCGAACTTCGGCGCGGCCGGCAGCGCCTGCACCACCGTTCCGGTCACCTGATCGGATCGTGATCGACTACCGGAGCCGGCGGGAAAGGGGCCGCCGGTTCCGGTTTTCCTTGGCGGGACCAGGCATTTGAAGGCGTCAGCCTCTGCAAACGCCAGCCTCTGAAAACGGACGTCACCAGATGAAAAAGAGCACCGCATTCGGAAGTCTGCTGCTTCTGACCTCGCAACTCGTTGCGCCGCACGCGCTGGCCCAGGCTGCGCAGGATGCGACCGCCGAAGCCGCGCCGCAGGAAGCCGAGGCCGCTGCGCAGGCCGAAGAGGAAGAGGTCGAAATCTCCGCCCCGGGCGCTGGCGATTCGAGCGAAGAAATCGTCGTCATCGGCCGCAACATCCCCAATGTCATCAAGGCCACGCCGCAAGTCGTGTCGGTGCTGTCGAGCGCCGATATCGCGCGCTCGGGTGAGGGCGACATCGCCGGCGCGTTGACGCGCGTCACCGGCCTCAGCGTTGTTGGCAACGGCTTCGTGTTCGTGCGCGGCCTTGGCGACCGCTATTCCTCGTCGCTGCTCAACGGCCTGCCGCTGCCGAGCCCCGAGCCGCTGCGCCGCGTCGTGCCGCTCGACCTGTTCCCGACCAACATCGTCGGGTCGGCACTGGTGCAGAAGAGCTACTCCGCCAATTACCCCGGCGAATTCGGCGGCGGCGCGATCAACATCACGACCCGTGCGGCACCGCGCGACGGGTTTTTCGAGATCGGTGGCTCGATCGGCTTCGACACCGTCACCACGAGCGAACTCGGCTATACCTATGACGGCGGCAGCCGTGACGTGTTCGGTTATGACGACGGTGAGCGTAGCATCCCCAGCTTCATCCTCGACGCCGGTGCCAATGGCACCTCGGTGACCAACGCGGCGCAGCTCATCCAGCTGTCGAACGCGCCGACCACGGTGGTGTTCGAAAACAACCATATCCCGGCCAACTGGTCGGCCAGCACCAGCTTCGCCAAGACGTTTGACACCGGCGGCCTGCGCATCGGCGTGATCGGTGCCGGCGGCCTGTCGAACAACTGGCAGACCCGCGCGCAGAAGCAGCAGGTTGCGATCGGTGCCGATGGCGGTCTCGCCAGCGACGGCAATCAGGTGACGACCGACAACCGCATCATCGCCAATGGCCTGCTCGGTGTCGGGTTTGAGTTCGGCGAACATCTCGTCCGCTTCACCAATGTCTATATCCACGACACGCTGAAGCAGGCGATCATCGGCCAGTTCGACGAAGAGAATTTCGGTATTCCGGGTTCGTTCGGCGTGCCGACCTTCGCGACGCAAAACACCAACTGGTTCGAACGCCAGCTGTTCACCAGCCAGATCGTCGCTGAGCTCGATTTCGGTGCGCTCGACCTCGATCTGCGCGGTGCCTATGCCAATACCAAGCGCAAGGCGCCCTATGAGCGCGGGTTCCGCTATATCTACAGCAACGCATTTGACGACTATATCAACACGCTCAACGCGCCGAGCGGCGCGACGATCGCGTTCAGCGACCTCAATGAGGATCTCTGGACCGGCGCGGTCGACGTTGCTTATGAGCTCAACACAGCCCGCCCGATCACGCTTTCGGCCGGCTATGCGTACACCGATACGGAACGCCAGTCGTACCGCTATTTCTTCCGCTTCATCGGCCCGAACAATGGCGGCGTGAACCAGACTGTTGCGCAGCAGCGTCCGGACTATCTGCTGTCGGACTATAACATTCAGACCTACGGCATCACCCTGCGGAACGAATCGACCGGCACCGGCGCTGCGGCCTATGACGCATCGCTGGAAGTTCATGCCGGTTATGTGCAGGGCGAGGCCGAGCTGCTCGACGGTCTGCGCGCGTCGGTTGGCGTCCGCTACGAGACCGCCAAGCAGCAGGTACTGCCGACCGGTGCCGTTGCCGGGACCAACCTCGACAACGACTATTGGCTGCCTGCTGCCACGATCACGTGGAACTTCGCTCCGGACATGCAGCTGCGCGTCCATGGATCGAAGACGATCGCTCGCCCGCAGTTCCGCGAGCTTGCGCCGCAGCTGTACCAGGATTTCGAGAGCAGCCGCCAGTTCCTGGGCAACCCGCTGCTCATCGACTCGCAGCTCTACAACGCCGAAGCGCGCTTCGAATGGTTCTTTGCGCGTGATCAGCGCGTGACGGCGGCGGGCTTCTTCAAGAAGATCGACAATCCGATCGAGGCGGTGGCGTTCGTCGCCGGCGGCTCGACCTCGCTGCAGACCGGCTTCTCGAACGCGCCCAGCGCCAAGCTGTGGGGCGGCGAGATCGAGGCGCAGAAGCACATCGCGCTCGACACGCTGGGCGGTGGCTTCTTCGACACCAAGCGCCTCGTGCTGATTGCGAACTACACCTACACCAAGTCGGAAATCGAAGCGGGCGACCAGCTGGTCGCCAGCCCGATCCTGGGCGCTCCGGCGGTCCGGTCGTCGCTTCTGTTCAACGACGGCGGCCCGCTGGTTGGCCAGTCGGATCACCTGGTCAACTTCCAGGTTGGGTTTGAGGATACCGCTTCGCTCTCGCAGCTGACCGTGCTGTTCAACTATGCGAGCGAGCGTGTCACCAACCGCGGTCCGGTGGTCGAAGGCGTTCGCCTGCCCGACATCATCGAGAAGCCGGGCCTGACCATCGATCTGGTCGCGCGTCAGGGCTTTGAGCTGGCAGGCGCAGAGTTCGAGCTGAAGCTTGAGGCCCGCAACCTGACCAAGACGCGGTATCAGGAATACCAGACCTTCCCGAATGATGTGCGGGTGGACACCAACACCTATGACGTCGGCCGGAAATTCTCGATCGGCCTCAGTACAAAATTCTGAGCCACTTCGGTCGAAACAGGAAAGGGCCGTCCCATCGGGGCGGCCCTTTTCGCGTTACCCCCATGGACGTTCGCGAAACCATTTTGTGATGACATATTTGGTCCCGGCGCGGACCTTCATTGCGTGGTGCAGCGTGCTCGGGTTCGGCGTGCCATTGGGCCGCAAATTGCTCCAGGCCAGCAGCTTTCCCGGCTCGGGCTGGACCAGCTTGTCGATCGCCTTGAACCGGGTCGCGCCACCTGCCTCGACCGCGTTGAGGTAAATCATCACCGTCCAGGTGCGCTGGCCGGCCACGGCGCAGAATTTTTCAAAGTCGACGCCGGTCGGTTCGAAATAGTCGGTATGCGCCTTGAATTCCTGCCCCACCGCATAGCGTTGGCCCTGTAACGGCTCGCCATGCGCGGGATCGAGACCGATAAAGTCGCAGATCATCGCATCCAGTCGCTGCGTTGCCGGATTGTCGGCCGGCAGGTCACAAGTTTCGCTCGTCCTGAACACGTCGTCGCCGTTATAGTCCGACACCAGCGACGGTCGCCGGTCGCGGTCGACGATCGCCATCAACTCGGTACAGAATTCGGTGTCCAGAAACCCTTTGCGCATGAACAGCGTAAGCTTTGGCGTGGGAACCTTCTGAATCCCGGCGCGGCTGCTCAGACGTTCGATCACGGGTTCGATCGGAAACCCGGCGGCAGGGGAGGGGGAGACCATTCTGCCTATCTGCCAGAAGCGATTGCGCGCATCCAGAGGGGTCGGCCGCCTCAAAAAATTCGCCGGACCGCAGGCAAACCGTCACAATTGCGTAATAGCGCGGCAACATGGGCGACGCGGACAGTCTCGATCAACTGGTTCAGGCGGCCGTGGCTGCCGGCATCCCGGCCGTGCATCTGGTGCGCGACGGGAGCGAGGTTCGCATTCTCGTCCGTGCCGTGTCCGGCCTTGCCCCGGTGCGCAGCCTCGTCGCGAAACCCGACTGGATCGAAGCCGCGCAGGCGCTGCCCAACGCGACCCGACGTGGCGAGCGGGTGGTGATCGATCTGGCGGCGCATGAACGAAATGGCGGGGGCTTTACCGAACTCGGCATGCCTGGATCGATGCGCGCCGCGATCGAGCGCGAGTTGCTGGCACCCGGGGGCGTGATCTTGGTCGCGTCGGACGATGCGGCGGTGATGGCGCGGGCGATGGCGGCGGCTGCCTACGCTCCGGGAGAGCGGCACGTCGTCGAAATCGCGGCCGACCGTGCCGAGCTTGATTCGGTCGCCCGGATGGATTGTGACGCGATCCTGGTGCGCCCGAACGATGACCGGGCGCTGCTGGCCGGCGCGTTCGACCATGCCCAGCGCGGCGTCCGTATCGTGCTGGGTATCGAAGCCCCGGATGCGATGGCAGCCATCGCCCGACTGCGCGCAGTGCGGGTGGAACGGCATTTGCTCGCTTTTGCGCTGCGGGTCGCAATCGCGGCGCGGACCGAGCTGCGCCTCTGCCCCGCATGTCGCCGTCCGGCGCAGGCAGAGGGGTCGGAGTCGGCGTTGCTCGGGGTCGATCCGGGAACGGTGATCTATCGCGCGGTCGGGTGTGACGCGTGCGACCAGAGCGGCTTTTCCGGATCGGTGATGCTGTTCGAGACCGTGGTCATCGACCCGGGCCTGCGGCGATTGCTCGCTGAAGGGGGCGATGTCGCGATCCTGGCACGCCATGCCTTTGTGCGCGCGCCCACGCTGGCGGCCTCGGCGCGGACGCTGGTGCGGGAAGGCCGGATTACCGTCGATGCGGCAATCCGTATCGCCCGCGCGGCCGGGGCGGGTTCGGTTTCGACGACCTCGCATCCGCATCTGCTGATGGCGTAAACCACAGGCGCTTGACGCTGCTCGGGCACGCCGCTAAGCGCGCCATTTCCACGGCGACCGTAGTTCAATTGGTTAGAGCACCGGCTTGTGATGCCGGGGGTTGCGGGTTCAAGTCCCGTCGGTCGCCCCATTTTCCCATCGCCGACATTTTGGACTGGCGCTGCGCCGCGCGGAAGAATATTACGCGCCCTCGAAATATTCTTAGCCAGCTGGAAGCGCCATGACCGCCCTGTGGGACCTGCCCGATTTCGACGCGCATGAGGGGGTTCACCTCATCACCGATCCTGCCAGCGGCCTGCGCGCGGTGATCGCGGTCCATTCGACCAAGCTTGGCCCGGCAGCCGGCGGCGTGCGCTTCTGGCATTATGCCGACGGCAATGCGGCAATCACCGACGCGTTGCGGCTGTCGCGCGGCATGAGCTTCAAGAATGCGATGGCCAGCCTGCCCTTGGGTGGCGGGAAGGGCGTGGTGCTCGCCCCTGAACCCGGCGCGACGATCAGCGAGGCGCAGCTCATCGCATTTGGCGATGCGGTCGAATCGCTCGGCGGTCGCTATGTCACGGCCGAGGACGTCGGCATGTCCGAAGCACGGATGAAGGTCATCGCGACCCGCACGCGCCACGTATCCGGCCTGCCCGTCGCCGGGGGCAGCGCGGGCGGCGATCCCGGTCCATTTACGGCGCTCGGCATCTATCTCGGCGTAAAGGCTGCGGCCAAGCGCGCACTGGGTGCTGATTCGATGGCGGGCGTGCACGTAGCGGTGCAGGGCGTGGGCAGCGTCGGCGGCGGTCTTGCCCGGCGTCTCGCGGCGGACCGTGCCAAGCTGACGCTCGCTGACGTCAACACCGACAAGGCACGAGCGCTGGCCGCCGAGCTGGGCGCGGATGTCGCCGGTGCAGATGCGATCGCGTCCATCGAAGCCGAGATTTTCAGCCCCAACGCCCTCGGTGCGATCCTGACCGAGGCGAGCATCGCGGCGCTCCAGTGCAAGATCGTGGCCGGCGGCGCGAACAATCAGCTCGCCAAGCAGGGGGACGGCGCGCGCCTCGACGCCCGCGGCATCCTCTACGCGCCGGATTACGTGATCAATGCCGGCGGCATCATCAATGTCGGCCTTGAGTATCTCGGCCAGGGTGACCGCGCCGAGGTGGAAGCCC
>NCEF01000055.1 GCA_002280565.1 Sphingomonas sp. 32-66-10
GCAGCAGGCTCAATATCCGGCAGGTCAGCTATAATTGGCAGAGCTTCGCGCGCGAGGCGTTCAAGATCTGGGTGGACATCGATCCGCTGGAGCTGAGCAAGCCCAATGTCGTGCCCGACATGCCCGTGGTGGCCGATCTGGCGGATTTGCTGCCCGAATTGCTGGCGGCCGATTATGATGGCCCTGGCGAGGTCCATAAGGAATGGCTCGAATGGTCGCGCGAGCGGGTGCGGCGCTTCCCTGTGGTGCTACCGGAATATCACAGCCACTCGCAGCTGATGCATCCCTATGTCGCGCTGGACGAGCTCTTCCGCCAGTTGGGTGACGACGACATCGTCGTCACCGGCAATGGCAGCGCCTGCGTGATCGGGTTCCAGACAGCTCATATCCGCGAAGGCCAGCGCCTGTGGACCAATTCGGGCTGCGCCACCATGGGCTATGACCTGCCCGCCGCCATCGGCGTATGCACCGCCACCGGCGGCACGCGCCGGGTGGTCGCCCTCGCCGGTGACGGCAGCATTATGATGAATTTGCAGGAGATGCAGACCATCGCTGGATACGGCCTGCCGGTGAAGGTCTTCGTGATCAATAATTCCGGCTATGTCTCGATCTTCCAGACGCACCGCAATTTCTTCAACGGGGTCGAAGTGGGCGGCGGTCCCAAGAGCAACGTGACCTTCCCGGAATTCGCGCGCTTGGCCGATGCCTTCGGCTTCGCCTATTTCAGTGCCCGCTCGCATAACGAACTGCCTGGGGCAGTGTCCGCCGCGCTCGCCACCGAAGGCCCGGTGCTGTGCGAGCTGTTCGTGGACGAGGACGTGTCTTTCGCTCCGAAGCTGGGCGCCAAGTCTCATCCGGACGGCCGCATCACTTCGCCCGCGCTGGAAGACCTTTCGCCTTTCCTCCCGCGCGAGGTGCTGCGCGAGAATATGCGTATCGAACTGATGGACGAGGAATGAGCCGCGCACTCTCCCTTGGTGGCCGTCCGCTGCGCTTTCTGGCGGCAGGGGCGCTGAACACGGCGGTCGGCCTGGCCTTCTATCCGGCGCTGGTCTGGTCCGTGCCCTTCTTCCACCGGCACTATCTGGTGGCACTGGGCGTGTCTCAGGTGGTGTGCCTGCTGTTCGCCTTCATGACATACAAGCTCGGCGTGTTCCGCACGCGGGGCAATGTGATGCGCGAATTCGGGGTGTTTTCTGGCTTCTACCTGATGAACTATGCCGCCAACTGGGCCGCACTGCCGCTGCTGGTGGAACTCGCCAGCATCCCCCCCGCGATTGCGCAGACCGGCTTTGCCTGTCTGGTAATCGCCGGAAGCTGGTTCTGGCATAGCCGGGTGACCTTTGTAGAACGGGGGGCGGGGCATGACTGATCCTGCATTCGTCCAGCGCCTGTGCCCTTGTTGCGGATCGTGGTCGGGGGAGACGGAGATGGGGAGCCACCGGGTGGCCGAACATCTCCCGCTCACCCAATTGCGCCCGCTCTGGGCCGGGCTGGACAAGGAGACGGTGTTCTTCTCCTACCGCCGCTGCTCAATTTGTGGGCTGCTCTATAATCCGGTCTATTTCACCGGGCAGGCATTGGCCGATCTCTATTCGGAACTGGCGCCCAACATGGACATGGTGCCCCGTTCCATGATCGAGGCCACCCAGCGCGGCTATTTCGACGCGATTGCCCGGGCGGGGGAGCTTGCGGGCGATTATCTGGAGATTGGCCCCGATGTCGGCCACATGACGGCAGAGGCGGCCCGACGGGGCAATTTCGGGCATTTCTGGCTCTATGAGCCGAACCGTGCGGTCCACAGCCTGCTGCGCGCCGCTGCGGGGACCGGAGCGGTGACGCTGGAAAGCCGGATGGACGATCTTTCAGCCGTGCCCGAAGGTGCGGTGGGCCTTGCCGTGATGGTCCATGTGCTGGACCATCTGCTCGATCCCCTGCCGCTTCTCACCCAGATTCGCGCGAAGCTGCGGCCCGGCGGGATGCTGGCGATCGTCACTCATAACGAGGCTTCATTGCTGCGGCGGGTTCTGGGGCGTAAATGGCCGCCCTTCTGCCTGCAACATCCGCAGCTTTTCAGCCCGGCGACGATGAAGACCGTGCTCGAACGCGCGGGGCTTGAACGGGTTGAGGTGACGGGCAGCAGCAATTTGTTCCCCAGCGATTTTCTCGTCCGACAGGGCGCACAGGCCGTGGGCGTGCCGCTGGGCAAGGTGCCGCTGCCTTCATTCCCTGTGCGGCTGCCCTTGGGGAATATCCTGACACTGGCGCGGGCGCCGGGTTAGGGGCAGATATTTTCCGACCTTCGTCATTCCCGCGCAGGCGGGAATCCAGAGGCAACCATTGATCTGGATTCCCGCCTGCGCGGGAATGACGAAGGCAAGACCAAGCCCCGTTCGTCCTGAGCTTGTCGAAGGACGCGCGCAGGTGCCTGAACCTAACGCTTCGCGGCTGACGAGCTAAGTTCCCTCAATCGCGCATCAGGAAAGCGTAGCGCGCGTCCTTCGACAAGCTCAGGACGAGCGGACGGAGGCAAAGGGCTTCAAGCCGCCGCCGAAAGCCCGTTCCCGTCCCCGCACAATCCCGCATAGGCCGCGATCTGCTCCAGCGTCACTGCCCTCGCATCGGCTCCGTTACCGACAGCCTTGTGCCATTCGACGATCCAGTCGAGCGCGCTTTCCAGCGGCAGCGCCGGCTTCCAACCGAGCATTCCACGGGCCTTCGAGCAATCGAGCCTTAGCAACCCAGCCTCGTGGGGATGGGCGCCCGCCTGCCGCTCTGCCGGGATCGTACCGCCCCAGCGCGCTTCCATGCGATTGACGATCCATTGCACGGGCTGGGCGTCCTCGTCCGAAGGGCCGAAGTTCCAGCCATCGGCAAAGGCGCGCTCGCTCGCCAGCAGGCGCTCTGCCAGCATGATATAGCCGCGCAGG
>NCEF01000001.1 GCA_002280565.1 Sphingomonas sp. 32-66-10
TCGCGCAAGGAATAGTCCGTGAGGGTGATCTCCTGTAGGGAGCATTTACGTGAGGCAATGGCTATGCCGCTCGGGAACATCGCTTAATGAGGCAACACGCCGCGCAATATGTGGCGTCGCAATATTATGCTGCGGGTCTGCGTCCGGCGGGCGATAACGGCAGCTATCTCCAGGCCGTTCCGCTGCTGAGCTTTCGCCCGGCGGACAAGGGCACGCTGACGGTCACGCGCGGCGGGACACCGGTGACGCTGGAGTTCGGCAAGGATTACATCCCCGGTGGCGACCCCGAGAAGCTGAGCACGCTGATCGACGCGGGCGTGGTGTTCGCCGGATACGGCATCGTCGCGCCGCAATATAAGCGCGACGATTACAAGGGCGTCGATGTGAAGGGCAAGATCGTCGCAATCTTTGGCGGCGCTCCGGGAAGCTTCGACGGCGAGGAGCGCGCGCATTTCGGCAGCAACGCCAACAAGGCGGCGATCGCGGCCAAGAAGGGTGCGGCGGGCGTGATCCTGATCGAAACGCCGGGATCGCGTCGCCCGTTCGCGCAAATCGTGGATTATTGGGACGAGTGGCGGATGACCTGGGCCGATGCACAGGGCAATGGCCATCTTACCGCCAGGGGCACGCCGACCATCGCATCGCTGAGCACGGCGGGCGCAGCCAAGCTGTTCGGCGAAGACAAGGGCTGGGCCGCGGCGACCAAGGCCGTTGCGGACGGCAAGCCCGTGCTCAAATCCTTTGCGACGCGCGCCACGCTCGCCGTCGCGCTCAAGACCGAGCGCAAGATGGTGATGAGCAGCAACGTCGCCGGGATCATTCCGGGCAGCGACCCTGCGCTGAAGGACGAGGTGGTCGTGCTGACCGCACATCTCGACCATGTCGGTGTCGGCCGCCCGGATGCGAAGGGCGACACCATCTATAATGGCGCGATGGACAATGCGATGGGCATCGCCTCGCTGATCGAGGAAGCCAAGCGCTTTCGCGATTCAGGCAAACCGCCGCGTCGCTCGGTGATGTTCCTGGCCGTCACCGCCGAGGAAAAGGGGCTGATCGGCGCCGATTATTTCGCGCACAACCCGACCGTGCCGAAGGACAAGATCGTCGCGAACGTCAACCTCGACATGCCGGTGATCACGTACAAGTTCGAAGACATGATCGCATTCGGCGCCGCTCGCTCGACACTGGGCGAAACCGTCGCCCGCGCAACCGCCACGGTCGGCGTCGGGGTCGGCACCGATCCGATGCCGGAACAGGGCTTTTTCGTCCGCTCCGACCATTATCGCTTCGTCCAGCAGGGTATTCCGTCGGTATTCCTGTGGCCGGGCATGGCGGGCGTCGGCCGCGAGGCGTTCGACCGTTTCCTGTCGACCCGCTATCACCGCGCATCGGACGAGATCACCAATCCTGAAATCCTGTGGGATCAGGGCGTCCGCTTCATCGAGGCCAACTATGCAATCGCGCGTGAGATCGCCGATGCCGATGCGCGCCCGGCGTGGAAAAAGGGCGATTTCTTCGGGACCTTGTACAACGGATATGGCGCGAAGTGAGTTGAACCGGATCGGGAGGGCGTGATGCGCCTCCTGATCTTCGGCCTTGGGTACAGCGCGCGGCACATCGCCGCGTCGCTGCCCGTCGCGCGGATCATGGCGACCGGCAGCGCGGGCAACCTCCCCTTCGACGATCACGACCGGGTGCGGTTCGAGATTGCGCAGGCGACGCACATCCTCTCCTCGGTCCCGCCGGGCGAAGCCGATCCGGTGCTCGCCGCCTATGCCGCGGAGCTCGCCGACAGCGCCGCGTGGCTCGGCTATCTCTCATCGACCGGGGTCTATGGCGACGCGCAGGGCGCGTGGGTCGACGAAAGCGCGCCGACCGGCACCGGGCGACGCACCGCGCGCACGGCGGCGGACACGGCGTGGCTGGAGCTGGGCGCGCGCGTGTTTCGCCTGCCCGGTATCTATGGGCCGGGCCGCTCGCCGCTCGACCGCATCCGGGCGGGTGAAGCGCGGCGGATCGACGTGCCGGGACAGATATTCAGCCGCATCCATGTGACCGACCTTGCCGCCGGGGTCATTGCCGGATTCGATGCGCCGGCCGGTGCATACAACCTCGCAGACGACGAACCCGCGCCGCAGTCCGACGTGATCGCGTTCGGATGCCGGTTGCTCGGGTTACCTGTCCCGCCGCTGGTCCCGCTCGCCGAGGCGCAGCTGTCGCCGCAGGCGCGCGCCTTCTATGCCGAAAATCGCCGGGTCGCCAACGGCAAGGCGCGGCGCGTGCTGAACTGGCGGCCGCGCTTTCCCGATTATCGCGCCGGCCTGCGCGCCTTGAGCGCCACGACCAGCCCGACCCCGGCCAGCGCTGCACCCGCCCCGGCGAGCAGCGACCAGCGATAGCCTTCAAACACCGTGGAGAGCAGCATCGCGATCACCGGGATCAGCACGCTGGAATAGGCCGCCTTGGCCGGTCCGATCACGCGGATGATGCCAAAATAGAGCGGAAACGCGACTGCCGACGCGACGATGCCGAGATACAGCACTCCGGCGATATAGGTCGCGGTCCATTCGAACACCGGCGGGCCAGCGGTGATCCAGGCGAACGCACCGTCCATACCCGCGCCGAGCAGCATTGCCCAGGCGATCGTGGTCGCCATCGGATAACGCTTCGACGTCTCGGTTGCCTGCATGACATTGGCGACCGACGCGCACATGACGCCGAGCAGGGTGACGCCGATTCCGTAATAGACCTCGCCGCTCGCCAGGGGGTCGCGGCGGATCTCATGCACGAACAGCAACGCGACGCCCGCCATCGCCACGACCGACCCGACCAGCAGCTGCCGCCCCATGCGCTGGCCCAGGAAGATGCGCGACAGGATCGCGTTGGGCACGAGCAGCAGGGCAAACACCACGGCCACAAGGCCGGAGGTGACGTGCATCTCCGCGCGATAGACGAAGTTGAAGTTGAGGACGAACTGCATCAGCCCGAGCAACGCCGCGAATGCCATGCCCCGCGCGTCGAGCCATAAAGGCTGGCGCGACCATGCCGCCCAGGCGAGCATCGCGATTCCGCCGACCAGAAAGCGATAGGTGACCGACCAGGTCGGCGGCACCACGCCAAGCTGACCGGTGATCACCAGCCAGGTCGATCCCCAGATCAGCGTGACGATGCCGAACGGGATCAGCACTGCGAGCCGGGTCGAATTGGGCCGGGGGGCCGCTGGTGCGCCCTCGCTCACAGCGCGGCGAGCGCCGCTGCGAGCGGAGCGACCGCCGCTTCGTCCTGATCCCAGGCGACGACGAAGCGCGCCTCCCCGGGTCCCCAGTCGTAAAAGTCGAAACCCTGCGCACGCAGCGCTGCGGCCTCGTCCCCGCTTAGCCGCACGAACACTGCGTTGGATTCGACCGGATGGACCAGCCGGTGCGGTGCGGCCGCACCCAACATCGCGGCACCGGCATTGGCGGCGCGGGCGTTGCGCAGCCAGACATCGTCGTCGAGCATCGCGATGAGCTGCGCAGCGAGATAGCGGCCCTTGGACTGGAGATGCCCTGCACGCTTGCGGCGCATCTTGCAGGTTTCGGCAAGGTCGGGGCGGAAGAACACCAAAGCCTCGGCCCCCATCCCGCCATTCTTGATGAACCCGAAGCTCAGCGCATCGACCCCGGCGCGCCAGGTGAGGTCGGCCGGGGCGCAGCCATGGTGCACGACGGCATTGGCAAAGCGTGCGCCGTCCATGTGCAGCGCCAGATTGCGGCTGCACGCCAGGTCGCCGATCGCCGCGACCTCGTCCGGGCTGTATGCCAGTCCATATTCGGTGGCGTTGGTGATCGAGATGGCGTGCGGCTGGACCCAGTGTACGCCGGGTTTGACCGAGTCGAGCACTGCGCCGATTGCGTCGGGGGTCAGTTTCGCGCCCGGCCCGTCGGCCAGCATGAGCTTGGCCCCATGGGTATAGAATTCGGGCGCCCCGCCCTCATCCATCTGAATATGTGCCTCGCGGTGGCACACGACGCCACCATAGGGCGGGCAGAGCGAGGCGAGCGCGAGGCAGTTGGCGGCGGTGCCGGTCGGGACCCACAGCACCGCCACCTCAGTCCCGAACAGCCCCGAGAACCGCGCATCAAGCGCCGCGCTCCAGCGATCGCCGTCATAGGCGGTGTCCTGGACATTGGCGACAGTGAGCGCCGCGATCACCTCAGGACAGGCAGGGGCGGCATTGTCGGAGAAGAAGCGCATGGCGGCCCAGATGCGCTGCCATGCGGTCTTGGTCAATCAGCCGCTTGTGTCATCCGTTGACGATGATCCCGCCATTGGGATGCAGCACCTGTCCCGACATGTAGCTTGCATCCTCGCAAGCGAGGAACAGGAAAGCGGGGGCGACCTCATTGGGCTGGCCCGGACGTCCCATCGGCGTGTCTTCGCCGAAGGTTTCGAGCTTTTCCGGCGATGCACCGCCACAGGGGTTGAGCGGAGTCCAGATCGGGCCGGGCGCGACGGCGTTCACACGGATCCCCTTCTCGATCAGATTTTCCGACAGCGAGCGGGTGAAAGCGGTGATCGCGCCCTTGGTGCTCGAATAGTCGAGCAGCTCGGCCGAGCCCTGATACATGGTCACGGATGTACAATTGACGATCGCGGCACCCGTTTGAAGGTGGGGAAGTGCTGCCTGCACCAGGTAGAACATGCCGAAGATGTTGGTCTGAAAGGTGCGGAGCAATTGCTCTTCGGTAATGTCGCGAATGTCCTTGTCGGGGTGCTGTTCGCCGGCATTGTTGATGAGGACATCGAGCCGTCCGAAGGTCTCGATCGTCTGAGCGACCGCGCGGTCGCACATCTTTTTTGACCCAACATCGGCCTTGATCAGGATCGCGCGGCGACCCTCGGCCTCGACGATGCGCTTGGTCTCTTCAGCGTCGGCATCTTCGAGCAGATAGAGGATGGCGATGTCGGCGCCTTCGCGGGCGAACAGGGCGGCGACGGCGCGACCGATGCCGCTATCGGCGCCGGTGATCAGCGCGACCTTGCCATCGAGGCGGCCGGAGCCGGGATAGCGCGGCTGCCATTGCGGTTTGGGGTCGAGCGTCCGCTCTTCGCCGGGCAGCGCGTCTTCGTGAATCATTTCGGCGGTTTCGGTCATGCTGCGCTCCTTCTGGCCCCGTCCCGCGTATCAACCGGAGCGGCAAAGGAGAGTTCCCGCAACCAGTGCCCTCGGCGCTCGTTTCAGCTGCGCGATGGCCCAGTTGACCTATCCCGACGGGATCGACCCCGCACATGCCGAGCCGCGCAGCGGAGGGTGGCGGCGCTGGATCGTTGTCCTGCTGCTGGCTGCGATCATGCTCGCCGCATTGCTCGGCGCATTTGGTGGCGGAAAAGCGCGTCCGGTGATCGCCACGCGTGAAGCTGCCCAGCTCGAGGTCCGCACCCCGCGCGTGATCCGCAATGGCATGTTCTTCGAAACGCAGATCCGCGTCACGGCGCGCGCGCCAATCGCCAAAGCGGTGATCGCGGTCGATGCCGGGCTGTGGCGCGACATGACGATCAACACGATGTTCCCCGCGCCGAGCGAGGAGTCGTTCAAGGACGGGGCGTTCCGCTTCGACTATGGCCCGCTCAAATCGGGTGAGACGCTGACCGTCAAGATCGATGGCCAGATCAACCCGCCGCTGTTTGCCGGAACAGACGGCAAGATCGCGGTGCTGGATGGCGAGCATGAGCTGGCGGCGTTGCCGCTTGCCATAACGGTGCTGCCCTGATGGATATCGTGATCCGCGCCAGCGTGATGTTCGCGATCCTGTTCGGACTGCTGCGCCTGATGGGCAAGCGCGAGCTGGGTCAGATGACGCCGTTCGAGCTGGTGATGCTGGTGGTGCTGGGCGATTTGATCCAGCAGGGGATCACGCATAATGATTTCAGCCTGACCGGCGCGACGTTAGCCATCGCGACCTTTGCCTTTTGGGCGAGCGTGCTCGGCTGGGTCAGCTATCGCTGGCCGCGCGCGGAGCGGGCGATCGAGGGCGAGCCGCGGGTGCTGATCCGCGACGGGGCGTTGATCGAAGCGAATATGAAACGCGACCGGCTGACGCGGCGCGAGCTGGAATCGGAGATGCGGCTGGCGGGGATTGCTCATGTCCGCGATGTCGCCTGGGCGATCCTGGAGCCCGAGGGGCGGATCAGCTTCATCAGGCGCGGGGACGGCGAGCCCGCAAAGGCAGAGGATGCGCGGCCCGCGTAAAGCGGGGGCGCACCCCGCCGGTCAGGCGATGAAGCCTGCCGACTGGGGTGCGATGGTGGTGACGACCATGGCGGCGGTGAGGCCGATCGACACGAGCGCGACGAGAAGCTGACGAACCATTTTATCTACTCCCTGTGAGATTGCGGCGGGTCAGGCGACCGGGCCGAGGCTGACGGTGTTGGCGACCATCATCAGGGTGAAGGCAGCAGCGCCGACCAGAGCGACGGCGGAGCGGGCGAAGCTTTCGAAACGGAGTGCCATGATGTGTGTTCCCTCTTTGCTTCCCGGTGGATCATTCCGCCGGGGATGCCAGAAGGGTTGCAGAGACCGTGCCAGTTTCGCTAAACCCTTGATTTAGCTGAACTTGCAATTTTGTTGCGAAGGAATCTGGGAAATTTCGCCAGTTGATATGGCGAATTTTACCAATGTTCAGCCGCCAATAATGCGGTTACGCCCGGCATGTTTGGCTTCGTACAGCTTGGAGTCTGCACGCGCGAAGCTGTCGGCGAGCGATTCGCCGATATGCACGCGGGTCAGGCCCGCCGAGAAGGTGACCTCACCGATCGGCAGGTCGGATTCGCGCAGCCGGTAGCGCTTCGATGCCACCATGGACCGGGCATGCTCCATGATGTCGCGCGCCTTGGCGATGCCGATGCCGGAAAACAGGATCGCAAACTCCTCGCCGCCATGCCGCGCGACGAGGTGGCCCACACAGACTTCGCTCAGCGCCTGGGCGATGGTGCGCAGCACGCGATCGCCGACCGAATGCCCGAACCGGTCGTTGACCGATTTGAAGTGATCGACGTCGCACACCGCGATGCACAGCCGCGCACCGGACGCCTGCTGCGCGCTGAACGCTTCCTCGAACGCCCGCCGGTTGGGCAATTCGGTGAGGGCGTCGCGGCGCGCATTGTCGCGGGCCTCTTCAAGCGCGCTGCGGAGTTCGCTCGCTTCACGGGTTGCGCTTTCCAGCTGCGATTCGGCGCGATGGACGCGCTCGAGCATTGCCCCGGTAATGCGCGACACTTCTTCGAGCGCGACGCCGGTCGGCCCGTCGCCTGACCGGCGGATCGCATCGGCGCTGGCGGCAAGATCGCGACCGAAGCCGGCGGTCTCGGCGCGCATCGCCTGGACCATGTCCTGAAAGCCCTCGACCTGCATCTGCGTCTTGGCGACGAGGCCGTCGACCTTCTCACGCGCCTTTGCAGCGTTCGCCGGCGGTTCGCAGCCAAGCGCTTCGATGTCGCGCTGGGTCAGCCGCACGCCGCCCTCGGTCATATGTCCAACCGCTTTGGCGAGCGCGCCGTCGGGATCGTGCAGCAAATGCCAGGCAAAGGCGAAATTGGCCGGGCTGGGTTCGAGCCGCTGGTCGAACAGGAAGGTGCCGATGCGCTCATACAACTGACGCGCCGCATCCCCGGCCTCGTCCGTACGTGACGCCCTCGCCAGCCTCACCAGCCTGTCCTCCGCCTTGCCCAAGCGCCCACCCATTGCGCGCTGCTCCGTCGCCACCGGACCTAATCCGGAAACTGCTAATATCCGGTGAAACAGGTCACGCCCGTAACGAATCAGCGTTTCTGGGCGGCGCGCCAGTTGCGCACGGCGGCGAGCGTGTTGCGCACATGATCCGCCGGGCTGAGGTCGCTATGCGCGTAGATAATCTTGCCGTTGGGCGCGATGACGTAGCTGGTGCGGTTGGTCGCGTCGCGGCCCCCGATCTGGCGGCCCAGCGCGACGTCGTATCCGCGAATGACTTCCGGGCTGGCACTGGCGACGGCGAACTTTCCGGCACAGTCCTTGGCCGAGAAATCGCGCAACTTATCCACAGAATCGGCCGACATGCCGATCACCACGGCGCCCGCCTTCTTGAAATCATCGACTGCCGCGGCGAATGCCGCCGCCTCGGCGCTGCACCCCGGCGTGAAGGCGGCGGGGAAGAAATAGAGCACGACCGGCCCCTTTTTCAGCTGCTTTGCGAGATTGACGGTGAAGTCGCGCCCGGCAATTGCGCCCTTGGCCGTGAAATTGGGTGCATTGGCCCCCGGAGCGAGCGCGGCGCTGGCCGGCATGGTCAGCGGCAGCATCAGGGCGGCAAGAGCAAGCTTAAGGCGCATCGTATCTCTCCTAAAGGTCGCCGGGCAGTTACCGCGTCAGCGCAATCCCGATCCGGGCATGGGTATCGCGGCGGCGGTGATCGTCCAGGGCTTCGCCATAGCCTGTAAAGCCTTGCGCGAAGAGATAGAAGCCAAGATCGCCGTGCAGCCGGGCGAGCGGGTAGGAGGCAAACAGCTCGGCCGCGCCGCGCCCGCTTTGCGCACTGCCGCGCACGGTAAGCGCAAGCTTGAGGCTGTCGGGCTTGACCAGCGCGAGGCCGAGCGCGCCATTGCCCCAATAACGGTCAAGGTCGGGCGCCACCCCCTGTTTGCCGACATAGACCCAGGCCTGGGGCGTTACCTCCGCACGCCAGCTGTCGCCCAGATCGAAGGTCTTGGTCGCACGCAGGAAGATGCGGTTCGAATCGATCGAGGTCGCCGGCCCCTCGCCATTTGAATCATGCCGCCAGCCAAGGCCGATCGTCGCGCTCGGATCGATCGCCCGCTCGACATACACTTCGGGCGAATAGGTGGTGTGGGTAAATGGGCCGGACGGGAGGTCGAGCCGCCAGAACATCGTCTGGGTATAGGCAAAGCGCAAATGGCTGAACGCGCCGTCGCCGCCGATCGGTTGAAACGCGAAGCTGAGCTGCAGCTTACCGCCCGAATCGCCCAGGCCGAATGCGCCATAGACGGGTTCGTGCGACGTGAACCGGTCGAGAAAGCCAGACCGCGTGCCGGAGGATGTCGGGGTCTCATGCTCATCGGCCTCGGCACTGCGCGGGGCGGCGGCAGGCGCGTCGGCGGTCCAGGGCGCGCCAACCCCGGAAGGCAGCGGCGCACCCGGCAGTGGCTTCGTCACCGGACGGGCGGCATAGCCGGTCGGAACATAGCGCGCCTTGGCAAAACCGCCCGGAGCGATCGTCGCGGTCGGAGCGGGCAGGCGCTCAAGGATCAGGCGCGTGCCGTCGGCGGCGGTCACCTCGATCGTGCGCGGCCCTTCCGCTGCGACCGGGGCGGCACCTTCGTTGATCAGGATCACCTCGACCCCGCGCAGCGCCGCCGCTTCCGATTCGGGCTGAGTCGGTACGGCGCGTAACTGCGCCGCGGCGGGCGACGCCATCGTGGCGGCGGCAAGAAGGAGCAGGCTTCGCATGGTCACCGGATGCCAGCGCGCGATGACGTTTGCGAGTCGGAAACGCAACGACGCGACGGGATGTGCGCCCTCAGCCCTCACGCAGCGCGTAGCGGACCTGATCGAGCAGCGGTTTGGTGATGTAGGACAGGATCGAACGGTTGCCGGTGGACACGAACACCTCGGCCGGCATCCCGGCCTTGAGCGCGATCTGGGGTTGGCGCGCCAATGTCGCTGCATCGACGCGCACGCGGATGCGGTAAAAGGCCTGACGCGTGGCGTCGTCGCGCGTCAGCTCGGGCGACACGAAGATCAGCTTGCCGGGAATATCGGGCGTCGCCTGACGATCGAGGCCGGAAAAGACGATGCGCGCATCCTGGCCGATACGCACCTGGTCGACATCCTGCGGACGAATGCGGGCTTCGATCACCAGCGTATCGCGGTCGGGGACGATCTGAAGGATTGGCTGGGCGGCGGGAACCGCGCTGCCGGTGGTGGTATAGGCGATCTTGTCGACCGTGCCCGATTGCGGTGCACGCACATCGCTGCGCGCAAAGGCATCGGCGGCGGTGGCGACGCGCAGCTGCTGATCGTTGATCTGCGCGACGACGTCGGCGAGTTGGGTCGCCGCCTCGCTGCGCATATTCTTGGTGACGTTCAGGATTTGCTCGCGCGTTTCGGCGATGCGGGCGCGTGCCTGGGCGATGTTCGATTGCAGCGCCGCGCGGCTCCCCTCCAGCTGGACGGCGGCGCGCTCGGCGCTGTTGAGCCGGTTGATCGTCACCAGCTGCTTCTCGTGCAGTCGTCGCAGCCCCTCCAGCTCGGGCTCGATCAGCACCAGCTGGCGGTCGGCGGCGGCGATCTGGACGCGGTAACCGGCGATCTCGCTGTCGAGCTGCTCGATTCGCTGGCGCAGCAGGTCGAGCGTACCCGCCAGTTCGGCGCGGCGCAGTGCCAGCAGGCCCTGTTCGCGCGCGATCAGTTCACGCACGCGCGCGTCGCCGGTCCCGGCAAGCTCGGGCGGCAGCCGCAGGCTCGCGGTGCCATCGCGCTCCGCCTCGAGCCGGGCGCGGCGAATCAGCAGCTGTTCCAGCCCCTGCGACGCCGATTGCGATCCAACCTGGGTGACTGTGGTATCGAGCCGAACCAGCAGCTGCCCCTGACGCACGCGATCACCGTTGCGGACCAGCACTTCGCGCAACACGCCGCCATTGGGGTGGCTGACCACGCGCACGCTGGAATCGACGACCACCTCGCCCATCCCGATCACCGCGCCGCCAATGTGAAGGATCGCGGCAAGGCCGAACAGACCGAACACGAGAAAACCGATCAAGGCGAAGGCGTGGCGCGTGCGGCGGCGCAGCCGGGCGTCGGCGTCGTCCGGATCGGCGAGCGCCTGGGCCTCATCATCTTCGATCGGGCTGTGCGCGTTCATGCCGACCCGCCGCGCTGCGGGAGGACTGCGACATTGGCGGTATCCGGCGCACCGCGCGGGCGGATCACCTTGGCCAGCACCTCGTCGCGCGGACCGAATGCCTGCACCGCGCCGCCGCGGATGAACAGCGCGAGATCGACCGCGGCAAGGATCGCGGGGCGATGCGCGACCATCAGCACGATACCGCCGCGTTCGCGCACCTGCTGCACCGCGCGGATCAGCGCTGCCTCACCTTCATGGTCGAGGTTCGAATTGGGCTCGTCCAGCACGACCAGAAACGGGTCGCGGTAGAGCGCGCGGGCAAGCGCGACGCGCTGACGCTGCCCGGCCGACAGCTGGCCGCCATCCTCGCCCACCTCCAGGTCATAGCCGTCGGGTAGCTGCAGGATCAGGTCATGTACTCCCGCCGCGCGCGCCGCCGCGAAGACGAGATCGGCGGGGGCATCGGGTTCGAACCGGGCGATATTCTGCGCAATGGTCCCGGCGAACAGCTCGACCGACTGGGGGAGGTAGCCGATATGCGCGCCGAGCTGGTCCGCATCCCATTGATCGATCGTCGCGCCGTCGAGCCGCACGCAGCCGCGCGCCGGCTTCCACGCGCCGATCACGCCACGCACCAGCGACGACTTGCCCGAACCGCTGGGGCCGAGAATGCCGACCGCCTGCCCCGCCTGCAGCCGGAAGCTCGCGTCGCTGACCGTGGTGCGCGTCGCAGCGGGCGGGGTGAGCGTCAGATGTTCGACCGACAGGGTCTGGGCGGGCGGGGGCAGATTCGTGCGCGCCTGGGTCGGGGCAGGCAGCTGGCGCAACAGGTTCGACAGGCGCGACCAGCTTTGCCGCGCGCCGACAAAGCCCCGCCAATTGGCGATCGCCGCATCGACCGGCGCAAGCGCACGCCCGGCCAGGATCGCGCTGGCAAAGATGACCCCCGCCGTCGCCTTGCCATCAATGACCAGCACCGCGCCGACGGTCAGCACCGCCGACTGCAAGAGCATGCGCAGCACCTTGCTGACGCCGGTAAGGGTAGAGGTCGCGTCGGTGAGCGCCGCCTGTTCGCGCAGCATGGTCGTATGCGCAATGTGCCACTGCGCCACCATCCGCTGGCGCATCCCCAGGCTCGCGATCAGTTCGGCATGGCGCCAGCGCCGGTCGCCCAGGCTGCGGCGCCGCGCCCCGGCCTCGTTCACTGCGGCAAGATGGCGGGCGTTGATCCGCTCCGCCGCGACGGTCAGGCCCGCCAGCACGATCATCCCGACCAGCGTTACGACGCCGAGCCAGTAATGCACCAGGGTCAGCACCAGCAGGAAGAAGATCATCCAGGGCAGGTCGATCAGCGCCGGCGGCCCGGCGCTCGCAATGAAACTGCGCAGCTGATCGAGATCGCGGGTTGGGCTGACCAGTTCCTTTGCGTCGGGGCGTTCGAGCGCCACGCGCCCTTCGATCTGCTGCACCCGTCCGACCAGGCTGTTGTCGAGCGACGCGGCGACATCGGCGAGCATGCGCGAGCGCATCACGTCGAACGCGCCGTAAAAGGCGAAGGCGACGATCACCATCAGGAACAGGCTGATCAGGGTGGCCTGGTGCTGCCCCGGCAGCACCCGGTCATAGACCAGCATCAGATAGATCGATCCGGTCAGCATGAGGATGTTGACCATCGCGCTCAGCGCAACGATGCCCCACAGGCCGCCGCGCACGCGCCCCAACGCATGGCGCAGTTCGGATTCGCCGAGGCGGCTTCGCAAATTCATCATGTCGCCACGCCATTCCCCGGAATGACCCGAGCAAATACAGCGTTATGGTGCCGGGCGAAAGCGTTCGTCACGACCGCGCCGCCAGGGTGCGTTCGACCAGCGCCACATCCTCGGGATTATTGACCTCCCAAAAGCCATGCTCCGGGCGCGCGATCTCGATCAGCTTGACCGGGACGCCATGTTCCAGGAAGCGCAACTGCTCCAGCCCCTCGGCCATTTCGAGCGGCCCGGGTGGAAGCGCAGCATAATTGCGCAGCGCGACCGGGGTATAGGCATAGAGGCCGAGATGGAGCTTCAGCTCCTCCCCCGGCCCATAGGGAATGGGGCGTTTCGAGAAATAGAGCGCCTGGCCGGAGCGATCCGCCACCACGGTGGTGCCACCAACCCGGCCCGCCTGGTGATCGGCGATCAGCTGCCCGCCCAGCGCGCTGTCGCACGCAATCCACGGGGTCAGCACCGATGCGGGCGCAGCGACCCAGGCGTCGATCAGCGCATCGAGCGCGGCGCGCGGCACAAGCGGCGAATCGCCCTGCAGGTTGATCACCAGATCAGGATCCTCATCGCGCTGATCGAGCAGCGCGGCGCAGCGCTCCGTCCCGTTACGCAGGTCGGGCGCCGTCATTGCGACCGCGCCGCCAAAGCCGCGCACCGTGTCGGCGATGCGCGCATCGTCCGTGGCAACGACGATGCCCGCGCGATCTCGCACGGCCATCGCCGCTTCCCAGCTCCACTGCACCAGCGGCTTGATCACGCCATCACCGCCACGGAGCGCGGCAAGCGGCTTGCCCGGGAAACGCTGGGAGGCATAGCGCGCGGGCACCACCACCAGCACACGCGGCGGCGGCGCGTCAGAGGATGCCGGCACGCAGCAGGTCCTGAATATGCACCAGGCCGGTTGCGCGCCCCGCATCGACCACGAACAGGGTCGAAATGCGGTGCATGCGCATCAGGTCGAGCGCCTGAGAAATATCGGCGGCCGCATCGATCGTCACGGGATCAGGCGTCATCAAATCGCGGGCACTGAGCGTCGCGATATCCATCGCGTGACGTCGGATATCGCCATCGCTGATCGCACCAATCAACTGCCCTGCCGCATCGGTGACGCCGACAATGCCCAGCCCCTTGGCGGTAATCTCACGCACCACGTCGACGCCGGTGGCCGATGCCGGCACCAATGGCAGGCGGTCGCCGCCGACCATGATCTGGGCCAGCGGGCGCAACCTGCGCCCGAGATCCCCGGCGGGATGCAATACGCGCATGTCGCTGCGCCGATGCCCGCGGAGCTGTGCCACCAGCAATGCGAGCACGTCGCCCATCGCCATCGACACGATGGTCGACGCCATTGGCGCCGCATAGTCGCCACCGCCTTCGTCGCACTGTGGGATCAGCAGCACGTGATCGCAGATCAGCGCGAGCGGCGCGTGGCTGGATGCCGTGATCGCGACGGTCGCGGCGCGGAGATGGCGGGCATGTTTGACCACCCGCACCAGTTCGCGGCTCGCCCCCGATGCGCTGAATGCCACCACGACATCCTCGCCCCGGATCGCGCCGAGATCGCCGTGCAGGGCGTCGCCGGCGTGGAGGAACTGCGCCGGTGCGTCGAGCGAACAGAGCGTGGCAGCAAGCTTGCGCGCGACAATGGCCGATTTGCCGATCCCGCTGGTGAGCACGCGGCCGCGACAGGCAGCGATATCGGCCGCAGCTGCAATCACCGTCTCATCGATGCTGTCATCGAGCAAGGCGAGCGCACGCTGTTCGGCACGCAACAGGCGATGCGCGGTTTCACGCAGATCGCCGTCGACCAGCGACGCAGCGCGTTCACGCACCGGACAGGACCGCCGACAGGGGCAAGATATGCGCGAACATCGAACGGCCCATATGGTTAAGTGCGCAATGGCGGACGCAGACGCGAATCTTGCCGCCGCCGCTGGATGTCAGGCGACCAGATACCAGCTCAGATGGGGCTGCTCCCACGCACTCATGCCGCTGCCCCGCGCCCCGGACAGGTCGAAATCGACCAGCTTGTCCTGAACATCGGCAACGCCGGTGATCTGAGGCTCAGCACCTGCCGCGAGGATGAAATCGCTCTGCGACAGCGCTGCGCGCGTGACACCGTTGATGACGATGAAATCGCCATTGCCAAGGTCGATTGCGGTGCTGCCGTCATTCTCGTGCATCGAGTTGATCACCGTCTGCCAGGTCAGGCCATAGGCACTTAGATCGATGCGATCCGTCCCGGTCACGAAATCGGCGATCACGTCGCCGCCGGTGCCCTGGGTGAACACGAAGATATCCGCCCCCGCTTCCCCGAACAGCACGTCATTGCCGGCGCCGCCGTTGAGAATGTCGTTGCCCGCTCCGCCCAGCAGCCAGTTCGCACTCGCGCTGCCGGTGATGCGATTGTCGAGGTCGTTGCCCACGCCGAACGGGGTGTTGCCGCCCAGCACGAGGTTTTCGACATTGGCATTGAGCGTATAGCCCGCGCCATTGATCGTGGCGTAGACGGTGTCGGTGCCACCGCCGACCGCTTCGATCGTCAGATCGTCCGGGGTGTCGACATAATAGCTGTCGTCGCCCGACCCGCCATCCATCCGGTCATAATCGCCAAGACCGGAATCGCCGCGCAGGATGTCGTTGCCCGCGCCGCCGACCAGGATATCGGTGAAGAACCCCGCCCCGCCGATCAGCGTGTCGTCGCCATCGTCGCCATAGAGCGCATCGGCTTCGGTCCCGCCATCGAGCGTGTCGTTGCCAATTCCGCCGACGAGATAGTCGATCCCCGCATCGCCGAAGAGCTGATCATTGCCGCCCTCACCAAACAGCGAGTCCGCCCCGCCGCCGCCGCGCACGATGTCGTCGCCCGCGCCGGCGATCAGCAGGTTAGAGCCGCTATTGCCCAGGATCGTATTCGCAAGCGCGTTGCCCACGCCGAAAATATTCCCCGCCCCTTCGGCCAGGGTCAGGTTTTCGACATGCTGCCACAGATAATAGTTGCTGGTAGAGATGACGGTGTCGGTCCCCTCTCCGTCGAATTCGAACACGATGTCGTCCTGACGGTCGACATAATAGGTATCGTTCCCGCGATCGCCGTGCAGGCCGTCCGCGCCCGCGCCCCCGTTGAGGATGTTGTCGGCCGCATTGCCGATCATGAAATCATTGCCGCTGCCGCCGATCGCATTTTCGATCACCGTGCCGCGCGCAATCACGACATTGCCGCGACCGGTGCCGATGTTCGAAAACGCCTCTTCGCGCAGGTTGATCAGCTGATTGGTGCTGTTGCCCGAATAGTCGAGCGTATCGATCCCGCCATTGTCGATGATCGTATAGGCGACATTGGGGAAGAGCGAGGCGTTGTAGATGTCGCGACCGGCAGTGCTGTTATAGCCATAGGTCGTGTCGCCGGTCCGGGTCGTCGTCACCGTGCCATACATATTGGCAACCGCGATCGCATCGGCCGCCATCGGCGACAGGGTGAACTGGCGCGTATAGCCGAGCCCGGCGAAATAGCTGTTCTCGAGCGCGTCGAAATACGACATGACCGTCGTGATCCAGGCGTCGTTGAGATAGCCAGCGTCGGTCGCATAGTCGGCCGAGCTATTGTAATTGCCGCCGTGGCCCAGGCCGAGCGCATGGCCGATCTCATGGACATAGGTCTGGAAGGAATAGGTGTTGATCCCCGTGCCATAGGTGGTCAGCCAGCCCGTGCCGACATTGACGTTGGCGCTCGAGGTGACGCCGGCGCCGTTGAACGACGCGCTCGCGAACGCACCTTCCTCATCGTCGTCGAACGTGATCTGCGCATTGCCGGTCTGCTCGGCGAAGTTGATCCCGGTGAAGTCGGTCCACAATTGCAGGGCCGCACGCGCCAGCGTCTGGCCGGCGGCCGTCAGCGCGCTGATGTCGACCGTCAGCGTACCGCCCGGCGCCACCGCGAAATGGTGCGGCGTGGTCCAGTAAAGCGTCGTGAGCTGGTTCGCGATCTGGTCGTTGGTCCACAGCGTGAGCGGCGGGGCTTCGCCGAAGCTCAGCGTGAAGCTGCCCTGATCCTGCTCGCGCCAGGCACCGACATCGATATAATAGGTTCCGCTGGTGGTCGGGGTGAAGACGAGCCGCGAATAGGTGCCGGCGCCGCCATCGTCATTTTCGCCGAGCGCATTGCCGTTGGCGTCGCGCAGCATCAGCAACGTGTCGACCGTACCGCTGCCCGACGTTTCGAACACGTAACGCGTTCCGGCCGTCAACGTGACCCCATACCAGTCATGGTCACCCAGGCCGTTGAGGTTCACCGTGGTCGATCCACCAAATGTGACGGTGGCGGTGGTGGTCCGGTTGTCGACCACCGTGTCGGCCGGGTTCCACAAGCCGTTGCTGGCGAACAGGCTGTACGAGCCGGTCACGCTGCCGCTGAACCCGCTGACATCGACGAAATAGGTGCCGGTCGTAGTTGCGGTGAAGGTGATGTGCGACAGCACGTCCTGCCCGCCATCGTCATTGGTGACGATCACGCCGCCGCTCGAATCGCGCAGCCTGAGCAGCGTGTCGGTGGGATCCTGGGCACCGTTGGTCCAGAAGGTGTAGGTCTGACCGGCAGTCAGGGTGACACGATACCAGTCCTGGTCGCCACCAGTGTCGATCGCCCCCGCGACTGAGCCGCCGAACACCACCGCATCGGTCGAGCTGGTATTGCCGGGCGCGTCGCTCGCCACCTCTACCGGGAGCAGGTCGTCATCGTCCAGTCGCGCCTTGGCGCAGGCTTCGCACATGCACGAGGTGACTTCGGCGTGCTGGATCAGCGCTGTGCCGATCGACCCGTCCAGCTGGACGCCGCCGCCGAACCCGTCGACGATGCGTGAAAAGCCAGCGAAATTGCCGTCGGTGACGCCATCAAGCCTTGTCGAGATTCCGAACACACGCTGCCTCCCTCACCGGATGCCGTCCGATCGGACATCCTTGAAAAGGCGGTGCAAATCCAGAACAGCACTTCAGTTCGATAGCGCCGCCGCCCGCGCGACATCCCGCGCCAGCAAGCCGATGGAGTCAAGCCCCAAAGACCGATCCGACGACGAAATCATGCGGGTTTCGACCGATCGCGCACGTCCGCGCTCGATCACCGTGACATCCGCCGCGAGGGTATCGGGCCGAACGACCCGAAGCGCGACCGTCATGCCATCGCCCGACCGCTGCCCGACCGCGACCAGCGCATAGTCGCGCCCAGTGGCAGCCGAGAGCTTTTCGGCAAAGCGCGCGCACATCGCCTGTGGGTCCAGCCCCGCCGCCGCTGCCCCGGAGACGGTGCACGACAGCGACAGCGGCGTCCCGGCACCGGTCACCGACATGGCCAGCCAGACGATCCACGACATGCCGCTTCTCCCGATAAGGCGATCATGCACGGCACCCTGGCCGCGACGCGATGAACAGGGCCTGTCGCGCGCGGTTCATCGCCGGAAACACAGCATATGGTCGATATGGTGCGGTTGGGCGAAGATCGCGTCGATCGTGATCGGCTGAATCCCAGCGACATAGTCGATGATCTCGAGGCTGAAGCCTTCGCCGATGATCTCCTCAAGAAACCCGCGCGGGTCGGGGTAGCGCAACACGGTGAATTCCATGAAGATGGTGAGCGGCTGACCACCGGCAAGGATGCCGGTCATCCCGCGCCATACCTGTTGCTCGAACCCCTCCACGTCGATCTTGATGAACTCGGCGTCGAGCGCTTCGGGAAAGCTGTCGAGCCGGCGCAGCGGGACCGTGTTGGACATCCCCTCGCCGGTGTCGACATGGACCCGCCCGCCGCCGGGCTGGTGCGGCATGACTTCCAGCGTCACATAGCCCTCTTCGCTGCCCAGGGCGCAGTCGTGCAATCTGGCAAAGGGCGCAAAGCCGTTCATCTCGATGCTGCGCCCAGCGCGGGTCGCCAGCGCCGGATTGGGCTCGAACGCCAGCACCCGCCCCTCCGCCCCGGTCAGGTCGGCGAGCAGCAGCGAATAATAGCCGAGATTGGCCCCGACATCGATCACGGTCGACCCGCGGCGGACGCTGCGCAGCATCGCCTCGGTCACCCACATTTCCCAGAATCCGTCGAGCATCAGATGGCTGCTGATGCCGATGTCGCGGGTGTCGACGAACATCTTGTAGCGCCCAAGCACGCGCGCCAGGGCAACATGGTCGCCGCAATAAGCGGTGCGACACAGCGCGCGGATCTCCGCCTCGTTGAAGGTGCGGGGATGCTGGAGCAGCCGCCAGATGTCGTAGATCGGTGTCGCGTTCATCCTGTCCCCATCATCCCCCGGTCGCCGCACGGCGCCCGCCGAACCATCCCGCCAGACGGCCGATCATGGCGCGCGCCGCCGACGGGCCCGACGCATGCGCCCTCGCCCCCAGCTCCTCCGCCAGCGCCTCGACACTGCACGGCTCCCCGCTGCGCGCGCTGGCATAAAGCGGATAGACGATCAGTGCCGCCGCGACCAGTTCGGCAAGGGTGCGTCGCCGGGTGCGCCGCGCGACGGGCGCGCGGTCCTGCGTCAGCCCCCAGCCGGCATAGAAGGGCTGGCCGTGGACCACCACCTCCCGCCCGCGCAGCAGCGCCTCAAACCCGGTGAGCGATGTCAGCACATGCACCGCATCCACGCGGTCGAGCAGGTCGGTCAGGCTGGCGTGCGGCGCGACCAGATCGACGAACGCCTGCGCCGCAGTTTCGTCGACTGCGCCCGCGCGCAGCCCCGACACGATATCGGGGTGCGGCTTGTAAATCAGAAAGGCGTCGGGCTCCTCCGCGCGGACGCGGGCGAGCAGATCGAGCATGCCGGTCACGCCGGCATTGCCAAGCAACACCGATTGATCCGATTCGACCTGACCGGCCACCAGGACGATCCGCCGCCCGGGTGGCAACGCCAGCGCCGCGCCGGCAAGATTATATTTGGTGAGGCGCGCCGAACATAGCAGCGCGATCAGCGCCTTTGCCCGCGCCACCATCCCCGCGTCGAATTCGGCGGTCTGAAGCAGCTCCTCAAGATCACTCGGGCCGCTCGGGTCGTAATGTGGGCGGCGGCTGTCGAGGGTCAGCGAACAGGGTTGGACCAGCGCCGCGCCCAGCCCGGCCGAGCGCAGAAAGCCGTCTTCGATCCACCATAAGGGGACACCGGCATCGTGCGCCGCGCGCTCAAGCCCCGGCGGGGTCCGCGTCGCCCAGCAGCCGATCGCGCCGCCGCGCGCACGCGCCATCGCGACTGCGCGGGCGGGGTCACTGGCAAAGGCCGGGCCGTGCGCATTGCGCAGCATCGTGGCGATCCGCCGCCGCTTCCACGGCGCGATCCCGATCAGGCAGGCGATCTGATCGGGCCGCGCCACCGCGCTCATCGCGTCAGCAGGTCGACGGTGATTGCGGGCGTGACCAGCGTGTTGAGCAACTGCACCAGCTTGCCGAACTGCACCGAGCGGGCATTGGCGACCAGCAGCACATCCTTTTCGCGCATCTCGAACCGTTGCGAGAGGAAATAGCTGCGCGGGTCGAGCAGGTTGAGGCGGTAGATCACCGGTTTCGGCGCGCCATCCGCTCCCGCCTCGTACCGGAACACGAACACGCCCGTAGCATCGGCGCGGTCGTCGGCCAGCCCGCCCGAGCGCGCAATCGCCTCGGCCAGGGTCAGCGTATCGCTGTCGAATGCAAGCTCCGCCACGTTGCGCGCCGAGCCGAGCACGGTCAGCGAGCGTACGCTGCGGATCAACTGGACATGATCGCCGGGTGCGAGCCGGACATTGGCCGGGCTGTCGACCCGCAGCTGATCGAGCCGAATTTCCGCCGCCTGTTCGCCACGCACCAGCCGGACGCGAGTGTCGGCCGGGCGATTGGCCGGGCCGCCCGCCTGCGCGATCAGGTCCAGCAGCCGCTCCCCCGCCAGTGTCAACGGCTGACGCCCGGGATTGCGCACATCGCCGCTCGTGACGACGCTGCGCCCCGGGCCGCGATCGACCGCGACCACCACCTGCGCCTGTTGCGACAGGCCGCGCAGTTTCTGGCGAATCTCTTCCCCCACCGCCGCGCTGGAGCGGCCGGCAACCCGCACCGCGCCGATATAGGGGATGGTGACCGCGCCGGTTTCGCCCACCTCCATGCGCGGCAACGTCCGAGCGCCCGCCGCAGGCGGCGCGCCCTCACGCACGCCGGGGTCGCCCGACGGAGCGAACAGCGCATAGCCGACCTCGAAGACGGTGACGGTCAGCACGTCGCCCACCGCGATCTCGCCGGTCCAGGGCGGGGCGTCGGCGATGGGCCAGGCGGGCTCGGACAGCGATACAGGCTGGGGCGGCGTGGGCGTATCGACAATATCGATCACCGCGATGCCCGCGGTCGCCGCCGGTCCCACCACCTGTGACGCGGTTGGCGCGCCGGTGGGCAGCGTCGCGCAAGCCGATGCCGCGAGGAGCAGCGGGAGGAGCGCGAAAACGCGGTTACGCATGGGCATGATCCGATCCGCGTGCAGCGGTGAACCGCGCGATCGCGCGCTCCTGCGCCAGTTCGTCATAGAGTCGTCCCAGCCGCTCCTGATAGCGCGCCTGCGAAAACCGCTCCGCCTGCACCCGCCCGGCCGCGCTGAGCGTTGCGCGCAATTCGGCATCGCTGTCGAGTTGCGCCAGCCCCGTGCGGATGGACCGCGGGTCATAGGGATCGACATACAGCGCCGCATCGCCGCCCACTTCAGGCAGCGAACTCACATTCGACGTCAGGACAGGCGTCCCCAGCATCATCGACTCCAGCACCGGCAGACCGAATCCCTCATAGATGGACGGGAAGGTCACCGCCTTTGCCCCCCGGATCAACCGCATCAGCAGCGCACGGGGCAGATAATCGATCCGACGGATATTCTTGAACGTCGCCTTGAGCGGCTGGATTTCATCGCGCTGGAGCAGCCGCAGCTCCGCATCCGCTCCCCAGCTGCGCCGCCCGACGATCACCAGCGGGGTCCTGGTCGCGAGCGCCAGATACGCCTCGATCAGGCGGTTGACGTTCTTCTTGGGCTCGATCGCACCATAGAAGAGGAAATATCCGCGGAACGGCAGGTTGAAGATACTGCGGATTGCAGCGGCGACATCATCGTCGCTTTCTTGCAGCACCGCGTCGGGGACGCGTACCGCCTGATAGGTGTTGACGATCTTGCGCTCGGCGAAGGGGAAGAATTCGATGATGTCGCGCCGGCTCGATTCCGACACGGTGACGATGCGGTCGGCGCGGCGGGCAACGGCGCGCATCAGCTTGTAATAATAACGTTTCCGGTCGGCGCTGGCATAGGGCAGCTTGAGTGGGACCAAGTCGTGCATCGTGTACAGATTGGCCGCACCGCGCAGCTTGAGCGGCAGCGGGTAAGTCCAGTGCATCACATCGGCCGGCTCGGGCAGGCAAACGTTGGAGAACAGCCCGAGCCGCGCGAAATTGCGGCCGGCGAGGTCGAAAATGTCCGGGGCGGTGTACAGTCCGGCATCGAATTCGGGCAGGCGATGGGCAAACTGGCGGGCGAGCACGCGACCGTCCTGCGAGATGGCGCGCGCACGGCGATCGCGCAGCATCAGGGTCATTTCCCGAACCCAGTTGGGTGACAAGGGGCGGGGGGTGCGGGTCTGGTGCTCACGGCCCAGCGACTCGTAGAACATGATGTCGCGCAGCTTGGGATTGAACGGTGCGCGCAGGCCGTACAGGCCACCCACCGGCAGGCCCATGCCCTTGATCGCCCCGGCGAGCTGATAGCCATAGGTCGCCACCCCGGTGCCCTGGGGCAGCGCGAGATTAAAGCCATCGATCAGTACGCGCATGATGAACCCGCCCCCAAGGCTCTCTTAACTCACCACAAGCGTTCGTAAAGCGCCGCCAGCCGCGCGGCGAAGCGTTCGGGGGTGAAGTCGTCGGCACGCCGACGACCCGCCGCGACCAGCCTGGCGCGCAGATCGGCGTCGGTTGCAATGCGCTGCACGGCCGCGGCGAGCGCCGTCGGGTCATGCGGATCGACCAGCAGCGCGGCTTCGCCCGCAATCTCCGCCGCCGCGCCGCCGGCGCTTGCCAGTGCGGGAACGCCAAGCGCCATCGCCTCGACCACGGGCAGTCCGAACCCCTCGGCCAGCGAGGGCATCAGCAGCGCGCAGGCATTGGCGATCAGCGCGGCGATGGTGGCATCGTCCTGCCAGCCGATCCGGATCACGTCCGGCGCGGCCATCAGCGCTTCGACCCGCCGACGCTCTGCGGCATCGCGCCAATGGCCGTCCGGCCCGGCGATGATCAGCGGAAGCCCGGTGTCGGCGTGGCGATGCGCGCGCAGCAGCGCCTCGATATTCTTGCGCGATTCGACCCGGCCGATCGCCAGCAGATAGGCACCGGGCACAAGACCGGGTGGCACCGCGCCGCGTGGTCCCGGATCGACCGCCTGATAGCAGCAGGTGACCCGATCCCGAGCGTGCGGGATCAGCCTGCACAGGTCAGTCGCTGTGGTTTCGGAGACGGTGACAATCTGCGCCGCGACCTCTGCCAGCCGATCGAGCAACCGGCGCTGGCGTTCGGCGCGGATGCCGGTCAGCGCGGGATCGGTCAGCGGGATCAGATCGTGGACGGCGTAGACATTCGCTGCCCCCACGACCTCGATCGGCATCGGGTGCGACCAGTGGACGATCGCCGGACGATCGGGGAGGATTAGCCGCGTCAGCGCCCCGGTGACGGTGAAGCGGCGCTGAGCGAGGCGGTAGAGGTCGGGGACCAGCCAGCCCGCGTCGGCGCGCGTGGCAGTCACGCGTCCATGGAGGAGGCGCGGCACGTCGCACCAGCCCGCGCGCGCCGCTGCATCGCCGCCATCCCCGATCGGCTCGACCGCAACCGGCAGGCGCGCCAGTGCATCGGCCAGACCGGCGCGATAGCGCGCGACTCCCGTCCCCGCTCGCCAGCGCACCGCGCGCCGATCGACGGCGATGCGGTTCACCCCTGTGCTCCGGCCGCGCGCTTGCCTATCGTCGCGCGATGATTCGCTTCGACCGCGTGAGCAAGACCTATCGCACGCGGCGCGGGCAGCATCGCGTGCTCGACGAAGCGAGCTTCACGATCGGGCGGGGCGAGGCGCTGGGCATTTGCGGCCATAATGGCGCAGGCAAGTCGACGCTGCTGCGCCTGATTGCCGGGGTCGAGCGGCCGAGTTCGGGCCGGGTCGAGCGGCACATGTCGGTGTCCTGGCCACTCGGCTATGCCAGCAGTTTCCAGAGCAGCCTGACCGGCGCCGACAATGTCCGCTTCATCGCGCGCGTCTATGGCCGACCGGTCGATGCGGTGCTCGCCTTTGTCGAGGAGTTTGCGGAGCTTGGCAGCTATCTCGACATGCCGATCCGCACCTATTCGGCGGGGATGAATGCGCGGCTGGCCTTTGCCGCGTCGCTCGCGGTCGATTTCGACTGTTATCTGGTCGACGAGATCACCGCCGCCGGGGACGAGCGATTCCGCGCGCGCTGCCACGCCGCATTGCTGGAGCGGCGCGAGCGCGGGACGCTCGTGATGGTGTCGCACGACCCGCACACGCTGCGCGCCTATTGCACCAGCGGCGCGACGTTGAGCGACGGACGGCTGACCTTTTACGAGTCGATCGAGGGCGCACTGGAGCAGCATTTTTAGCGCCGCGCCCGCGTCATCAACTCCGATGCTCGCGCACGCCCGCGATCAGCATCCAGCCAATGCCATAGGCAACGCTCAGGCCGATCAGGATCAGCAACGTTGTGCGGAAGGGCCTGGGCAAAGCCGGCTTTTCGGGAAGATTGGGTTCGACCACCGCGACAATGAACAATTGCTCGTTCGCTGCACGCGTGCGCGCCTGTTCGAGCCGGGCCCGGGCCGCTTCGTAGCGTTTGCCGGCGAACTCCTGCTGCAGCCGCAGCTCCTCATATTCGCCGAGCCGCCCCGCCACCGCCTCGGGCCGGCCGGTCTGGCGCGCACGCGCGGCGTCGAGCGCGGCCGATGCGGCGGCGACCTGGGCCGCCATCGCGCGCACCTGCGGGCTGTTCGGGCTGAGCTTGCCGCGCATATCGGCGAGCAAGGCTGCCGCTCGGTCTAGCCGTGCCTGTTGCTCCTCGATCTGGCGCCCCCCGCCCGCGCCAGTGGCGGCGGGATCAAGGTCGCCCTCGCGCTCGCGAAAGCCGCCGAGCTGGCGCTGGATTCCTTCAAGCTCTTCCTGCGCACGCTGCGATTCGCCAGACGCGACGCGCAGCGAGGCGTCGAACAGCCGCGCATTATAGGCGTTGACCCGTTTCTCCCCCAGCGCGAGCAGCGCGCGGGCGACGCGCCGTGCATCGGCGGGGTCGAACGCACGCACCGACAGGCGGGTGATATTATCGTCGGGATCATAGATGATATCGACATGGTCGCGGTAGAAATCGAGCAGCGTCTCGGCCCGCGGCGCCGGGCTCCACAGCCGCGACAGCGGATCGGTGCCGGGACGGCGATAGATGGCGACGAGGTCCACCCCCTCCCGACGCAGCGCGCGGATCGCATCGTGCGAGCGCAGATATTCGCGAATGCTCTGCGCCTCCTGCTGCCCCGGCGACAGGTTCGCGGAGAGGCCGAGCAATTGCCCAACCCCGTTTCCCGGGGCAGCCTGAGCCTCAAGCCCGCGCACCACAAACTGCGCCTCCGAGCGATACTGCGCGCTGGCGATGAGGAACAGATACAGCGCCGCGATCACCGTCGGCACGATCACCAACAGGATAAACGGATGCGCCCGTGCCCGGTCGAACAGCGAGGTCGAGCGGTCCTTGATAGCGTCTTGCGCGACTGGGTCGGGCGTGTCGATGAGCACCATGATGTTCCGCTTATCAGGAGAGTTCGATGCGCGCGCGCAAATGCTTGAGGCCGAGCAGTCCGAGCAAGGTCAGCCCGCCGCACCAGCCGATGACATAGGGTAGGTCGATCCAGCGCGATTCAAACGCCTCGAACTGGCCGACCTTGAGCAGTTCGAAGATATGGACCGTCGGCACCCAGACGAGCAGGTCGCGCACCCCCTGTGGAAACCAGGACAACGCGAAAAACGCGCCCGAGAGCGGCATCGACAAATAGAGCAGCGGGTGCACAAGCCGTCCGACCACCGGCGACTGGTGCGAAGCTGAGGTAACCAGCATCGATAGGCCAAAGGCAAACCAGCACATCAGCGCCACCGCCCCCGCAAACGCCTCGGGTCGTGCCAGCGGATCGGCAAGGCCCAGCGCCCATGCGCCGCCGAGCAGAACGATCAGCATGACGATAGTGCTGACCGCCTCCAGCACCATCCGCGCGATCAGCATGTCGGGAATCGTTACTGGCCGATGGTGCAGCAGCGGGCGGTTGGCCTCGATCACCGTTTCGGCGCGCGAGACGACCGATCGGAACAGGATGAACAGCCCATAGCCGGCGATGGCGAACGGGATCGGGCGGATGCCCCCGGCGATCGGGAGATCGTGGTTGGTGTGGAGCAGCGCCACTGCCACCGCGAGCAGCATCGGCTCGGCGAACAACCACAGATAGCCGATATTGGCCCGCCCGAAGCGCGTGTGCAGCTCGCGCAGGATCAATGCGCCGATGACATTGCCCTGTACCCTGAGGGCAGCGCGGAACGACGCGGCGCTCACAGCGCGTCCAGAACGGCGAAGACCTGCGCGAAATGCGCGTCCCAGCGCGGTGCCGTCCAGCCCCGCATCCGCGCCAGCTGCGCCGCGCGCATCGGCGAATCCGTGCGCGCATGGTCCTGGATCGCCCGTGTCCAGCCTGGCCCGTCGAGCGGGTCGAAATAATCGGGCACATCGCCCCCGGTCTCGCGCAGCACCGCGATGTCGCTCGCGATCACAGGCACCCCCGCCGCCAGCGCCTCGGCCACCGGCAGGCCGAACCCCTCGGCAAAGCTGGGCATCAGCACCGCGCGCGCGCCGGCGATCAGTTCGCGAAGCGCGCGGTCGCCGACCGCGCCCGCTTCGACGACATGGCCGTGCAGCGCGGGGCAGCGGTCGAGCAGGTCGACGACATTCTCATTCTCCCACCCGCGCCGCCCGGCGAGGATCAGCTTGGGCGTGTCGCCTGGCGATCGTTCCGCCATCGCGCGCCAGATCTGGAGCAACAGCAGGTGGTTCTTGCGCGGTTCGATCGTGCCAAGGCACAGGAAATAGGGTTGCGCAGAATCGGCCGGGACCCTGTCATGCGCAAAGCGCGGCTCGATCCCCAGCGGCGCCACCATCAGCGCGGGCCGATGTCCGGCATCGGCGAGATAGGGTTCGACGGCGCGCGCGGTCGCGTGCGAATTGACGAGGATCGCATCGGCAAAGCGCGCCGCATTGCGCAGCCGCCGCCGATGCCGTTCCGCGCCGCCAGGCCGCGCATATTCGGGAAAGTCGGCCGGAATCGCGTCGTGGAGATAGACGCACAGCCGCTCGCCGTCGCGCAGGTTGCGCCGATCGAGCCGGTCGAGATGCTGGTGCGACACGATCAGCCGCACGCCGGCAGCGGCGGCGCGGGGTAGCGGGCGCACGCCGGACCAGGCCGTTGCGATCGCGCCGATGCCCGCCCCCTCCCCCAATTCCCAGCGCTGCTCCAGCGCCGCGACCAGTCGTATCAGCGCCGCACGCGAAAAGCCGACCCGGCCCAGCCGTGGCAGCCACGCCTCGAACCGCACCACCCGGTCGCGGCTTGCCAGCAGCGCGCGGGCATAGGCCAGCTCGACCCGGTCGATTCCGGTCGGGGCCGCATGGCGCGCGCGGATGAGGAGCCGGGTGATATCCAGCGTCACGCTCCGCCCCGCCAGCGCGGTGCAGTCGCTAGCAGCGTGGTCCAGGGCGACCCGCGCGTTCACCGGTCGCGCAACCGGGTAACGGCGTTGCGGACAAGCAGGTCGAGCGCTTCCGTCCCGTGGAAGCCGCCATTGACCAGGCATTTGGCCCGCAACGCGCGACAGAATATGTCGAACGCCTCGGCATCGACCGGCGGCGGGGCGTGCCAGAAACGGTTGAGCGGCACGTCCGCCGTGATGCCCGGAACGTCATAGATGGCGGTGCCCAATGTCTTCACCGGCACCCCGGCCGCCAGCGCGAGCGGGCCGACACTGCTGTTCACCGTCACCACGCCGTGCGCGACCTTGAGCAACGGTGTCAGGTCAAAGCGTTCGATGAACACGACGCGGTCGGCCAAGCCGAGCTGCGCCGCCCGATCGGTGACGAAGCCGCGCCAATTGTCCACATCGGGATCCAGCGGATGCTGTTTGACCAGCAGCGCCACATCTTCCGGCGCATCGCGGAATGCCGCCAGCACCTCCACCACCGCATCGCGCATCGTGTCGAACCGCGAATGGACACGGATCTGCGCGTCCCCCTCCAGCTGAAGCGGGAACAAGAAGAAGCGCCGCCCCGCCATTCCCGCGACTGCAGCCTGGCTCGCCCGCCGCTCGCGCCTGCGCCGCACATAACGGCGCAACCATGCCACCCCCTCCCGGAGCGGGGATGCATAACGATGCGTCCGGTAATGGGCGAAGAACGGTGCCGCGGCCTGCGTCGCGGCGTAATAGAACGCCGCTTGGCTGGCGCGCCGCCGGAAGGAATTGGCGACCGGAACCTCATCGGCGAGATCGCCAGCCCGCGCCGCGATCAGACGCAGCGCATGGAGCCCGCGGGGGAAGGACGAATGGCCGTTCACCCCGCCGCGTTCGAGGGTCACATGATTGGGGCGCAGATACCCCTCCTCGAACGTCACGAAGCGCAGGCCGCGCCGGTCGGCGAGAACCCGCGCGGCGCGGTGCACCGGGCGCAGATCCCCGAACACGATGATGTCGGTCACCCCCCGGTCGCGGACAAAGCGATCGAGCCAGGCCGGCCAGTCGGCGGGCGTCCCGCGATAGGCGAAGGCGTCGCGTCCGGGCCAGTCGAGCATGTCGCCGCCGTTGAAATTGATCCGCGAGACCCGCGCCCCGTCCGCACGCAAGGCTTCGCCCAGGCGCCGAAAAAACGGACCGGGCAGGCCCTGCAGGAACAGATAATGGCGCGGGGCGCGCTGACTGCCGGCGCACTGCTCAAATGCATCGACCGACTCCGCCACCGCTGCGTCGCGCGCGTCGCATATGTCGCGCGCGAGGTTATCCATCCGACGTCCCTGCTGAACGCACCAGATCATGGATACGCGCGACATCCGCCAGCAGCGATTCAAGCCGATCGAGCGGCCACACCGTCGCGCTGTCCGACCAGGCATTGGCCGGATCGGGATGGGTTTCGACAAACAGCCCCGAAATCCCCGCTGCAGCGGCGGCGCGCGACAGCAGCGGGATCCATTCGCGCGTTCCGCCCGACCGTCCGTTCGCACCGCCCGGGCTCTGCACCGAATGCGAAGCATCGAACAAGGTCGGCAGCCCGGTCGCGCGCATCTTTCCCAGGCTGCGCATGTCGACGACCAGGTCGTGATAGCCAAAGCTGGTTCCGCGTTCGGTCAGGATGACATGGTCGCTGGCCGCGCAGCCGGGGGGCAGCGCATCGCCGACCTTGGCCGCAGCATGGACCATATCGTCCGCCGCCATGAACTGGCCTTTCTTGATGTTGACCACCCGCCCGGTCGCGCCGGCGGCGCGGAGAAGATCGGTCTGGCGCGACAAAAAGGCCGGGATCTGGATGATATCGGCCACTTCCGCCACTGCCGCGACCTGCCCCGTTTCATGCACGTCAGTCAGCACCGGCAGCCCGATTTCGCGCTGAACGCGCGCCAGCACCGCCAGCCCTTCATCCAGGCCCGGTCCGCGCGGGCTGGCGCCGGCAGTACGGTTAGCCTTGTCGAAGCTGCTCTTGAAGATGACCGGGAGTTGCAGACGCGTGCCGATCCGCTCCAGTTCCTCCGCCACGCCCAGCGCATGATCGGCACTTTCGATGACGCATGGCCCCGCAACCACGAACAGCGGCCCGCTCGGCTCGACAGTAAAACGACCGATGCGCACCGTGACTCCCCGCGCCAATCCAGCGCAGCACTTTTGGGCATCGCAGTAGGCGTTCGCAACCAGCAATTTCCCGCTGCGCCTGCAAGCGCGACAGCGCTGTCTCGGAATGCCACGCGTTCAACAGGTCGGTCCCGGCCACACCTGCCGGCCGCTGGCATCTGGACGAGGCGGTTGTGGAGATCGGTGCCAGGCGGACGGAACTGAGGCGCGCCGTCAATGATCAAGGCGAGGCGCTTGACGTCCCGGTGCCAGTGAATCGTCAGGTACGCGATTGCCATTGCCATCGTCGCCGGAGGCAGCCGCAAGCAAATGGGGCGTTTTCACTGGATGGCAGAGACGTCCGCCGGGCCTTCAGTCGCCATCCGTAGCATCTCCGCAGACGGCCCTTCAGGATCAGCTATGGAAGACGGACACGTCCGATGCGCCTCCGATTGACCCGCCCTCGACCCGGCTGTTGAAGTCTTCGATGACCGGCTTCACCCAGGCGGCCTTTTCGAAGGCTTCGTCGTCCTGGGCTAGCATGCTGTGGGCGTGCGAGGGCTCGGTCACGGACATATCCTTCGATGTGGCTTCACCGCCAAGGCATGCATGATGAGCGCTATCGGGTCAAGTCGCCCGCGACAGGCATGCCAGCCAGGACGAGCAAAGCACCGGCCCCTCAGGGCCCGGCGCGCGCTCAATCCCGGATCGTCACCAGCTTGCGGTCAACCAGCGATACCACGAATTCCTCAACGTCGTCCCGACATTGGTCGAGCCCGACATCGTATCGCGCGGCGAGCCCAGTAACCAGCTGCCCGAGGGTCCGGGGCGAAGCGAGCTGCGCCCAGATGACGGCGCTGGCTGCCGCAATCACATGGAACCGGCCTGTGTCGACGGACATGATAACGGTTTCGTTGTCAATGACCGCCGAGGCGTTGCCCCCGACGCGGGTGATAATCGCGTTATCTGAAAGAGTTCGTCTCAGAATGTTGCCTGTCCCTCGCTGCCGAGCGCGATGCCCGATCGCGCGTCTTCGCCTATGCCGTCTTGAAAGCCACGCCGCAACCACGGGCACGACCCTGGATCAGCCCTCGACGCCGGGTCCAGCAGTTTAGGGGTGGCGACGGAGCGATGCCTGCATGTATGACGGGTCGGTAACACGCCTTATTTGCCCCGTTGGGAGTTCACGCTTGCTCTGCGGTACCGTATGCCTTTCGGGCCCTGGAGGCGATGAGACCAGCGGCGTGGAGCGAAGTCTCAATGGGATGACGCCGGGGCGAAACTGGAAGCGGGCTGTCCGCTCAATCGGCCCGGCGAGCTTCGGGGCCATTCTGCCCAAGGGCGATTGTCCCGGCGGTTCGCACTTACGGGTGCGGGACGATCTGATGATCGTCTGCGACTCCGACCTGCACGATCTCGAGGCTCTGCATCTTGCTCTTGGGGGCGATGCCTCTGCGACTATCGATGCACCCGACGCGGAATGGCTGCTCCGGGCGTATCAGGCCTGGGGTGAGGATTGCCCGCGTCACCTGCTTGGTGAGTTTGCTTTCGCCATCTGGGATTCGAAGAAGCGTCGCCTGTTCTGTGCGACGGATCCGATGCGCCGGCGGGTCCTGTATCGCCACATCGACGGCGACCGGTTGACCTTCGCCTCATCACCCCACGCCTTACTGGCATTTTCCGGGGTCGACAGGTCACTGAATGAACTGGCGATGGCAGAGTTTCTGGCCGCGAGCGTCTATTCGATCGATCAAGGCACCACCAGTTTTTATCAGGGTATCGATCAGCTGCCCGGTGCGACATGCTTCATCTTCGATGATGAGGGTGTTCGCATGAACGAGTACTGGTCGCCGGAGTCGGTGCCGGAGACGAACCTTGATGACTCGGCTTGCGTCGCGGAATATCGCCGACGTCTGATACAGGCGGTCGATCGCCATATGGCGTCAGGGCGCCAGTTTGGAGTTATGCTGAGCGGCGGCTTCGACTCAACTGCGGTAGCCTGTATCGCCGCACGACGTCTCGCCGGCGAGGGACGGCGTCTGATCGGGATCACGGCCGCCTTGCCGGAGGATCAGGCTGACGTCGCGCGCGATTCTCGCCGCCACGCCGAGATCGTTGCCCGGTTCCTGCCCAACATGGACCTGCATGTCATCACGCTTGACGAAGAGGATGTGGTGGCGCGGCCGGAACGCGAGTTCAATATCCTGCATCGCCCATCGGGCGGGTTCGAGCGCCGGTTCGCCGCGGTCGCGGCCCACGCGGCCAAACTGGGCGTTGATGTCCTGCTGACCGGATTTGGTGGCGACCAGTCGGCCACCGCGCGCGGCGCGGGGTATTGTTCTGACATGTTGCGGCGTGGCCAATGGCGAAACCTGATCGTTGAGTGCGTCGCTCGCGGACGGGAGCAGAAATGCTCGCCCTGGCGGATCCTGGTGCACCAGGGATTAGTCCCCCTGATCCCTGAACCCCTATGGCGAAGGTATCGGGCTATTCGGTTGGGGCGGCGCCTCCCTCTAGCGCTCGGAACCTGCCGGGCCGAATATGCGGTCGAGGCGGGCGCGATGGAACGCCTCGAAATGGCGCCACTTGCAAGCTGGCGGCCACAGCCGACGATCCGAGGGCAGTCGCAGTACGGCCTGCGGTACATCATGCGGAGTGGAAGCATTACGCCAATGGACCGGCTGTCGCTGGCCTCGGGTGTGCGGCTGCGGCACCCGATGTTCGATAGGCATTTGATCGAGTTCGGCCTGTCGCTTCCTGCTGAGCAACATGTCCGAAACGGTCGGCGGCGCCACATCATGCGCCAGGCCGGCATCGGCTTGATGCCCCCCCAGACCCTGTCCCGGGCCGACGGCAGCGACTCGGTCATGCCGGACTTTCTGGAGCGGATGATTTCTGCCGGGCCGGCGATGATCAAGGAGTTGGACGTCCTCGAAAGAAATCCTGCCGTTAACCGCAGGGTTGATTTCCCGCGATTGCGCGCCCTGATCAGCGGCTATTCAGCCGCGCAGCCCTCGCGCCGCGCCCGACAAGACGCGCAATATGTACTACGCGGCTACAACGCGGCGCAGTTCATCGCCTGGTTCGAGCGTCGGAATAGCTGATGTGGCAGTGGTTGCGGTCCAAACCGTTTGTTGCGAGAGCCCTTGGACAATGAAGGCGTCGTAATGTTCCACTACCGTGTTTCCGGACTTACGGTCGCCAGCGAACAGCTCCTGCCGGGACTGATCGAATCCGGTGCGGGCGATCATAGGTCGGATATTCACATCCGGCGCGGGGCTGTTCCGGAAGCGCTGGATGGCGTGACACACGCAGGCCCGAGCTGGCAGTTGGCAGGCAATCGCTTCCTGCTCAGTATCCCCAATGTCCTGCGCATGCTCCTGATCGACGGCCGTGAAATTCTGTTTGAGCCGGACCCGGGCGCAGCCGAAGGCGACGAGGCGATCTTCTTGAGCGGATCGGGCATCGGCATCCTGATGCAGCAGCGTGGGCGGGTCGTGCTGCACGCCAGCGCCGTCAAGGTCAACGATCACGCTGTCCTGTTCTGTGGTCCTTCTGGAGCGGGCAAATCGACCCTGGCCGTTGCCCTTGGAAAGCTTGGTTACCCTTCGGTCGCCGATGATTTCTGCTGCCTGACCATGGAAGACTCGGTTGCCTGGCTGGAGCCGGACGGGCGGCAGCACAAGCTTTGGGGGCAGGCGATTGAAGCGTTGGACATCGCCGATCGAAGACTGAACCCGATCCGCTCCTCGCTCCAGAAATACTTCGTCACCGCCCCGGGCGCTGTTGAAGGCCCGATGCCGGTGGGCATGGTCTATGAGCTACATGCCGCCACGCCCTCCCAGCCGTCGGGCATCCAGCGGCCGAGGAGCATTGATGGCGCACATCTTGTGCTTCGCAACGCCTACAGGCCCGCCTTGATCCATCATTTCGGCCAGCGCCAGCTCTACTTCGACGCTGCGGCGGCCCTGATGGCCGGCGGCCGGATACAGAAGTTCACCCGAGCAATGAATTTCGAGGCGGTTCCCGCATCCCTGCACGCACTTGAAGCACATTGGCGCGCCAACGGACTGCTGGCAGGCGCCGCCTGATGCGCAGCGTGTGGCTCGCGTCCTATCCCAAGTCAGGCAACACCTGGCTTCGTATTCTCTTGGCCAATCTGCGTCAGGATCAGCCGGTCGACATCAACCGCTTGCCAGGAGATCGCGGCATCGCCAGCGCACGCAAGCCCTTCGATGATCTGATGCTGTTTCCGTCCGGGCTGCTGACGCATGAGGAATGTGAACGCTTGCGCCCCCTGGTGCATGCGGCGGTTGGACGCGGGCGCGGCTATATCGATCCGGCCCTGACGCCGCCGCCCCGGATCGGAGAAACCCAATTCATCAAGACGCACGACGCCTGGTTGCCAACTTCTGATGGCGTGCCAGTCATGGGTGGCTGCGACGCCGCCGACGGGGCGATTCTGATCGTTCGCGATCCCCGCGATGTGGCGGTGTCGTTAGCCCACCACATGGGCACCGATCTCGATACGACAATCAATTTCCTGACCAGCGAGACGGCGGCGCTGTGCGGCCGATGTGATTTTCAGCCACAGCAATTGCGGCAAAGATTGACGTCCTGGGCCGGGTTCAACGCGAGTTGGCTGGATCAGAAGGAACTGCCAGTCCTGATGATACGCTACGAGGACATGAAGCGCGATCCGGTCGAGGTGCTGATCGCCGCCCTAGACTTCGCTGGGCTTCCGGCCACACGGGCCGAGGCGGAACAGGCAGCCAGCTTCGCGACCTTCGAGGTGCTTCGCGACCAGGAGCAGAGGCAGGGCTTCCGCGAATCCCCCACCAGGGGGGCGCCGCGGGCCTTCTTCCGGCGCGGTGTTTCGGGCGGCTGGCGCGACGAGCTGACCGCCGACCAGGTCGCGCGGATCGAGCGATCCCAGTCAGCGGGAATGCTGCGACACGGCTATGCGCAAAGCAGTGTCGACCTGCCCTGACCGGCCCGATGGGGGGCTCTGATTTCAAGGTGACCCAAAGACCGTATTGGGCATGAGGGTCAGCGATGCGAATGCCGTTCACGGGAATCGGAAGCTGACTAGCGCCACCCCAACGCTAGATATCGGCCATTCTGTCGCCCCCTGTGCCATCGCTATTCTAGAGGAAGCAAAATGACCGACTCCGTCCATGACATCGTAGACACAGCCGTTGCCGCCGGCTCCTTCTCGACCCTGGTTGCCGCCGTCACTGCTGCCGACCTCGTCGAAACCCTGAAGGGGGATGGCCCGTTCACTGTGTTCGCGCCGTCGGACGATGCCTTTGCGGCGCTTCCGGAAGGCACTGTCGAGACGCTCGTCAAGCCCGAGAACAAGGACAAGCTAACCGCGATCCTGCTGCTCCACGTCATCCCGGGCAAGGTGATGGCCGCAGATGTCGCGGGCCAGGTGCTCAGCCCGGCCACCGCCGGCGGGGCGACGGTCCATGTCGACGGCACCGACGGAGTCACCATCGATGGTGCCAAGGTCGTGACTGCGGACATTGCCTGCACGAACGGCGTGATCCACGTCATCGACGCCGTGCTGTTGCCCAAGAGCTGACCTTCGACGCCAGCGACCGGGGCAGCGATGCCCCAGTCGCTGGCGCGATTGGCGATCGAACCGGACCAGACGCCACATGAAAATCGGAATTGTTGGCGCGGGCTTTGCCGGGCTTTCCTGCGCAGCAGCACTGCTGGTGGCGGGCCACGCGGTCAGACTGTTCGACAAGGGGCGCGGAGCTGGCGGGCGCATGGCAACCCGCCGCGCCGCCACGCCCTTCGGCGACGTGGCATTCGACCATGGCGCGCAGTATTTCACAGCACGGGACCCAGGCTTCGCGGCGGCGGTGACGGACTGGCAGGCGTCCGGAGTTGTCGCCCCCTGGCCCGGCGCAGGCGATGAAGCCTGGGTCGGCACCCCAGGGATGAACGCGGTGGTGAAGGCGTTGTCCGAGCCTTTGGCAGTCCAGTGGAACAGTCGCGTCGACGCGCTTCGCCGCGTTGAGCGTTACTGGTTTCTCGATTCGGTCGTCGACGATCCATTCGACGCGGTCATCGTCGCGACCCCGGCCGAGCAGGCTGCGCCGTTGCTGGCTGCGCACGACCCGGCGATGGCGAAGCTGGCGCTGGGCTCACCATCAGCGCCATGCTGGACGGTCATGGTCGCGTTCCGTGAACGGATCGCCATCGCCAAGGACATCATTCGCGACGTCGGGATCATCGGCTGGGCCGCCCGCAACAGCGCCAAGCCGGGACGGACTGGCATGGAGGCGTGGGTGATCCACGCGACGGCGGACTGGTCGCACGACCATATCGAGGATGAAGAGGCCACAGTGGTCGATGCGCTGCTGGCCGCGCTCGCCGCGGAAGCGACGGCGGCATTGCCCGAGCCCGTCGTGCGCAACGCCCATCGCTGGCGCTATGCGCGCGCCAGGGCCGCGCAGCACGGGGCGCTGTGGAACGACACGAGGCGCATCGGCGCGGTCGGCGACTGGCTGCTCGCGCCGAGGGTCGAGAGTGCGTGGCTGTCCGGGCGGATGCTGGCCGACCGGATCATTGCGACGGGTCGCTAGCTGGGCATCGCCGCGACGATCTGCGGATCGACCGCATAATCGCGGGCAATCTCGCGCGCCGTCATCTTGGCGGACATCATCACCGACGGCGTGCCGCCGCCCGGCTGCGTGCCCTGTCCAACGAGGTACAGGTTGGACACGTCCTCGCTGCGGTTGTGCGGGCGGAAAAAGGCGGTCTGGGTCAGTCGAGGTTCGACGCCGAAGCCATTGCCGGCATAGGCGCCAAGTGTCTGCTCGAAATAGTCGGGGGTGACAAAGCTGCGATAGACTAGTCGTTCGCGCAGGTCCGGGATGTAACCGCGGTCATCGAGGAAATTTAGCACCTTCTCTGCAAACCCCTCACCCACCGCGTTCCAATCCACATCGCCGAGCGTGTTGGGCACCGGGATCAGCGTATAGGCTGCATGATGCCCCGGCGGCGCTAGGCTCGGGTCGGTCAGCGTCGGGATATGAAGGTATTGCGAAAAATCCTCCGCGAGGATCTTGCGCTCAAAGATATCGGTCAGCAGGTCTTCGTAGCGCGGCCCGAGGATGATGTTGTGGTGCCGCAGATCGGGGTCGCCGTCGCGCTGTTCATAGCCGAAATAGATTACCATCAGCGACATGCTCTGCTTGCGGAACTTGACCACGGCGTCGCGATTGACCCGTCGGTGCGCCTTGTCGATCAGCTTGAGATAGGTGGTCGCGTAATCGGCGTTGGAGACGACAAGGTCGGCCGTCAGCGTCTCACCCGAGGCGAGCGTCACGCCGGTCGCGACACGCTTGCCCGCGCGCTTCTCGACCTCGATCCGCGCGACTTTGGCATTGAGTTGCAGCGTGCCGCCCAGTTCCTCGAACTTGACGACCAGCGCGCGGACCAGCGCGCCGGTGCCGCCGATCGCATAATGGACGCCCCAGGTCTTCTCGACGAAATGGATCATCGCATAGATTGCAGGCACCTTGAGCGGGTTGCCCCCGATCAGCAGCGGTTCGAAGCTGAACACCTGCCGCATCTTGTCGCTTTTGAAATATTTGCTGACCAGCGAGAATAGCGGCTGGACCGCCCCGAGCTTGAGCAGGTCCGGGACAACCTTGAGCATCGATCCCAGGCTGCCGAAATAGGTGTAACCGAGTTCGAGGAAACCGCGCTGAAAGATCGCGCGCGCGGCCTCGTGGAAGCGCTCATAGCCCTCCAGATCCTCGGGCGCGAGCCGCGCGATCTGCGCGCGGACGTTTACCGGGTCGGCATCGTAATCGAAGAAGCTGCCGTCGTCGAAATAGATGCGGTAGAACGGCAGAACCGGCACGATCTCGACATAGCGGCTGGTGTTGGGGCCGCCGCTGAGGCCGCTCACAATGCGCTGCCCGTCGCCCAGCACCTCTTGCGGAAAGTCGGGCGCCGTCAGCATCGCGGTGTCGCGTTCCAGCGCGAACAGCTCCTCAATGAAATGCGGCACGGTCAGCACGGTCGGGCCCATGTCGAAGGTAAAGCCCTCGGCGCGCCGGACATAGGCACGCCCGCCGACATCATCGAGCTGTTCGACGATGCGGGTGTCGAAGCCGAGGCTTTGCAGGCGGATCGCGCAGGCAATGCCGCCAATACCGGAGCCGATCACGATCGCTGTACGACGGGTCATGAAATCGCTGTCTTTCCTTGAGAGATGGGGGCGGTGGTCAGCCGCCGTTCGAGCCACCGCGAGAGCAGCAGATGCGGCACCGCGACCGATGCCAGCAGTTGAAATGCCTGCGCGACCATGATCGGGTCGATGCGCGCGGACGCCATGGTGCGCAGCCCCAGCCAGCCAAGGATGGCGAGGCCTGACAGCAGCGCGCCGGTGCCGAGCCATCGCGCCGGCGTCATATCGTGCAACCGGGCGCGCGCCTGCGTCAGGTGCCGGGGTGAATGTAGGAACGCGAAAAACAGCGCGAAACCCATGACTGGCGGCAGGACCACCAGCAAAACGAGACACAGGGTCATCGCGGTGGCCCAGGACAGGCTGCCATCGCGCCACGCTAAAGCGATGCCGACCGCCGTGACCAGCAACGCGACGGGCGCCGCCGCGGTGATGATCTGCGCGAGCACTGCTGCGCGCGGATCGCTCATCGCGACGAACAGCGCCGCAACCTCGTCAGGATGGCCGATCGTCGCCGCCGCAATCACCGCCGCGCCCGCAGCAACCCGCAGCAGCGGATCCTCAAGCATCAGCCAATCCTCGCCGAAGTGCACCGCAGCCGCCGCAAGGAACAGGATCAGCGCGGCGAGCGGCACGCTAATCCACAAGAAGACCATCAGCATCGCGATCATGGCATAGCCGCCCACGACCAGACAGAGACCGGCGCGGTCCAGCGCGACCGAACGCCGCAGCAAGGCGATGTCATAGGCGCCGTGCGGCAGCCCGCCGCCGATGAACACGATGGTTGCAATTCCCACTGCCGCTGGATGGTCCAGCGGCACGCCGAGCAGCGTCACTCCGATCAGCAGCGCCGCGGCGAACCAATAGGCCGGATACACGACGTCGCCGCGCCCGATCGGGGCACGGCGACGCGTTGACGTGGGTGGGTAAGCCAGTGCTACCATCGGATCAGGCAGCATAGCCCTTGTGCCCACCGGCCTCGGCTTCGGCCTCCGACTTGCGGACCGCGATCAGGAAGATCAGGATTCCCAGACCAGCCTTCGCGACGATATCCGCGATCGTGTAGCCGACCTGGATCGTCGTGGTGACGGTGCCACCGCTCAGGCCGGCATAGGGGGCCATGTACACGATCGGGTAGAAGCCCCACGAGGCAAAGGTCAACAGGCGTGCCTTGCGCACCAGGTTCTGGGCACTGGCCGGCTGTTGCGCGATCGACTTGCCGAGCCCGCTGAACAGCTCCCACACAATGTACACGAACGGGATCGCCGACAGGGTGCCCCACAGGACGCGCGTCGGGATGTCGGTCGAGATCTCGCCCGGATAGCCCAAAATGATCATCAGCGCGGCCGCCGAGCCGAGCCGGACCGACTTGGACATGGTTTCCTCACGCGACAGGCGCATGACCAGCACCAGCTCGATCAGCAGCAACGGCACGGTCAGCAGCCAGTCGACGTAGCGATAGGCATCGTTGAACGCGAAGGGGGTTGCGGTGACGACACCGTCGCCGAACGTATAGGCGGCGATCCAGCTCTCGAAGATGCGCCAATAGTGATAGGCGGCGATAGCGGTAACCAGTCCGGAAATGGTCAGCGCGGTGCGATACGCCGGGGCCACTTGCGACCGGCTCAACCACAGAAACGCCGTTGCCGCAGCCATTGTCGCAAAGGTGAACGAAAAGGCGTTGTAGATCAGGGAATATTGAAAGGGTGTCACGATATCCATTCGAGCCTCCATCGCATTCGGCCACGGCACGGGTAGGCCGGGCAGCATGGTGCGGGATGTCGCTCCCCAAGATTGAGACGCCCTCCATCCCCGATACATCGTCACAGCACCAGCAATGAAACGGGTGTCCAGCCGCAGACCAAATGACCAACGGACTATGGCAACGCCGCTGTGACGATGGGGTTGGACTAGAATGGGGCAGGATTTCTGGCGATACGGGCTTTGTGCCGTAGGCCTGAACGGGCGTTTACAGACCGGCCTCAACGGCAAGCCGAATAAGGTCCGCGGTCGTGTGCAAACCGAGCCGGTTCATCAGAATGGCGCGGTGCATCTTCACCGTCTTTTCCGCCAGATCCAGCTCCGCTGCGATCTGCTTGTTGAGCAGGCCGTTCGCGACGAGCTTGAGCACCTGACTCTGGCGTGGGGACAGCGCCTTGACCATCTCCGCCGCGCGGATGCGGCGCATGCTCGACGGTGTGGCCGCCCCGGCATCGATCTCGATCTGCGATCCCAGGAAATACAGCAAGGCGTCATTCTCGTCATAGATTGGCGCGACGAGCACGGCGTTGCGAAACGGTTCGCCGCTGCGCTTGTAGTTCAGAATCTCCACAAGCACCGGGCGATGCTCACGCACGCCGCGACGGATTTCCTCGGTCAGCCACGGCTCGGTCGCCGGACCGGACAGGAAGCGGCAGTTGCGCCCGACCACATCCTCGATCTGATATCCGGTTAGTGCGCAGAATGCGTCGTTACAGGCGATGATCGGATTGTCCGGCAGCCGTGGATCGCTGATCACCGAGGCAATCGGGCTATCGGCGACCAGTCGAAAATGTCGATCTGCTGAGGGCAGAAGGTCGAGCCCTTGGGTCATATCAACTGCGAGTCCGATGCATGACGAAAAGCATACCGCCGTTGGGACGTTGTCGCACTCGAATTATTGGCCGATTGTGAGCTGCAACGTCCTGCGGCGCTAGACCGCGCCGACACGCGCCGTCAGATAGGGTGCGATCATCGCGCGCACATCGACGCGTGCCTTCAGCCGCGCGGCGAGCAAGGCAGTCCCGCTGATCTTGCGCTGGACGAACAGGATATCGGCCGGCGGGATGTGCCACGCCGTCTGATCGGCGGCGATGTCCATGCCCTGTTCGCGCAGGACCTCGACAAATCCACGATCGCCGAAATCGAACGGTCCGGCCTTGGCCATCTCGCCGATCACGACGTCGATCATGCGCATGATGCGCGGGCGGTGATGCGCGATCGCGCTAGGCCCGACGAAACCGGCAGCCAACGCGGCGTCGAGCACGCGGTCACGTTCGACTGCAATCGTTGCACGCAACAACTCAAGATAACCCCAGGACGTCGCCGTCGGCACCGGGCGGGACGCACCGAAATCGAGCAGGATCAGCCGCCCGGTTTCCGGCTGATACCGGTAATTGGCAAAATTGGGGTCGGTCTGCATCATACCGAAGTCGAACATCTCACGCAGAACCAGGGCGATCAGCGCGCGCAGTGCCGCGTCGCGAACGGCCTGTGGCGCGTCGACCAGGCTTTCGATCGGACGACCCTCCACAAAGCTCATCGCGAGCACCTGTTGCGTCGTGAACTCGCGGTCGAGCAGCGGCACGACATAATCGGGAGAGTCCGTCAGAAAGTCGCCGAAAAGCGTCATCTGTTCGCCTTCGCGCAGATAATCGGCTTCCTCGCGCAACTGCTCCTTCGCCGCCGCAAGCAATGGTGCGATGTCGAGATGACGCGGCAGCAGGCCGGATACGCGCAGCAACGTCGCGACATTATCGACATCGGCATCGATGCTGTCACTAACGCCCGGATATTGTACCTTGATCGCCAGATCGCGGCCGTCGCGGGTGATTGCGCGGTGGACCTGCCCGATCGAGGCGGCGGCGACGGGCGTCGCATCGAAGTGCGTAAAGCGCGTCCGCCAATCCTTGCCCCACTGCGTCGCCAGCACCTGCTGAAGCTGTTGCGGGGGCATGCGGTGCGCATTCTGGCGCAACCTTGCCATGATCTCGGCAAGTTCGGGCGGCAGCATGTCGCCAGCATCCATCGAAATCATCTGGCCGAGCTTCATCGCGGCGCCGCGCAGATGCGACAGGCGATCGGCGATCCGGCCGACATTACCGGGCGTCAGCAGCATGTCGCGCATCCGCGGGCGCTGACCCTCGGCCAGGCGCCGCGCGCCCTCGGCCAGCATGCCGCCGGCCACGCCGCCAGCGAGCCGCCCGAAATGGCCAAAACGCGACAGGCGCCCGCTGGGCACGGCGCGGCTCTTATTGTCCTCGTCACTCACCAGCCGTGGCTCCCCGGAACGCCTTTGAATGGACCAGCGAACGCACTGGTAATCCAGCCACCGTAGAAATCGCCCGGCTGCGGCACCACCGTTTCTCCATCGACGCTGCAGCGATCGAACGGGCCGGCGTAGAACGCGATGTGATCGCGCAGACTGGCAAATCCGGGCGTCGGGTTGGCGTAACTCCAGCCCACGCGCGGCAGAACACTGTCGCCCACCACGACATCCCAATAGGTCGCCGCCCCCTTCCACTCGCAGAAGGACGACCCGTACGCGCGGCGCAGCACAGCAGGAATGATATCGGCGCGCGGGATATAATAGCTGGGCGGATGGCTGGTTTCGAGCGTGCGGACACTCGCACGGCTATCGGCGATGACCACGCCGCGATGCTCGATCACGACATGCGCGGCGCACGGTTGCGCAATGGCCGGGCGCGGAAAGGACCATACGCTTTCCTGGCCCGGGCCCGCAGGGTCGGGGCGCGGCCTCAACGGATTGCCCCCTGCGCGAGGCGTTGTCGGCGCGTCCGGATGCGCAAAAAGCCGCGATGGCTGCGCTCAAGCAGCAGTAACACCCATGGGTACCGCGCGGCCAGTCCGAGCGGGCGAAGCAGCGGAGTCGCCCGCCCCATCGCGGCAAAGCCGGCCCCGCCCGATAGTATCATGCCATCTTCGCGAGCATGAATTCGTGCCTGCAGCTCTGCGCGGTTGATCGGACAGTTGGCGTCCACGTCGGTGGCATCGACGAAGCGGAACGCCCGGCACGATCCAGGCGCCGCATCATCGCGATTTCGCGGCGGCATAGCGGGCAGTCTCCATCGTGCCAGACGATAAGCTCGGTCATGCGGCCGATATAGGCATCGCGATCGGTGCGCGCACCTGTGGGCGCAGTAATGCACGTCAGACCCTCAGGGTACCGATCTCGGAAGAATGGCGGAGACGGAGGGATTCGAACCCTCGGTACGGTTCCCCGTACGACGCTTTAGCAAAGCGTTGGTTTCAGCCACTCACCCACGTCTCCGGATGCTCGCAGCGAGCGGGCGCTATAGCGAGCGTCGCGGCGGCGATCAATGGGCTGATTTGCGGCGGCTGGGCGCGAAATCGACTCGGGTCATCGCCGGTTCATTGCCGCACCGCCATCGCTCGGCATAAATGCGAGGCTGCGGAGGGATCATATGCGACGGTTGATGCGGTGGATCGGAATGGCGCTTGTCGTGCCGACGCTGGCGATGATGCCCGTTCAGGCACAGAGCATCCAGAAGGTCGATCCCGATACCGCCATCGACGCCGATCTCGACCGGCCGCAAACCGCCATTCCCGCACAGCCAGCACCACAAGACGAGCAGGTAGACCCCGGGGCACCTTATGAAGCGCCGCCCGCCGATGGGCAGCAGCCGACGCCCCCCGCTGGCCAGGCTCCGGCCCAGGAGAGCGCGCAGGCAGGTGGCTTGAGCAAGCCCGAAGCGCCGACGACGTTCGACCGCGTCCGCCTGGTCTCTGCGGCCGAAGGCGTGTTCGGCAAGGGTGCCACAGGTCTTGCCGCGCTGATCGAGGATATTCTGAAGGATCAGGGTGAGCCCAACGCTTATATCGCCGGATCTGAAGGATCGGGCGCGGTGGTCGTCGGATTGCGCTACGGATCGGGCACGATGATTCATGCGGTCGAGGGCGAGCGCGACGTTTATTGGACCGGGCCGTCGGTCGGCTTCGACATTGGCGGCGACGCCAACAAGGTGTTCGTGCTGGTCTACAACCTTTATGACAGCCAAGAGCTGTACAAGCGCTTCCCCGCCGGAGAGGGCCGACTCTATTTCATCGGCGGGTTCTCGGCCACCTATCTGCGGCGCGGCGATGTCGTGCTGATCCCGGTGCGGCTGGGCGTCGGTTGGCGCGCGGGGGCCAATGTCGGATATATGAAGTTCAGCGAAAAGCGCCGCTGGTTGCCGTTCTGATCGGCCTTCTATTCTGCCCTGCGCCCCGCTAGGCGGGGCGAATGCCAGTCACTCAAGCCGATATCGATCTCGCCCAGCGCCTTGCCGACGCGGCGGGCGCAGCGATCCGCCCCTATTTCCGCACCGAATATGGCCTTGAGACCAAGGACGATGCGTCGCCCGTCACGCTGGCCGACAAGGCGGCGGAGGCGGCAATGCGGCGGCTGATCGTTGCCGAACGCCCGATGGACGGCATCATCGGGGAGGAAGAGGAAGAGCGCGCAGGGTCGAGCGGGCGGACCTGGGTGCTCGATCCGATCGACGGGACGCGCAGCTTCATCGTCGGGCGGCCGATCTTCGGCACGCTGATCGCGCTGCTGGAGGATGGCTGGCCGGTGCTGGGGATGATCGACCAGCCGATCATCGGCGAACGCTGGCTGGGCGTGACCGGGCGACAGACGCTGTTCAACGGCAAGCCAGCCGAATCGCGGACGTGCCGCGAGCTTTCGAAGGCGCTGCTCGCAACCACCTCCCCCGCCCTGTTCACCGACGGCCAGCTTCACGCATTCGAACATGTCGATGCGGCGGTGATGAGCACTGTCTTGGGCGGCGACTGCTATAATTACGGGCTGGTCGCGTCGGGGCATCTCGACCTGGTGATCGAGGCGGGGCTGAAGCTGCACGATTTTGCCGCGCTGGTGCCAGTGGTCGAGGGCGCGGGCGGGCGCATGTGCGACTGGCAGGGCGATCCGCTGCACGCGGGCAGCAATGGGGAGGTGATCGCGGCGGGCGATCCGGCGCGAATCGAGGAAATCGTCGAGGCGCTTGCCTGTCGCGGGCATTGAGATGCTGCGCCTGCACCGCGGCTATGCGCTTGCCGCAGTGATGCTGTTCGCGATCGAGGTCGTGATCGCGCTCTATGTTCGTGACCGTTTCGTGCGGCCGCATCTGGGCGACACGCTCGCGGTGCTGCTGGTCTATTGCGGGCTGCGTGCGGCCACCTGCATTGGGGCGCTTCCTGCAGCGGCCGCGGCATTCGGCGTCGCGGCGCTGGTCGAGCTGGGCCAATTGATCGGCATTCTCGACCTGCTCGGCTGGCGCGACAGCCCACTGGCACGCACGCTGCTGGGCACCGGATTCGATTGGAAGGATTTCCTGGCCTACGCCGCCGGGGCGGGCATCGCTTTGGTGGCCGAACGCATCCTCGGGCAGCGCTGAAGCTTTGGGGCGCGCGGCGCGGTGCCGCAGCCGGTTGCCAAACCGCCGCCAACCCGCTAAGCGCCCGCCTTTCCGCGATTCAGGAACGACCCGGCTAACAAGGGCTGCCGTGGCTGTTCGAGAATTCGTCGCGCGTAAAAGGAGACGAAAATGCCCAAGATGAAGACCAAGAGCGGTGTGAAGAAGCGCTTCAAATTCACCGCAACGGGCAAGGTGAAGCACGGCGTCGCCGGCAAGCGTCACCGCCTGAGCAGCCATAACGCGAAATATATTCGCACCAACCGCGGCACGTCGGTCCTGTCCGAAGCTGATGCCGGCCATGTGCGCCTCTGGGCGCCCTACGGCCTCAAGTAAGGAGTAGCAGACCATGGCACGTGTCAAACGTGGTGTAACCACCAAGGCGAAGCACAAGCGGATATTGGATCAGGCGAAGGGCTATTATGGCCGTCGCAAGAACACCATCCGCATTGCGCGCCAGGCCGTCGAAAAGGCCGGCCAATACGCCTATCGCGACCGCAAGGTTAAGAAGCGCAGCTTCCGCGCCCTGTGGATCCAGCGCATCAACGCCGGCGTCCGCGCCGAAGGCCTGACCTATTCGCAGTTCATGCACGGGCTGAAGCTCGCCGGCATCGAACTGGACCGGAAGGTCCTGGCCGACATCGCAATGCACGAGGGTGACGCGTTTACCGCCATCATCGCGCAGGCGAAGGCGGCTCTGCCCCAGGCCGCCTGAGGCAGCCTGTAGCGACCGAATATGGGGCGCCGGTGGACCATCCACCGGCGCCCTTTTTCTTGACCCGGAAGGCATCGCGAGATGACGCTCCAGACCTGGTGGCTGTATGTCACCGCCGTGTTCCTGATCTCCGCGACGCCGGGGCCGAACATGCTCCACGTCATGGTGCAGAGCATCCATCATGGCGCACGCCGGTCGGTCGCCTCGATGCTGGGGCTGATGACCGCCAATATGGTGTGCCTGCTTGCCTCGGCGGCTGGGCTGGGTGCGTTGCTCAAGGCGTCGCCGATGCTGTTCGATGCGCTGCGCTATGCCGGGGTCGGCTATCTCGTCTGGCTGGGGATCAAGGCGTGGCGGGCGCCGGTCGCGGGCGGCGAGGGCGAGGCGGACAAGCCCGCCCCGCCCTCGCTGGTCGCGATGTTCGGCGCGGGGCTCGGAACCGGTTTTTCCAATCCCAAGCTGATCATCTTTGCCGCCGCACTATTTCCGCAGTTCATCAACACCAACGCGCCCTTTGCGCCCCAGCTCGCTATCCTGATCGCCAGCTTTGCGGTGATCGAGGCATTCTGGTTCAGCATGTACGCACTGGGCGGCCGCTCGCTCGCCGCGTGGCTCGCGCCGGCCAACCGCCAGCGGCTGTTCAACCGTGTGACCGGCGGCGTGTTCATCGCGTTCGGGGTTGCTTTGCTGGGTGGCCGGGCTTGACCTTCGCGCTCGTCTGCGGTTCGGGCCACTAGACCAATGAACGGAATTGTGATGACCGATCTCGACCAACTGAAGGCCGACCTTCTCGCCGCAATCGATGCGGCCACCGGCGTCGATGCGCTGGAGGCGGTGCGCGTCCATGCGCTCGGCAAGCAGGGCGCCGTGACCGGCCTGCTCAAGACGCTGGGCGGCATGAGCCCCGAGGAGCGGCAGGAAACCGGCCCGCGCATCCACAGCCTGCGCGAAGCGGTGACCGAGGCGATCGCGGCGCGCAAGGGGAGCCTCGAGGGCGCGGCACTTGAGGCGAAGCTGGCAAGCGAGACGCTCGACATGACGCTGCCGGTCGATGGCGTGCCCACTGGCACGGTCCATCCGATCAGCCAGGTCATGGACGAGCTTGCCGAAATCTTCGCCGATATGGGCTTTGCCGTCGCGACCGGGCCGGAGATCGAGGACGACTGGCACAATTTCACCGCGCTCAACATTCCCGAGTCGCATCCCGCACGCGCGATGCACGACACCTTCTACTTGGCGGGCGAGCATGAGCGGCCGATGGTGCTGCGCACGCACACCAGCCCCGTGCAGATCCGCACGATGACGTCGACGCCCCCGCCAATCCGCATCATCGCGCCCGGCCGCGTCTATCGCAGCGACAGCGACGCGACCCACACGCCGATGTTCCACCAGATCGAAGGCCTAGTGATCGACAAGGGCATCACGCTGGGCCACCTCAAATGGACGCTGGAGACCTTCCTCAAGGCCTATTTCGAGCGTGACGACATCGTGCTGCGGCTGCGCCCGAGCTATTTCCCGTTCACCGAGCCGAGCGCCGAAGTCGATGTTGGTTTCACGTGGATCAATGGCAGGCGCGTGATCGGCGGATCGGGCGATGCCGAGGGTGGCGGCTGGATGGAGGTGCTGGGCAGCGGCATGGTCCATCGTCGCGTGATCGAAGCGTGCGGGCTGGACCCCGATGAATGGCAGGGCTTTGCCTTTGGCACCGGGGTCGATCGGCTGGCGATGCTCAAATATGGGATGGATGATTTGCGCGCATTCTTCGACGGCGACCTGCGCTGGCTGAAGCATTACGGCTTCTCGGCGCTCGACGTGCCCACGCTTTCGGGGGGAGTCGGCGCATGAAGTTCACGCTGAGCTGGCTCAAGGAGCATCTCGACACCGATGCCGATCTGACCGCGATCCTCGATGCCCTGAACCGCATCGGTCACGAGGTTGAGGGCGTGGAGAATCCCGGCGCGGCGCTGGCGGCGTTCAAGGTCGCACGCGTGCTGACGGCCGAGCGGCACCCGCAGGCGGACAAGCTGCAGGTGCTGACCGTCGATGCCGGGGACGGCGAGCCGCTGCAGATCGTGTGCGGCGCGCCCAATGCCCGTGCGGGACTGGTCGGCGTGCTCGGCCTGCCCGGCGCGACCGTGCCCGCCAATGGCATGGTGCTGAAGGTCGCAGCGGTGCGCGGCGTCGAATCGAACGGCATGATGTGTTCCAGCCGCGAGCTCGAGCTGGGCGACGATCATGACGGCATCATCGAACTGCCCGAAGATGCGCCGATCGGCACGCCCTTCCCCGACTATGCCGGCCTCGACGATCCGGTGATCGACGTATCGATCACGCCCAACCGTCAGGATTGCATGGGCGTGCGCGGCATCGCCCGCGATCTCGCCGCTGCGGGCCTTGGCACGTTGAAGCCGCTCGATGCCACCCCGGTGGCGACCAGCGGCGCGGGGCCGGAGGTGCAGATCGAGGCACCCGAGGGCTGCCCCGCCTATTTCGGCCAGACCGTCAGCGGCGTCACCAACGGCGCCGCGCCCGAGTGGATGCAGCGCCGGTTGAAGGCGATCGGCCAGCGCCCGATCAGCGCGCTGGTCGACATCACCAACTATGTGATGATCGACTTGGGCCGCCCGCTCCACGTCTATGACAAGGCGAAGCTCAGCGGTGCGCTGACCGTGCGCAAAGCCAAGCCCGGCGAGCAGGTGCTGGCGCTCAACGAAAAGACCTACACGCTCGACGCGACGATCACCGTGATCGCGGACGACAATGGCGTCCATGACATCGGCGGCATCATGGGCGGCGAAGATACTGGCGTGTCGGAAACGACCACCGACGTCGTGATCGAATGCGCCTATTTCGAGCCGGAGGCGATTGCGCGGGCCGGGCAGAAGCTGCTGCTGACCAGTGACGCGCGCACCCGGTTCGAGCGCGGCGTGGACCCCGCGTTCCTCGAGGACGGCATCGCCATCGCGGCGCGGCTGGTGACGCAGCTTTGCGGTGGCATCGCGAGCGAGGTGACGCGCGCGGGCAGCGTTCCGCGTGTCGGCATCACCACCGGCTATGACCCGACGCTGGCCGAGACGCTGGGCGGCCTGGCGATCCCGGCGGAGCGGCAGCGCGACATCCTCGAATCGCTTGGCTTCACCGTCCAGCCGCTCGACGCCAATGGCGACCCGTGCGAGCTGGACGATGCGTGCGACGGCTTCCGCGTCACCGCGCCGAGCTGGCGGCGCGATGTCGATGGCCCCGCCGATCTGGTCGAGGAAGTGATCCGGATCGAGGGGATCGACAAGGTCCCCTCCACCCCCCTGCCCCGCGCCCCCGGCGTCGCCAAGCCGACCGCGACGCCCGAGCAGAAGCTGGAGCGCCGCATTCGCCGCACCGCCGCCGCGCGCGGCCTCAACGAAGCGGTGACGTGGAGCTTCATCTCCGAGAGCGAGGCCGCAGCGGTCGGTGGCGGCGCATGGACGCTCGCCAACCCGATCAGTGAGGACCTGAAGGTCATGCGTCCCTCGTTGCTACCCGGCCTGATGATGGCGGCGGCGCGCAATGTGAAGCGCGGCGCCACCAGCGTGCGCCTGTTCGAACTCGGTCGCCGCTATCTGGCCGATGGTGAGAAGCTGACCCTCACCGTGCTGCTGGCGGGCGACCGCAGCCCGCGCGGCTGGGCGAACGGCAAGGCGCAGCCCTTCGGCGCGTTTGACGCCAAGGGTGAAGCGCTGGCGCTGCTCGAAGCCGCCGGAGCGCCGGTCGCCAACCTTCAGGTCATGGGTGAAGCGGGCGCGGCCTGGCATCCCGGCCAGTCGGCGACGCTGCGGCTGGGGCCGAAGACCGTGCTCGCCGCGTTCGGTATGCTCCACCCGAGCCTGACCAAGAAATTCGACCTCGACGGCCCGGTCGCCGCGGTCGAGATTTTCCTCGACGCGATCCCCGCCAAGCGCGCGACTGGCTTCGCACGCCCGGCCTACACGCCCCCGGCGTTGCAGGCAGTGACGCGCGACTTCGCGTTCATCGTGCCGAGCACGCTGGCGGCGGGCGATCTTGTCCGCGCGGTCAAGGGTGCGGACAAGGCGGTGATCACCGATGCGCGGCTGTTCGACCTGTTCACCGGCGCGGGCGTCGAGGACGGCAAGAAGAGCCTCGCCGTCGAAGTCACGCTGCAACCCGGCGAGAAGAGCTTCACCGATGCCGAGATCAAGGCGGTGGCCGACAAGGTCGTCGCGGCGGCAGCAAAGCTGGGCGCGAGCCTGCGGGGGTGAACCTCTTTTTGGTCACCCCGGCCTTGTGCCGGGGTCCACTCCGCCGCTAGCGCAACGCTCGAACCGACAGGGTCGCGCGTGCGGCCCGGTGGACCCCGGCACAGGGCCGGGGTGACGAGCAAGGAGTAAGCCCATGCCAACCGTACTCATCACCGGCGCGACTGCAGGGATTGGCGAAGCGGCGGTGCATGCCTTTGCCGATTCGGGCTGGCATGTCGTGGCCACCGGACGCCGCGCGGACCGGCTCGCGGCGCTCAGGAGCGACACCGTCCACACGCTGGAATTCGACATTCGCGACGAGGCGGCACGCGATGCGGCGCTCGCGTCGCTGCCCGAACCCTTCGCCAACATCGACCTGCTGATCAACAATGCCGGGCTCGCCCGAGGCCTCGAGAAGGCGCAGCAGGCCGATCTCGATAACTGGAAGACGATGGTCGACACCAACGTCACCGCGATGATGTCGATCACGCACAAGCTGCTGCCGATGCTGATCGAACGGCGCGGCGCGATCATCAATCTCGGCTCGGTCGCGGGCAGCTATGTCTACCCCGCGGGCAATGTCTATGCCGGGACCAAGGCGTTCGTGAACCATTTCAGCCTCGCACTGCGCGCCGATCTGCATGGCACCGGCGTGCGTGTCACCTCGATCGAGCCGGGCATGGTCGAGACCGAGTTCATGACCGTGCGCACCGGCGGCGACAGGCAAGCGTCGGACCGCCTGTACGCCGGGGTGAACCCGATGACGGCGGAGGATATCGCCGAGACGCTGTTGTGGGTCGCGACGCTGCCGCCGCATCTCAATATCAACCGGCTGGAGCTGATGCCGGTCAACCAGGATTTCGCCGGTTTCGCGGTGCATCGCGAAGGATAGCAAGCGTCCCGTGACGGGATCACCCCCGCCACCCCCCTTGCCATCGCGGCGTTAACCAATAGCCTGTCTGCGGGGGGACATGCGGGTGGAGTCGATCGATCCCGGCAATGCATGCGCGGCATTCGGCGAGGACGACCTCGTCGAACTGCTCGCCATTGCCGAATATCATGAGGATGCGGGAAGCGTGCTGATGAACCTCGCCAAACAGGCGGGGAAGCAGGCCGACAACGTCATCGAGTGGCTGCCCGACGATTGGGAAGCCAAGCTGCAGGGGATGCTCGATCTGGCGCTGCGCCAGAGCTATGCCTTCGCCTTCCGCACCAACAAGGCGAACCGCCGTGCCGCTGGCGACACGCGGCCGGTGAAGAACAGCGAGGGGTTTCACCGCTTTGCCGCCGGGTTCACGGGCGCACTCGGCGGTCTGGGCGGGGTCGGCACGACGCTGGCCGATCTTGCCGTCACCACCACGCTGATCCTGCGTTCGATCCAGCAGATCGCGGCGCATTATGGCGAGGATATCGACGATCCGGACGTGCGGGCGCAGTGCATCGCGGTGTTCGGCCTTGGTGGTCCGCTCAGCGACGATGATGCGACCGATACCGGGCTGTGGGCCGGGCGCATCGCGCTCAGCCACCAGTCGATCTCGGGCGTGATCGGCGCGGTGGTACCGCGGATGGGGCGAACGATGGGCCAGACGCTCGCCGCACGCGCCGCACCGGTGGTGAGCGCGGCGGCGGCGGCGGCGATCAACACCGTCTTCACCCGCTATTATCAGAAGATGGCGCACGTCCATTTCCGCCTGCGCCGGATCGAGCGCCGCTATTCGCGTGACCAAGTGATGGCGTGTTTCGAGCGGATTGTGCTGTTGGAGCGCGAACGCCGCAAGTCGCGCAAACGGAACGGCTGAACGCGGCGGACCGGGGATCGGACCGCCGCGCCGATTTCACGCCTCGATAAAGGCGAGCAGATCGGCGTTCACCACCTCCGGGTGCGTCGCGCACATGCCGTGGGGCAGGCCGGGATAGGTTTTGAGCGTCCCGTGCTTCAGCAACGCGATCGCCTTCAGCGCCGAATCATGGATCGGCACGATCTGATCGTCCTCGCCATGCATCACCAGCACTGGGATATCGAGCGCCTTCAGATCCTCGGTAAAATCGGTCTCGCTGAAGGCCTTGATGCAATCGTAATGCGCCTTGGCACCACCCATCATTCCCTGACGCCACCAATTGTCGATCAGCCCCTGGCTGACCGCAGCGCCGTCGCGGTTGAAGCCGAAGAACGGCCCGGTCGGAATATCGCGGAAAAACTGCGCGCGATTGGCGAGCAGCGCGTCGCGAAATCCGTCGAAAACGGCGATCGGCAATCCTTCGGGATTGCTGTCTTTTTGCACCATCACCGGGGGGACGGCGCCGATGATCACCGCCTTGGCGATCCGTCCCGGCTCGGCGCGCGCGGCATAGCGGACCACTTCTCCTCCGCCGGTCGAATGGCCGATATGGATCGCGCCCTTGAGGTCGAGCGCGGCGGCAAGGGCGACGACATCGGCGGCATAGCTGTCCATCTCGTTGCCCGTGTCGGTCTGGCTCGACCGGCCATGGCCGCGACGGTCGTGCGCGATCACGCGATAGCCGCGATGCAGGAAGAACAGCATCTGATTGTCCCAGTCGTCCGCGCTGAGCGGCCAGCCATGGTGGAAGACGATCGGGGTGGCGTCCTTCAGCCCCCAGTCCTTGTAGAAAATCTCGGTGCCGTCGCTGGTGGTGATGGTGCTCATGGCTCGCATCCTTTGGCTGGGACGCCGCGCGGGAAACGGGGCGTACGCCCAACCTGACACCGGTCGCCGAGTCGTGACAGTGCAAGCTGCGCAAGCGAGCGTTTCGCAAATCGCGCCCGTGGATTCATCGCGCACTTGCCGCTAGAGGGCCGCGATGCCCGACAATTCGATACCGGATCGCCGCACCTTTGCGATCATCTCTCACCCTGACGCTGGCAAGACCACGCTGACCGAAAAGCTGCTGCTGTTCGGCGGCGCGATCCATCTTGCCGGCGAGGTCAAGGCGCGCGGCCAGGCGCGGCGCGCGCGATCGGACTGGATGAAGATCGAGCAGCAGCGCGGCATCTCCGTCACCAGCTCGGTGATGACGTTCGAGCGCGACGGGGTCACCTTCAACCTGCTCGACACGCCGGGCCACGAAGACTTTTCGGAAGACACCTATCGCACGCTGACCGCGGTCGATTCCGCCGTAATGGTGATCGACGCGGCCAAGGGCATCGAAAGCCAGACGCGCAAGCTGTTCGAAGTGTGCCGCCTGCGCAACGTGCCGATCATCACCTTCGTCAACAAGGTCGATCGCGAAGGCCGCGAGATGTTCGAGATTCTCGACGAGATCGCCGACCTGCTCGCGCTCGATGTCGCGCCGATGACGTGGCCGGTCGGGATGGGCGGACAGTTTGAAGGGATTTACGACCTGGTCGACCATCGCCTGCTGCTGCCCGAAGGCGACAGCCGCGAGTTCCAGGGCAAGGTCGTGCAGACCAGCGGCCTCGACGATCCGCAGCTCGACTCGCTGATCTCGGCGCAGACGCTCGCCAAGGTGCGCGAAGAGGCCGAGCTGGGCCTAGCCGGCTATGCGACGTTCGACGGCGACGCCTATCGCAATGGCGACCTGACCCCGGTCTATTTCGGATCGGCCCTGAAGGAGTTCGGGGTCGATTCGCTGATCGATGCGATCGCGCGCCACGCGCCGTCCCCGCACGCCTTGCCCGCCGAACCCGCTCCAGTCGCGCCGGACAATCGCGAAGTCACCGGATTTGTGTTCAAGGTCCAGGCGAACATGGACCCCAATCACCGCGACCGTATCGCGTTCATGCGGCTGGTGTCGGGGACGTTCAAGCGCGGCATGAAGCTGACGCCAAGCGGCCATGGCAAGCCGATCGCGATCCATTCGCCGATCATGTTCTTTGCCCAGCAGCGCGAACTGGCCGACGAGGCGTTTCCGGGCGACATCATCGGCATCCCCAACCACGGCACGCTGCGCGTCGGCGATACACTAAGCGAAAAGGCGGCGGTGCGCTTTACCGGCCTGCCCAATTTCGCGCCGGAAATTCTGCGCCGCGTGGTGCTCAAGGATCCGACCAAGACCAAGCAGCTGCGCAAGGCGCTGGACGACCTGTCCGAAGAAGGCGTGATCCAGGTCTTCTATCCCGAGATCGGGTCGAACTGGATTATCGGCGTGGTCGGACAGCTTCAGCTCGAAGTGCTGCTCAGCCGCCTCGATGCCGAATACAAGGTCGGCGCGGTGCTCGAGCCCGCACCGTTCGACACCGCGCGCTGGGTCGGCGGTGAGGCAACCGATCTGAAGGAGTTCATGGACCTCAACCGCACCGCCATGGCCAAGGACCGCGACGGCAACCCGGTCTTCCTCGCCAAATCGGCCTGGGAAGTCGGCTATATCGCCGATCGCTACTCCAGGGTGAAGTTCATGGCGACGCGCGAGCGGTAGAGTTTTCTTCAGCTTCGCTGGATCGGCACCGGCCCGCTCCCCCGCCCGGCCACCCATAGAATACCCTGACGTTGGGTGGCCGGGCGGGGGAGCGGGCCGGTGCCGCCTAACTGAATCGAGTCCAGTTACTCCGGTCGCGCGCGCGCCTGCGGGTAGGTGCCGAGCAGGCGCATCGATTTGGTGTGGAACTTCAGCTCCTCCAGCGCGCGGTCGACCGCCGCGTCGCCGGGGCGGCCGACGATGTCGCAATAGAATTCGGTCGCCGCGAAGCTGCCGCCGCGCTGATAGCTTTCCAGCTTGGTCATGTTGACGCCATTGGTCGCGAAGCCGCCCAGCGCCTTGTAGAGCGCGGCGGGGATGTTCTTCACCTCGAACACGAAGGTGGTCATGTATGGCCCATGATCGCGCAGCGGCGGCGCGTTGCGCGCGAGCATGACGAAGCGGGTCATATTGTGGTCGGCATCGGCAACGTCGCTGTCGAACACCGTCAGGCCATAGAGCGGCGCGGCACCCGGCGGGGCGAGCGCGGCGACCTGCGGATCGCCCATCTCCGCCACGACCGCCGCTGCACCGGCGGTGTCGGGATAGGAAAGCGGCGCAATCCCCTGTGCCTTCAGCCAGTGGCGGCATTGGCCGAGCGCCTGCGGATGGCTCATCGCCTGCCGCACCCCGGCGCGCGCGCCCAGCCCCATCAGCGCGTAGCGAATGGGTAGAAAATGCTCGCCGATGATCACCAGCCCCGATTCGGGCAGCAGGAAATGAATGTCGGCGACGCGGCCGTGCAGCGAATTTTCGATCGGGATCATCGCGCAATCGGCACGCCCGTCGCGGACCGCATCAATTGCATCCTCGAAGCTGAAGCACGGCATCGGCAGCCCGGTCGGGAACGCCTCCAGCGCCGCCATGTGCGAATTTGCGCCCGGCGCGCCCTGAAACGCGACCGCGCGCTTGGGCTCGGCCAGGGCGGCCTGCGTCATGCGTTCGACGATCGGGCGGGCGGGGGCGGCGAAATTGTCCATCGGCGCGCGCGTAACGGCGCGATCAACTTGCGGCAAGCCCGGGTTGCGGTGCGCAAAAGGGCCGACTAAAGAACCCGGCCAAGATCAACACGGGGCAGAACGGGCGCACATGGACAATCGCATGAACACGATCGCAGGCTGGGTCCTGTTCGGCTGTGCCTCTGCCCTCGGCCTCTCGATCGCCAGCGGCATGATTTACCACAGCGGAAAGCCCGAAAAGGAAGGCTATCCGGTCGAAAGCGCGGATGGTGCCGAGGGTGAAGGCGGAGCCGCTGCGGTCGAGCCGATCGCCAACCGACTGGCCAAGGCCGATGTCGCCAAGGGCCAGGCCTCGTTCGCCAAGTGCGCCGCGTGCCATTCGATCACCCAGGGCGGTGCCAATGGCGTGGGCCCGAACCTGTGGGCGTCGATGGGCAAGCCGCACGGCCATGTCGCAGGCTTTGCCTATTCGGATGCGCTCAAGGCCGTCCCGGGCAATTGGGACTTTGCGGCGATGGACGCCTGGCTCGCGTCCCCCCGCAAATATGCCCCGGGCACCAAGATGACCTTTGCCGGCCTGTCCGATCCGCAGGAGCGCGCCAACCTCATCGCCTATCTGAACGCGCAGGGTTCGAACCTGCCGCTCCCGGCACCCGAAGCGGCTCCGGCCGAGGGTGGCGAAGCTGCGACCGAGAACGCGATTACGCCCACCGAAATGGGCAATGCCGGCACCCCGGCATCGGGCGCGCCATCGGTCGATCCGGCCGCTGCTGAGGAAGCCGCGAAGAAGGAATGATGCGCCACCACTGACGGCGTGAACAAAAAAAGGGCGGTCCGTCGGGCCGCCCTTTTTCTTATGCGGTCCGCTCTTCCCAGAATTTCTGGACGATTTCCCAGCCCTCTTCCGCGGTCTCGCAGAAATGGAACAGCTTGAGGTCGCGCGGGCTAATCACGCCCTCTTCCACCAGCGCCTCGAAATTGACGACGCGGGTCCAGAAATCCTTGCCGTAGAACAGCACCGGGATCGGTGCGATCTTGCCGGTCTGGATCAGGGTCAACAGCTCGAACGATTCGTCAAACGTGCCGAACCCGCCCGGGAACACCGCCACGGCGCGCGCACGCAACAGGAAGTGCATCTTGCGCAGCGCGAAATAGTGGAACTGGAAGCTGAGCGACGGGGTCACATATGCATTCGGTGCCTGCTCATGCGGCAGCACGATGTTGAGGCCGACCGATTCGCAGCCCTTTTCCGCCGCCCCGCGATTCGCCGCCTCCATGATCGACGGGCCACCGCCCGAGGTGACGACGAAATGGCGGTCGCCATTCTCATCGAGCGGATAGCAGCTGGCGAGCGCGGCCAGTTCACGAGCGACGTCGTAATATTTGGACTTTTCGATCAGCCGCTCGGCAATCCGGCGCGACTGATCGTCGGTGGCAAGATCGAGCAACGCTTGCGCCTTGGCCGGCTCGGGGATCCGCGCCGAGCCATAGATGACGAACAGCGACGCAATCTTCGCCTCGTCCATCAGCACACTGGGTTTGAGCAGCTCCAGCTGAAACCGCACCGGGCGCAAATCCTCACGCAACAGGAAGTCCATGTCCTGAAAGGCAAGGGCATAGGCCGGGTGTTCGGTCTGGGGGGTAGAGACGGCGGTCCGCGCGGTCTCCGCATCCTGGCTCGCGCGGGCAAAGACGCGCGACGGCACTTTCTGGTCTGTCATTGGCGCGGGATTAGCGGGTTTCGGCGGCAAGGCAAACTACCCCGCGCCATTAACGGCAGAAGCGCTTGCCACCCATGTCGAAATGGAAATGGTTGGCGTGCGCGCTATTATATTCCGGGCCCAGCACCGTGGTGAAGCGCCGGCAGGCCGAACGATGCACCACCCGCAGAAATTCACGCTCCTCCGCTGTCCCGCCGGTCCAGTCGCCCAGCACGCTGATCTTGCGCCCGTCGCGCAGCACGAACGCGGCGACGTCGACCGCATTGCCCAGCCCATGTTCGGACACCTTGAGCGACGACGCCACGCTGCCGCCGACGATGCCGCGGCAGGCATAGGTGCCATAGGTTTCGACCCGCACCAGTTCACCGCCCAAAATCTCACGCGCGGCCGGAACCGCAGCGTGCCGCATCCAGCCGATAAACGTGCGCGCGAGCGGGCACCGCATCGCCTTCAGCCCCGACACGGGAATGCCGACATCGATCAGCTGCACCGCGCCAATCACCTGGCATCCGCCGCCATAATCCCGGTCGGGCAGGGGACTGAACCGCACCTGTTCGCGAGACAGGTCGGCATAGCATTGCTGCGTCTCGCGGCTGGTCGGCAGATCGAGCGTCACCGGCCCGCGCGGATCGGCCCGCACGGGGGCGCGCGGCGGTGCACGGTCATCGCCCCCGCCGAACAGACATCCGGCGAGCAAGAGCGGCAAGGACAGGGTCAGGAGGGTACGCATGACCATGCGACCCCTGTAACCCATTATGGTTAACCGCTGCTTATCCGCCCCGCCCGGAATCAACCCGTTTCAACCGATACCGCTCTTTGCTTGACTTACCGCCGCTCGTCGTTAGGGCCGCCGACGGGCCACGCGGTCCCAACGCCGCGCGTGCTCTCTGCGAGGAGAGACTGACATGACTGATTTGACTGCCCCCGACGCCACAACTGCGTCCATTGCCAAGCCCGCCACCCGGCCGGCACGCCCCCATTTCTCTTCGGGTCCCTGCGCCAAGCCTCCGGGCTGGGATGCGTCGAAGCTCGCGACCGAGGTCCTTGGACGCTCGCACCGCTCGAAGCTTGGCAAGACCCGCCTGCAACATTGCATCGACCTGATGCGGGAGATGCTGCGCCTGCCCGACACGCATCGCATCGGCATCGTCCCCGGTTCCGACACCGGCGCGTTCGAAATGGCGATGTGGACGATGCTCGGCGCGCGCGGCGTCACCACGCTTGCGTGGGAATCGTTCGGTGAAGGTTGGGTCACCGATGCGGTCAAGCAGCTCAAGCTCGATCCGACGATCGTCCGCGCCGATTATGGCCAGCTGCCCGATCTCGCCGCGATCGACTGGTCGACCGATGTGCTGTTCACCTGGAACGGCACCACCAGCGGCGTGCGCGTGCCCAATGGCGACTGGATCCCCAACGATCGCGAAGGCCTGACCTTTGCCGATTCGACCAGCGCGGTGTTCGCCTACGACCTGCCGTGGGACAAGATCGATGTCGCGACCTTCAGCTGGCAGAAGGTGCTGGGCGGCGAAGGCGGCCATGGCGTCCTGATCCTCGGCCCGCGCGCCGTCGAACGCCTCGAAACCTACACCCCCGCCTGGCCGCTGCCCAAGGTGTTCCGCCTGATGGCCAAGGGCAAGCTGGCCGAGGGCGTGTTCAAGGGCGAGACGATCAACACGCCATCGATGCTGGCGGTCGAGGACGCGATCTTCGCGCTCGAATGGGCCAAGGGCCTCGGCGGGCTCGACGGCCTGATCGCGCGCAGCGACGCCAATGCGGCGGCGTTGCAGACGCTGGTCGCGGAGCGCGACTGGCTTGGAAATCTCGCTGCGGACGAGTCGATTCGTTCGACCACCAGCGTGTGCCTGACCGTCGATGGTGCCGACGAAGCCTTCATCAAGAAGTTTGCGTCGCTGCTCGAGGCGGAACACGCCGCCTATGACATTGCCGGATACCGCGATGCCCCGGCAGGCCTGCGCATCTGGTGCGGCGCGACGGTGGATACCGTCGATGTCGTCGCGCTCGGCCCGTGGCTCGACTGGGCCTACGCGACCGCCAAGGCGGGCTAATCCTCGCCCCGGCGCAGGCCGGGGCCGCCATATAGCATTCCCAAATTTATTGGCCTCGGCCTTCGCCGGGGCGACGGAGACACTCCATGCCCAAAGTACTCATCAGCGACAAAATGGACCCCAAGGCCGCCCAGATCTTCCGTGAGCGCGGGGTCGAGGTGGACGAGATCACCGGCAAGACGCCGGAAGAGCTGAAGGCGATCATCGGCCAGTATGACGGCCTCGCCATCCGCAGCTCGACAAAGGCGACCAGGGAAATCATCGACGCCGCGACGAACCTGAAGGTCATCGGTCGTGCCGGCATCGGAGTCGACAATGTCGACATCCCCTATGCCTCGTCCAAGGGCGTGGTGGTGATGAACACCCCGTTCGGCAATTCGATCACCACCGCCGAACACGCCATTGCTCTCATGTTCGCGCTCGCGCGCCAGCTGCCCGAAGCCAATGCCCAGACCCAGGCGGGCCTGTGGCCGAAGAACGGCTTCATGGGCGTCGAGGTGACCGGCAAGACGCTCGGCCTGATCGGCGCGGGCAATATCGGGTCGATCGTCGCCGATCGCGCGCTGGGCCTGAAGATGAAGGTGATCGCGTTCGACCCGTTCCTGTCGCCCGAACGCGCCGTCGAGCTGGGTGTTGAAAAGGTCGAGCTGGACGGCTTGCTCGCCCGCGCCGACTTCATCACGCTGCACACGCCGCTGACCGACCAGACGCGCAACATCCTGAGCCGCGACAATTTGCTCAAGACCAAGAAGGGCGTGCGCATCATCAACTGCGCGCGCGGCGGGCTGGTCGATGAAGCGGCGGTCAAGGAATTGCTCGACAGCGGCCATATCGCGGGCGCGGCGCTCGACGTGTTCGTCACCGAACCGGCCAAGGAACATGACCTGTTCGGCACGCCCAACTTCGTCGCCACCCCGCATCTGGGCGCATCGACCAGCGAGGCGCAGGTCAATGTCGCGATTCAGGTTGCCGAGCAGATGGCCGATTACCTGGTCAATGGCGGCGTCACCAATGCGCTCAACGTCCCCAGCCTGACCGCCGAGGAAGCGCCGCGCGTGAAGCCGTACATGGCGCTCGCCGAAAAGCTAGGCAGCCTGGTCGGCCAGCTCACCCATGGCGATATTCCGCGCGTGTCGGTCCATAGCGAGGGTGCGGCGACCGAGGTCAACCAGAAGCCGATCGTCAGCGCGGTGCTCGCCGGGTTCCTGCGTACCCAGACCGACACGGTCAACATGGTCAACGCCCCCTTCCTCGCCAAGGAGCGCGGGATCGAGGTGCGTGAGGTCAAGACCGAGAAGGAAGGCGATTACCACACGCTGATCCGCGTCGCGGTCAAGACCGACTCGGGCGAACGTTCGGTCGCCGGCACGCTGTTCAACAACCGCGAGCCGCGGCTGGTCGAGCTGTTCGGGATCAAGGTCGAGGCCGACCTTGCCGGGCACATGCTCTATGTCGTCAACGAGGACGCGCCGGGCTTTATCGGCCGCATCGGTACCGCGCTGGGCGACGCTGGCGTCAACATCGGCACCTTCCACCTTGGCCGCCGCGATGCCGGTGGCGAAGCGGTGCTGCTGCTGTCGGTCGACGAAGCGGTGACGCCTGAGCTGGTCGCCAGCGTCCGCGCGCTGCCGGGCGTCCGGACAGCGATGGCGCTGAAGTTCTGAAAACCATAATCGTCACCCCGGACTTGTTCCGGGGTCCACTGTGCGGCAAGCGCGGCGCACGAGCCTCTACAGTTGGACTTGAGGTTGAGTGGACCCCGGCACGAGGCCGGGGTGACGAGGTTTGATGATGAACGGATTACTCCCCGAAGGATTCCACGACCGCCTGCCCCCGCTTGCCGACGCGGCGGCCACGCTTGAATCGCGCGTGCTCGATGTCGCGCGGCTGCATGGCTATGAGCGCGTCGATCCCCCGCTTGCCGAGTTCGAGGAATCGCTCGGCCAGCGGCTGAAGGCGGCGAGCGGCAAGGATGCGGTGCGCTTCACCGATCCCGTGTCGCGCCGCACGCTGGCGATCCGTCCCGACATTACCGCACAGGTCGGGCGCATTGCTGCGACGCGGATGGCGCATCATCCGCGCCCCGTCCGCCTGTCCTATGCCGGACCGGTGCTCAAGCTGCGCGCCAGCGAATTGCGCCCCGAGCGCGCGATGCGCCAGATCGGCTGCGAGCTGATCGGGCGCGACAGCATCGCGGCGGTGCGCGAGATCGTGACCGTGGCGGTCGCGGCGCTTGAGGCTGCGGGCGTGCCGGGGCTCGCGATCGACTTCACTTTGCCCGATCTGGTCGAGCAGCTCGCACCGACCATGGCAGCCGAGCAGCTTTCCGGCTTGCGCGCGGCGCTCGACGCCAAGGACGCGGCGGCGGTGGCGGCAATCGACCAGGCCTTCCTCCCGCTGATCGAGGCGGCGGGGCCGTTCGACGCGGCGATCGCCCGGCTGCGCGAACATGATACAGCTGGTGCGCTGACCAGCAGGCTCGACGGGCTAGAGGCGGTCGCACAGGCCGTGGCGGGCAAGGCCGCGCTGACACTCGACCCGACTGAGCGGCATGGCTTTGAATATCAGAGCTGGATCGGCTTCTCGCTGTTCGCGCGCGGCGTGCGCGGGGAGATCGGGCGGGGCGGCAGCTATTCGGTGCTGGGTGCGCAGGGCGAGGAACCGGCGGTCGGCTTTTCGCTCTACGCCGATCCGCTGCTCGACGCCGGGCTGGCCCCGGCGGAGCGGCGGCGGCTGTTCCTCCCGTTCGGGACCGATGCCGACACCGCGGCGCATTGGCGCAGCGAGGGCTGGGTCGCGGTCGCCGCGCTTGATGCGGACGACAGCGCGCAGGCTCAGCTGTGCACCCACGTCCTTAACAATGGCGAGCCCTGCCGGATTTAACTCAGCGGTTCGACCAGCAGGTTCGCCCATTCGGGATGCTTGCGGACATAGGCGGCGACGAACGGGCATTGCGGCACGACCCGCAGGCCCCGTGCCCGCGCTTCGGACAGGCCGTGGCGGATCAACCGGCTGGCGATGCCCCGCCCCTCCAGCGCGGGCGGGACGATGGTGTGGGTGAAGGTGATGACGTCGCCATCGATACCATACTCGGCGCGGGCCAGATGGCCGTCCAAGGTCAGTTCGAACTGGTGCCGCTCCACATTGTCGCGAATCGCGTCAGATTCCATCACCCGCCTCCCGATTGCCGTGCATCCAGGCGAATGGTAGCGATCCGGCAGTGGAGGACAATCGCCCGATGTTACGCCTGTTCAATCTGCTAGCGGCGGCTTTGATGCTTGGCGCTGCCGCAGATCCCGGAAAGCCGGTCAGCGACGGCCAGAAGATCGAATGGACGATGGGCGAAGGCCGCAAGGTCTATCGCTTCGGTGACCTCACTGCCGTGTTCGATCGCGTCCAATGCGCACCGCTGGGCGAAGAGTGCGAAGACGGCGATGTCGACCCGGTGCTGACGATCACGCGCGCCGACGGCGCGAGCGTCCGGCTCGAAGGGTCGGCGATGCAGAACATCCTGATGCTCGGCCGCTTGTCGAAGGACGGCCCGGCGATCGCGTTCTTTCAGGACTATACCGGCGGCATGCATTGCTGTCAGCGGATGCGGGTCGTTACACCCGCAGGCGACAGCCTGAAGGTCGCCGAGCTGGGCGGCTATGACGGGGCCGAAATCGGCTGGCCCAAGGATGTGGACGGCGACGGAATTCTCGACTTCGTGCTGAGCGACGACCGGTTTCTCTATGCGTTCGAGAGCTATGCCGCGAGTGTGGCGCCGCCCAAGGTGCTGAATGTCATTGACGGCGCGGTGCGCGATGTGTCGGCCGAACCGCGCTTTTCCAGGATCTTCGAGAAGGCGGCCGCCAGCGCACGCAAGGCATGCGTCGGTGAGGCGTATCCCAACGGCGCGTGCGCCGCCTGGGCCGCCGCCGCCGCGCGGCTTGGCACGCTCGACGCGGTGTGGCCGGTGGTCCTCGCCGAATATCGCAAGGATCCCGCGATCTGGCCCGACCGGTGCAAGGTTGAGCGCAACGAAGACGGCGAATGTCCCGAGGGGCAGCTGGTCGAATATCCCGATTACCCGAGCGGATTGCGCGCATTTCTGGTGGAGACTGGCTATATCCCCGCCGCATGAGTGACCCGCGCCTACTGAATCCCCAAGACGTACTACACACGCTTTTCGGCTTTCCAGACTTTCGCGGCGTCCAGCGGCAGGTGGTCGATCGCGTGCTCGCGGGGCAGCGCACGCTGGCGGTGATGCCGACCGGTGCGGGCAAGTCGCTGACCTATCAGCTGCCCGCCACGATGCTCGACGGCACTTGCGTCGTCATCTCGCCGCTGATCGCGCTGATGCACGACCAGCTGCGTGCCGCCGAGGCGGTCGGAATCCGCGCCGCCACGCTGACCAGCGTCGACGAGAACCGCGCCGAGACGATCGAACGGTTCCGCGACGGCGCGCTCGACCTGCTCTATGTCGCGCCCGAGCGGGCCTCGAACAGCAGCTTCCGCGACCTGCTGCGCTCCGCCCCGCTCGCCCTGTTCGCGATCGACGAGGCGCATTGCGTGAGCGAATGGGGTCACGACTTCCGCCCCGATTACCGCCTGCTGCGCCCGTTGATGGACGCATTCCCCGACGTCCCGCGGCTCGCATTGACCGCGACGGCCGATGCACACACCCGCGCCGATATCCTGAATCAGCTGGGCATCGCCGAGGACGGTTTGATTGTCGCCGGGTTCGACCGGCCCAATATCCGCTACCAGATCGCGCCGCGCGACAATGTGCCGCGCCAGGTCGCCGACTTCATCGCCACCCAGTCCGGCCCCGGCATCGTCTATGCCCAGACACGCAAGGGCGTCGAGCAACTGGCGGAAAAGCTCGCCGCGACCGGGCGCCCGGTCCTGCCCTATCATGCCGGGCTCGACCCCGCCGTGCGCCGCCGCAACCAGGCCGCGTTCGTCGCGAGCGAGGATATGGTGATCGTCGCCACGGTCGCGTTCGGCATGGGCATAGACAAGCCCGACGTCCGCTTCGTCATCCATGCCGGCCTGCCCAAGTCGATCGAGGGCTATTATCAGGAGACCGGCCGTGCCGGCCGCGACGGCGATCCGGCGGTGGCACAGCTCTATTGGGGTGCCGATGATTTCGCCCGCGCCCGCCAGCGCATTGGCGAGGTCGAGCCGGAGCGCCAGCCAGGCGAGCGCGCGCGCCTGAACGCACTGGGCGCGCTGGTCGAGACCGCCGGCTGCCGCCGCGCGATCCTGCTGCGCCATTTCGGCGAGGATCCGCCCGCGACCTGCGGCAATTGCGACAATTGCCTCGAGGCGCCCAAGGCGATCGACGCCAGCGTGACCGCGCAGAAGTATCTCTCCGCCGTGTTCCGCACCGGTCAGAGTTTCGGTGCGACCTATATCGAGCAGGTGCTGACCGGCCAGTCGAGCGAGCGCAGCCTGATGAACGGGCATGAATCGCTGTCGGTCTGGGGGATTATCGAGGCGGATGAGGCGGCGCTGATCAAGCCGGTCGGGCGCGCGTTGCAGCTGCGCGATGCGCTGCGCACCAATCCGCATGGCGGGCTGGAGTTCGGCCCTGGAGCCCGCCCGATCCTGAAGGGCGAGGCGACGCTCGACCTGGTCGTCCCGCCCAAGCGCGAGCGCCGCCGCCGGGGTGCCACCACAGGAGCGCCCAATCCAGTCGGTGATCCGCTGTTCGAGGCACTGCGCGACAAGCGCCGCACGCTGGCGCAGGCCGCTGCCGTCCCGCCCTATGTCATCTTCCACGATTCGGTGCTGCGCGAGATGGCGGCGGCGCGTCCCGCCACACTCGCCGACCTGTCGCGCATTCCGGGCATTGGCGCGCGCAAGCTGGCGGATTATGGCGATGCCTTCCTGAACGTGATCCGCGAGGCCGACTGAATGCGCACGATCGACGAGACCATCTCCGTGTCCCCCCAGATCAGCCCGGCCGATGTGACCGAGCTGGCCCGTGCGGGGTTCAAGGCGATCGTCAACAACCGCCCCGACGAGGAAGAGCCCGGCCAGCCATCGGGCGACGCCATCCGCGCGGTCGCGCAGACGCTGGGCCTGTCCTATCACGCCATTCCTGTGACCCATGCCGGCTTCTCGATGCCGCAGGTCGAGGCAATGCGCGCCGCGATCGACGACGCGGGCGGTCCGGTCTTTGCCTATTGCCGCTCCGGCACACGTTCGACCAACCTGTGGGCGCTGTCCGAAGCGAGCCGGGGTACCGACCCCGAATTACTGGTCAAGAAGGCCGCTCAGGCCGGATATGATCTCAGCAGCCTGCGCCCGATGCTCGACACGCTGGCGGGCAAGGCCTGATCCGATGAACTGGTGGCTGGCCGCCGGGTCGCTTGCCGCCGTGCTGGCGCTGGCGGGAATCGCGCGGATGCTGAAGCTCGGCGGAGCGCAGCATCTGACCAATGGCAAGGATGCGATCGGGCTGGCCGAGGTGCTGGTGTCCGGGTTCGAAGGCCAGGTTGGCATCGTCGCCGCCGATGGCGGTCGCGCCGCAGTGGCTGGCGGACCGGGTGATCTGGTGGTGATCGAGCCGCTCGGCGCGCGGTATCGCGCGACCCGGTTCAAGGCGGCCCGCGTCGTCATGGTGCATCCCGAGGCTGACGGCACCAAGCTCGCACTGGAGCTACAGCCCGGCATCGTGCTCCGCATCACCGTCGCCGATGGCGAGGCGGCACGCGCCTTTGCCGAGACCTTAACCTGACCATTGCCAAGGTTGGGAAGACGCGCTTATTTACACTCGTGTAAGGAGCGTGGATGCCCAACCTGCCAGATCCTGTTGACCTAGCCGTCCCGGCCTTCGTCCTGCTTGTGCTGGCGGAGATGGTGGTCGCGCGGATCAAGGACCGCAGCCGCTATTGCCCGCGCGACACGCTGACCTCGCTGATGCTCGGCTTTGGCAGCACGATCGCGGGCGTGCTGGCGGGCGGCTTTGTCTTCGCCATGGCGGTCTGGTGCCACCAGTTCCGCCTCTTCGACATCAGCTATGCCTGGTATTGGTTCGTCCTCGCCTTCGTGCTCGACGATCTCGCTTACTATGTCTTCCACCGCTCGGCCCACCGCGTGCGCTGGTTCTGGGCAAGCCATGTCATCCACCACAGCAGCCAGCATTATAACCTGTCGACCGCGTTGCGGCAGACCTGGACCGGCTTTTTCAGCCTGGGCTTCATCTTCCGCCTGCCGCTGTTCCTGATCGGCTTTCCGCCTGCGATGGTCTTCTTCGTCGCGGGGCTGAACCTCGTCTACCAGTTCTGGATCCATACCGAGGTGATCGGGCGCATGCCGCGCTGGTTCGAGGCGGTGATGAACACCCCGTCGCATCACCGTGTCCATCACGCGACCAACCCGCGCTATCTCGACAAGAATTATGCCGGCGTCTTCATCATCTGGGACCGCATGTTCGGAACGTTCGAGGCGGAGCGCGATGACGACCGGCCGCGCTATGGCATCGTGAAGAACCTGCCCGACTTCAATCTGGTCCGCGCGGCGTTCCACGAATGGTGGGGCATCGCGCAGGACGTATGGGCTGCCCCGAACTGGCACGCCCGCCTCATGTACATGATCGCGCCGCCCGGCTGGAGCCATGACGGCAGTCGCGATACATCCGAGACGATCAAGGCGCGCTGGAAAGAGCGTGAGGGGGCGGGGAAGTTATGGAAGAAGCCGATATCGTCGTCATCGGAGCCGGATCCGGGGGGAGTGCCGCAGCAGGTCGGTTGAGCGAGGACGGGCGCTACAGCGTCGCTGTGCTCGAGGCGGGCGGGCGCAACACCAGCTTCCGCACATTAATGCCCGGCGGCATCGCGATGCAGACCCCGGCGACCAACTATGCGTTCGAGACGGTGCCGCAGCCGGGCCTCGACGGCCGGCGCGGGTACCAGCCACGCGGGCGGGGCCTGGGAGGGTCGAGTGCGATCAACGCAATGCTCTACATCCGCGGAGTACCGTGGGACTATGACAATTGGGCGCGGCTCGGCTGCCCTGGCTGGGGCTGGGACGATGTCCTGCCCGTGTTCAAGCGCAGCGAGGCCAACGAACACGGTGCGGACGATTTCCACGGCGGCGAGGGTCCGCTCCACGTCAGCGACCAGAGCTTCGTCCATCCCGGCACGCGCGCCTTTATCGAGGCCGGCGCAGCGCTGCAGATGCCGCGCAACGACGACTTCAACGGCGCGCGACAGGAGGGGATTGGCGTCTATCAGGTGACGCAGAAGGATGGCGAGCGCTGGACCGCCGCGCGCGGCTATCTGAAGGAACGCCCTAACCTCACCATCATCTGCGACGCGACGGTCGAGCGCGTGCTGTTCGAGGACGGCCGCGTGTGGGGCGTCGCCTATTCGCGCGGGGGCCAGACCAGGATGATCCGCGCGCGCCGCGCCGTGGTGATGGCGGGCGGCGTATTCGGGACGCCGCAAACGCTGATGCTGTCGGGCATCGGACCCGCCGCGCATCTCAAGGAAATGGGGCTTCAGGTCCGCATCGACCGGCCCGAGGTGGGCGGCAATCTGCAGGACCATCTCGATTATGTCGCCGCGTTCGAGACGCCGGGTTACGACTTCCTTGGCCGCTCGCTGCGCGGATCGCTGGCGGGACTGGGCGGCATGTGGCGCTGGTTCCGCAGCCGCAGCGGCATGATGACTTCGCCCTATGCCGAGGGGGGTGCGTTCCTGAAAAGCGACCCAGCGCTGGAAGTGCCCGACATCCAGCTCCATTTCCTGATCGCGATCGTCGAGGACCACGGGCGCGCCAAGGTGAAGGCGCATGGCTTTAGCTGCCATGCCTGTGTCCTGCGTCCCGAAAGCCGGGGGACGGTCCGCCTCAAATCGCCCGATCCGCGCGTCGCGCCGCTGATCGACCCGCAATTCCTGTCCGACCCGCGCGATCTTGCGCTGCTCATGAAGGGTACGCACATGATGTACCGCATCCTGGAGCAGGAGCCGCTTGCGGCATTCGGGGGCAAGGATCGCTACCCATTCGACGACGATGCGACGCTGGAGCGGCTGATCCGCGCGCGCGCCGACACCATCTATCATCCGGTCGGCACGGCGCGGATGGGGTCCGACGATGCCGCAGTGTGCGATCCGCAGTTGCGTGTGCGCGGGGTCGAGGGGCTGTATGTCGCTGACGCCTCGATCATGCCGCGCCTGATCGGCGGCAATACCAATGCGCCAAGTGTCATGATCGGCGAACGCTGCGCCGATTTCGTGCGGGCAGATCTGGGGTGAAGCGGACTACGCCCTGCGCCGGGTGATCGGGGATATGGTGGCGCAGGCAGGGGTTCCGTCCGCCCCCGTGCCGTTGAGCAGAATTTCGATCGTGCCGCCGCGCGCCGCATGGTCGATCAGCGATGGGTCGAGGTCGTGGATGTCGATCTTCATCCGACGCGACCAGGGCGAGGTCATGCACGCCGCCAGCGCACCGATCCGAATATAGACGAAGCGCCGCACCGGACCCTCGCGCCGCACCTGATCGCCGAAGAACTTCGGGCCAGCGGCGATCCGCATCGCACACTCGAAGACGAGCGGTTCCCCTGCGCTGGACTGCTTGGGATCGAGCGGCCCGCCCTCCACCGATTGAAGGCTGTAGGGCACAGCCGGAACCGGGTTCTGGATGATGATTCGGAGCCGGAATGGAGTCTGATCGGATCGCGCCATCCGCCCTTCTACCGCACCGTAACGTCAAAAAAACGGGCCGGCGCTTTCGCACCGGCCCAGTCGTCCGCAGGAGGAACCCCTGTGGGGCCGCACCGCAAGGGGTGCGGCCCGATTTGGTCAATAGTTGTAGGCGCGTTCGCCATGCTCACCGAGGTCGAGGCCTTCCTGCTCGACTTCGGGGCTGACGCGCAGGCCGGTGAGTGCCTTGGCGATGGTGAAGGCGATGACCGACCCGATCGCTGCCCATGCGACTGCGACACCGACCGACTTGATCTGAATCCACAGCTGGGTACCCAGTTCATAGTCGGCGGCACCCGGGCCACCGAGCACCGGAAGCATCGTCACGGCAGTCAGGATCGAGCCGATGATGCCGCCCACAGCGTGGATGCCAAAGGCGTCGAGCGATTCGTCGATCTTCAGCTTCGGCTTGATTGCGATGACGAAGATTGCGCAGACGACGCCAGCGATGGCACCGAGCAGGATCGCACCGAACGGACCCGAGTTGCCGGCTGCCGGGGTGACCGCAACCAGACCGGCAATCGCACCCGAGCATGCGCCCAGCAGCGAAGCCTTGTGGCCCAGCACCCGCTCGGTCAGCATCCAGAACAGGACGCCAGCAGCAGTCGCGACAAAGGTGTTGATGAGCGCGAGACCCGCCGAACCATTGGCTTCGAGCGCCGAACCGGCGTTGAAGCCGAACCAGCCCACCCACAGCAGACCGGTGCCGATCAGCGTCATGGTCAGCGAGTGCGGTGCCATACGCTCGGTCGGATAGCCCTTGCGCTTGCCCAGGATGATCGCACCGACCAGCGCCGAGACGCCCGCGTTGATGTGAACCACCGTGCCGCCCGCGAAATCGAGCGCACCCCAGCCGAAGATCAGGCCAGTCGCCGCCTCGGTGCCGCCCAGATACCAGACCATATGTGCGATCGGATAATAGACGATCGTCAGCCAGATCGCGGCGAACACCATTAGCGCGCTGAACTTCATGCGCTCGACCAGGCCGCCGATGACCAGCGCGACGGTGATTGCGGAGAAGGTCATCTGGAACGCGATGAACACGAATTCCGGAATGACGACGCCGTCGGTGAAGGTGGCGACAGTCGAGTCTGCGGTCACCCCGGCGAGCAAGAACTTGCCGGTCGAGATGAACTGGTTGGCGTCACCGCCGAACGACAGTGCATAGCCGTACATCACCCAGAGCAGCATCGCGAACGCCGCGACGGCCAGGACCTGGGTCAGCACGGACGCCATGTTCTTGGTGCGGACCAGACCGCCATAGAACAGCGCAAGGCCGGGGACGATCATCGCCATGACCAGCACGGTCGACATCATCATCCAGGCGGTATCGCCCTTGTCGGGCGTCGGTGCCGCAGCGGCAGCCGCGTCCTGGGCCCAGGCGGGCAGGGCCGCGAACAGCGCGACGCCCGCGCCTGCAGCCAGTTTGAGTGCAGTTTTCATCGTTACCCCCTTGATCACAGCGCGGTCTGGTCGGTTTCGCCGGTGCGGATGCGCACGGCCTGACCGACGTCGAGCACGAAGATCTTGCCATCGCCGATCGCGCCGGTGTTCGCGGCGGATTGAATCGCCTCGACCACCCGGCCCGCCAGATCGCTGGCACAGACCACTTCGATTTTGAGCTTGGGCACCATGTTGGTGCTGTATTCCGCGCCGCGGTAGATTTCGGTTTGGCCCTTTTGCCTTCCGAACCCTTTAACCTCGGTCACGGTCATGCCCGCGACGCCCAACTCCGTGAGCGCCTCCCGGACGTCATCGAGCTTGAACGGCTTGATGATGGCGATGACGAGTTTCATTCCGCCCCCTTTCGCGTTTGACCCGGGGAAGCATTCAGCAAAGGTCGTGCCAGAGTCAGAAAAGGCTGGATTCCGGGGATTCAGCGCCGGGGAAATGTTACCGAAAGGTAAAAAATTGTGCAGATGCGAAGCGCTGCCTAATTTTTAGGCGGCAACAAGTCGTGCTCACGCAATAGGCAATCCGCGCCATGTGCGCGGCTGAGTGCACCGGTTGGGTCCGACAGATGTGACGGTAGCGACAGTGCTTCGACACGGTCAGCACGGACTGGTCGAATTAGAGCTGGTGCCCCGTGCGGTCACGCTTGGTTGCAAGATAGGCGGCGTTGTGCGGATTGGGGGGGAGGTGATGTGCCACCCGCTCCATCACTGTGACCCCGGCGGCCTCAAGCCCGGCGACCTTGGCGGGGTTATTGGTCAGCAGGCGCACCTGCGTCTGCCCCAATTGGGTCAGCATCCGCGCCGCCACGCCAAAATCGCGCGCATCCACCGCAAAACCCAATCGGGTATTGGCATCGACCGTATCGAATCCCTGATCCTGCAGGGCATAGGCGCGCAGCTTGTTGATCAGCCCGATCCCGCGCCCCTCCTGGCGCAGATAGAGCAGGATGCCCCAGCCGTTATCCGCAATCGCACGGATCGCGGCGTGCAGCTGTGGCCCGCAATCGCATTTCAGGCTGCCCAGCACGTCTCCCGTCAGACATTCGCTGTGCAGCCGCACGAGCGGCGGGGTGCCGTCGGGCTGACCGATCAACAGCGCAATATGCTCGTCCGGCGACTCCGGGCTACGAAATGCCACGATCTCGGCATTTTCCGCGCCAACCACGGGAAGCCGGGCGCGTGTCACCAGCCGCAAGCGCGCGGGATCTTCGTGCGCCTGGATATCATCCGGCGTAATCGCCGCGTCGATCCGGTAACCCAGTTCCTCCCCGCGCACGAAAAAGGCCGGGAGCAGTCCGGCGATCCGCGCCAGCCGCAGCGCCGCCGCCGCCGCCTCGGGTGCCATCGCGGGCATCGCGCGATACGGCCCTTTCAGTGGGACGCGCAGATCCAGTTGCGGATCGGACAGCGCGACCGCGGCGTCGAAATCGAGCCAGGGCCGGCGCGCGATCATCACCGGCGAATCCGGAACGGCGGCGGCGGCCTGATTGGCGAGCTTCAGCGTCACCGCGCGGCCTGAGGTGATCAGCAACGGCGCGGCCATCCCGGGATCGAACTCGGCGAGCCGCGCAGCGTCTGCGGTCTCGACGGCGAGCAGCGATAGCGCGCCGCTCGCCCCGCGGATCGCAAATGGCCAGCCGCGCCGCATCGCGTCGATCGCGCGAGCCGCCGCGCGTGGATCGGGCGCGGGGGCGCTCAAAAGGCGAACTCGGTGACGATCGGCACATGGTCCGATGGCTTGAGCCAGCCGCGGCACGGTTCGCATACGCGATGCGCGGTCGCCTGGGCCGCGACATCGCCGCTGGCCCACATATGATCGAGCCGTCGCCCCCGATCCGACGCCGCCCAATCTTTCGCGCGATAGCTCCACCAGGTGAAGCAGCGTTCCGGCGCCGGGATGAAGCGACGGCCGAGATCGACCCAGTCATTCGCCGCCTGCAGCCGCCCCAGCGCCGCGACCTCGACCGGCGTATGGCTGACGACGTCGAGCAACTGCTTGTGGTTCCACACATCGCATTCGAGCGGGGCAATGTTGAAGTCACCGGTGACGATCACGGGCAGGCCGCTCAGTCCTTCCGACCAGCGCGTCATCCGCTCGACGAAATCGAGCTTCTGTCCGAATTTGGGGTTCTTCTCGCGGTCCGGAATATCGCCGCCAGCCGGGACATAGACATTCTCGAGCCGCACGCCGTTGGGCAGCCGCACGCCGACATGCCGCGCCTCGCCATTTGCCTGCCAGTCGAGCCGGTCGTCCTCGACCAGCGGCACCTTGCTGACGATCGCGACGCCGTGATGCATCCGCTGGCCGTGGATGACGATATGGTCGTAGCCCAGCGCGCGCAGGGGGGCATGCGGGAAATCGCCGTCGATCACCTTGGTTTCCTGAAGACACAGCACGTCGGGCGCTTCTTCACGCAGAAACTTCTCGACGATCTCCATGCGAAAGCGGACGGAGTTGATGTTCCAGGAGGCGATCTTCATCGCGGGTGATCTAGGGGCGATCCTGCGCCGATGCCAGCCCAAGGTTGAGCGTGCGGTGTCGGCCCGCTCCGCCAGCCGGGCGCCCTACGCCAGCATTCTATGGGTGGCCGGGTGGGGGAGCGGGCTGGTGCCGCACCGCCGCGACAGCGGCGCACACACAAACCAAAAGGCCCTCGCTCCGGGGGCATGGAGCGAGGGCCGACCTGGCGTTCGTCACGCAGGCGGGACGGGATGTGCCTCAGGCAACAGGGGGAAAAATCCCGAGGCCCCGTCCGCAAAATCCGGTTTAGCGACTCAAAGCTGTCACCAACATGAACGCGAATGTCAGCGGCGACCGCCGGTTTTCCGAGGATCGTTCCAGCGGAACGCCCCGTCGCTGACCGGCCCATTGAAGCGCTGGCTCGCCAAGCGGACGGTGGTGCGGTTGTTCTGCGAATCCAGCGCGACCCAGCCCTGCAGCATCAGCCCGCCGGGTGCCGAGGCATTGCGGGCGAACACCATGGTGATCCGGCCATATTCGGGGCGCTTGGGGTCATGTGCCTCGACGCTGACGACATTCGGATTGCCGGTCGGAACGACCTTGGCATAGCGCGCGACATTGCCATCCGGGTTCATCAGGATGCCAAGCGGCGAATCCTTCACCGGCCAGCGCTGCACCTGTCGCACCGAATAGTCGATGAACCACAAAGCGCTGCCATCGGCGACGATCAGCAGCGGAACGCCCTTTTCATACTGAAACCGGATCTTGCCCGGCTTCTTGAGCGTCATCGTGCCGTTCAGCGTCTTGCCGGACCGGTCGGTCTGGCTGAACGCGGCCGTCATCGTCTGGGTCGCGCGCAGATGCTGTTGCACCTGTGCGAGCGTGCCCTGCTGCGCGGCGGCAGGCACGGCGAGCGGGAGGGTGAGTGCGGCCAAAGCCGCCAGGGGGCGAAACGTCATGGTATTGCCAAACATGTCCCGCCCCTGCCGGTTCCGCGTTGAACTTGGTCTGAACGCTTAATTGCGGTGCCGGCCCGCACCCCCACCCGGCCACCCAACGACAGTGTATTCTATGGGTGGTCGGGTGGGGGTGCGGGCCGGCACCGCTTCGCCGTGAGCCGAAAAACTACGCTTCGCTGCGCGCCGACACGATCTTGCCGGGGTTGCGCGGCGGCTCGCCCTTGGGCAGCGCGTCGACATGCTCCATGCCCTCGGTCACCATACCCCACACGGTGTACTGGCCGTCGAGGAAGGTCGCATCGTCGAGGCAGATGAAGAACTGCGAATTCGCGCTGTTCGGATCGTTAGTACGCGCCATCGAGCAGGCGCCGCGGACATGCGGCTCGCGGCTGAACTCGGCGGGCAGGTTGGGCTCCTTCGACCCGCTCATGCCGGTGCCGGTCGGATCGCCGCCCTGGGCCATGAAGCCGTCGATGACGCGGTGGAACACGACGCCGTCATAGAAGCCGCTATCGGCCAGCTTGACGATCCGCTCGACATGCTTGGGCGCAAGATCGGGGCGCAGCTGGATGTGCACGTCGCCGGTGTCGAGCGTCATGACAAGGCGTGTCGGAAGATCGGACATCGAAAGGGAGACTCCAGAAGGAAAATAATCTGGGTCCCCCCTAGGGCGCGACGGGACGGGTTGCAAATCGAGTCGCGGCTGCGGCGGATTGGCAGCGCGATTCGAGCGCGTTAGAGGGGGCAGGCAGCGCAGTCGGAGGAGGCTCGATGAACGACGAGACCGAAACCGCAACCGGCGTCGCCGAATCGGCGTCGCACGACGCGCATGACAGCCTGTCGCCCGACTTCGTGCGGACGATCCTCGAGCTGGTGGAAGCGGGCGATGTCGAGGCCGTGCGCGAGCGGGTCGAACCGCTGCACCCCGCAGACATCGCCGACCTGGTCGAACTGACGCCGACCGACCAGCGCCAGGCCCTCGCCGCGGCAATTGCCGGCCTGATCGACGGTGACGTGCTCGCCGAGATGAACGACTGGGTGCGCGAGGCGCTGATCGAGGCGCTCGAGCCGCACGAAGTCGCTGACATCGCCGCCGAGCTCGACACCGACGACGCCGTCGCGATCATTGAGGACATGGAGGAAGAGGACCAGCGCGCCGTCCTCCGCGCGCTCGACCCGGACGATCGCGCCGCAATCGAAGAGGCGCTGTCCTACCCCGAGGAATCCGCCGGCCGCCTGATGCAGCGCGAGCTGATCGCGGTGCCCGAGCATTGGACCGTCGGCAACGTGCTCGATTATCTGCGCGGCGAAGAGGAACTCGCGACCGATTTCTGGGAAATCTTCGTCGTCGATCCCGCGCATCACCCGGTCGGCACCTGCGCCTTGTCATGGGTCCTGCGCACCCCGCGATCGGTGTCGATGGCCGATGTGATGAAGCGCGAACAGACGCTGATCCCGGTCGATATGGATCAGGAGGAAGTCGCGCTGATCTTCCAGAAATATGCGCTGATCTCCGCCGCGGTGACCGACGATTCCGGTCGGCTGGTCGGCGTGATCACCGTGGACGACATCGTCCACATCATTTCCGAGGAAGCGGGAGAGGACGCGCTGTTGCTGTCGGGCGCGGGCGATGGCGACATCAACGAGCCGATCCGCGACACCTATATCGCGCGCGTCCGCTGGCTGATTGCCAATCTGTTCACCGCATTGGTGGCGTCATCGATCATCGCAGTGTTCGGTGGCGCGATCGAACAGATGGTGGCGCTCGCGGTGCTGATGCCGATCGTCGCATCGATCGGTGGCAATGCCGGGACGCAGACGATGGCGGTGATCGTACGCGCGATCGCCACCAATCAGCTGACTCAGTCGAATACGATGCGAATGGTCCGGCGGGAGATCAAGGTCGCCCTGCTCAACGGCGGGACAATCGCGGTGCTGCTGGGGCTGGGCGCAGGGCTCGTCTTCTCCAACCCTGCGCTGGGCGGGGTCATCGCGGCGGCGATCGTCATCAACATTCTCGTTGCCGGCCTGGCCGGCGTACTGGTGCCGGTGGCGTTCGACCGCATGGATCAGGACCCGGCGGTCGCATCGTCGGTGTTCGTGACAATGGTCACCGATTCGATGGGGTTCCTCGCCTTTCTGGGCCTGGCCGTCGCGTCGGGGCTGGTCGGCTGGTAGCTTGACCGGCGGGCGCGCGGCCCCCAGATCGCCGCGATGGCCCTTCATCTGACCAAAGTCGCATTCGGCGCCGCGAGTTTCGAGCATCTGCGCGAGCGCCTCGCACTGCGCGGCGTGACCGGTCCGGTTGCACTGACCACCCGCTATCTCCCCAAGCGGCATGAAGAGATTGCGGGAGAGGGATCGCTGTTCTGGATCCTCAAGCACCAGCTTGTCGCCCGCTCGCCGATCCTGGGCTTTGCCGACGCCGAGAGTGGTCGCTGCGCGATCCTGCTCGATCCGACATTGGTACAGGTCGTCCCGCAGCCCAAGCGTGCGCATCAGGGCTGGCGCTATCTGGAAACGGCGGACGCCCCGGCCGATCTGGGCAGCGGCGACATGGCGTCACTGCCGCCCGACCTGGCGGGAAAGCTGGCCGAACTGGGTCTCTAGCGCGCGAGGCTGGGGAAAGCCGCCCTGAATGCCGCCACCTTGGGCTTGTCCCAGCGGACGATATAGCCATGGTTCGGATTGCGGCGGGCAAAGTCCTGATGCTCCGCCTCCGCCTCGAAAAAGGGGCCGCTTTCGATCCGGGTGACGATGCGCGCGTCATACGCGCCGCTGCGGCCGAGTTGTTCGATATAGGCGCGCGCCACCCGCGCCTGTCCGGCATTTTGCGGGAAGATCGCCGAACGATAGCTGGGGCCGGTATCCGGTCCCTGACGGTTCAGCTGGGTCGGGTCGTGCGCGACCGAAAAATAGATGCGGAGCAGCATCGCATAGCTCACCACACGCGGGTCATAGACGATGCGGATCGCCTCGGCATGGCGCGTGCGCTCGGTCGAAACCTGGGCGTAGGTTGCGGTCGCGCGGGTGCCGCCAGCATAGCCGCTGACCACGGACTTGACGCCTTTCACCCCCTCGAACACCGCTTCCATGCCCCAGAAGCAGCCGCCGGCCAGCACGGCGACCTGATCGCCTGGCGCGGGCGCGACATCGGTGGTGGAGGCGGGGATCGAAACGGCCTTTTCGCCGCCCACCGCAAGCACCGGCGGAACCAGCCCTGCCACGTTGGCAAAGGCGATGGCGCCGAGGCCCGCAACGCCGAGGGCGACCGTGCGCAGCATCAGAACAAAGGTGCCGCCAGCACCTGATCGGCGTGCAGCGCGATCATGCCAACCACTCCGAGCGAGAAACCCGTGAGGAAACGGCGGAGGAACGGCGATTTGAGAGCCGCGGTCATCATCTTCATCCTTGTTGCGTGGCGCAGAGATGGGTTGCCCATCCCCGATTCCAAGCAAAGACTAACTTTCGCGCGCTGAACCTGCGCTGGTGTTCCCGTTCATATTCGGGAAATGCGCGCAAAAGGTTTCAGCCCTCGGTGAAAAAAGATTGCGGCCTGAATTGTGCCGCACCGGCCCGCTCCCCCATCCGGCTACCCATTGACGATACCTTGTGGGTGGCCGGGTGGGGGAGCGGGCCGGTGCGGCTTCAGCGAAGCTGAACCGACTCTACCGCAGGGCGGCGCAGGCTTCCTGGATTCGTCCGCACGCCTCGGTGAGCAGCGCCTCGCTGGTCGCATAGCTGATGCGCAGCGCCGGGGAGAGGCCGAACGCCGCGCCATGAACCGCCGCAACCCGCGCATCGTCGAGCAGATAGCCGACCATCGTCTCATCGCTGTCGATCACCAGCCCCTTGGGCGTCGTCTTGCCGATCAGCGCGCTGAATTCGGGATAGACGTAGAATGCACCCTCAGGCCGCGGACAGGTCATGCCGTTGATCTGGTTCAACATCGACACCACCAGATCGCGGCGCTTCTGGAACGCGGCGTTGCGTTCGGCCAAGAACGACTGATCGCCATTGAGCGCCGCGACCGATGCGGCCTGCGACACGCTGCACGGGTTGCTGGTCGATTGCGACTGGAGCTTGCCCATCGCCTTGATCAGCCATTGCGGACCACCGGCATAGCCGATGCGCCAGCCGGTCATCGCATAGGCCTTCGACACGCCGTTCGCGGTCAGCGTGCGGTCGTAAAGCGACGGGCACACCTGCGCGATCGTCGCGAATTCGAAACCGTCATACAGGATATGCTCGTACATATCGTCGGCGTAGATGAGGACATGCGGGTGGCGTTCCAGCACCTCACCCAGCGCCTTCAGCTCGGCCGCGCTGTACGCCGCGCCGGTCGGGTTGGACGGCGAATTGAGCACGACCCATTTGGTCTTTGCGGTGATCGCCGCCTCAAGCTGCTCCGGCTTGATCTTGTAGTTCTGCTCGGCACCGGCGGCGACGAACACGGGCTTGCCGCCCGCGAACTCGACCACATCGGGGTAGCTGACCCAATAGGGCGCCGGGATCACCACCTCGTCGCCCGCGTCGATCGTCGCGCAGAACGCGTTGAATAGCGTGTGCTTGCCGCCCGAGTTCACGCTGATCTGGTTCTCGGCATAGGTCAGGCCGTTGTCGCGGGCATATTTGGCGACGATCGCGGCCTTCAGCTCGGGCGTGCCGTCGACATTGGTGTACTTCGTCGCGCCGCGCCGGATCGCCTCGATTGCCGCCTCTTTCACGAAATCGGGCGTGTCGAAATCGGGTTCGCCCGCACCCAGGCCGATCACGTCCACCCCGGCGCGCTTCAGCTCGAACACGCGGCTCGTCATCGCGAGCGTCGCGGAGGGCTGGATACGGTTGAGCGCGGCGGAGGTCTGCATGGGGGAACGCCTCTCTGGGAAGGAAATCGCGCGCCCTATAGGTCGGCTGGTTCCTCTTCCGCAACCGTAACAGCGGAAACCAGCCCGCGCACCGCATTGCCGAGCTGGAATCCGGCGCGCAAATCCGCGGGCCGAAGATCGGCCTCGACCGCGCGCCCGCTGGCGATCAGCTCCGCACGGAGCACGCCGGGCAGGATGCCACGCGCCAGCGGTGGGGTCTGCAGCACCCCGTTCGGGCGAGGCACGAAGAGCGACGTGAAGCTGCCCTCGGTCAGATAGCCATCAGCATCGACATAGACCGTCTCCCACGCCCCCGCGACGCGCGGCCACGGGCGACGGTCGGTCGTCTTGTGCGCGAGCCGAAAGTCGCGCGGCGCAACTTCGCGGCGGGCCAGTGCGACAGTGACCGGGCCGGACGGCGGTTCGGGCATCGGCGCGGTCCCGATCACGATCCGCCCCTCGGGCGACAGCAGCAGCCGCACCTTGGCCGGGTGGCGGAGGCGGAAGGTCGCCGCCTGGAGCTCGTTGCGCACTCCGTGCCGGTCGAAGCGAATCCCGAACGCCTCGGCGCTCGCGCGCATCCGTGCCAGGTGCCGTTCGAGCAGCGCGATGCCGCCAACCGGATCAAACGCCATCGTCTCGATCAGGTCGAACCGCCGCTGGCCACGGGTCAGGAACGCGCCCTTGGCCAGACACTCGTCCCATTCCTCGCCAGCGCGCGAATCAGCGACTACGCCCGACCCCAGGCCGATCGTCGCCGTGTCAGCACCCTGTTTCAGGTGCAGTGTGCGAATCGCGACGTTGAACGCAGCATCGCCATCCGGGTCGATCCGCCCGATCGAGCCGGTATAGGCGCCGCGCGCATCGGGCTCGACGGCAGCGATCACTTCCATCGCCCGGATCTTCGGCGCGCCGGTCACCGATCCGCATGGAAAGATCGCCGCCAGCGCCTGACCCGGCCCGATGTCGGGCGCGAGCGTCGCGGCGATGGTCGACACCATGGTGTGCAGCGTCGGATAGGTTTCGACCTTGAACAGCTCTGGCACCGACACGCTGCCCGGTGCGGCGATGCGGGTCAGGTCGTTGCGCATCAGATCGACGATCATCAGATTTTCGGCGCGCTGCTTGGCGTCCTTTGCCAGTTCCGTCCGCGCCGCTTCGTCCGCTTCGGGGGTCGGGCCGCGCGGCGTTGTCCCCTTCATCGGTCGCGCGATCAGTTCGCCCTGGCGGAGCGCGAAGAACAATTCGGGCGAAAAGGACAGCAGCCAGTCGCTGCCGGTCCATACGATCCCGCCATAGCCCGCCGCCGCCCGCGATCGAATCGCGGCATAGACGGCCAGCGGATCGCCAATCGTCCGCACTGCGGCGCGAAAGGTAAGGTTGGCCTGATAGATATCGCCCGCCTCGATCCAGTCATGAACCCGGGCGAAGGCCAGGTCATAGTCGCTGCGGCTGATCTGCGGTTCCGGTCGGCCGATCCATGCCCCCGCTGGGTCCGGGAGACGCGTCGGGACGGCATCGGGGCCGAGATGCTCGACCGTCTCGAACAGGCCGAACCATAGCAGCGGTGCATCCGCATCGGTCCGGCTCAGCCCGGCCAGCCGTGGTTCCAGCGCATATCCGGCTTCATAGGCGATATAGCCCGCCGCGTGCAGTCCATCCGTCCGTGCGGCATCCAGCGCAGCGAGCGCCGATGCAACCTCGTCGAGCCGATGCGCGACGACTACCCGCACCGGCGCGGTGTAGAGGCGCGCTTCCGCACCACCCGGTCGGGCGTCGTCTAGCAGCACGAAAGGGGCGTCGGGGCGCATCGCATCGGCAATGAAGCGCGAAACGTCCGCCCGCAAGCCTCTGTTGCCGCTGGGCCGCGCGCAGCCTATCTGCGGAAACATGTCCACGCCCCCGCTGCGCGCCGCGATCATACCCGTCACGCCCCTTCAGCAGAATTCGACGCTGCTGTGGTGCACCCGAACCATGCGCGGCGCGTTCACCGATCCGGGCGGCGACCTCGACCGGCTGAAGGCGGCGGCGCAGCAGCATGGAGTCACCATCGAAAAATTGCTGATCACCCATGGTCATATCGACCATTGCGGTCAGGCGGGAAAGCTTGCCGCCGAACTCGGCGTGCCGATCGAGGGGCCGCATGAGGCCGACCGCTTCTGGATCAGCCGACTCGACGATGACGGGCGTAATTACGGCATCGACGGCAAGCCGTTCGAACCCGATCGCTGGCTGGTCGATGGCGACACGGTGACGGTGGGCGACCTCACGCTCGACGTCTATCACTGCCCCGGCCACACGCCGGGCCATGTCGTGTTCCACCACGCCCCGTCGAAACTGGCCATCGTCGGCGACGTGATCTTTCAGGGATCGATCGGCCGCACCGATTTCCCGATGGGCAATCATCAGGATCTGCTCGACGCAATCACCACCAAGCTGTGGCCGCTCGGCGACGATACCGTCTTCGTCCCCGGCCATGGCCAGCCGAGCAATTTCGGGCAGGAGCGCCAGACCAACCCGTTCGTATCGGACCGCGCGCTGGCACAAAGCTAAACCGATCGGTTGACAGTTATTGAGGCGGCGAGTAATTCAACCAAATGGTTGAACGACTCGACATGACCTTCCACGCGCTCGCCGATCCCACGCGGCGCGGGATGCTCGCCACCCTCGCTCAGGGCGAGAAGAGCATCGGCGAGCTGGCCCAGCCCTATGCGATGACCCTCGCCGGCGCCTCGAAGCACGTTCAGGTGCTAGAGCGCGCCGGCCTCGTCACCCGCCGCCGCGACGGGCGTACCCATCGCTGCGCGCTCAACCCAGCCCCGCTCGCCGAAGCAAATCAGTGGCTCCAGCAATGGGCGATGTTCTGGAACACGCGACTCGACGGGCTCGAAGCGCTGTTGCGCGAAGCAAAGGGAGACGGCGAATGACCAAGGCCACCCCATTCCTGATGTTCCAGCACGGCAAGGCGCAGGCCGCGCTCGACTTCTATATCGAGCATGTTCCCGACAGCCGCGTCGATGCGGTCGAACGCTTCGGCCCGGACGGTCCCGGCCCCGAGGGTACGATCATCCGCGCGCATGCAGTCATCGGCGGACAGCCAGTGATGGTCCATGACAGCTTCATCACCCACGGCTTCGACTTCACCCCCTCCTGGTCCTTCTTTCTCGATTGCGATGACGCCGTGACCTTCGACCGGCTGTTCGCGACCCTGTCAGAGGGCGGCGGCGTGCTGATGCCGCCCGGGAACTATGGCTGGAGCCGCAATTTCGCCTGGATCACCGACCGTTTCGGCGTGTCGTGGCAACTCAACCTCGCCTGAAGGAGGCGCATCATGCCCGCACTGGAAATCCTCGCCCCGGACACATTGCGCATTGAGCGTATTCTCGACGCGCCACCTACGACGGTTTGGCGCTACCTGGTCGAGGCCGATCTGCGCCGGAAATGGTTCGCCGGAGGCACCGATGCCCGGGCGGGCGAGGAGGTCGCACTGGTGTTCGACCATGACAATCTGTCGGCGGACGACGTGCCGTACCCCGAAAAATACGCCAAATGGAAAGGCGCGGTCGGGCGCGAGCGGGTGGTCGAATATGACCCGCCGCACGTCTTCGCGATCGGCTGGGACGATGGCAAGGAGGGCACCGCCCGGTTCGAACTGTTCGCCGAAGGGGCCGACAAGACCCGCCTCGTTCTCACCCACAGCGGCATCACCGGCCCTGCCCCGATGGCCAATTTCGGCGGCGGCTGGCATTCGCATCTTGCGGTGCTTCAGGAGCTGCTTGCGGGCGAACCCGTGCGTGACTTTTGGGCGCTGCATGCGCAATCGGAGGCGAAGGTCGCAGCCGCACTCGCGCAGGCTTCGACAAGCGGGGGATGAATCCCTAGATCGGCGCGATGTTGATCCTCGGCATCGAATCGAGCTGTGACGAAACCGCCGCCGCGCTGGTGACGGGCGACCGCCGCATCCTGTCCCACCGTCTGGCGCGACAGGATGAGGCGCATCGCCCGTTCGGCGGCGTCGTCCCCGAAATCGCCGCGCGCGCACATGTCGAAGCGCTGGAGCCGCTGATCGCCGTCGCGTTCGAGGAAGCGGGGGTTACCCTTGCGGATGTCGACGCGGTCGCCGCTACCGCCGGGCCGGGGCTGATCGGCGGGGTGATGGTCGGCCTCGTCACCGGCAAGGCGCTGGCACACGCGGCCGGCAAGCCGCTGGTGGCGGTCAACCATCTCGAAGGGCACGCGCTGTCCCCGCGCCTCTCCGACCCCGACCTTGCCTTCCCCTATCTGCTGCTGCTCGTCTCCGGCGGGCATTGCCAGCTGCTGCTGGTCGAGGGGGTCGGCGCCTATCGCCGCCTCGCCACCACGATCGACGATGCGGCGGGCGAGGCGTTCGACAAGACCGCCAAACTGCTCGGCCTAGGCTTTCCCGGCGGCCCGGCGGTCGAGGCGGCGGCGAGGTCCGGCAACCCGCGCGCAGTGCCGCTGCCCCGCCCGCTGGTTGGATCGGGCGAGCCGCATTTCTCCTTCGCAGGCCTCAAGAGCGATGTCGCGCGCAAGGTCGGCAAGTTCGCGCCCGAAGATCTCGCCGCCTCGTTCCAGCGAGCGGTTGTCGACTGCCTGGTCGATCGCACCCGCATCGCGCTGGCCAAGGCACCCCAGGCCACCGCCCTCGTTGTCGCCGGCGGGGTCGCTGCCAACACCGCCGTCCGCGCGGCGCTGGAGACGCTGGCGGCAGACCATGGCCTGCGCTTCGTTGCGCCGCCGCTCTGGCTCTGCACAGACAATGCCGCCATGATCGCCTGGGCCGGAGTCGAACGGTTTGCGCTCGGCCTGACCGATCCGCTCGACATGCCCGCGCGCCCGCGCTGGCCGCTCGACCCGGATGCGGAAAAGGTGCGTGGTGCGGGGGTGAAGGCATGAAGATCGGGGTTCTCGGTGGTGGCGCATGGGGCACGGCGCTCGCTCAGGTCGCGGCGCGTAACGACCAGCCCGTGACGCTGTGGGCGCGCGAGGATGACGTCGTGGCGTCGATCAACGCGGCGCATGAGAATGCGTTGTTCCTTCCCGGCATCCCGCTCGCCCCGACGATCCGCGCGACCAGCGACCTGGCGGAACTCTCGGATTGCGACGCGCTGCTCGTCGTCGTCCCCGCGCAATTCCTCCGCTCGGTTCTCGCGCAACTGCCTGCCGACAATCGCCCGCTGGTGCTGTGCGCCAAGGGGATCGAGGCGGGGACACAGAAGCTGGTGGCCGAGATCGCCCGCGAGCTCCATCCCGACGCACCAGTCGCGGTCCTGTCCGGTCCGACCTTTGCGCATGAGGTGGCTAAGGGCCTGCCGACCGCCGTTACCCTCGCGTGTGAAGACGACGCGCTGCGCGATGCTCTGGCCGAGCGGCTCGGCGGCGCGACCTTCCGCACCTATGCCTCGTCCGACGTCACCGGCGCGGAGATTGGCGGCGCGGTCAAAAATGTCCTCGCCATCGCCTGTGGCGTGGTCGAGGGCGCCGGCCTCGGCCTCAACGCCCGCGCCGCGCTGATCGCGCGCGGCTTTGCCGAGATGACGCGCTTTGGCGTGGCGCGCGGCGGACGGCCAGAGACACTGGCGGGGCTGTCGGGGCTGGGCGACCTGGTCCTCACCTGTTCCTCGACCAATTCGCGCAACTTTTCGCTCGGCCTCGGCCTGGGTCAGGGAAAGGCGGCGGCCGAACTGCTCGCCGACCGCCGCACCGTCGCCGAAGGTGCCGCGACCGCGCCAGTGCTGCGTGAAGCGGCGCGTGCTGCCGGGGTCGACATGCCGGTGACCGAAGCCGTCTGCGCGCTGCTGGAGGGAACGCCGGTGCGCACCGTGGTCGACGCGCTGCTCGCCCGCCCGCCGCGCGGCGAAACCGCATGAGATGGGCAGCGATGCTGCGGGGGATCAACCTCGGCAAGCGCCAGCTCAAGTCGGCGGAACTCAAGGCGGTGATCGAAGGACTGGGCTTCATCGACGTCAAGACCCTGCTCGCGTCGGGCAATGTCGTCTTCACCGCCCCTGATGCGCCCGCCGAACGGCTCGAAGCACAGATTCACGATGCGCTGGCCCTGGCGACGGGACTCAAATCCGAGATTTTCGTGCGCACGCCCGAAGAGGTGAACGCCGTCGTCGCCGCCAACCCCTTCCCCGATGCAGCGACCAATCGGCCCAGCTTCCTCGTCGTCACCTTCCACCGCAAGCCAGTCGATGCCGCCGCCGTCGATGCGCTGATGGCGGTCCATGACGGCCCCGAGCGCGCCCGGGCGATCGACCGCGAACTCTATATCGATTTCCGGGAAGGTCAGGGGCGCTCGATGCTGCATGCCCCACTGGGCAAGGCGACGCGCGATCCCGTCACCACCGCGCGCAACTGGAACACCGTGCTGAAGATCCGCGACGCGCTTTAGCGTAACGCCTGCGCAGCCAGACCTTTGCAGTCGGCATCGGTCGCCAGCGGCGGGCGATCGCCGCCGATCGCATCGCCGAGCAGCTTCAGTACCCCGCCGACATTCGGCTTTGCGCCGTCGGGCAGGCGCATCACTGGTGCCTTGATCGTGCCCGAAACCGGCACCGGCTTGGTCAGGCGCAACAGGCTCTCCTTCTTGGGCGATCCGGTCATGGCGAGCGACAGCCGCTCATCCGACAGGTCGACTGTCCCGGCAAAGCGCGACTGGCTGCGCGAGGTGTCGATCAGGAACGGCGACATGCGCCCGGTGCCATTCTTCACCTCGAGCCGCAAAATCATGCAGCGCAGCGTCGCGACCTTATCCCGATCGACCAGCGCCCCGCGCCCGACGTCCAGGCCGAGATAGGAGGCGATATTGGCCGGAATCCGACCGGTCCCGCCGATCAGCGCGATGCTACCCGTCGACCGGCCAACCGCGCTGCGGATGGTATCCCCCGGCCCGGTCAGCCGCACGCGCCCCTGCAATGGCGCGTCGAGCACGCCATCCCCCGCCAGCGCCGCAATCCGACTGCCGCGCAGGGTCAGGTCGAGATCGAGCGTCGGTACCGACTTGCCGCCACGCTGATCGATCACCACGCGCCCCGCCAGCCGACCGGGGGTCATGTCCATCACGAACGGATCGACGGTCAGTTGCGCGTCTTCCAGCGCCAGCGTCGCCTGCGCCGCGCGAAAGCCGGGCGTCCCGACGATCCGGCCCACGCGCACGCGCAGCGCGCCGTCGACATCGCTCACGCTCTTGAGGTCGATCTGGGTCGCCGGGATCAGCCGGTCGCCCAGCCGAGCGCGCCGCGCGGCGGCAACCGCAAGACCGCGATCATTTGCGAGATCATCGAAACGGAATGTCGCGAGTGCGACATCGCCATCGATCCGCGTGCGACCCGGCTCACTCTTGTCGATGCTGGCCGTAGCGCTCGTTAAGCGCGACTCGCCGATCGTCCCGGTCAGCCGCTCAACCTGCCACTGATCGCCCTTGCGCGATATGCGTCCGACCAGCGCGACCGGCTGGGTCCCGAACAGCCCTGCCTCGATCACCCGATCGACGTCCAGCAAGTCCGCGCCCTGCGCCGAGATATCGAACGCCATGTCGCGTGTGTTGAACGGCGCCGCCATCGCGCCCTGCACCGCGATCCGCGTGCGCGGCCCGGCCAGCCGCGCGCGGAACGGCCAGCGCACGCGCCCGGCGATCGGCGCACCGCGCACGTCGATGCTGACAGGCTCGTCCGCCAGCGCGCCAGTGCCCGACGCGCGAAAGCCGCGCGGGTCCGAATCGATCCGCACCGCCAGACGGCGGTCCTTCTTCGCATCGCGATAGTCGAGGATCAAATTGCTGACTGCCAGCCGCTCGAGCCCGCTGCCACCACCGCTGCGTCGCTCCGACTCACGCTCCCAATTCTTGCGTCCGTCCTTGGCGCGGATCAGCGTCAGGTGGCCATTGGCGGCCTCGACCGGTTCGGGAGCGAATCGGCCGGTGAGGATCGGCAGAACCGGCAAGCGCACGGTCAGGCGCTCGACCCGCACCATCTCGCCCGTCCCCGCCCAGTCCGGCTGGGCAATGCGCAAGTCGCGAATGTCGAGCAGCGGGCTGAACGAGAAGAACGACCGCCGCTCGATCGAACCGATCGTCACCGGCGCGCCGATCTGCGCCGACAATGACCGTTCCGCGCGCCCCTTGAACGCCCCCCAGGGCAGCATCGCGAGCAGCAGGAGCAGCAACGCGACCACCACGGCGATGCCGGTGGCGATACGGACGATCAGGGTACGGGAAGGCGCAGTCATCGCCGCAGGACGCGCCGCGCGCGGATTTCGTTCCGGCTACGGTTCAGAAATCGATCGCGATGCCCTTCAGCTCCCAGTCGCCATAGCGCGTGGGATCGTTGCCGAGGGGGTCGCTCTCCGCCTTCTTCCCCGCCTCCGGCTTGGGCAAGGGCGGGCTCTTGGACAGATAGGCGGGCGGCTTCACATGATCGGGGCGCTTGCCCATGATGGTTCCTCGATTGAAGCGGGACGTGACATTTCCCACATTGGGGTGTGAAAGGATCGAATCCAAGTGAACGGCTTCAAGACGACGATGTTGCTGGCGGCGCTGACCGCCTTGTTCATGGCTTTGGGCTTCACCATTGGCGGGCGTGGCGGCATGATCATCGCACTGCTGGTCGCGGTGGGGATGAACCTCTTCACCTATTGGAACGCCGACAAGATCGTGCTGAGCATGCACGGCGCGCGACAGGTCGATGCTGCATCGGCGCCGGAATTCTACAGTCTGGTCGCGGGTTTGGCGCAACGCGCGCAATTGCCGATGCCCAAGGTCTACATCATCGACTCGCCTCATCCGAATGCCTTCGCCACCGGCCGCAATCCTGAGAATGCGGCGGTCGCGGCGACAACCGGCCTGCTCAACATCCTCAACCGCGACGAGATTGCCGGCGTGATGGCGCATGAGCTGGCGCATGTCCGCAACCGCGACACGCTGATCATGACAATGGTCGCGACGATTGCGGGTGCGATCTCGATGCTCGCCAATTTCGGCCTGTTCTTCCGCGGCGGCGACGACAATCGCGGCGCGTTTTTCGCCACCATCCTCGCCGTCATCGTCGCGCCCTTTGCCGCGATGATCGTGCAGATGGCGATCAGCCGCACCCGCGAATATGGCGCGGACAAGGGCGGCGCAGAGATTTCCGGCAATCCGCGCGCACTCGCATCGGCACTGGCCAAGCTGGCGCGCGGCGCGGCGGCGGTCCCCAACCCGGTTGCGCAGCGCAATCCGGCGGCGTCGCAGCTGTACATCGTCCCCGGCCTGGCGCGCGGCGGCGACAGCCTCTTTTCGACCCATCCCGACACCGGCAACCGCATCGCGGCGCTGGAGGAACTGGCCGTCACGATGGGCCAGAACGCCCCGCGCGACGTCTTCGCCGCCCCCGCGCCTGCCGAGCGTCCGTCTGCCTTGGGTGTCCGCGCAGCACCGCGTCGCGGCAGCGCACTCGACCCGAACCGGCGCGGATGACGCTTTGGAGGTGAACCTGCAGCCGTTTCGGCGTAGGGGGCGGTGATGCCCCGCACTCCCGGTCATCGCCCCCCGCCCCGTCCCGCCAATCCTCCCGGCGTTCCCGCGCGCCTCGCCGCGCTGCGTCTGCTCGACGCCGTGTTGCGCCGCGGCCTTGCGATTGAACAGGCGCTCGACGCCTCGACCCAGGGACTTGCGCCCTCCGACCGTGGCCTCGCGCACGCCATCGCAGCCGAGGCACTGCGTCGGCTCGTCGATCTCGACGACCTGATCGACAGCGTGACGCGCAACCGCCTGCCCGATGATGCCAAGGCGCGCTTCGTCCTGCGCATCGCGCTGGTTCAGGCATTGCGCCTCGGCACCCCGCCGCACGCGGCGATTTCGACCGCGCTGCCGTTGGTTGATGGCGGCCCGCGCAAGCTGGTCCATGGCGTGTTCGGGACGCTGATGCGCCAGAATGCCGTGCTGACCGATCCGCCCGCGCTGCCGGGCGACGTCTATGCCCGGATCGCCGGTAATTGGGGCGAGCGCATCGCCGACGCCGCCTGCGCCGCCATCGCCGCACCGCCCCCACTCGACCTGACGCTGCGCGGCGGCGCGTCCGCCGAGGGCGAGAGCCTGCTTCCCGGCCATGTCCGGGTCGCGGCGGGCACCAGCATCGTCGAGCATGACGGCTTTGCCGAGGGCGACTGGTGGGTGCAGGATATCGCCGCCTCGCTCCCCGCCCGCCTGATCGGCGGCGGATCGGGCCGCGCGCTCGACCTGTGTGCCGCACCGGGCGGCAAGACGCTCCAGCTCGCCGCCGCCGGATGGGACGTCACTGCTGTCGATGCCTCGGAAAGTCGTCTGGCGCGACTTCACGAGAATTTGGAGCGCACCGGCCTGTCCGCGACGGTCGTCACCGCCGACCTGCTCAACTGGGAGCCCGGCTTCGAAGCCGACGCCGTGCTGCTCGACGCGCCATGCAGCGCGACCGGCATCTTCCGCCGCCACCCCGATGTGCTCCACCGCGTCCGCCCGCGCCTGATCGCGGAGATGGCGGAGTTGCAGGCGCAACTCTTGCCGCGCGCGGCGCGCTGGGTTCGCCCCGGCGGGTTGATGGTCTATGCCACCTGCTCGCTCGAGCCAGAAGAGGGTGAGCAGCAGATCGAGCGCTTTCTGGCCGAGCACCCGGACTTTGCGATCGACCCGGTCCTGCCCGATGAATTGCCCGAAGGCGTTGTCACGCACCCGCGTGGCTGGCTACGCACCCTGCCCGGCATGCTCGCGGAACAGGGCGGGCTTGACGGGTTTTTCATGGTGCGACTCATGCGAGTTGCCGCCTAGAGTTGAGGTGATAAAGGGAAGGCCATGAACCCGGTCCGCATCGCCCCGTCCATCCTGTCCGCCGATTTCGCCAAATTGGGCGAGGAAGTGCGCGCGATTGACGCGGCTGGGGCCGACTGGATCCATATCGACGTGATGGACGGTCACTTCGTCCCCAACATCACGATCGGCCCGGCCGTGATCAAGACGCTGCGCCCGCACAGTGCCAAGCCGTTCGACGTCCATTTGATGATCGCCCCGGTCGATCCGATGCTGGAGGCATTTGCCGAGGCTGGCGCGGACTGCCTGTCGGTCCATCCCGAAAGCGGCCCGCACCTCCACCGCACGCTCCAGACGATCAAGGGCTTGGACAAGCGCGCCGGTGTCGTGCTCAACCCTGCGACGCCGGTCGATGTTGTCGATCATGTCATGGACCAGATTGACCTGATCCTGGTGATGAGCGTCAACCCGGGGTTCGGCGGGCAGAAGTTCATCGAGAGCCAGCTCGCCAAGATTTCAGCCCTGCGCGCGAAGATCGACACCAGCGGCCGGTCGATCGACCTTGAGGTCGATGGCGGGGTCGATCGCACCAACGCCGCGCGGGTGATTGCCGCCGGAGCCGATGCGCTCGTCGCGGGCACTGCGGCGTTCAAGGGCGGCCCTTCGGCCTATGCCGACAACATTGCCGCGTTGCGGGCGGGGTGAGCATTGACGGCGATGAGCCCGCAGACGGGGCGGCCAGCGACGGGATCGAGCAGGGCAAGCGGCTCATCCGGATCGGCGGTGACCGTGGCTTGTCGCTCGCCGACCGCATTTCCGAAAAGCTGTTCCGCTTGAGCTGGCGCACCCCGATCCATGCGCTGCGGCTGAAGGGGCGGCATCCGCTCAAGCTGATCGCGGTGACCGACGACCCGTTCATGGGCGATCCGGCGCGCGGCAATGCGCTGCTCGACGGCAAGCTGATGTTTCGCGGCGAAAGCCATGACGTGACCGCGCTCGATTTCGCCCGTCCGGGCTGGTCCGCCACTTTTGGCGAACACCTGCACAGCTTCGCCTGGCTGCGCGACCTGTCCACCGTCGCCACCCGGCAACAGGCGGCGCCGATTGCCGAAGCGCTGATGCGCGGCTGGCTGGCGGCGCATGCCGACAAGGTTGCCGATCCCGCCTGGCGCGCCGACCTGTGGGGCCGCCGCCTGCAATATTGGACCGCGCACGCGCCGCTGATCCTCTCAAGCACCGACCTCGTCTATCGCTCGCAGGTGCTCCACGCCCTTGCCCGCGGCGCCCGCCACCTAGACCGCGCAGCAGATCGTGCGCCAACCGGGGCGCCGCGCATCGCCGCCTGGTGCGGTGTGCTGACCGCCGGGCTGATGATTCCCGGAGGCGACCCGCGCCGCTCGTTCGGCGAGGCCGGCCTGTCGCGCGCGATCACGGGAGCAGTCAGCCGCGACGGCGGCATCACCGGCCGCTCACCCGTTGCGTTGCTCGACGCGATCCAGCTGCTGACCCTGCTGCGCGAAACCTATGCCGCGCGCAGGCTTGACGCCCCCGGCTTTGTCACCAGCGCAATCGACCGCATGGTCTCGGCGCTGCTCGGCGTCAGCCATGGCGATGGCGGGCTAGCGAGCTGGCAGGGCGGGATCCCCATCTCGGGCGACGTGATCGAACAGACGGTTGCCGCGACGGGCGCACGCGTCCGGTCACTGCGTCAGGCACATGAATGGGGCTATCAGCGGCTGGCCCAGCAGGGGACGGTGCTGATCATGGACGCCGCCCCGCCGCCGATTGCGCGGGTGATGGCGGGCGGCTGCGCCTCGACGCTTGCCTTTGAATTCTCCGACGGTGCCGAGCGGATCGTGGTGAGCTGTGGCGGCGCGCGCGGTGCCGACCTGCGCCTGCCCGCTGCATTGACCGAGGGGCTGCGCACCACTGCCGCCCATTCCACTTTGGTCGTGCGCGACAGCAACTCCACTGCGATCCACCCCGACGGGACGCTCGGGCGCGGCGTGGTCGAAATGGAGCTGAGCCGCAACGAGAGCGATACCGCCAGCCGGATCGAGGCGAGCCATGACGGCTATGCCCGCCGCCACGGCGTGATCCACCGCCGCACCATCGCGCTCGGCACCGATGGGCGCGATGTGCGCGGCGAAGACAGCCTGCTTCCGGCGACGGCGCGGGGAGGAAAGCGCGGCGCGGTGCCCTTCACCGTCCGCTTCCACCTTCACCCGGCGGTCGAAGCCACGCCCACCGCCGATGGCTCGGGCGCTTTGCTGCGCACCCGGTCCGGCGCGGTCTGGCAGTTTCGCGCGCGCGGCGCGGGATTGGCGATCGAGGAAAGCGTGTGGATCGATGCAAAGGGCATCCCCCGGGAAACGCTGCAACTGGCCCTGTCCGGCGAAGCGCTGACCGGCGGGTCCAGCGTCTCCTGGCTGTTCCACCGCGCGCGATAGCACGGCTGAACAGCGGGCTGCTGCCGCAACTCGGGGCTTGCAGCGCAAGCTTGGCAGGCTAAAGCGCCCGGCCATGAGCAGCATCACCATCCGTCGCGCCCTTCTCTCGGTTTCCGACAAGACCGGGATCGTGGAACTCGGTCAGGCGCTCGCCGCCAAGGGGGTCGAACTCGTCTCGACCGGCGGCACGTCCAAGGTGCTGCGCGATGCGGGGCTGGTGGTGCGCGACATCTCCGACCTCACCGGCTTTCCCGAAATGATGGATGGTCGGGTCAAGACGCTGCACCCGGTGGTGCATGGCGGGCTGCTCGCTGTGCGCGACGATGAGGGGCACATGGCCTCGGCCAGCGACCATGCGATCGGCATGATCGACCTGGTCGTCGTCAACCTCTACCCCTTCGCACAGACCGTCGCAAAGGGCGCGAGCCGCGACGAGATCATCGAGAATATCGACATCGGCGGCCCGTCGATGGTCCGCTCGGCCGCCAAGAACCACGCTTTTGTCGCGATCGTCACCGATCCCGCCGACTATGCCGTGGTCGCAGCTGGCGAAACCACGCTGGAGGACCGCAAGCGCTTCGCCGCCAAGGCCTATGCCCTGACCGCGCAGTACGACTCGACCATCGCCAGCTGGTTCGCCTTCGCCGATCAGGGCGAACACTTCCCCGAAACCCTGCCGATGGTGTTCAAGCGCGGCGAGGAGCTTCGCTATGGCGAAAACCCGCACCAGTCCGCCGCGCTCTACCTTCCCGCTGGCCCCGCAACGCCGGGCATCGCTCAGGCGCAGCAGCTGCAGGGCAAGGAGCTGAGCTACAATAATTACAACGACGCCGACGCCGCGCTCGAACTGGTCAGCGAATTCCGCGACGGCCCGCCGACCGTGGTCATTGTCAAGCACGCCAACCCGTGCGGCGTCGCCACTGCCGACACGCTGGTCGACGCGTATAAGGCGGCGCTCGCCTGCGACTCGGTCTCCGCGTTCGGCGGGATCATCGCATTGAACCGCCCGCTCGATGCCGACACGGCGAAGGCGATCACCGATATCTTCACCGAAGTCGTCGTCGCCCCCGGCGCGAGCGACGAGGCCAAGGCAATCTTTGCCGCCAAGAAGAACCTGCGTCTGCTGATCTGCGGCGATCTGCCCAACCCCGCCCGCCCCGGCCTGATGCTCAAGACGATCGCCGGCGGCGCGCTGATCCAGTCGCGCGACAGCGGTCGCGTGACGCAGGACGCGTTGAAGGTCGTGACACAGCGCGCGCCGACCGATCAGGAACTGGCCGACTGCCTGTTCGCCTGGACCGTTGCCAAGCACGTCAAGTCGAACGCGATCGTCTATGCCAAGGACCGCAGCACCGCCGGTGTCGGCGCGGGCCAGATGAACCGCCTTGAATCCGCGCGCATCGCCGCGTGGAAGGCCAAGGATGCCGCCGAAAAGGCGGGCTGGGAACAGCCGCGCACGATCGGCAGCGCGGTCGCGTCGGACGCCTTTTTCCCCTTTGCTGACGGACTGCTCGCGGCGGTCGAGGCGGGCGCGACCGCCGTGATCCAGCCCGGCGGATCGATCCGCGACGATGAAGTGATCGCGGCGGCGGATGAAGCGGGGCTGGCTATGGTCTTTACCGGGATGCGCCACTTCCGGCACTGATCGAGACGCCTCGCCCGTTCAAACCTTCTCGTCGGGCAGTGTCGGCGCTTCCTTCGGCATCTTCTTGAACAGCGCGCGGTCTTCCGGGCCGAACGCCCATTTCGCGATCACCGCGAAATAGACGATGCAGATCGCAGGGATTCCGACGGACAGCTCCAGCCATTCGAGCGATGGCGGCAGCCTCGTGAAGGCCCAGCCGACCGCACCGGCGATCACGATCGCCGCGACGAAACCGGGACGCAGGCTGAACACCGCAGCGCCGGTCAGCCGGGCGAGCATCCAGCATTTGATCGTCGATCCCAGCGCCAGTGTCAGCACCAGCGCCACCGCCGGCCCCGCCGCCTGGACATGCACGTCGAGCCCCATTGCGCGCATCTGGAACACCAGCGCAAAGCTCAACGCCGCCTGGAATCCGAGCAGAAGCATCGATACCATCAGATTGCGGTGCCGCGCCATATAGACGAGTCCAGCCTCGGCCACTGCGCCGGGTGTGGCGACGACCTCGGCGGCAAGCAAAAAGCACAGGGCCACGGCGCCGACCACGAATTGCGGCCCGACCACGCCCATCACCCCTTCGGCCGGGATGCCACCCATCAACAGCAGCACCGCCTGTAGCGCGATGATCCAGAAGCCGACCTGCCGCACCTGTGCCGCGATTGCCGCGCGGTTGCCCGCCGCCAGATTGCGCGCGATCACCGGCCCCAGCACCGGATCGAAGCTGGTCTTCAGCTTTTGCGGGATCGAGGACACCTGTTGCGCCATATAATAGATGCCGACGATTGCCGGAGGGAACAACAGGCCGAGAATGAAGCGGTCGATATTGCGCGACCCCCATTCGATTGCGTCCGCCCCGGCGAGCGGCATGTTGCGCCGGGCGAGCTGGAGCAGCGGCGTCACCCGCGGCGACCAGCCATGGGGCAGGCCATAGCTGCGAATGAACGGGATCAGGCTGGCGATCAGCGCCGCCGCCATCGACAGGACATAGGCGATGATCAGCCCGTCGCGCGCCGAGACATAGTATAGCGCCCACGCGGCAATGCTGATTGTCCATGGCTCGACGATCGCGCGCGCCGTCACCGTTGCCTTCACATTGTGGCGATAGGCGAGCGCGGCAAGGCTGACATCCGACCAGGCAATCGCAAACACGATCACGGCGAGATAACGGTCGAGTCCGGTAGTGCCGCTGTTGGGGAACATGAGTTCGGGAAAGACGAACAGCACCGCGCTCGCCAGCATCGACACGACGAACGCCACCACCATGCCGTCCCACACGACATGGGCATGCGGCCGGTCGGTCGATGCCAGCGCCTGAGCCAGCCCGCGCTTGAGGCCGAGGGTGGCGAGCAACGCCGCCAGCTCGACCACCACGACCGCGAGCGCAAACCGCCCCACCGTCTCCGCGCCATAGAGCCGCCCGGCGATGAACAGGAACGGCAGGCGCGCGAGCAGCCGCAGGAAAAAGCCGAAGATATTGGTCCGCCCGCCCTTGGCGAGCGCGCTCATATCGTCATTCTGCTTCACGTCGCGCGCGCCCGACCGCGCTCGAGCAGACGCATTGCTGGGGTCGCGGTCGTCCCGTGCAGCAGGATCGAAATCAGGATCACGACGCCAAGCGCACCCCACAGGCGCACCGGCTCCTCGAACTGGCCATGGTTGATCCCGTAAGCGAAATAAAACACCGATCCCAGCCCGCGGATGCCGAAGAAGGCGATCACCGGGCGTTCGAACGGCGCAAGACGGCATCCGGCCAGCGCGATCCAGCCCGCCAGCGGTCGCACGATGAAGATCGCGACCAGCGCAAAGCCAAGCTCCGCCCAGCCGATCATCGCGAACAAACCGCCCGCGCTCAGCATCCCGCCAAACATGACCAGCAGCGCCATCATCAGCAGCCGTTCGGTTTCGTCGGCAAAATCATGCATCCGCGCATTGAAATCGCTGCCCCCGGCCGCGCGCCGCAGCATCAGCCCGGCGACGAACACCGCCAGAAAGCCATAGCCATGCGCCAGCTCGGTCACGGCATAGATGGACAGCGTCGCGCCCAGCGCGACAAAGCCATCACCGGTGCGCGACAATTTGGTGTCGGCAGGCAGGCGATAGATGATCTTGCCCAGCGCCCAGCCCCCGGCCCAGCCGAGCGCGAGTCCGACGGCGAGGCGGATGACCACTGCGTCCAGCGCCCAGGACGCCAGGTTGGAGACGGCCCAACCGCCCGCCGCGACGGCGATCGCCAGATGCACGAAGGGAAAGGCGAGCGCATCGTTGAGACCGGCTTCGGAGGTCAGCGCGAACCGCGCCTCGTCATCGCTCGCCGATTCCGGCTCATCGATCTGGACATCCGATGCAAGCACTGGATCGGTCGGGGCGAGTGATGCGGCAAGCAGCAATGCAGTCGCCACGCCGACGCCGAGCAGAGCCTGTCCGGCAAAGGTCAAAGCCAGGATGGTCAGCGGCATCGCGATCGCGAGCAGACGCACGCACAGGCGCCAATTGGCCCAGTTCAGCGCGCGATCGATCTTCAGCCCTGCCCCCATCAGCGAGACGATGACGATCAGCTCCGCTGCCTTTTCGACCAGAAACGGACTCTCGATCGGGTGCAGCGCAAAGGGCGCAAAGCCGTCGAACGAAAATGCCAGCGCGCCGACCCCGACGCACAGGATCGGCAGCGACAGCGGCGCCTTTTCCAGCAGCAGCGGGACCCATGCGACCATCAGGATCAGCATGCCCGCGCCCAACAGCAGCGGGATGTACAGGTCGATCAGCGGCGCAAGGCTGGCCCCCGCTGCGGTCAATGCGCCGCGCCCCAGCTTGGGCCGGTGCCGATTTCGACGCCCAATGGCACGGTCAGCGTGATCGCGGGCTCGGCCGCAGTCTCCATCACGCGGCGAATCACCGCCGATGCCGCCTCGACATCGCCTTCGGGCAGTTCGAACACCAGTTCGTCATGCACCTGCAGCAGCATGCGGACATTGGGCAGACCGGCCTCGATCAGCGCCGGACCCATCCGCGCCATCGCGCGCTTGATGATATCCGCACTCGTCCCCTGAATCGGCGCGTTGATCGCGGCGCGCTCGCTGCCCGCGCGCTCATTCTGGTTGGGGGCATTGATTCGGGTGAAGTGGGTCTTCCGCCCAAACAGGGTCGTGGTGTAGCCGCGCGCCTTCGCCTCGTTCAGCGTGTCGGCGATGTAGCGGCTGATCCCCGGGAATCTCTGGAAATAGCGGTCGATCATCCCCTGCGCCTCGTCCGGCGTCACGTCGAGCCGCCCGGCCAGGCCCCAGCGGCTGATGCCATAAAGGATCGCGAAGTTGATCGTCTTGGCCCGCCCGCGCGTGTCGCGATTGACCTCGCCGAACAGCTCCATCGCGGTGCGGTTGTGGATGTCTTCGCCCTGTTCGAACGCCTCGCGCAGTGCGGGGACGTCGGCGATATGCGCCGCCAGCCGCAATTCGATCTGCGAATAGTCCGCCGACAGGATGACATTGCCCGGCTCGGCGACGAAGGCGTCGCGGATCTGCCGCCCGACTTCGGTGCGGATCGGGATGTTCTGCAGGTTCGGATCGGTCGATGACAGCCGCCCGGTCTGCGCGCCGGTCAGCGAATAGCTGGTGTGCACGCGCCCCGTCGCCGGGTTGATCTGCGCCTGCAACGCGTCGGTATAGGTGGATTTGAGCTTCGACAGCTGGCGCCAGTCGAGCACCTTGAGCACCATCTCCCGCCCCGGCGAATCCTTGTCCGCCGCGATCCGCTCCAGCTCGTTGACGTCAGTCGAATAGACGCCCGACTTGCCCTTGCGCCCGCCCTTGATCCCCATCTTGTCGAACAGCACGTCACCCAGCTGCTTGGGGCTGCCGATGGTGAACTTGAACCCGGCGATCGCGTGGATTTCTTCTTCCAGCCGGGCGATCTGCTTCGAAAACTCATCCGACAGCCGTGCCAGCACCCCGGCATCGACCTTGATCCCCGCCAATTCCATGTCGGCGATCACCCGCACCAGCGGGCGATCGACCATCTCGTAAACCCGCGTCGCGCCCTCATAGGCCAACCGCGGCTTCAACCGCCGCCACAGCCGCAGCGTGACATCGGCATCCTCGGCGGCATAGCGGGTCGCGGCCTTCAGATCGACTTCGGCAAAGCCGATCTGCTTCTTTCCGCTCCCGGTCACATCCTTGTACGCGATGCAGCTATGCGCGAGATGCGTCGCCGCCAGCTCGTCCATGCCATGGCCGTGCAGCCCGGCATCGAGGTCGAAACTCATCACGATCGTATCATCGAACGGCGTGACATCGATCCCCAGTCGGCCAAGGATGATCAGGTCATATTTGAGATTGTGCCCGATCTTGAGCACCGCCGGGTCCTCCAGCAGCGGCTTGAGCTTGGCCAGCACCGTCGCGCGGTCGAGCTGCACCGGCTTTTCGGCGAACATGTCGGTCCCACCATGGCCAACCGGAATATAGCAGGCGAGATTGGGGTGGAGCGCCAGGCTGATCCCGACCAGCTCGGCGCGGGTCGCATCGGTGCCGGTCGTCTCGGTATCCACCGCGACCCATCCCTGATGCCGCGCTACGGTGATCCAGCGGTCCAGCGCATCCTCATCGACCACCGTCTCATAGCCATCGTGATCGCATGGCGGATCCGGCTCCAGCCCCGGCACTTCCTGCGTCTCGACCGGCGCATCGGCGACCGAACTCGCCTCGCTGCCCAACCGCGCGAGCAAGGTCTTGAACCCGTGATGCTCGAGGAAGGCGCGCAGCGGCGCGTCGGGAATCCCGTCGAGCACGAAATCGTCGAGCGGTTCGGGCAGCGGCACGTCCTCCGCCAGCGCGACCAGCTTGCGCGACAGCCGCGCCATATCGGCATGTTCGATCAGATTGTCGCGCAGCTTGCCCGGCTTCATCGTCGGCGCGGCGGCCAGCACCGCCTCGACATCGCCATGCTCCAGGATCAGCTTGGCTGCGGTCTTCGGCCCCACGCCCGGCACGCCGGGAACGTTGTCGACGCTGTCGCCCATCAGCGCCAGCACCTCGCCCAATTTGTCCGGCCCGACCCCGAATTTCTCGACCACCGCCTCCGGCCCCATGCGCCGGTCCTTCATCGTGTCGAGCATGTCGATGCCCGGTTCGGTCAGCAGCTGCATCAGATCCTTGTCGGAACTGACGATCGTCACCTGCCACCCCTGCGCCAGCGCCGCCTTGGAATAGCTGGCGATCAGATCATCCGCCTCCCAGCCCAATTCCTCGATGCACGGCAGGCTGAAGGCGCGCGTCGCGTCGCGGATCATTGGGAATTGCGGCTTTAAGTCTTCCGGTGCGGGCGGGCGATGCGCCTTATACTGGTCGTAGAGTTCGTTGCGGAACGTATGCTCGCTCTTGTCGAGGATCACCGCCAGATGTGTCGGCCCCTCCGCCTTGTGCAGCTCGCTCGCCAGCTTCCACAGCATCGACACATAGCCATAGACCGCGCCCGCCGGCTCGCCATGTTTGTTGGTCAGCTTGGGCAGCACATGATAGGCGCGGAAGATAAAGCTCGAGCCGTCGACAAGGTAGAGATGGGGCATGGCGCGGGGATAACCCATGCTGCCGGACGGACAAACTCTTTTAGGCAAGTGCTGGCGGGGTTTCGGAACGGCTGAGTGACGTGCGGCACCGGCGCGCTCGACGTTGCTGGCACCGGCACTAATGCGCGTCGTGAAAGATGATGCCCAATGTGTGACGCCGACCTTCGCTGATCTTGCTGACGCCATGGCGCATCGTGACGCGGTAGCTGCCCCGGCTCCCCTGCACGGGGCGCTGGCTGACCGCAAAGATCACGGCATCGCCCTGCATCAACGGCACGACGGCCGCGCGCGATTGCATCCGCGGGCGCTGTTCGGTCAGGACGAGCTCGCCACCGCTGAACTCCGCGCCCGGCTGGGACAGCAGTACGGCGACCTGCAGCGGGAACACATAGTCGCCATAAAGATCCTGATGGAGACAATTATAGTCTCCCGGGCCGTAGCGCAGCAGCAGCGGCGTCGGCCGTCCTTGCCCTGCGGCATGGCATTGGTCGAGAAATGCATCGTGGGTCGACGGAAAGCGCCGGTCGATCGCCATCCGCGCGTGCCAGCGGTTCGCAATGGGCGCGAGCCATCGATAAAGGCCCGATCGCAGCGCGGCGACCTGGGGCGGCAGCGGATAGGCGAAATAGCGGTACTCGCCCCGGCCAAATCCGTGCCGCGCCATGGTGATGGTCGAGCGAAACCGGTCGTCATTGTCATACCCAGCGACCAGCGCGGCGCAATTTTCGGGAGTCAGCAGCCCCGGGAGCACCGCCCAGCCTTCCGCGTCGAGCGCGGCTTCGATGGCAGTCCAGTCGATCGTGGTCAGGGCGTCGGTCATGGCCGCGCGTTAACGGAGCGCACGCCACCGCGCCTCCCGGCGCTTGCGGTCGAACCGGTCAGCGGTGATTGGCCACCACGCTCGCAACCACCGCCTGCATCAACTGCTGGCGTTCGCGCACCGGGCGCGGGGTGTCGCCGATCATCACCGCGACCGAATAGGCCTTGCCATCGGGCGCGGTCAGGATGCCGATATCGTTGAACCCGGCAGTGCGACCGCCCAGATCCTGGCCGGTGCCGGTCTTGTGCGCCAGCGTCCAGCCCACCGGCACCGCGGCACGCAGCCGCGCCTTGCCGGTGCGGGTGCCAGACATGACATTGGTGAGGAAACTGGTCGAAGAGGCCGAGAGCAGCTCGCCCGCCTTGAGCCGCGCCAGGGCGAGCGCGATCGCCGAGGGTGCCGCGCCATCGACCGGGTCGGCAACATAGGATTCGAACGCCGCGCGCCGCACTGTCGGGGGCAGCGCCGCCCGCGCGCGCTGAAACTCGCCGGCCATCGAATAACGCTGATCCCAGCGCAGACCCGCCGTCCCAGCCTGCAACAGCCGCTCGCCCGGACCGAAGCGAATCTCGCCAAGGCCGCGTTCGGCGATAAATGCCCGCACTGCCTGTGGCCCGCCGGCCAGGGTCAGCAACCGGTCATTGGCGGTATTGTCGCTCTGCTGCATGGCGCGCAGCAGCAATTCGCGCACCGTGGTGCGATACACACCATCGCGCACGACCAGGGTCGCGATCGGCTGGTGGAACAAGGTCAGATGCTCGCGCCGCAATTCGACCGGATCGTCGAGCGTTAACCGCCCCTTGTCGCGCGCATCCAGAACGGTCATCGCGACCCACAGCTTGCTCACGCTCTGCTGTGGCATGCGCCGATCGCCATTGGCATCGACCTGCCAGCCCCATTCGAGGCTGCGGACCGAAATGCCCACAACGCCGCCAAAGTCACGCGCGAGCGCATCGACCGTCGCGGTCAGCGCCGCGGGAGCGGGAAAGACGGGCAGCGGCTTGGGCGCATCCGGGATCGGCATCGACACGCGATAGCTAGCCGGGGTCAGATCCTTGGGCAGGTCATCGCGATCCACCCCCGCGCCGATCAGCAGCACAGGCGCGAGGCCCGCCAATGTCATTGCCCGCTGAAGAATCGTAAACTCCTGCATCCCCAACACGATAATCACGCCCCTTGCCCAAAGCGATCATGCTGCGTCGCGGCACCATGGCCAAGAGCATATGGTGGTATCTGCGACGAATGCGCAGATTATGACGGCAAAGCGTGAAGATTCAGCCAAAAATTCACGGGACCAATACGGTGTCCTGCGCCTTTTTGTCCGTATCCGGGAAATCCAGCGTATAATGCAGCCCCCGGCTTTCGCGCCGGTGCAGCGCCGATCTCACGATCAGCTCGGCCGATTGCAACAGGTTGCGCAGCTCGATCAGGTCGGGCGTCACGCGAAAATGGCCGTAATAGTCGGCAACTTCCTCGTTCAGCATCTTGATGCGATGCGCCGCGCGTTCCAGCCGCTTGGTGGTGCGCACGATGCCGACATAGTTCCACATGAAGCGGCGGATTTCGGTCCAGTTCTGCTTGATCACAACCTCTTCATCCGAATCGGCGACGCGGCTTTCGTCCCAGGGGCGGATCGGCGGCGGAGGGGGCAAATCGTCCCAGTTTGCCGCGATGTGCCGCGCCGCCGCCTCACCGAAAACGAAACATTCCAGCAGCGAGTTGCTGGCCAGACGGTTCGCGCCGTGCAGCCCGCTTTCGCTGCACTCCCCCGCGGCATAGAGGCCGGGCAGGTCGGTGCGGCCGTCCAGATCGATGACGATCCCGCCGCATGTATAATGCTGCGCCGGTACCACCGGGATCGGTCCCGTGGTCATGTCGATGCCAAGGCCGATCAGCTTGTCGTAGATATTGGGGAAATGCCCCTTCACGAACTCGGCGGGCATGTGGCTGATGTCGAGATGGACATAGTCGAGGCCGTCGCGCTTGATCTCCGCGTCGATCGCGCGCGCCACCACGTCGCGCGGCGCCAGCTCCATCCGCTCGGGATCATAGTCCGCCATGAAGCGCTTGCCAGTCTGCGGGTTGATCAGCCGTCCGCCCTCGCCCCGCACCGCTTCGGTGATCAGGAAATTCTTGACGTCGAGATGATAGAGGCAGGTCGGGTGGAACTGCATCATCTCCATGTTCGAGATGCGGCAGCCCGCGCGCCACGCCATGGCGATGCCGTCGCCGGTCGCCCCCTTGGGTGCGGTGGAGAAAAGGTAGGTGCGGCCCGCCCCGCCGGTCGCCAGCACGGTGGCGTTGGCGGTGAACAATTCGACCCGCCCGGTCGCACGGTTGACGGCATAGACGCCCCACACCTTGCCCGCCCCGGAATAGCGCAGCTCGTGGCGACTGGTGGCCAGGTCGATCGCGACCATGTCGGGGACGAGGGTGATATTGGGATGCGCCTGCGCCGCGCGGATCAGCGCGACCTGCACCGCCCAGCCGGTGGCATCATCGACATGGACGATGCGGCGCGCGCTATGTCCGCCCTCACGCGTCAAATGCAGGGCATTGCCGTCCATGTTGAACGGCACGCCGAGCTCGACCAGCCGGTTGATCGCAGCGGGGGCATTCTCGACCACCATCTCCACCGTCGCGCGGTCGTTGAGGCCCGCGCCGGCGACCATTGTATCCTCGATATGCGCCTCGAACGTGTCGCCGGGTTCGAGTACAGCGGCGATCCCGCCCTGTGCCCAGGCGGTCGATCCCTCGTCCAACCCGCCTTTGGCCAGCACCGTAACGCGGAACCGTTCAGCGAGATTGAGCGCAGCGGTCAGTCCGGCGGCACCCGAGCCGATGATGAGGACGTCGCACTGATGGGGGTCGTGGGCCAATCTCGTTCCTTCGCGCACCGATGGCGGAGAGCCGCTATGCGACAAAGCGCGGTGATTTCAAACACACTGCGGTTGCTCCATAGTAGTTCGGGCCATAGCGAGGGGATTACAAGGAGATACCAATGCGCCTGATCCTCGCCGCCGCCGCTGCCCTGTTCGTCGCGACTGTGCCAGCATTCGCCGCCCCGGGCTGCCCCGTCGCCCCCGGTACCACGGCGCGCGTGACGGTCGGCGATACCGGGCGCAGCCTGCTCCTCCGCGTGCCGGCGAATGCAGCGGCAGGCCGCCTCCCGCTGGTGTTCGCCCTGCACGGCAGCGGCGGCGACGGCGCCGCGATCCTCGCGCAATCGAAGCTGGAGGGGAGCAGCGACCGCCACGGATTCCTCGTCGCCGCGCCCGATGCGGGCATCCCGGTCGAGCGCGGCTTTGTCTGGAACATTCCCGGCGTTCCCACCGTCACCGGCAAGGTGCCGGGGCCGGGCGATGCCGATGACGTAGCGTTCCTGAAGACCGCGATCGACTGGCTGGCCGAGAAAGGCTGTGCCGACACCAAGCGCGTCTATGCCACCGGTCTGTCCGGCGGCGGACGGATGACGTCATGGCTCGGCTGCATCGCGTCCGACCGCTTCGCCGCGATCGCCCCGGTCGTCGGCCTGCGCGCGGGCAATCCGCTGGTGAGCGACAAGACCCGCCCCGATCCGGCCACCTGCACGCCGCAGCACCCGATGCCGGTGATCGCCTTTGCCGGCGATGCCGACGGCACCAACCCGGTGCAGGGCGGCGGCGCGGGCTATTGGCAATATACGATGGAGGCCGCCGAAGCGCGCTGGGCCAGCCTCAACGGCTGCACCGCCGGCCCGCTGCGCCGCGATCTCGCCGCCAATCTCTATGAGCGGCTCCACACGCGCTGCCGGGCGCAGGCCGAAGTCGCCGCCCATATCCTGCGCGGCGGCGGCCATGTCTGGACTGCGGACAATGATGCGATGTGGCGCTTCTTCGCGCGCTACCGGCGTTAAGCGGCGTTCGCCGCTCGCGTCAGGCTCAGGAACACGTCTTCAAGGTCCGCCTCGCGCGTGCTGACATCGACGATGCCGAACCCAGCCGCCTGCACCGCGCCCAGCACCTCGCCGGCGTTCGCGCGATCTTTGCGATAGGTGATGACCAGCGTCCGCTCGCCCTTCGCCTCGATCTTCTGGAAACAGCCGTTGGCGGGGAGGTCGATGATGTCGCGATCGACCACAACCTCGACCGCCTTTTCCTGAGTCTTGCCAACCAGCTCACGGGTCGGCTCGTTCGCGATGAGCTTGCCATGGTTGATGATCGCGATGCGATCGCACAGCTCTTCGGCTTCCTCCAGATAATGGGTGGTCAGCACCACCGTCACGCCCTGATCATTGAGCGTGCGGACATAGGCCCAGAGCTGCTGGCGCAGTTCGATATCCACGCCCGCGGTCGGCTCGTCGAGCACCAGTACCGGCGGCGAATGCACCATCGCCTTCGCCACCATCAACCGCCGCTTCATGCCCCCCGAGAGCGTCCGCGAATAAGCCCGCGCCTTGTCCTCCAGATGCACCGCGCGCAGCAGCTCCATCGACCGCCGCTCCGCCTTAGGAACGCCATATAGACCAGCCTGGATCTCCAGCGTTTCGACCGGTGTGAAGAACGGGTCGAACATGATCTCCTGATTGACGATCCCGATCGCGCGCTTGGCGTTGCGCGGGCTGGCGTCGATGTCGAACCCCCAGATGCGCGCCGTGCCGCCGGTCTTGTTGACCAGCCCCGCCAGGATATTGATCAGCGTCGATTTGCCCGCGCCATTCGGCCCCAGCAGGCCGAAAATCTGCCCGCGCGGCACGGTGAAGCTCACCCCGTCCAGCGCCTGCTTGCCGCCAGAATAGACCTTGGAAAGGCCGTCGATCTCGATCGCCGCGTCGCTCATGCCGGGGAAGTGGGACGGTATGGGGCGCTTGGCAAGCGAAAGACGTTGCCAAGACCAGACGCACGGCACAGGCTGAGCCGCTATCAGGGGAGGAACACCGGTGTTCATCACACACACACTCGCGCTCGCAATGCTTCAGGCCACACCGACGCCCGCCGATCACGCCGACGCCAAATGCGTTTTCGCGATGACCATGCTGGGCGAAACGGCGTCGGCTACCGACAAGTCGGGACTCGACATGACGATGAGCTTCTTCCTCGGCAAGATCGTCGGACGCAGCGGTGCCGCGATGCTCGGCCCGGCGATGGAGGCGGTGGCGGCATCGATGCAGGCGGGCGGTGTAGCGGGCGCCGCCAAGCTCGCCGAACGCTGTGCAGACGAGTTCGAGCGCGCCACCGGGACAATGTGAACGTCGCTGCACGCCGAGATTGCTCGCGCGCCCGCGCTTTGCTAACCGCAGGTCCATGATCGCGCCGCCCGAAGTCACCCGCGTCACCACCGCCCGCGTCGCCTGTGACGGCGCGCATGCCGGCATTGCAGCCGCGCTCGGCCATCCGCGCGTGTTTTTGCAGATTGACGAGCATGGCTATGTCGATTGCGGCTATTGCGACCGCCGCTTCGTGCTGATCGGCGGCCCCGCCGATGGCGCCGACCAGAGCGATTTGCCCGACATCGCGTCTGGCGCGAGCGTTTAAGCACTCTATATTTCGGGGATGTACAGCGATCCCCGAGGTTTCCTCTACCGCGACGGCTTCGATGCCGACGCCGCCCAGCGCCTGACCGCATCGATCCTCGCCTCGGCCGAGGATGGCGAGCTCTACCTGCAATATCGCAAGACAGAGGCGTTCGGCTTCGACGACGGGCGGCTCAAGACCGCGTCGTATAACACCGATTCGGGCTTCGGCCTGCGCGCGGTGAGCGGCGAGACTACCGCTTTTGCCCATGCCAATGAGATCAGCGACGCCGCGATTCGCCGTGCGGGCGAGACGATGGCGCTGATCGATCCGGCGACCGGACCCAAGGCTGCGGCCCCGGTCGGCACCAACCGCCACCTCTATACCGATGCCGACCCGCTCGATCTGGTCCCCTTCGCCGACAAGGTAAATCTGTGCCAGGCGATCGACGCGGCGGCCCGCGCCCGCGATCCGCGCGTCGTGCAAGTCTCGGTCAGCCTGCTGGGATCATGGAGCGTGGTCGAGATCGTCCGTCCGGACGGCTTCATCGCCACCGACATCCGCCCGCTGGTCCGCCTTAACGTCTCGATCGTGGTCGAATCCAACGGGCGGCGCGAGACGGGCAGCTTCGGCACTGGCGGCCGCGCGCTCTATGATCGGCTGATGCAGCCCGAGACGTGGAACCGCGCGATCGACGAGGCGCTGGCGCAGGCTCTGGTCAATCTCGACGCGGTCGATGCCCCGGCGGGTGAGATGACCGTACTGCTCGGCCCCGGCTGGCCCGGCATCCTGCTGCACGAGGCGATCGGCCATGGCCTTGAGGGCGACTTCAACCGCAAGGGCACCAGCGCCTTCTCCGGCCGCATCGGCGAGCGCGTTGCCGCGCCCGGCGTCACCGTGGTCGATGACGGCTCGATCACCGACCGGCGCGGTTCGCTGTCGATCGACGACGAAGGCACGCCGACGCGCGAAACGGTGCTGATCGAGGACGGCATCCTGCGCGGCTATATGCAGGATCGCATGAACGCGCGGCTGATGGGGGTCGAACCGACCGGCAATGGCCGCCGCGAATCCTTCCAGCACGCCCCGATGCCGCGCATGACCAATACCTTTATGCGCGGGGGCCAGGACGATCCCGCCGAGCTGCTGAGCCGGGTCAAGAAAGGCATTTTCGCCAAGAGCTTTGGCGGCGGTCAGGTCGACATCGTATCGGGCAAGTTCGTGTTCAGCTGCACCGAAGCCTACAAGATCGAGAACGGGAAGCTCGGCGCCCCGATCAAGGGTGCGACGCTGATCGGCGACGGGCCGACCAGCCTGACCCGGGTGATCGGGATCGGCAATGATTTCGCGCTCGATGAGGGCATCGGCATGTGCGGCAAGGGTGGGCAGTCCGTGCCGGCGGGCGTGGGTCAGCCGACGCTGTTGCTCGACGGGCTGACCGTCGGCGGGACGGCTTAGGCCAGCAACCGCGCGACTTCGGTGAAGTCGTGCGCGATGTCGTGGACACCCAGCGCGCGCAGGCGGCTGGCATGGTTCGGCCCGCAGTGATTGCCTGCGCACAGCCCGATGACATGCGCGCCCGACGCCACCGCCCCGGTCGCCCCCACCGGTGAATCCTCCAGGATCGCGCAGCGCTCAATCGGCACGCCCAGCTGTGCGGCGGCGTGGAGATAGATATCCGGCGCGGGCTTGCCCCGCGCGACATGCTCGCGGCCGCTGAAGATTCGCCCGTCAAACGCGTCGCGGATGCCAAGATGGTCGAGATGCGTTCCGATCCAGTGGCTGTTGCTCGACGAAGCGATGGCGCGTGGCAGATCGTCGGGCAGCGCGCGGACGAAGGTGATCGCCCCGGCAACCTCGGCAACGCCCTCGGCCAGCGCACGGCGATTCTCCGCCTCGCGCGCATCGTGGAAGTCCTCGGGCAGGGAACGCCCGATCCAGCTCTCGATCGCTTCGATGAACTCGCGCCCGGCAAGGCCCATGAAGTTCGCCATCGAGTCTTCCGGACTGGTCGGATGACCGATCGCGGTCAGATAGTCGGCAATGTGCCGGTTGCCCTCGAACTCACTCTCGAGCAGGACGCCGTCAAAGTCGAAGATCAGCGCGTCGAAACGGACCGACAGGCTCATGCGCGTGCTCCGAACAGTGCTGTGCCGACGCGGACATGGGTCGCGCCGATCGTCACCGCCACCTCGAAATCGTCCGACATGCCGATGCTGAGCCCCTCCAGCCCCGCCTCACGCGCCAGCTTGGCCAGTAGCGCGAAATAGGGTGCCGAATCGACGCCGACCGGCGGCACCGCCATCAGCCCGGCGATTGGCAGGCCCGCTGCTTGTGCCTCTGCCAGCAGCGCGGACAGGTCTGCGACCGCGACGCCGCCCTTTTGCGGTTCATCGCCGATATTGACCTGGATGAAGCAATCGGGGCGCTTGCCGCTCTCCGCCATTGCTTTGGCGAGCGCGGCGACCAACGACGGGCGGTCGACGGAATGGATCGCATCGAACAGCGCCACCGCGTCGGCGGCCTTGTTCGACTGAAGCTGGCCGACCAGGTGGAGGTGGATGTCCGGGGTCGCGGCCTTGAGCGCGGGCCATTTGGCCGCCGCTTCCTGCACCCGATTTTCGCCGAACACACGCTGGCCCGCATCGATCAGCGGCTGGATCGCGGCGGCGTCATGCGTCTTGGACACGGCAATCAGCGTGACCGCATCCGCACGGCGCCCCGCCGTCGCGGCGGCGCGGGCAAGGCGGGCGTTGATATCGGAAAGGCGAGACGAAGCGGTTTCGGCAGACATATGCCGCGCTATAGGTGGCGCGATGTCGCGCCGCCACCCCCACCCCTCTGCTTTGCCGCGCCGCTGGCTGATGACGGACGAGCGCTTGGGCGACACGCTATGGACAGCGATCGACGCACTGCCGCGCGGATCGGGAATCATCTTCCGCCATTATGCGACCCCGCCCCGGGCGCGACGGGCGCTGTTCGAACGGGTGCGCAGATGCGCGCGACGCAAGCGGCTGATGCTGGTCGTGGCCGGGCTCCCGGTCGGGCGCGGACCCATGCTGCGCCATGGTCGGAGCCGTGCCGCGCTGACCGCGCCGGTGCATTCGCGGGTGGAAGCCATTGCGGCAGGGCGGGCCGGCGCTGCGCTGCTGTTCGTATCGCCAGTTTACCCCACGCGCTCGCATCCCGGCGCATCGGCGCTGGGTCCGGCGCGATTTGGCTTGATGATTCGCGGGCTCAAGCTGCCAGTGATCGCGCTCGGCGGGATGGATGAGCGCCGCTGGCGCGCGCTAAATCGGCTCGGTGTGCATGGATGGGCCGGGATCGACGCCTGGGCCTAGCCCGACATCACCGGTCAGAAGCGGATTGCCGTCCCGACATAGACCGCCTGGCTGTCACGCCGATCGTCCTTCAGCTGCGGAAGGCGATCCTTCTCGCTGCTGTACCGCACGCCGGCAGTCACATCGAGATTGCGGGTGATCGAATAGGCACCGCCGACATCGATCGAATAATTGGGATCGACCGTCAGCAAGCGCGGACCACGCTCGGCCGGCTTCTCGCTGGTCGCCTTGATCCGCCCGGATGCGCGCTTGCCGGTGTAGCTGAGGCCCAGATCCATCTTCTGGTTGCTGCCCGGCTGCCCCGCCAGGTCGAGTTTCGCAAGATCGCCCGAGATCGCAAAGCGCTTCCAGCCCACCGAAACGCCCAGGTTATAGGCGATCGGCTGCAACGTCACCGAAGCCGGGGCAGCCGCGCCGCGATCGGCGATCGCAGCCGAGGGCCGGGTGGTGCGCGCGCGAACCGCGACGGTCACGCTGCGATTGCTGATCCCGCGCGTGTCGGCGGGCGTGAAGCGGAAGCCACTGCCCGACAGGCCACTGCGCGCCAGCGCTGCTGCAAGGCGCGGGTCGGCCGATGCCGGAGTGAAGGTTCCGATTCCCGCAATCGGGGTCGCCCGCGCAGGCGCAACGCGCTGCGGTGTCCCGGTCTGCGCGAGCAACGCCGGCGCGGCAACGAGCCCGGCGGCGCCCAGCGGCCCCAGTCCCAATCCCGCAATGATCCGACGAGTACGCATTGAAACCCCTTATTCGCATTGCGCTCTACCATGATTCGATTGCCATGTTCCACAGGCCGAATCCGATTTTGGCGCAGGTGTTGCTCTAGACGCACAGCATGGGCCGCATCGGCTTGCGCTTGCGGCGCGCGCGCCAACATCTATAGATGCACACCGAGCCGATGAGATTTCCCATAGGATGATGCCGATGAACCGCCAGTTGCGCACCGCGATCCTGGGCAGCGTTGCCCTCACCCTCGCCGCGTGCGGCGGTGGTGGCGATCGCCCGCGCGCCGATCTTGCCGCGTCGAAGGTCACGACGATCGGCGTCAACGCCTATCTGTGGCGTGCCGCGCTCGACACCGTGTCGTTCGCGCCGATCGCGCAGACCGATTCGAACGGCGGTGTGATCGTGACCGACTGGCATGTGAACCCCAATCTCTCGACCGAGCGGATCAAGATCACCGTGGCAATCCTCGACCAGGATCTGCGCGCCGACGCGCTCCGCGTCAGCGTTCAGCGCCAGCAGAATCGTGGTGGCCAGTGGGTCGACGCGCCGGTTGAGGCAGCGACGGTCCAGAAGCTGGAAGACATCATTCTGACCAAGGCCCGCGATCTGCGGCGCGCCGCGATTACCGGGAATTGATCCGGCGGGCTGCTTGCCCGACCGACTGAAGACAAGGAAAGACATGTGTCGCGGTTCAACGCGCTGAACGCCGATTCCGCGTGGCAGAAGGTCTGGGAAGAACGCCGCACCTTCGCCGCGGACGATCACTCGCCCAAGCCCAAATCCTATGTGCTTGAGATGTTTCCCTATCCGTCGGGGCGGATCCATATGGGGCATGTCCGCAACTATACGATGGGCGACGTGCTGACGCGCTATCGGCGGATGAAGGGCATGGAAGTGCTTCACCCGATGGGGTGGGACGCATTTGGCATGCCGGCCGAAAATGCCGCGATGGAAAAGAAGGTCCATCCCGGCGGATGGACGCGCGACAATATTGCGACGATGCGGGCTCAGCTCAAACGCCTGGGCCTCGCTATCGACTGGGGTCGCGAGCTGGCGACGTGCGAGCCGGACTATTACGGCCACGAACAGGCGCTGTTCCTCGATCTCTTCGCTAACGGATTGGTTTACCGCAAGGAATCGACGGTCAACTGGGACCCGGTCGACATGACCGTGCTCGCCAATGAGCAGGTGATCGATGGGCGCGGCTGGCGGTCGGGGGCGCTGGTCGAGAAGAAGAAGCTCAACCAGTGGTTCCTCAAGATCACCGACTTTGCCGAAGAGCTGCTCGACGGCCTCGAAACCCTCGACAAATGGCCCGACAAGGTCCGGCTGATGCAGGAAAACTGGATCGGCAAGTCACAGGGGATGCAGTTCCGCTTCAAAATTTCGTCCAGCGATTTCAATGAAGTAGAGGTGTTCACCACGCGGCCCGACACGATTTTCGGGTCGAGCTTTGTCGCGATCGCGGCGGATCATCCAATCGCGCAGGCGCTTGCCAGCAAGGACCCGGCGGCGGCGGAGTTTATCGCGCAGTGCAAGCTGGGCGGGACGACCGCGGCAGAGATCGAGACGCAGGAGAAACTGGGCTTCGACACCGGCATTCGTGCCGCGCATCCCTTTGATTCCAATTGGGAATTGCCGGTCTATATCGCCAATTTCGTGCTGATGGATTACGGCACCGGCGCGGTGTTCGGGGTGCCGGCGCATGACCAGCGCGATTTCGAATTTGCGACCAAATATGGGCTGCCGATCCGGCGGGTCGTCTCGGATGGCGAAAAAACCGAAGTAGAATTTGTCGAGGAAGAAAGCTTCACCGGCCCCGGCACGCTCGTCAACTCTCACTTCCTGAATGGCCTCGACGTTGCCGAAGCGAAGCGTGAGGTGATCCGCCGCGCCGAATCCGAAGGTTGGGGCAAGGGCACGACGGTTTGGCGGCTGCGCGATTGGGGCGTGTCGCGCCAGCGTTACTGGGGCACGCCGATCCCGATCGTGCATTGCGAAATCTGTGGCGCGGTACCGGTGCCCAAGAAGCAGTTGCCCGTCGTCCTGCCCGAAGATGTGAGCTTCGACATCCCCGGCAATCCGCTCGACCGCCATCCGACCTGGAAGCATGTCGATTGCCCGCAATGCGGCCATGCCGCACGGCGCGAGACCGATACGCTCGATACGTTCGTCGATTCGAGCTGGTATTTCATCCGCTTCGCCAGCCAGCCGGGCGACAAGCCGTTCGACCGCGCGGTGGCGGAGCAGTGGCTGCCGGTGAATCAATATATCGGTGGGGTCGAGCATGCGATCCTGCACCTGCTCTATGCCCGCTTCTGGACGCGCGCGCTCAAGCGGATCGGGATGATCGACATCGCCGAGCCGTTCGAGGGGCTGTTTACCCAGGGCATGGTGACCCACGAAACCTACAAGTCCGCCGATGGCCGCTGGCTGTCGCCGGGTGAGGTGATACGCAGCGACGACGCGCTGGTCGAAGTCGAGGGCGGTGGCCCAGTCACCGTCGGCCGCATCGAGAAGATGTCCAAGTCCAAGAAGAACACGGTCGATCCGGAACCGATCGTGGACCAGTATGGCGCGGACGCGGTGCGCTGGTTCGTGCTGTCGGATTCGCCGCCCGAGCGCGATCTGGAGTGGACCGAAAACGGCATCGAGGGTGCCTGGCGCTTCGTTCAGCGGCTGTGGCGGTTGTTCGACGGGCTCAGCGACTGGACCGGCGAGGACAAGAGCCTCGACCGCGTGCTGCACCAGACCATCGCCGGGGTCGCCGCGGATATCGAGGGGCTTCAGTTCAACAAGGGCGTGGCGAAGCTCTATGGCCTGATCAACGCGATCGAAAAGGCCGCGCCGAGCGCGTCGCGCGCCAATGCAATCCGCACCGCGATCCTAGTCGCGGCGCCGATGGTGCCGCATCTGGCCGAAGAAGCGTGGGCAGCCATGGGCAACACCACGCTGATCGCCGACGCCGAATGGCCCGCGGTCGACCCAGCCCTGCTGGTCGATGACGAGGTGACGATCGCGATCCAGGTCAATGGCAAGCTGCGCGACACGGTCACGGCGGCCAATGGCGCCGACAAGGCCGATCTGGAAGCCATGGCCTTGGCAAATCCCAATGTGCAGCGCATTCTGGACGGCGCAGCACCCAGAAAGGTGATCGTCGTGCCCGACCGTCTGGTGAACATCGTCGCATGAAGCGCGCAGCACTCCTGATCGCGCTGGTCGCGGCGAGCACCACGCTGTCCGGCTGCGGGCTGCGGCCGCTTTATGGCGGCGGCGTGGGTGGCCCGGTGCAGACGATGCTGTCGGGGGTCGAGGTCGCGCCGATTCAGGGCGAGGCGGGGTGGCTCGTCTCCAACGCGGTGCGCGACCGGATCGAGGCGACGCGCAGCGGCACGCCCACCTATCGGCTGGAAATCAAGCTGGACGACCGGATCGAGGGTCTGGGCGTGCGCAGCGATGACGTGGTGACGCGCGAGCGGCGGACGTTGCGTGCGCGCTATCAGCTGATCGACCTGGCGACCGGGCAGACGGTGCTCGACGCGACCGCAGGGTCGGATGCGGGCATCGACGTCGCGGGATCGGAATATGCGACGATCGCGGCCGAGCGCAGCGCGCTGGAGCGGCTGTCGGGTATCGTCGCGGACCAGATCGTCGCGCGGCTGGCCCGCTACGCGCGCAGCTCGAAGCCCAAGTGAAGGCGAGCGAGGCGCAGATCCGGGCGCGGCTGGACAAGCCGGGGCCCGATATCCGCCTGTTTCTGCTCTACGGCCCCGATGAGGCGGGTGCCAACGACCTGGCTGCGCGGCTGGGCCGGGCAATGGGCCCCGATGCCGAGCGCATCGATATCGAGGGCAGTGCGCTCAAGGACGATGCCGGGCTGCTCGCGGGCGAGGCGGCGTCGCTGTCGCTGTTCGGTGGCGCGCGCTACATCCGCGTATCGGGCATCGACGATGGCGGCACCGACGCGGTGCGGATGCTGATCGAGGCAGAAACCGGCGGCAATCCGGTAGTTGCGGTCGGCGGCGGCCTCAAGGGCACCGGGCGGCTGCTCAAGCTCGCGCTCGCCGCGCCCAATGTCATGGTCCATGCCTGTTATGTGCCCGATGCGCGCACCGCCGGGCAGCTGGCGACCAGAATTGCGCGCGAACATGGCTTGCGCCTGGTCGGCGGGGCGGCGGATCAGCTGGCGGCCATGTCGGGCGGCGATCGCGCGGTGCTGGCGCGCGAGATCGAGAAATTGTCGCTGTTCCTCGACGCCGCGCCCGATCGGCCGCGTGAAGCCGGGATCGAGGCGCTCGACGCGATCGGCGCGGATCTGGGCGAAGCCGAGATGTCGGGCGCGATCGAGGCTGTCGTCGGCGGTCGCCCGGCCGAGATCGGCGTGGAGCTGGCGCGGCTCGACGCAGCCGGCGTGTCGATGATTCCGCTGTTGCGCGGGCTGGTCCGCCGTCTGATGGCGCTGGCCGAAATGCGCGCCGATATCGATCATGGGCTGAGCCCCGGCGAGGTGGTCAAGAAGCACCGCGTCTTCTTCAAGGAAGAAGCCGCGACGATCCGCGCGCTGCAACGCTGGAACAGCCCGATGCTGGCCCGCGCCGTAGCACGGGCGCGTGAGGCGGAACGGGCGATGACGCGCGGCGGGGGGAATGCGGGGCAAGTACTGGCGGATCATGAGCTGGCGGTGCTGGCGCGCGGTGCGGCGCGGGGGTGAGCGCAGTGGCTTTGCCCAGCCGCTTCACCGTCGTAACGTCACCCATCTAGCGCCCCCGTCATGGCGCACATCCTCCTCGCAACGATCGGTTCGCTCGGCGACCTCCACCCGTTCATCGCGATCGGGCGGGCGTTGCGGGAACAGGGTCAGCGGGTGACCCTGGCCGTCCCGGAAGATGGCGTCGGCAAGGCGCGGGCAGCGGGGCTGGATGCGGCGCCCATCCTTCCCAGCTACGCATCAATTTGCGCGCGGCTGAGGTTGAGCGAGTCGGAAGTGGCCGTGCGAGTCCTGGCCGACGCGGGCTTCGTGCTCGACGAGATTCTCATGCCCACGCTGCATGAAAGCAGTGTCGCACTGGATCGGTTGGCCGACAGCGCCGATGTGGTGGCAGCATCGGTGTTTGCGTTCGCGGCGGAGATCGTTGCCGAAAAGCGCAGCCTCCCACTCGCCGGCATCGTGCTTCAGCCGATGACGCTCTTTTCCGCTTTGCAGCCACCCAGGGCGCCGCCGTTCGAGCTGATGTGCCACCGTCCGCGTTCCACGCTTGGGCAGGGCTGGAATCGGCTTGGCTATGCGACCATCCGGCGACTGCTCCGCGCGCGCTATGGAGCGCGTATCGATGCGGTGCGGGCAAGCCATGGCCTGGGGTCGCGGACGGGGGCGCCAATGCTCGACCACAGCCCGGCGACGGCGGCGCTGCTCTGTTGCTGGTCCGCACCGCTCGGTGCGCTTCCGCCCGACGCGCCAACCGGTGCCGTCCTGACCGGATTTCCGTTCTTCGATAGCGAGAGCGGGTCGGCGGATGCGGCGATCGATCCCGTGCTCGCGGACTTTCTTGCCGAAGGCGACCCGCCGCTGGTGTTTAGCCTAGGTTCGTTTGCGGTCGCAGCGGCAGGTCGCTTTTATGAACGGGCAGCGGCGGTCGCACGGCAACTCAACCGGCGTGCCGTCCTGCTGACCGGGCAGCCCGGTGCAGCGACGCGGGAGGGTGACTGCCTGTCGGTCGGCTATGCGCCGCATTCGATGGTGTTTCCGCACGCCGCAGCGATCGTTCATCATGGCGGGGCGGGGTCGAGCGGGCAGGCGTTGCGCGCTGGACGACCGCAGCTGATCGTACCCCATTTTGGCGATCAATATGATAACGCGGCGCGCTTGGTCGACGCCGGAGTCGCGCGTCGGATGAGTCGCGCTGCGTTCACCGCCAAGCGCGCGGCGCCGATCGTCGCCGAACTGCTCGAGTCCGCTGCGATCGCGCAATGCGCCCACAGCGCAGCGGAGGCGATCGCGCAGGAGGGCGATGGGGCCGCCAATGCGGCACGCGCGATCATCGGATTGGCGAACGGCGAGAAATCAACTCATCCTATTGAATGAGTTATATTTTCTCACCCGTCAGACGCTGGCAGATCATGTCCAGCTGATCGAGCGTAGAATAGGCGAGCGTCAGCGCCCCGCCCTTTTCGCCGAAGCTGATCTTGACGTTGAGGCCCAGCACATCGCCCAGCTGGCGCTCCAGCGCGGCGATGTCGGCGTTGCTGCCGCTGCCGGCCTTGTCGCCGCTCTTGCTAGGTGCGCGGGGCTTGGCGTCGCGGGCAAGCTTTTCGGTTTCGCGGACCGACAGGTCACGTTCGACCACGATCTTTGCGAGCTTTTCCGGGTCGGGTGCACCGATCAGGGCGCGGGCGTGGCCCATGGTCAGCCCGCCCTCGACCACGCGCTGGCGGACCGTGGCGGGCAGGTCGAGCAAGCGGATCAGGTTGGCGATGTGGCTGCGCGATTTGTGGACGATCTTGGCCAGCGCCTCCTGGCTATGGCCGAAATCGCCGATCAGCTTGGCATAGGCCTCAGCCTCTTCGATCGCGTTCAGATCTTCGCGCTGAATATTTTCGACGATCGCGATTTCGAGCGTCTGCGCCTCGTCCAGGTCGCGGACGATGACCGGCACCTCGTGCAGCCGCGCCCGCTGTGCCGCGCGCCAGCGGCGTTCGCCGGCGACGATCTGATAGTCCTTGCCATGCGGCCGCACCAGGATCGGCTGAATCAGCCCGCGCATCGCAATCGACTTGGCGAGCTCTTCCAGCGCATCCTCATCGAAATGACGGCGCGGCTGTTCCGGGTGCGGGGCGAGCGAGCTGACCGGCAGCATGCGCACGCCCATCGACGGTTCGGTGCCTGGGCGGACGGGTTCATCGCGCTCGGCATCTCCGAGGAGGGCGCTGAGGCCGCGGCCGAGGCCGGGGCGGGTCTTGCGGGTGCTGAGTGCGGCGGCAGCGGGCGTGGCAGCCTCTTGGGGTGTTTCTTCGGTCATGCGGCCTTCTTCAGCTTGGGCAGGCGCTCAATCACTTCGCGCGCAAGGGCGATATAGGCTTCGGACCCGGCACAGCGATAATCATAGATCAGCGCGGGCAAACCGTGGCTCGGAGCTTCAGACAGGCGGACATTGCGCGGGATGACGGTGTCGAACACTACCTTGCCCAGCACCGCGCGGACATCGTCAGAGACCTGGTCGGTCAGGCGGTTACGGCGGTCGTACATGGTCAGCACAACGCCGAGGATCGACAGGCCCGGATTGAAGCGTCCGCGGATCCGCTCAACCGTGTTGAGCAGCTGACTCAGTCCCTCGAGCGCAAAGAATTCGCATTGCAACGGCACGAGCAGCGCGTCGGACGCGACCATCGCATTGATCGTGAGCAACCCGAGTGACGGCGGACAGTCCATCAGCACCACGTCCCAGCGCTCCGCGCTCCGCTCGATCGCCGTGGCGAGACGGTGGGTGCGGGCCTCGAACTCGATGAGCTCGATCTCCGCGCCCGAGAGGTCGACCGTAGCGGGCACGATATCGAGTCCGGGAACGCGGGTGGGGACGGAGACATCCTCCAGGCTGGTTTCACCGATCAGCAGATCATAGGTCGAGCGTTCGCGATCTGCGCGACCGATGCCGAGGCCGGTCGAGCAATTCCCCTGCGGATCGAGATCGAGCAGCAACACCCGCATGCCGGTCGCGGCAAGCGCGGTTCCCACGTTGATCGCGGTCGTGGTCTTGCCCACGCCGCCCTTCTGATTCGCAATGGCGATGCAGATCATCTGGGGCGCACCTCTTTGGCGACGATGATGAGCGAATCCGCTGCGGTCACGCTCGGTTCCACGTGGAACGAACCTTGCCACCATAGCTGCGCATCTTCCACCTCCGATTGCGCATTGCGGCCTTTGGGCAGCACCCAGATTGTGGATCGATCGGCACGGTGGCGCGCGATACGGAACAGGGTGTCGAGCGAGCCGACCGCCCGCGCGGTGATCACGGCTGCGCGGCCCGTGGTTCGCTCGACCTTGGCTGTATGGACGGTCACGTTGGCCAGGCTCAGCGCATCGACACAATGCTGGAGGAATGCCGTGCGCAGCTTGCGCGGCTCGACCAGTTCTACGGTTGAATCGCGCAGGATCGCGAGGACGATTCCGGGCAGGCCTGCGCCACTTCCGATGTCGAGCCACGGGCCGTCAACATCGACATGGTCGAGCAATTGCGCCGAATCGACCACATGCCGTGCCCAGATTTCGTCGAGCGTGGATGGTGAGACCAGATTCTGACGCGTTGCTTCGTCGCGCAGCAGGTCGACGAATGCGGCCAGCCGTGTTTCACGTGGAACATCGTAACGGTTGCGAACCCATTGCCGGGCTTCATCTTCGGTCATGCAGCCCGCTTCACATGCAGGAGGATAGCGGTCAATGCCGCTGGCGTGATCCCACGCACGCGCGCGGCATCGCCGATCGTGTCCGGGCACGCGGCTGCGAGCCGTTCGACCATCTCGTTCGACAGTCCCGGAACCGAGGCATAATCGAGCGTGGGGGGGATCCGCGTTCCGTCGGCGCGACGCATCGCGGCGGTTTCCTGTGCCTGCCGCTCCAGATAGGGGGCGTAGCGTGCATCCTCGATCAGCTCGGCCAGCACTGAGGGATCGGCGCCGTCGGTATCGATATCGAGGTGATCGAGCGTCACCGCCGGGAAGCGCAACCACTCGAACGCACTGCGACGCGCGCCGTCCTGCGCCACCGGTGCGCCGGCCTGGCCGAGCGCATGGGCAGTCCGGGTGTCCGCAAACCGTGCATCGAGGCGCGCCCGCGCTTCAGCCCGCCGGGCAATGAACGCGCGGCGGTCGGGGCCAAGGCACTGCGCGGCCTCACCCAGCGGCGCGAGGCGAGTCTGGGCATTGTCGGCGCGGAGATAGAGGCGATGTTCGGCGCGCGCGGTGAGCATGCGATAGGGCTCCGTCACGCCCTGCAGCGTGAGGTCGTCGATCATCACGCCGATATAGCTGACCTCACGCGGGAACAGGACCGGCGCACGACCGAGCACGGCGGCTGCGGCATTGATGCCCGCGACAAGGCCCTGTGCCGCGGCCTCTTCATAGCCGGTGGTGCCGTTGATCTGGCCTGCGCAATAGAGGCCGGGCAGGTCGCGACATTCCAGCTGGTGCGAGAGTGCACGCGGGTCGACATGGTCGTACTCGACCGCATAGCCGGGGGTGACGATCTGCGCGTTCGCAAGGCCCGGAATCGACGCGATCATCGCGGCCTGCACATCGGTGGGCAGAGAGGTCGAAAGGCCGTTGGGATAGACGAGATGGGTTGTCAGTCCTTCCGGCTCGAGGAAGATCTGATGCCCGTCGCGGTCGCCGAAGCGGAAGATCTTGTCCTCGATCGAAGGGCAATAGCGTGGGCCGCCGGCTTCAATCGCACCGCTGAACAATGGCGAGCGATCAAGGCCGCCGCGGATGATCGCGTGCGTCTCGAGCGTGGTGCGGGTGATTGCGCAGGTGAGTTGGGGCAGGCGCGCGCCAGTCGTCAGCGGTGACATGCGCCAGTCATCGGCGTCGCTGGGCTGCTCGTCGAGTGCGCCCCAGTCGATCGTTCGGCCATCCAAACGCGGTGGCGTACCGGTCTTGAGACGGGTGATCGGGAGCCCATAGTCGCGCAGCTGAACGCCCAATGCAGTCGCGGCCCGCTCCCCTACCCGGCCGCCAGTCTCGCGCTCTTCACCGCGGAAGATGCGGCCGCCGAGGAAGGTACCGCTGGCGAGAATGACGGCGCGGGCGGTCAGCTCGGCACCGTCCGCCAGGCGGATGCCGGCGATGCGCCCGCCCTCGAGGAGCAGCGCGACTGCCTCCCCCTCAACAATCTCCAACCCCTGCTGGGCAGCGAGCATCGTCTGGATTGCGGCAGCGTAGCGGATGCGGTCGGCTTGGACGCGCGGTCCCTGCACCGCCGGCCCCTTTGAGCGGTTGAGCAAGCGGTAGTGGATTGCGGCGGCATCGGCGGCGCGGGCGATCAGGCCGTCCAGCGCATCGACCTCACGCACCAGATGACCCTTGCCGAGGCCGCCGATTGCAGGATTGCAGGACATCGCGCCGATCATTGCCGCATCGAAGGTGACGAGCGCGGTCCGTGCACCGCAGCGCGCAGCCGCAGCTGCCGCTTCGGTACCGGCATGGCCGCCGCCGATCACGATCACGTCGAACTTGTGCATGACTGCCGCATAGCCCCGCGCGGGGGTCAGGTCAAAAGCGTTCCACGTGAAACACTCACTTGCCGATGCAGAACCGCCCGAACAATGCGTCGAGCATCGCCTCGACATCCGCCGCGCCAGTGATGCGGTGGAACGCGCGCAATGCACTGCGCAACTCCTCGGCGGCGAGCAGCAGCGCGTCCTGGATGGCGGCCGCGCGCAGCGCGGCGGCGGCTTGCTCGGCGAGAGCACGTTGTCGAATATTGAGCGCGACGCTGTCCGACGGCGGGAGCAGCGCGGCTGAGAGACCAGCGATGGCAGTCCACAGCACCTCAACCCCCAGCCCCGTTTCCGCCGAAACAGAGAGACGATTGGCAGCACCCGCTTCGCGTCCGGGCGCGTCGGCGCGTGGATGAATGAGGAGATGTGGCATGTCCGCCAGCTCGGCAGGCAGTGGCGCATCATCGAGCCACAGGACGAGGTCAGCGCTCTCGATTGCGGACCGGGCGCGCGCAATGCCGATCTCCTCCACGATATCGGCTGGCATTGCGTGGAGACCGGCGGTGTCGGTGAGCAGATAGGCAATGCCGTCGCGCATCACCGGGACCTCGATCCGGTCCCGCGTCGTTCCCGCCAGTGGCGAGACGATCGCAGCTTCGCGCCCGGCCAGCGCGTTGAGCAGAGTCGACTTGCCGGCATTGGGTTGTCCAGCCAGCACGATGCGGATGCCATCGCGGATGCGCTCTACCGGTGGCTGCGCGGTCACCGCTGCGATCTCTGCGGCGAGCACGGCCGCGTCGCGCTGAACGGTGGCAAGCACATCGCCCTCCCCCGCCACATCATCCTCATCGCCATGATCCAGCATCGCCTCGACCAGCGCCGAGAGCCGAAGCGTGCGTGTGGCCCATTGCTCGATCCGCGACCGGACTGTTCCTTCGGCAGCACGCAGAGCGGAGCGACGTTGCATCTCGGTCTCGGCAGCGAGCAGGTCGCCCAACCCCTCCGCCTCGGTGAGATCGATCCGACCATGCTCAAGCGCGCGGCGGGTGAACTCCCCCGGTTCGGCGCCGCGTAGGCCCGGGATCGTGGCGAGCGCTGCCTCGACCGCGCGCACCACGGCGCGGCCACCGTGAAGGTGGAGTTCCGCAAGATCCTCCCCCGTCGCGGTCGCAGGGCCTGGGAAGACAAGGACCAGCGCGCGATCGAGCGCTTCGCCGTTGCGACGCAGGGTCCGCAGCGATGCGCGACGCGGTGCCGGGAGCTTTCCCGCCAGCGTCGTGACGGCCGCAAATGCCTGTGGCCCCGAAATGCGGATAACCGCGATGCCGGCGGGCAATGCTCCGCTCGACAGCGCAAAGATCGTGTCGCTCACTCGCTGCCGCTACGCTTGCCCATATCAAACATGCCGCGCCAGAAATTCATCCCGGCTTCGCCCATCGGGGTCCAGCTCTTCATCATGCTGTCGAGCATCTCGGGATTGACCCCGCCCTTGTCGATCGAGTCGATCATCATCTGAATATAGCGGTCATGTACCGGGGTGAAATCAGGGAGGCCCATCGCGCGGCGTGCCTCTTCAGGGGTGCAATCGACCTCGACATTGATCTTCATACCGTCTTCTCCACTTGAGCCCGAAGCATCCCCTGCCCTACGCTCGCCCCATGTATGCGCGCGACCATGCCCTGATCGCAACGCCCATCGGCCTCATGCGGGTCGAGGGTGGCGAAACAGCGGTTTCGCGGGTCGTGATCGGAGCAGACGGCCCGGCCGCAATCGGGTCAACCGCACCGATCCGCGCTGCTACGGAACAATTGCTGGCGTATTTCGCGGGCGATCTCAAAGAGTTCGACCTTCCGCTCCCGCCGCTTGCGTCGCCGCGCGGGCGGGAGTTGCGCGACGGACTGATCGCGCTGGGCTATGGCGAAACCGCAAGCTATGGCGAACTCGCACGGCGGCTCCAGTCGGGGCCGCGCGCCATCGGGCAGCTGTGCGCGGGCAATCCCCTTCCCGTCATCATTCCATGCCACAGGGTAACCGCAGCGGGCGGCGCGCTGGGGAGTTATTCCGCGGGTGACGGCCCCGCGACCAAACTATGGCTGCTCGACCACGAGCAGCGCCACCGCTGACCAAGGAGAGTTTCATGGCGACTATCGAAATTAGCGCGATCGACGGGAGCGGCAGCTTCGCCGCGTATCGTGCCGACCCCGAGAGGACCCCGCGCGGCGCGATCGTCGTCATTCAGGAGATCTTTGGCGTGAATGAAGGGATTCGCCGCAAGTGCGATCATTTCGCGTCGCTCGGCTATGTCGCGCTGGCCCCGGACCTGTTCTGGCGGCTTGAGCCGGGCATCGCCCTCGATCCCGATGTCGAGGCGGAGTTCAAGCAGGCGCTCGACTGGATGGGCAAGTTCGATCAGGACAAGGGCGTCGCGGATATCGAAGCGACGATCCGCGCGGCGCGTGACGCCAGCGGTGGTAAGGTCGGGGTCACCGGCTATTGCCTGGGCGGCCGCCTCGCCTTCATGACCGCCGCGCGGACCGATGCCGATGCCAGTGTCGGCTATTATGCAGTGGGCGTCGACGGGCTGCTGGGCGAAAAGCACGCCATCGCCAATCCGCTGATGCTGCACATTGCCGGTGAGGATGGGTTCGTTCCCGCTCCGACCCAAAAGGCGATGCATGACGGGCTGGACGATCACCCCAAGGTGACGCTCCACGACTATCCGGGCGAAGACCATGGCTTTGCGACCGAGATGGGCAAGCGCCGGTCCGATGCGGCGGCGCAGCTGGCGGACAGCCGGACCGAAGCGTTTTTCGCCGAACATATCGGCTGACAAAAAATGGGGCGGCATCCCGGTGGATGCCGCCCCATTTCTTTTCGTATCAGTTGTTTAGCGGAACAGCTGGAGCAGACCGACTTCCTGATCGGTGATCCCGGTGTAGATCATCGAACCCGCGACATAGACGATCACGAGCAGACCGATCCACGCGATCCAGCGATAGCGTTCGATATATTTGGCGATGATATTCGCCGCGACGCCCATCAGTGCGACCGCGATGACCAGGCCGACCATCAGGATGCCCGGATGGTCGCGCGCTGCACCCGCAACGGCGAGGACGTTGTCGAGGCTCATCGACACGTCGGCGACGGCGACGGCCCAGGCAGCGCTGGCGAAGCTCTTGGCGGGCTTCACGCCCGAATGCTCGTCACCCTCGATCTCGGGCGAACCGGCGCTTTCGCCGCCATGGCCGATCTCGCGCCACATCTTCCACGCGACCCACAGCAGCAGCACGCCGCCGGCAAAGACCAGGCCGATGACCTGCAGCAGTTGCGTGACGACCAGCGCAAAGCCGATGCGCAGCACCAGCGCGGCGATGATGCCGATCAGGATGACCTTCTTGCGCTGATCCGCGGGCAGACCCGCAGCAAGCGCACCGATGACGATCGCATTGTCGCCCGCCAGGACGATGTCGATCAGAATGACCTGGCCGAATGCCAGCCAGGCGGACCCGCTGCCCGAGAACAGGCCAGCGAAGTCGGCGACGATATGGCCCCAAATGTCCTGCATGGATTTCCCTGTTTACCTTGAAGTGCCGACAAAGCGGTTCACCCGAGCCGGGTCAAGCCCGACGGGCATCAACGCGATGCCGGGTAAAGTGTTTCGTTCGAACCGAACAAACCGGCGGCACAGTCGCAAAAGACTGCACCGCCGTGAAATTTCAAAACCAGAATAAGAGCTTACTGATTCATGCTGTCGAAGAAGTCTTCGTTGGTCTTCGAATCCTTCATCTTGTCGAGCAGGAACTCCATCGCATCGGTGGTGCCCATCTGCATGAGGATGCGGCGCAGCACCCACATTTTCGAGAGCGTCGCCTTGTCGAGCAACAGCTCTTCCTTGCGCGTGCCGCTCTTGCCGACGTCGAGCGCCGGGAAGATGCGCTTGTCGGCAACCTTGCGGTCGAGGACGATTTCGGAGTTGCCGGTGCCCTTGAACTCTTCGAAGATCACTTCGTCCATGCGGCTGCCGGTGTCGATCAGCGCGGTGGCGATGATCGAGAGCGAGCCGCCCTCCTCGATATTGCGCGCGGCGCCGAAGAAGCGCTTGGGACGCTGGAGCGCATTGGCGTCGACACCGCCTGTCAGCACCTTGCCCGAGCTGGGCACGACGGTGTTGTAGGCGCGGCCGAGGCGGGTGATCGAGTCGAGCAGGATGACGACATCCTTCTTGTGCTCGACCAGGCGCTTGGCCTTTTCGATCACCATTTCGGCGACCTGGACGTGGCGCGTGGCGGGTTCGTCGAAGGTCGAGCTGACCACCTCACCCTTCACGCTGCGCTGCATGTCCGTGACTTCCTCGGGCCGCTCATCGATCAGCAGGACGAGCAGGAATACCTCGGGATGGTTGTCGGTGATCGCCTTGGCGATGTTCTGCAGCATCACCGTCTTGCCGACGCGCGGCGGCGCGACGATCAGCGTCCGCTGGCCCTTGCCCTGTGGCGAGACGATATCGATGACGCGCGCCGACTTGTCCTTTTGCGTCGGATCGGCGGGGTCGAGCGTCAGCTTGCTGTCGGGATACAGCGGCGTGAGGTTGTCGAAATTGACGCGATGGCGAACCACATCGGGATCGTCGAAATTGACGCTGACCAGCTTGGTCAGGGCGAAATAGCGCTCGCCATCCTTGGGCGCGCGGATCTCACCTTCGACGGTATCACCGGTGCGCAGGCCGAATTTGCGGACCTGGTTGGGCGAGACATAAATGTCGTCGGGGCCGGCGAGATAGTTGGATTGCGGGCTGCGCAGGAAGCCGAAGCCGTCCTGGAGCACTTCGATCGTGCCCTCGCCCATGATCAGTTCGCCATTTTCCGCCTGGGCCTTGAGGATGGCGAACATCAAATCCTGCTTGCGCAGCGTCGACGCGCTTTCGACGCCGAGTTCCTCGGCCATCGTCACCAGTTCGGCGGGCGCGGTTTTCTTCAAATCTTTCAAGTGCATGGGAGAAGTCCGTCTGGCGATCGCTACAAGGTTTTCGGGCGTTTGGACGCGCGGATTGCGATGGCTTGAGGAAAAAGGGAGGGATGCCGGGACGCCGCCGGAACGACGACGCGACCTCAGCGGATTAGGATTCGCCCTGTGGCAAGTCAAGCCATCAGACGGGCGCGAGGCTGACAGACTGACAGAAACACGCGGGTTTGCGGCGCACTGGGCGGGTTTACGACCGGTACCGGGCGGCAATGCGACCGCGACGCGACACCTGCGCGACATCGAGTCACCACAGGCGCGCGGCGGACGCGACTGCAACGGTCCGTTTTACAACGCCGATCGACCGCATCGCGACAGCGAACCGACGCATTCACGTCAACGCATGACAGGGTTCACGCTTTCAAAGAGCAGCATCCGGGATGCGCTCCAAGGAGAACAAGGAAAACCCAACATTACAAGCATGTTGGAGCCGTCAGAACGGGCGGACCACCGCGAGGATGACGATCAGCGCGACGAAGATCGCGGGGACTTCATTGGCGATGCGCAGCTGTTTGGAGGTCAGGCGCCCCTGCCCCGCCGTGAGTTTTCTGGAATAGCCCACCGCCCAGCCATGATAGCCCGAGAGCAGCACGACGAGCAGCAGCTTGGCGTGCAGCCAGCCGAGGCCAGCGCCGCCCTCGAACAGACCGAGATTGATCGCGAGCGCGACACCCAGGACCCAGACGATCACCAGCGAGGGGGTGAGGATCACGCGGCGCAGCTTTGCCTCGCGCTCCGCCCATGCCTTGGCCTGCACCGGGTCGCCGAGCGATTCCTGATGATGGACCAGATAACGCGGCAGGATGAACAGGCCGGCCATCCAGAAGATCACGAAGATCACATGCGCGGCCTTCACCCATAGCCAGGCGAAGCTCAGAAATCCGGTCATGCTGCTGCTGTCCCCCGAACGATTCCGATCAGCTGTTCGACATGGGCAATCGGCGTATCCTGTTGAATGCCGTGCCCCAGATTGAAGATATGGGGACGGTCGCGCAGGGCATCAACCACGCGGGTCGCCGCCGCCTTGAGCTCCTCCCCGCCCGCGATCAGCGCGAGCGGGTCGAGATTGCCCTGAACCGGCATGCCGACGGGGAGTTCGCGGTGCGCCCAGGCAGGATCGACGGTTTCATCAAGGCCGATCGCATCGACCCCGGTTTCGCGCGCATAGGCGGCGAGCTTTCCGCCAGCGCCCTTGGGAAAGCCGATGATCTTCGCGTGCGGGCAGCGCGCGCGCAGTCCCGCGACGATGGCGGCATTGGGTGCAATCACCCAGCGTTCGAACTGCGCAGGGCTGAGCGATCCGGCCCAGCTGTCGAACAGCTGCACTGCCTCGACCCCCGCCTCGATCTGTTTGGCGAGATAATCGATCGACATGGCGACGATGGCGTCGATGATCGCCTGAAACGCCGCCGGATCGGCATAGGCCATGCGGCGCGTTTCGCTCTGGTCGCGGCTGCCCTGCCCGGCGACCATGTAGGTCGCGTTGGTCCAGGGACTTCCTGCAAAGCCCAGAAACGTCACCTCAGGCGGCAAAGCGGCGGCGACGCGGGTCACGGTGCCATAGACCGGGTCGAGCCGCTGTGGGGCCGCTGTGAGGCTTTCCAGGGCATGATCGACGAGCTTGGGAGCCAGACGTGGCCCCTCCCCCGCTTCGAACCACAGATCCTGACCGAGCGCGTGGGGCACGACGAGGATGTCGGAGAACAGGATCGCGCCGTCGAAGCCGAAGCGGCGGATCGGCTGAAGCGTGACTTCGGCCGCAGCGTCGCTGTCGTTGACCAGCTCGAGAAATCCGCCCTTGTCCGCCCGGAGTGCGCGATATTCAGGGAGATAGCGGCCGGCCTGACGCATGAGCCACATGGGGGGCGCATCGACGCGTTCCCCTGACAGCACTCGGAGTAGTTTCTTGGGAGTCACCGGACCGCTCGTCTCTCAACAAAAGAAAGAAATAAGATTCTAATAGACTGTAGATGTTAGTTGGCGCGTGGATGCTGGGGCTTAGGCGTTCATGCCCATTCTGCCAACAGATTGACCGCGCCGACTCCCACGATTCCGCCGCGATTCGATTCAACCGTCCACATTATCCACAGGCTGTGTGCAGGATCGCCGCGCTGTGGAGGCGGTTGTGGACGAATGACCCGGAACGTGGACAGACTCCCCCGCTTGGCGGGTCCGGCGGGTTGCGCTAGCGATTTCCCCCATGTTTTCCACAGAACTGTCCAGACCGGGGTTGTTTCCCATGTTTCGCCCCCTGCGGGAGGCGCGAGCGAACCATCGGCTTCACCCTGTCCTCCCCCTCCGTCACGCTGCGCGTGCCACCTCCCCCTGGCGGGGGAGGATTGATGGTGCTGACAGGCCCTACCCTAGCCCATTGCCGGGTGAACAGCGCCCCGCGCTGTTCAGGCCATGCCGGGGGCATGGCCGACCCGGCAATCGCAAGCGGGAGGGGAATCCGTGAAACTCCATCTGCATCTCCTGTCCGATTCCACCGGCGAGACGCTGGAGAATATCGCCAAGGCGGCGCTTGCGCAGTTCGACGATGTCGAGGTGCTGCGCCATTTCTGGCCGATGGTGCGGAGCGAAACGCATCTCGAGCGGATCCTGGCGGAAATCGCGCAGAATCCGGGGCTGGTGATCTTCACGCTGGTGAACCCCGAGATCCGCCGCCAGCTCGAGACGCGGTGCCGCGCGATCGGCCTTCCCGCCGTGGCGCCGCTCGATCCGGTCAACCACGCGCTGTCGAACCTGTTGGGGCAGGAGATGAAGGCGCGGCCGGGGCGGCAGCATATGCTCGACGCCGCCTATTTCGCGCGGGTCGATGCGATCCAGTTCACCATCGCGCATGACGATGGGGTGAATTGGGAGAATTGGGAGGAGGCCGATATCGTGCTGGCAGGGGTGTCGCGCACGTCGAAGACGCCGACTTCGATCTACCTCGCCAATCGTGGGCTCAAGGTCGCCAACATCCCGATCGTCCCGCAATCGCCGCCGCCCGACCTGCTCTATCGGCTGAAGAATCCGATGGTGGTCGGGCTGACCACCAGTCCCGAGCGGCTGATCCAAGTGCGACGCAACCGGCTGCTTGCGCTCAACCAGCAGGATGAGACCAGCTATATCGAGCAGGAAGCGGTGCAGAAGGAGGTCGCCTATGCCCGGCGCATGTTCGCCGACAATGGCTGGCCGGTGATCGACGTGACGCGGCGATCGATCGAGGAAACGGCGGCGGCGATCATCACCATGGCCAATGAGCGTACGACCGCGGCGGCGCGGCAATGATCGTGCTGGCATCGACCAGCGCGTCGCGGCGCGCGATGTTGAACGCGGCGGGCGTGGCGCATGAGGCGCTGCCCGCACATGTCGACGAGGAAGCGGTCAAGGCGAGTCTTGGCCAAGTTGCGCCGCGCGACTTGGCCGATGCGCTGGCCGAGATGAAGGCGATCAAGATCAGCCAGCGCGTGCCGGGCACATTGGTGCTGGGCGGGGATTCAGTCGTCGAGATCGAGGACGGGACGTCGCTCGACAAGCCGGTCGATCGGGCGGATGCCGAACGGCATTTGCGCCTGCTGTCGGGCAAGCGCCACGATCTCTACAGCGCGGCGGTGATTGCGGAGAATGGCCGCGCAGTGTGGCGGCATGTCGATCGCGCGCGGCTGTGGGTGCGGCCGCTGTCGGACGCTTTCATCGCCCAATATCTCGATGCCGAATGGCCGGCAATTTCGGGCTGTGTCGGCTGCTACCGGGTCGAGGGGCCGGGGGTGCAGCTGTTCAGCCGGATCGAGGGCAGCCATTACACGATCCTGGGGATGCCGTTGCTCAACATCCTCGATTATCTGCGGACCAGAGGCCAATTGACGTCATGACCATTCCGCACGCCGAAGTGATCGGCGACCCGATCGCGCAATCCAAGTCGCCGCTGATCCACGGCTTCTGGATCGACAAGCTCGGGATCGCGGCGCGCTACAGCAAGACGCTGGTGGCGGCGGAGGGGTTGGGCGCCTTCTTTGCCGCACGGCGCGACGATCCGGATTGGCGCGGGTGCAACATCACGGCGCCGCACAAGGTGGCGGCGCTCGACCATGTGCCCGATCCGGGCGGGGTGCGGGATTCGATTGGCGCGATCAACACGGTGTTTCGCGGTGCGGACGGGGCGCTGATCGGGACCAATACCGATGCCGCGGGATTCTATGCGCCGATCGCCGAGTTCGACCTGGAGGGCGCGCCGGTCGCGGTGGTTGGTGCGGGCGGCGCGGCGCGGGCGATCTTGTTTGCGCTGGCCCGGGCGGGGGTCAGCCATGTGACGATCCTCAACCGCTCGCCGCTCAAGGCGATGGGGCTGCTCGCGACCTTCGGCCTGAAGGGCGATGTGGTGGCGCTCGATGCGCCGATCCCGCCGGTGGCGCTGCTGGTCAATGCCAGTTCGCTGGGGATGGTCGGGCATCCGCCGCTCGAGCTGGACCTGTCGAACCTGCCCGAAGATGCGCTGGTGTACGATGCGGTCTATGCGCCGCTTGAAACCGGGCTGCTCGCGGCGGCGCGGGCGCGGGGGCTGGAGACGGTCGACGGGCTGGAGATGCTGATCGGCCAGGCGGCGCTGGCGTTCGAGCTGTTCTTTGGCAAACCGGCGCCGCGCGAGCATGACGCGGAATTGCGGGCGCTGCTGCTGAAATGAGCGTCGTCCTCGGCCTCACTGGTTCGATCGGCATGGGCAAGTCCACCGTCGCGGCGATGTTTGCCGAGGCGGGGGTGCCGGTGTTCGATGCCGACGCCGAGGTGCATCGCCTGCAAGGGCCGGGCGGCGCGCTGGTCGCGGCAATCGAGGCGGAGTTTCCCGATACGACGACCGAATTGGGGGTGGACCGCACGCTGCTGGGCGAAGCGGTGTTCGGCAACCCCGAGGCGTTCAAGCGGCTGGAGGAGATCGTGCACCCGGCCGTAGCCCATGCGCGCAACGAATTTCTGAAGGCCAATGCCGACAAGCCGCTGGTGCTGCTCGACGTGCCGTTGCTGTTCGAAGCGGGCGGATGGCGACAGGTGGAGAAGATCGTCGTCGTCTCGGCCCCGCCAGAGGTTCAGCGCGAGCGCGTGCTGGCGCGGCCGGGGATGACGGTCGAGCGGTTCGAGTCGATCCTCGCCCGGCAGATGCCCGATGCGGAGAAGCGCGCGCGCGCCGATTTCGTGATCGATACCGGCACGACGAAAGACGCAACGCGTGCCGAAGTCGCGGCGGTGATCGCTTGCCTGAACGGACAAACAGGCGGATAAGCAGGGCATGCGCGAAATCGTGTTTGACACCGAAACGACCGGGCTGAGCTACAGCGCCGGGCACCGGCTGGTGGAGATTGGCTGTGTCGAGCTGATCAACCGGGTGCCGACCGGGCGGCATTTCCACCGTTACGTGAACCCCGATCGCGACATGCCGGTCGAGGCGTTCGCGGTGCATGGGCTGTCGGAGGCGTTCCTGGCCGACAAGCCGCGCTTTCACGAGATTTGCGACGAGCTGATCGAGTTTCTGGGCGATTGCCCGCTGATCGCACACAATGCGATGTTCGACCTCGGCTTCATGAACGGCGAGCTGGGCGCGTGCGGGCGCGCGATGCTACCGGTCGATCGCATCGTCGACACGCTGCAGATCGCGCGCGCCAAGCATCCCGGGGCCAAGCATACGCTGGATGCGCTGTGCGTGCGCTATGGGGTCGACCTTTCGGCGCGCGAGCTGCACGGCGCGTTGCTCGACGCGCAGTTGCTGGCGCAGGTGTTCATCGAACTGACCGGCGGGCGGCAGATCGCGCTGGGGCTGGCGGTGGGTGAATCTACCGGGCCCGACCGGATCACCGTGGCTTCGGCTAAGAGCAATATACGCCCGGCGCGCATTTTTACGCCGAGCGCAGAGGAACTGGCGCGCCACTCGGCGTTTATGGCCGGGTTCGAGGACCCTGTCTGGGGAGCATCGGCGTCCGGTTGACGCTGTCGCCCCCCATTCCTAGGTGCTCCTCTTGTTAAGACGGAGGACGATATGGATATCCGCGTTTCTGGTCATCAGGTAGACACGGGCGAAGCACTGCGCCAGCACGTGGACGACCGGCTGCAGGGTATCGCCGAAAAGTATTTCGCCCGCGCCATTTCGGCGCAGGTGACCTTCGGCAAGGGTCCGCATGACCATGGCTTCACCTGCGACATTGTCGCGCATGTGATGCAGGGGCTGGTGCTCAAGGGCGCGCATTCGGCACCGTCCGAGGCGCATCTCGCGTTCGATGGCGCCGCCGACAAGATCGAAAAGCAGCTGCGCCGCTACATGCGCCGCCTGAAGGACCGCAACAATGGTCAGCAGCAGGCGATGATGGCCGATTTCGATGCGGGCTATACCGTGTTCCAGGTCGAGGAAGCGGAAGAGGTCGCCGATGCGCCGGCGATCATCGCCGAGACGCGGGTGGACGTGCCCGATGCCAGCGTGTCGGATGCGGTGATGATGCTGGACCTGCGCAACACCAATGCGCTGTTGTTCAAGAATATCGGCACCGGCACCTACAACATGGTGTATCGCCGCACCGATGGCACGATCGGCTGGGTCGAACCCAACCGGGCGGCCTGATCCAGCACGATGCATGATCTGAATGATCTGGTGACGCCCGAGGCGGTGGTCTCGGGTGTAGCGGTCAGCAGCACGAAGAAGCTCTTCGCGCTGCTCGCCGATGTTGCGGCGCGGGTTTATGGCGTCGATGCGACCATCGTCGCCGGACAACTGGCCGCGCGCGAAAAGCTGGGCACCACCGGCTTTGGTGGCGGGATCGCGATCCCGCATGGCCGGATCGAGGGGCTGGATGCCGTGCGCGGGGTGATGATGCGGCTCGACAAGCCGGTGGATTTCGGGGCGGTGGATGACAGTCCGGTGGACCTGGTGTTCATGCTGCTGTCGCCGGCGACCGCAGGCGCGGAGCATCTGAAGGCGCTGGCGCGGGTGTCGCGGCGGCTGCGCGATCGCGGATTTACAGCCAAGCTGCGTGGTGCGGGGTCGGCGGACGCCATCTATGCGCTGCTCGCCGGGACCGAAGCGCGTGACGCCGCTGCCTGACCCGACCCCCGCGGTCGGGGCGGCGGCGCATCACCGCGCGCTGGAATCCCTCTATGCCGCCGCGCCGATCAATCAGCTGTTCGAATCGCGGCTGGAAATTCCGCAGGCGGGCGTCGCGCGGATTCACTTCACCATCGATCAACGCCATTTCCATGCTGGCGGCGCAGCGCATGGGACGAGCTATTTCAAGATGCTCGACGATGCGGCTTTTTATGCGGCGAACAGCCTAGTGACCGACCGGTTTCTGCTGACCACCGCGTTCAACCTGCTGTTCACCAGGCCGCTGGGGCCGGGACCGGTGACCGCCGAAGGGCGCTGGGTCAGCGGGCAGCGGCGGGTGTTCGTCGCCGAGGCGCGGCTGATCGACGCATCGGGCGAGGAGGCGGCGCGCGGTACCGGCACCTTCATGAAATCGCGCATCGCGCTGGCCGGATTGCCCGGTTATCGCGCAACATCGTGAGCGCCCGGCTCGCCAGTGGACTGGTTGCCAACGCGCTGATCCGCCGCGTCAATGGCGCGGGCGGGAGCGCGATGGTGCTCGCCAAGGGCCATGCCGAAGCCGGTGCGATCCTGATCCTGGCGCTGGAACGCGGCGGGAATCCGCGCTTTTTCGAGCGCGGGATCGGGCCTGACGGGCTGTCGGCGCTGCTGCCCAGTGGGCCTTCTGCATTCGATGATCCCGGCGCGGTCACCGATTACTGGCAGCGGCGCCGCAGCCGCGACCCGGATCTATGGGTGATCGAACTGGATATCGCAGCGGCAGAACGGTTCGCCGCTGAAACGATTATCGGTGCTTGACGCGCTGCAACATCGGCGGCAGAGGCGCGCGACATTTTAATAGCGTTGTGCCGTCGGGGTCAGAGGCCGGTGGTTACGCAGTCGGGGGGCAAGCCCGATCGGTCCGTGCACCAGCACCTTGTGAGACCCGATCGCGCACCAACCGCACAGTATCGAAGTTGAATGACCTTCTCGTTCCGGGCTGCGATCATCGCGGCCACGACCCTCACCGTTGCCGCAGGCATCGGTGCAACGGCCCCAGGCGTTGCCGGAGAGGCCGAAAAGACCCCGGTTCAGGCCATTAACGAAGCCGCAGCCGAACAGGTTCCCACGATGGGCGAATCGCTCGCAGCGCTCGACGCCGACGATGCTTCCATCACCCAGGACTCCCAATCCGAATCCGCCCCCTATGCGACGCTGGCCGCAGCGGTCGCCGCGCAGGACGCGGTTGCCGCCGATGCCGAGCTCAACTGCCTGGCGATCGGCGTCTATTATGAATCGAAGGGCGAACCGCTGGAGGGCCAGCTCGCGGTTGCCGAGGTAATCCTCAATCGCGCAAAGTCGGGGCGTTTCCCGACATCGGTGTGCGGCGTACTGACCCAGCGCGGACAGTTTTCGTTCGTGCGCAACGGCCGCCTGCCGCAGCCGCCGGCCAGCGCCCGCGCGTGGAAGACCGCGCTCGCCGTGGCACAGGTCGCGCGGGACGATGCGTGGGACAGCCGCGTGTCCGACGCGCTGTTCTTCCATGCCCGCTATGTCTCGCCCGGCTGGCGCCGCGCACGGGTCGGCAGCGTCGGGAATCACATCTTCTATCGTTGAACCCGGCGGGCGGGCTTCCGTTCGTTCGTCAAATGTTCTAAAGGCCGGGGATGGTTTCGAACCCTTCCCCGGCCTTTTCCGTGGCTGACGATGCCGATGCGGCGATCGCGCCGCTGATTGCCGCCGATGTGACGCGCGGTGTGTGCCGCATGCTGTTGCGGCATGATTGCGTGGCGATGGCGGAGGTTCCGTTGGGCGATGGCCGCCGCGCCGACCTGATGGCGCTCAACCTGCGTGGCGAGATCGTGATCGTCGAGGTCAAGGTGTCGCGGGCCGATCTGATCGGCGACGGCAAATGGACCGACTATCTGGCGCATTGCGACCGCTATTTTTGGGCGGTGCCGGCGGGGTTCGACCTGGCCCCATTGGAGCGACCCGATTTCCTGCCCGAGCGTGCCGGGGTGATCGTCGCCGACCGCTATGACGCGGCGATCGTGCGCGAGGCGCGGACCCATCCCCTGCCCAGCGCGACGCGGCGCAAATGCACGTTGGCCTTTGCGCGCCGTGCCGCGCGCCGGGTGATCACGCTGACCGATCCCGATGCGGACGGGATCGGGTGGCGCTGTTAGAGTCGTTTTCAGTTAGACGGCACCGGCCCGCTCCCCCACCCGGCCACCCAACGGCAGTGTATTCTATGGGTGGCCGGGTGGGGGAGCGGGCCGGTGCCGATTCAGCTTTGCTGAAAAACGGCCCTAGAAGCTCGGGCCGGAGACCGCGCGCTTCTTGACCTTGGGTGCGTTCTTGAGTGCTTCGGCGATGGCGGGCGCACGCGTGTCGCGGGCAGCGTAATCGCGTGCGCTGAGCCCGGCGAGCCGGTCGACCAGGTCGGGGTCCGCGCCATTGGTCAGCAGCAGCTGGACCAGCTCGCCATCGCGGCGCTGGACTGCGCGGATCAACGGGGTTTCGCCGCCATTATTGGCGAGGTTGACGTTGCCCCTGCGCGTGATGAGCTCACGCACCCCTTCGCCCCAGCCGGCCTCGACCGCGAGCAGCAGCGGGCTGTTGCCGCCCCCGTCCTGCAGGTTCACATTGCCGCCGCGCGCCAGCACGAAGCGCAGATAGGTCATGTCGCGGCGTTTGGTGATGATGTGGATCGCCGCCTCGCCCTTGTCATCCTTGGCATTGACGATGGTCTGGCCGGGGGCGTTGAGAAATTCGGTGACCTTGTTGCCATCCTGCTCGCGCACCGCCTTCAGGAAGTTGTAGCTTTCGGAAAAGCGCTGGGCGCCGGCCGGAAGCGCTACGCTCAGCAGCGCCGCGGCGAGGACGAGCCGGGACGGAACGGTCAACATGGTCGGAATACACCCCTGAACAACTGCAAGCCTTGCCTAACACCCCCTATCAGATCATGGGTCGCCTTGTCATGAACAGGATATCTTTCTTCGCCCTTCCCGCCCTTCTGGTGCTGGCCGCCTGTGGCGGAGGCGCTCCGGCGACCAAGTCGATTGCCGATGCCCCGCTCGCGGGCGCATCGATCGGGGGGCCGTTCACGCTGGTCAATGGCGATGGCAAGACCGTCACCGAGAAGGATTTCGCGGGCAAATACCGCATCATGTATTTCGGCTACACCTTCTGCCCCGATGTCTGCCCGGTCGATGTGCAGAATATCGGCGGCGCGATGAAGCGGCTCGACCAGCAGAATCCGCAGCTGGCGGCGAAGATCGTCCCCGTGTTCGTGTCGATCGACCCGGCGCGCGATACGCCCGCGGTGGTCAAGGAATTCACCGCCGCATTTCACCCGCGCATGGTCGGGCTGACCGGCAGCGCGGCGCAGGTCGATGCGGCGGCGAAAGTCTATCGCGTCCCCTATGCCAAGCGCCAGACGCCGACCGGCTATCTGATGGATCATGGGCGTCAGGCCTATCTGATGGGGCCGAATGGCGAGCCGATCGCGCTGCTGCCACAGGAGCAGAGCCCCGAGGCGATCGTCGCGGAAATCACGCGGTGGATCGGCTGACCCGCTTTTGGGAATTGCCGCTCGCCCGGCTTGACCGCGCGCAGTGGGAGGCGCTGTGCGACGGGTGCGGCAAATGCTGTCTGCACAAGGTCGAGGATGCCGATAGCGGCGAAATCTATGCGACCAATGTCGCGTGCCGCTTGCTCGACCGCGATCAGGGGCGGTGCAGCGATTATCGGCACCGCCATGCCTATGTCGCCGAATGCGTGCGGCTGAATGCCGGGAATGTCGACGACATCCCGTGGCTGCCGGTCACCTGCGCCTATCGCCTGCGCGCGGCGGGTGAGCCGCTGCCCGAGTGGCATTATCTGATCAGCGGGAGCCGTGAGAGCGTGCATGAGGCGGGTGAATCGACCCGGGGCTGGACGGTTTCGGAAGATGTCGCCGGCGACCTCGAACATCATATGGTCGACCGCATCCTGTGAGCCACGAGATCCAGATCGTCCGCCACCCACGCGCGCGGACGATGCGGCTGTCGGTCGATCAGGCGACCGGCACGGTGCGGCTGACCATTCCGCCGCGTGCGCCAGCCGGGCCAGCGTTGCGCTGGGCGCAGGGGCAGCAGGACTGGATCGCGCGCGCGCTCGCCAACCGCGCTGCACCGACGCCGTTCGAACCGGGGGCGACGATCCTCTATCTGGGCGAAGAGGTTGGGCTCGGCTGGGACAGCGGGCTTCCGCGCACGCCGCTGCTCGACGATGGGCAGATCATCGCGGGGGGGCCGCGCGAGGGGTTTGAGCGACGGATCGAGCTGTGGTTGCGCAAGCGGGCGCTGGAGACGTTGAGCGCCGAGACCGCCGAATATGCCGCGCTGTCGGGCGTGAAGGTCAGCAAGGTCGCGATCGGCGATGCCAAGGGCCGCTGGGGCAGCTGCGCGTCATCGGGCGTGATCCGCTATAATTGGCGGCTGATCCTCGCTCCGCCCGCAGTGCGGCGGGCGACGGTGGCGCATGAAGTGGCGCACCGCACGCATATGAACCACAGCCCGGCATTCCATGCGCTGGTCCGCAGCCTGTATGGGCGCGATCCGAAGCCGGAACGGGCGTGGCTGCGCGCCAATGCGATGCGGCTTCACTCGTTCGGACGGTCGTCCTGAGGCGCGCGTAGCGGTTCGCGCTGCGGCGTTTGCTGCTGGGCCGGGGGACGGTCGGCCGGGTCGCGGCGCGGTGCCGGTTGCGGATCGCGCGGGGCATCACGGCCGGTCATGCGGTCGAGCCAGTCCTGGCTGATCCCGCCTTCATCGCCCTGGGCGGGCTCGCCCTCGATCGGTTCCTCGTCCCGCGCGACCGGGTTGCCGTCCTGATCGACAAACACGCCATTATCGGCTTCGCCCCACGCTTCCTGATCGGGCTCCATCTGCCATTCGGGCAGCGTTACCGCCGTATCGAACTCTTCGACCGGGCGGTTGGCGACCGCGACGCGCATGAAATTGGCGAAGGCGCGCGCGGGTGCCGTGCCGCCCTGCAGGCCGCCGACGCGCTTGGCATCGTCGCGACCCATCCACACGCCGGTGGTGAGGCCCGAGGAGAAGCCGAGGAACCAGCCATCCTTGTTCGAGGTGGTCGTGCCGGTCTTGCCCGCGACCGGACGGCCGATCTGCGCCGCCTTGCCGGTGCCGGTGTTGACCGCGGTCTGCAACAGGTCGGTCATCTGCGCCGCGACATAGGGGGCGACCAGCACGCGCGAGGTGTCGACCTCATGCTGATAGATCACTGCGCCGTTCGCGGTGACACGAGTGATGGCATAGGGGGTCACCGCCACGCCCTTTTGCCCGACCGAGGCGAAGGCGCGGGTCATGTCGATCAGCCGGACATTGGAGGTGCCGAGCACCATTGCCGGCTGGGTATTGATCGGCGTGGTGACGCCGAACCGCCGCGCCATGTCGGCGACGGTGCCGAAGCCGGTTTCCTGCCCCAGCTTTGCCGCAACCGTGTTGATCGAATAGGCAAAGGCGGAGCGCAGCGTCATTTCGCCGCTGAACCGCCCGCTATTGTTGCGCGGGCTCCAGCCATTGATCGTGACGGGTTCGTCAACCACACGATCCTCGACCTTGTGGCCCGCCTCCAGCGCGGCGAGGTAGACGAACAGCTTGAAGGCGGAGCCCGGCTGGCGCGTCGCCTGGGTCGCGCGGTTGTAGATCGACGAGACATAATCGCGCCCGCCGACCATCGCGCGTACCGCGCCATCGCGGTCGAGGCTGATCAGCGCGCCCTGCGCCCCCTTGGGCGTGTTCGCCTGGATCGCCTGGGTCGCGGCATTCTGCATCTTGAGGTCGATCGTCGTCCACACGTCGAGCGGGGCGACGGTCTCATCGATCAGCACCTCAAGCTGGGGCAGCGCCCAATCGGTGAAGTAGCGCACGCTGTTCTGCTTTGGCGCGGCGGCGAGCTTGACCTCTGCCGGGCTGGCGGCGGCGGCTTCAGCAGCGGTCAGCGCGCCGGTTTCGACCATGACGTCGAGCACCACGCTGGCGCGACCGACAGCGGCCTGCGCATCGGCGGTGGGCGAATAGCGTGACGGCGCCTTGACCAGGCCCGCGATCACCGCCGCTTCGGACAGCGTCAAATTGGTCGCGGGATGGCCGAAAAAGGTGCGCGACGCGGCGTCGATGCCATAGGCGCCACCGCCGAAATATACCTTGTTGAGATAGAGTTCGAGGATCTGGTCCTTGGTGAATTTCCGCTCCAGCGCGAGCGCCAGGATCATTTCGCGGAATTTGCGCCCGACATCGTACTTGTTGGACAGGAAGATGGTGCGCGCGACCTGTTGCGTGATGGTCGACGCGCCCTGCAGCCGTCGCCCGGTCCCGCGATTGTCGATTGCGAATTTGGTGATGCGGGCGAGCGCGACCGGATCGACGCCCCAGTGGGAGCGGAAGCGGCGATCCTCAATCGCCACCATCGCGTCGCGCATCGGCTCTGGAATCTTGTCATATTCGATCCACTCGCCATAGCTCGGCCCCAGCGAGACGATGACCGTGCCGTCGGCGGCATGGACGCGGATCATCTGGCCATTGGGTGAGGATTTCAGCTCCTCATAGCTCGGCAGCGACGACTTGGCGGTATAGACCGCGATTAGCAATGCGATGAACGCGGCGAGCGCGGTCAACGCAATGCCGCCCCCCACCCAGAGAAGGATGCGGCGCGCCTTGGGCGAGAGCATTGGTTTACGGGTGGCCATGAGACGCTGTGTGACGATTTACGGGTGAACCGGTGCTGTCACAAGCGAATCATGCGTCGCCCGATATCGCTCTGGGCCGAAATTCCAGCGCCACCGAATTGATGCAATAGCGCAGCCCGGTCGGCGGCGGGCCGTCAGGGAAGACATGGCCCTGATGCCCGTCACAACGCGCGCAGCGCACCTCGATCCGCGTCATGCCGTGGCTGGTGTCGCGATGCTCGCTGATGTGATCGGGCGCGACGGGCTGGGTGAAGCTGGGCCAGCCCGATCCCGAATCATATTTGTCGTCGCTGTCGAACAGTTCGAGATGACACCCCGCGCAGCGATAGCTGCCGTCCGCCTTGTTATCCGACAGCGCGCCCGAAAAGGCACGCTCGGTCCCGGCTTCGCGCAGGACATGATATTGTGCGGGGGTCAGGCGCTGACGCCATTCCGACTCAGACAGGTTAAGCTGATCCATGTGCGCAGATGTGTGGTGCGCAACGGCCCCCGTCAATTGGCTGGCGTCAATCGGCGGGCGCATCCTTCCACGCCCACCAGAGCTGCGCCGGGGGCACGTTCCACCATTCCATCGCATGGTCGATGCGCGGGAAGTGCGGGGTGAGGAAATTGCGGACATTGGGATTGAACTGATAGACCAGAAACTGGCCCTCGAGACGCAGGACGCGATGTGTCGCCGCCGCAATCTCCTCGCCCACGCCCGCGGGCAGGGTTGAGAAGGGCAGGCCCGACAGGACGTAATCGGCATGCGCCTCGCCATGGTCCGCGACGATCGCATTCACGTCCGCCGCCGAGCCATGGATCGCCGAAAAGCGCGGATCGACAATGGTGCGGCGCAGATAGGCGACGAAATCGGCATTGGTGTCGATCGCGATATATTTGGCGTTCGGGCCGAGCCGCTCGAGCACGGGGCGGCAGAAGGTGCCGACACCCGGACCATATTCGACAAAGACCTTGCAGTTATCCCAGTCGACCGGGCCCAGCATCTTGCGGATCAGCTTGCCCGAGGAGGGGATGATCGATCCGACCATCACCGGGTGCTTGAAAAACCCCTGAAGAAACAGCGCCTGGGGCGATAGCGGGCGCGAAGCCTTGCGCTTCGTGCGGGCGATCGTGGTCGAACCGGTCATCAAACATCCTCAAGTCGGTGTCGCGCTTCTGTAGGACAGTTGCAACGGTCCTGTCATCATTCACATGCCGCATTAACGTTCTTCGTGCGGTGCAGGTTGCGCCACGGCGGGAAACGTTTCATCCTGAAACCCATGGAAAATCCGCGCACAGGACAGATCGCCGTGATCTTCGTCTCGCAGCGGACAGGTGCGGAAGAGGCGGAATATGGCGCCGCCGCCACCGCGATGGCGGAGCTGGCAGCGGCGCAGCCGGGCTATGCCGGGGTCGACAGCGTCCGCGATGCGCAGGGTCTGGGCATCACCATCAGCTATTGGACCGATGACGCCAGCGCGATCGCGTGGCGCGATCATCCCGAACATGCCCGCATCCGCGAGATGGGCCGGGCGCGCTGGTATGACTGGTACACGCTGGAGGTGACCCGGGTCGAACGCGGCTATCGCTGGAGCCGGGCATGACATCGCCCCGGATCGACCGCACCTTCGCGATCCTGTTTGCCGTCATGTTCGTGATCGCGGCCGGCAATACTGCGCTGCAATCGGTGCTGCCGGCGCTCGGGCGTTCGCTCGGCGTAGCCGACAGCGCAGTGGCGGCGGCGTTTTCGGTGTCGGCGTTGCTGTGGACACTGGTCGCGCCCTTCTGGGCCAATCGGTCGGATCGCTATGGGCGGCGCAAGATGGTGTTGCTGGGCCAGGTCGGCCTGACCGCGTCCTTGTTCTTCTGCGGCCTGTTTCTGGCGGCCGGGATCAATGGCTGGATCGCGCCGGTCACGGCCTTTGCCTTCTTTGTCGCCGCACGGATGCTCTATGGCGGGTTCGGATCGGCCGCACCCCCCGCAATTCAGGCGATCGTTGCCTCGCGCACCAGTCGGGACGAGCGCACCAAGGCGCTGACCCTGCTCGGCTCAGCGTTCGGGCTCGGGACGATTCTGGGCCCGGCGATTGCGCCCTATCTGGTGCTGGGCGATCTGTGGCGCGGCGGGCCGACGATCGGGCTGGCGGGGCCGGCGCTGATCTTCAGCGGGGTTGCGCTCGCGATGCTGTTCGCGGTCGCCCGGTTGCTGCCGCGCGATGTCGATGACAGCATCAGCCATGGCGCGGCGTCGAGCTATCCGTCGATCGGCGGGCAGGCGAGCGGGGCGAGCGTGACCGCCGCGACCGCGGCCGCGATCGAGCCGATCGGGTTTCTAGACCCGCGCGTCCGCGCCTGGATGATCTGTGGCCTAGTCCTGGGCCATGCGCAGGCGATGGCGGGGCAGGTGATCGGGTTCCTGATCATCGACCGGCTGGGGGTCGCGCCGCTGGAGGCGATCGAGGCGACGGGGCTGGTGCTGATGATGGGTGCGGGGTCGGCGCTGCTGGTGCAATGGGGGATCATCCCGCTGCTGGGGCTCAACCCGCGCCAGTTGATGCTGATCGGATTGAGTTTGAGCGCGGTGGGGTGCCTTGCCACCGGTACCGCGACCTCATTGTACGGGATCGCCACCGCCTATGTGCTGACGACGATGGGATTCGGCTTTTCGCGCCCCGGTTTCACGGCGGGATCGTCGCTGGCGGTGCCACAGGGCGCGCAGGGGTCGGTGGCGGGGAAGGTCACGTCGATCAACGGCGCGGCATTCATCCTCGGCCCGTCGATCGGCGTTGCGCTGTATGGCGGTTGGCGGCCGCTCCCCTATCTGGTCGCGGCCGCCGCCCTGGCAGTGCTGGTCGTCTATGGCTGGTTCAGTCTTCGGACGAGCGAGTCCGCCCCTGCAGCATCCCCGGAGCGATAAAGCCGATCGGGTTCAGCGACACCGCGTCCTGCTTCATCTTCGAGACGATCTGCGCATATTCCTGCTCCATTTCCGGCGTGACGGTCGCGCGTGAATCGGCCAGCGCCGCTTCGAAATGCGCCATCGTCACCTGTGTCGCGGGGGGCCGTTCGCGCAACGCGGCAAGGCCGGCGCGACGGGCGACGTCCTCCAGATCCGCGCCGGTGAAACGGACGGTGCGGGCTGCGACCGCAGCGAGATCGACATCGTCGGCAAGTGGCATCTTCTGCGTCTGGATCTTGAGGATGCGCTCGCGCCCGGGGGCGTCGGGCACACCGACATAGATCAGCTCGTCGAGCCGGCCCGGGCGCATCAGCGCCGGGTCGATCAGGTTCGGCCGGTTGGTCGCACCGATCACCACGACCGACTGCAGCTCCTCCAGCCCGTCCATCTCGGCGAGGATGGTGTTGACCACGCGCTCGGTCACCTGCGGTTCGCCCATCCCCGACCCGCGCGCGGGGACAAGGCTGTCGAGTTCGTCGATGAAGATGACGCATGGCGCGACCTGGCGTGCGCGCGCGAACAGCCGGGCGATCTGCTGCTCGCTCTCGCCATACCATTTGGACAGCAGGTCGCTCGACTTGGTGGCGATGAAATTCGCCTCCGCCTCGCGCGCCACCGCCTTGGCGAGCAAGGTCTTGCCGGTGCCGGGTGGGCCATAGAGCAGGAAGCCCTTGGCCGGACGGATGCCGAGCCGGCGGAACGCGTCGGGATCGCGCATCGGCAGCTCGACGCCCTCCTTGAGGCGCATCTGCGCATCGTCGAGGCCGCCGACATCCTCCCATTTGATGTTCGGCTTTTGCACCATCACCTCGCGCATCGCGCTTGGCTGGACGCGCTTCAGCGCCTCTACGAAATCCTCGCGGGTGACGGCGAGCGTTTCGAGCACATCGGCGGGGACGGTTTTGTCGCTGAGGTTGAGGCGCGGCATGATGCGCCGCACCGCCTCGATCGCCGCTTCGCGGGCGAGCGCCGCGATGTCCGCGCCGACAAAGCCGAAGGTGGTGCGGGCCAGCTCGTCGAGATCGACGCGCTCCTCGATCGGCATGCCGCGGGTGTGGATGCCGAGGATTTCGCGACGCCCGCGCTCGTCGGGGACGCCGACGATGATCTCGCGGTCGAAGCGGCCGGGACGGCGCAGCGCCTCGTCGATCGCCTCGGGCCGGTTGGTCGCGGCGATGACGACGATGTTGGCGCGCGCCTCCAGCCCGTCCATCAGCGTCAGCAGCTGGGCGACAAGGCGCTTTTCGGCCTCGCCCGAGACCTGGCCGCGCTTGGGCGCGATCGAATCGATCTCGTCGATGAACACGATCGAGGGGGCGTTTTTCGCCGCCTCCTCGAACACGTCGCGCAGCCGCTTTTCGGATTCGCCATAGGCCGATCCCATGATCTCGGGACCGTTGATCAGGAAGAATTGCGCATCCGATTCATTGGCGACGGCGCGCGCAAGGCGGGTCTTGCCGGTGCCGGGCGGCCCATGGAGCAGCACGCCCTTGGGCGGATCGACGCCGAGGCGCTGGAACAATTCGGGGTAGCGCAGCGGCAGTTCGACCATCTCGCGCAGCTGATCGATCGTCGCGGCCATGCCGCCGATATCGTCGTACGTCACGTCGGCGCGGCGCAGTTCGCGCGCTTCCTCGAACTCGTTGCGCAGCTCGATCTCGGTCTCGGCATCGATATGGACGATACCGCGCGGGACGGCGGAGACGACGGTCAGGCGAATCTCCTGCAGCGCATAGGCGGGTGCGCGCAGGTGCTGGAGCACATTGGGCGGCATGTCCGACACGCGCTGTTGCCCGACGGTCGAGATGGTGTCGCCCTGGCACAGCGGACGGCCAAGGAAGGTGCGGCGCAGTGCGTCACCCGACCCTTCGAGCCGCAGGTCGCGGCGGGCGGGGGCAAAGATCACGCGAGTCGCGGGGCGCGACTCGGCCTTGCGCACCTCGACGAAATCGCCCGAACCGACGCCGGCATTGGCGCGCTGAAGCCCGTCGATGCGCAGCAGCTCGAGCCCTTCATCCTCGGGATAGGGGTAGACGGCGCGCGCCGGGGTGGTGCGCTTGCCGATGATCTCGACCACATCGCCCTGTTGCAGACCGAGCGTGTCCATCATCGCGCGGGGCAGGTGCGCGAGGCCGCGGCCGCTGTCCTCCGGTCGCGAATTGGCGACCTGCAGCTTGCGCGTATCGGTTTCGGTATCGGCCATCGGCTCTCCTTTCACCCGTCGGGGGGTGACGCGCAGATAGGCAGCCGGTTCCGTGTCGGCTAGAGTTGGGTGAAACGGCACCGAGCCGATCCGCCATCCGGTCACCCCGCGATCGCATGCTATGGGTGGCCGGGTGCGGGTAGCCCCGCAAAGTATTACTTTGCGGGGACCCCGTGGGGGAGCGGGCCGGCGCCGAACCATTGTCGACGTAAAACGCGCAAAAAAAATGGGCCGGTCCGAAGACCAGCCCTTTGAAAGGTTTAGGAGAGGATGCCTGAAAGGCACGTCCTATGTGCAGTGCGGCGAGTTTTTGTGCAAGTGCGAAGAGCGTTCGTTGCGATTGCAGATTCTGCAATCTGTAACATTCGCGGATTACTGCCGATGACAAAGGTGTCATGCTTCCGACACCTGCGGGAATGAGTTGCAATATGCTACGCTGCACCACAGAAATATAAGCGATGCGCAGGCTGCCGCCCCTCACCGCCATCGAGGCGTTTGTCCAGGTCGCACGGCTGGGATCGGTGAAGGCCGCTTCGGAGGAGTTGGCGCTGTCGTCGCCCGCGCTGAGCCGTCGCGTGCAGGCGCTGGAACGGTTTATCGGCAAGCAATTGTTCGAGCGGCGGCATCAGGCGATGAAGCTGAACGCGGAGGGCGAACGACTGCTGCATTTGATTGCGCCGGCGCTCGACACGATGAGCGACGCGATCGAGAGCATGAATAGCGGGACCGAAGTGCTGCGCCTGCGCCTGGGCACGCCGTCGCTGTTCGCGAGCCAGCGGCTGCTGCCGTACCTCACATCGTTGCGTGCGGTGCATCCGCAGCTTCATCTCGATATCGATACCGGCGGGCATGGCATGTCGCGGCTGGGTGACGGGCTGGACGCGGCGATCGTGTTGGCGCGCGATATTGAGCCGACCTTGTACGGGCGCCGACTCGACCGCAACCGCATCCGCCCGGTCGCGGCGCGGCGGCTGGCGCACGGGCCGGAGGCGATCGGACGGCCCGAGGAGCTGGCGGGCTATTCGATTCTGGCGCATCGCGACATGGCCGATAGTTTCGAGATCTGGCGCACGGCTTTGGGCCTGCCCGATCTCGAGCCGGTGTCGATCGATCTGTTCGATTCGGGATCGCTGCTGCTGGAGGCGGCGGCGCAGGGAGTGGGGATCGCGTTCATGCTCGATTCGCACCGCATCGATCCCGATGACCCGCGCATCGGGACGCTGTTCGGCGAGCCGAGCGTCAAGAGTCCGTATAGCTACTGGTTCGTCTGCCGCCCGCGCGCGCTGGAGCAGCGACCGGTGAAGCTGTTCCATGACTGGCTGATCGGGTTGTTCGATATTGAGGGGTGAGGGCTGCGAGCCTACTTGCTGAGTTCAGTCATTCCAGCGCAAGGACCCCCCAAGCACCATTTCCGCATGATCCCGGGCTGCCTTTAAACTCGGAAACTGACCGCCCCCGTTCCAAAGCTCGCCGATCGATCCCAATGCCTCGTACTCAAGCACGAACGTTGGGAGTTCAATGTCATCCCGCACCTCTGGATCGTCCGCCCAATCACTGGATCCGTAACGCATCGACTGAAATCTGATGCGGACACCCGCGGGCACACTGCCATTGTACAACCAAGTCGCCGTGTTCAGAATATCTCCATCTGTATAAATCACAACGGCCGCCCGTCCTGATCCATCAGCACCTCGCGCCGGCCGACATGGTCGGGACGCGAGACGAGGCCGTCCTTTTCCATCCGTTCGACGAGGCGAGCCGCCGAGTTGTAGCCGACGCGGAGCTGGCGCTGGAGCCATGAGGTCGAGGCCTTCTGGCTCTCTGCGACCAGCTGCACCGCGCGGCGATAGAGCTGTTCTTCCGGCGAATCCTCGCCGGTCGGGGCGCCGTCGAGGGCGAACTCGCCGCCTTCCGGCTCTTCGGTGACGGCGGAGATGTAATCGGGGGCGCCCTGCGAGCGCCAGTGATCGGCGACCGCCATCACCTCTTCATCCGACACGAACGGGCCGTGGACGCGGGCGATCTGCTTGCCGCCGGGCATGTAGAGCATGTCGCCCTTGCCCAGCAGCTGTTCGGCGCCCTGTTCACCCAAAATGGTGCGCGAATCGATCTTCGACGTCACATGGAAGCTGATTCGCGTCGGCAGGTTCGCCTTGATCACGCCGGTGATGACGTCGACCGAGGGACGCTGAGTCGCCATGATCAGGTGGATGCCGGCAGCGCGCGCCTTTTGCGCGAGGCGCTGGATCAGGAATTCGACTTCCTTGCCCGCGGTCATCATCAGATCGGCAAGCTCGTCGACGATGATCACGATCTGTGGCAGCGGATTGAGGTCGAGCGTTTCTTCCTCATAGAGCGGCTTGCGGGTTTCGGGGTCGTAGCCGACCTGGACCTTGCGGCCGAGCTTCTGCCCCTTGGCAAGCGCCTGGCGCACCTTGTCGTTGAACGACCCGAGCGAGCGGACATTGACCGACGCCATCATGCGATAGCGTTCCTCCATCTGCTCAACCGCCCATTTGAGCGCACGCACCGCCTTGGGCGGGTCGGTGACCACGTCCGCCAGCAGATGCGGGATGTCCTTGTACATGCTGAGTTCCAGCATCTTGGGATCGATCATGATCATGCGGCACTGGTCGGGGGTGAGCCGGTAGAGCAGCGAGAGGATCATGCAGTTGAGCCCGACCGACTTGCCCGAGCCGGTGGTGCCGGCGACGAGCAGATGCGGCATCGGCGCGAGATCGGCGATGACCGGATCGCCCGCGATATTCTTGCCCAGCACGATCGGCAGCTGCGCGCCCAGATCCTCGAACGTCGCGCTGCCGATCAGTTCGTGGAGCGACACGGTCTCGCGCTTCACATTGGGTAGTTCGATGCCGATCACGCTGCGGCCGGGGATCGTCGCGACGCGGGCGGAGACCGCCGACATGTTGCGCGCGATATCGTCGGCGAGCTGGACGACGCGGCTGGCCTTGATGCCGCTGGCGGGCTCCAGCTCGTACATCGTCACCACCGGGCCGGGGCGCACTTCGACGATCTGGCCCTTCACATGGAAATCGTCGAGCACCGATTCGAGCAGGCGGGCATTGCGCTCGAGCGCCGCCTTGTCGATTGCGGCGGTCCCGCTCTTGGTCGGCTCCTTGAGCAGTTTGAGCGGGGGAAGCTGGTAGGTGCCCTTGAAGTCGAGGGTCGCCTGGACCGGCTTGGCCTTGGGTGGCTGTGGCGCGGGGGTGCGGTCGGCGATGACCGGGCCGGGGCGTTCGTCGGGCAGCGCCACTTTGCGCGGACGCGGCGCGGCGGGGGTGAAGACGTCGTCGGCATCGTCGATGTCGGTATCGAACGGCAGCGCGCCGACCGCCTCGCGCTCTGGCTTGCGCGGCAGGCGGATATGCTGGCGGAAATCGAACTGCACGCTGCGCGCCCACAGGATCACGCCGCCGATGCCCAGGATCAGCCCAACTGCGCGCACGCCCCAAAGCGTGACGGTGGCGTCACCGGACAGGCCCAGCAGCCCGCGCACCGCGCTGACAAGGGCGAGGCCGATCAGCCCACCCCATCCGCCGGGCAGCTCCATCACCGCGCTGCTGGAGATCGAGGCGAGCGCCGCGCCCATCAGGGCAACGCCGCCGAGTGCACCCAGCAGCATGCGCCGCCAGTTCCCCGCGCCCTCGCCGCGCCACAGCCGCAGGCCGATGATGATCCCTACGGGCGCGAGCAGCACGATCGGCAGGCCACCGATCGCGAGCAACAGGTCGGCAAGCCACGCGCCCGGCTGACCCAGCAGGTTGCGTGCGGGGCCACCGGCGGCGGTGTTGAGCGAGGGATCCTCGCCATTATAGGTGCCGATCGCGAGCACCGCGGCGAGCGTCAGCGCGAACAGCGCGATGGCGCCGATCAGCGCCCCGCTCCGTCGTGCCCCTGCCCGCATCGTGTCACGCCACAGCATCGGCTGCGCCCGGCTCGCCATCATTCCCACCCGTGTTCGATAATCGTTCCAATCATCCCCCTTGTGGACTCTGGCGTCAAGGCGAGCGAGCGCCTAACTGCAGTGTTATGGAGTGCGGCACCGGCCCGCTCCCCCACCCGGCCACCCATATGATGCTACCGCTGGGTGGCCGGGTGGGGGAGCGGGCCGGTGCCGTTTCGACGAAGTCGAAAAGGGCAATATGAGCAACGCAGACCTTCTTATCCTCGGCGGCGGACTGGTCGGGAGCGCGCTTGCCGTGGCGCTCGACGCGCATGGCATCTCCAGCATCGTGATCGACCCGGCGGACCCGGACGCGATCCTCGCCGCCAGCCATGACGGACGGGCGTCCGCCATCGCCGCCGCGCCGCTGCGCATGCTCGAGGCGATCGGCCTCGCCGACGATCTCGCCGGCAAGGGCTGCCCGATTGAGAGCATCCGCGTGTCGGATGGGCTGAAGCCCGGCAAGCTCGACTTCGACCCGCAGGAGGGGGAGGGCGCACTCGGCACGATGTTCGAGAATCGCGACCTGCGCCGGGCGCTGATGGCGGCGGCACAGCGCGCACCGCTGGCCGATGTGCGGATGAAGACGCGCGCGCTGTCGGTGGAACGCGACGCGCATGGCGTGACCGCGACGCTCGATTCGGGGGAGACGGTGCGCGCGCAATTGCTGATCGGGGCGGAGGGGCGTGCGTCGCCGACGCGCGACGCGGCGCTGTTACGGGTGGCGCGCTGGACCTATGACCATGCCGCGATCGTGACCTCGTTGCATCACGAGCATAGCCACGAGAATACCGCGTTCGAGATTTTCTATCCCCAGGGGCCGTTCGCGATCCTGCCGTTGCGCGATGATGCAAACGGGCATCGCTCGGCGATCGTCTGGTCGGTGAAGCGCAGCGAAGAAGCAGGGATGATGAAGCTGTCCGAACGCGGCTTCCTCGCTGAGGCGGACAAGAAAATGGGCGGGTTCCTCGGCAAGCTCGGGCCGCTGGGGCCGCGCTTCAGCTATCCGCTCGGCTTCCACCATGCCGCGAAGATCACGGCGGAGCGGCTGGCGCTGGTCGGCGACGCGGCGCATGGCATCCACCCGATTGCGGGGCAGGGGGTCAATGTCGGGTTCCGCGATGTGGCGGCGCTGGTGGAGGTGCTGGTCGAGGGCAAAAGGCTGGGGCTCGACGTGGGCGATCCCGCGCTGCTGACCCGCTACGAACGGTGGCGCAGCCTCGACACGATGATGGTCAGCATCGCCACCGACGCGCTGACGCATCTGTTCGGGCTTCCGGGTGGGGCGGCGAATGCGGCGCGGCGATTCGGGCTATCGGCGGTGGACAAGGTGCCGACGCTGAAGAATTGGTTCATGAGCGAGGCGCGCGGCGAATCGGGCAAGGTGCCGCGATTGCTGCATGGGGAGATGGCTTAGTTCAACAGGCCGTAGAGCTGAGCCAAGTTCAGCAGATGGTGGCCAACGATTGACCGCTGGTGGCGGTCAACCACGATGACGAGTTCAACATTCTCAGCGCACGTTGCCACGATAACGTGATCCTTGTCGCCGCTCTTGCTCCGAAACACGTAATGAACATCGTGGGTGACAATGTCGCCCAGATCGGTGGCGGGGATCGCATCCACATAAGGCCAGATGTCCACTAACGCATCGCCGCTTGCCGTCACATCTTCCATCCCCGGTTCGAAAAGCGCGTCGAACTCCTCCGCGCTTAACTTGCGGGTCAGCGTCACTGCAACGTCCCCTCTTCGCCCTCATGCCGGCCGAAAAACTGCATCAGCTGGATGATCAGCTCGGCGCGGTCCCGAATCGTGTCGGCTTCCAGCAGCGCCTGTTTGGCGGCGGGGTCGAAGGGGGCGATCTGGGCGATGCCGTTGACGAGGTTCTGGTCGTCGAGCCGCGCGACCGCTTCCCAGTCGACGGCATAGCCCTGAGTCTCGGCAAAGCGGCGCGATTCGAGTTCGAGTGCGGCGCGTGCGCCCATCGACAGCACCTCGTCCGCCGGATCGGCGATCAGCTCGGCCTCGACCTGGCGGAACAGCGTCGTCACCTCCAGCTCGCGCAGGATGCGGAAGCGCGAGAGCCCCTCCAGCACGACATTGTAACGGCCATCCTCCATCGCCTCGACATCGGCAATGCGGCCGACACAGCCGATCTCGAACAAAGGCGGCTTGTCCCCGCCGCCCTTGGGTTGGATCATCGCGATGCGGCGGTCGCGGGCGAGGCTGTCATTGACCATCGCCCGGTAACGCGGCTCGAAAATATGCAGCGGCAAATGCATGCCGGGGAACAGCAGCGCCCCGGGGAGCGGGAAGATCGAGAGGCGCGTGCCGGTCGCCAATGCGGTCATCCGAACAGGATCGCGGAGAGCTTGCGGCGGTGCGCCGAGACCCACGGATCCTCGAGCCCGACCGCTTCGAACAGCTTGAGCAGGCGCGCGCGGGCGGCGCCGTCATTCCATTCCTTATCCTCGGCGATCATCGCGAGCAGCGTATCCGCGGCGCCTTGACGGTCGCTCGCCATCAGCGCGCCGGCCAGGTCGTAGCGCGCCTCCATGTCGCCGCTTGCGGCCTTGGCGTGCAGCGCGCCGAGTTCATCGTCACCCGCGGCGGCGGGGGCCTCCTGTGCCAGGCTCAGTGCGGCGCGGGCGCGTTCGACCTCAGGCAGCTTGGCGGCCTCCTCGGGCAGGGCGGCGAGCACGGCGGCGGCTTCGTCGAGTCGGGCCAGCGCGGTCAGCGCGCGGACGCGGCCGGCAACGGCCTGTGCACTGTCGGGAGCGATTTCGGCGATCTGTTCAAAGATCGACAGCGCGCGTTCGGTTTCACCGCCCGCCAGCACCTCTTCGCCCATCGCCAGCAGCGGTTCGAGCTCGGCCGCCTGCACCGCGGCGTCGCTCTCGACCGGGATCTGGCGCAGGATCTGGTCGAGCATCGCCTTGAGCTGTCCCTCGGTGCGCGCATTGGTCAGGTCGGCGATCGGCTGGCCCTGGAACATCGCATAGACGGTCGGGATCGACCGCACCTGGAACTGCGCGGCGATGAACTGATTCGCATCGACATCGATCTTGGCCAGCATCACGCCCTTGTCGGCATAGTCGGCCGCGACCTTGTCCAGCACCGGTCCCAGCGCCTTGCACGGCCCGCACCATTCCGCCCAGAAATCGAGGATGACGAGCTTCGTCATCGACGGTTCGACGATGTCGCGACGAAATGCCTCGACGGCGTCCTTGTCGGCGGCGGAAAGTCCAAGCGTGGCCACGGCGAATCCCTTGTCGTTCGAGCAAAGCGTTGAGCCCCCTATTTGGGCGCTTGCGGGCTCAGGGCCAACCCCCTGAGCCGGAATCGCGAATCCTGCAACTTCCCCCTTGCAGCCCTCGGAACCCGCTGCTAGAGGCCGCCACCTTGCCCCGCCCCCTCGGCTTCCCGAGCGGGCACATATGGCGCCAGAGAGCGGGCGTAGCTCAGGGGTAGAGCACAACCTTGCCAAGGTTGGGGTCGAGGGTTCGAATCCCTTCGCCCGCTCCAAAAACTTCAAGAAAATCAGTGGGTTATACAAGGTCGCGAAAGCGGCCTTCTTTCATTTTTGGGCTGGGCTACAACCGGGCTACAACGCATTCCAAGGTATGAGCGAGCCGGAGTCCCCAAAGTCGTTCATCGGAGCAGTGCGGTAGCATCGGCGAAGGGCTGGTTAAGCCCCGGCTTTCACGCTCCTTCGTGATACCGAACCGTCGTTGACATTGCTTCGACCAGTGACCGTAAAGCGCCTCCGATTATCTCACCATACCCCTGATCTTGCGCGGGATCGCCGCCCACGGGGCCTCTCCAATGGCTTGTCTGGTCGAGGTCCACCCATCTTCCCGCAACGGCATCGAACGGATTTTTCCGCCGCCGGACAAGCCGACTTTGCATCGCGAAACAAAAAAGCCGTCCGCCGCCGTCTGCCACTTCGTTCCGCCCTTCGGGTGCGGGCCGGTCGTCCCTCGTCCGGGTGACAGCCATCGAGGCCGCGATGGGCGCGGTCCCGAAGCAAGAAAGGACTAACGACATGATCTGCGGAAACTTCAAGGCAACCGATCGCGGCTTCCACGGTGAAATCCGGTTTTTCGGCACCAGCGAAAAGGTGGAAATCCTCCGGGTCGACGACAAGGCGAGCGACAAGTCGCCCGACTATCGCATCGTTGCCGCCGACGATGAGAGCATCGAGTTCGGTGTCGGCTGGCTCAAGTCCGCCAGGGACGGAAAGCCTTACGCTTCATTCAATCTCAATCCGGTCCTAGCGCCGGACGTTCATCTTCGGCTTGTCTCGACCAAGGTAACCGGCAAGTTCGAGTTGAAAGTCGACTGATCGCGAGAGCGTCCCGTCAGTAAGGCGGGGCGCTCTCAATTTTCGACAAAGGATCTGCGCCGGGTGAAACCGTATCGGCCGTCGTGATCTGGCGGGACCGATCGAAAGCGAGATCGGCCTTGGGGCCGCGCCGGCGCCATGCGGCAGCTTCCTGTGCGTCGCCATGACGGCGTGATCGTCGCCAGGGACAGCCTCCATGTGGTCTTGCGCACTGTAGACCGGATGGCAGATTTTTCGGGCTTTGCCGGGAGCGTCATCTCTCCCGTCCTGCCTGCGTGACCGCCCCTCGCGGCCTCTCTCGTGGCTGTTCTGACCGGGGCCACCTGTCGGCGCAACGGCGCCGGGCCGCTTTTTTCCGCCGTGCTGGCGCGCTTTGCATCGCGAAGCAAAAAAGCGGCCCTTCGGCCGTCCGATGGCCGCAAGCCCACCCCGCCGCGCGAGCGCGACAGGAACCCCGAGCCAGCGGTGCGCCGCCGAATGTTCCCGGTCCCTGAACCGCCACGAGGCCGCATGGAGCGGTCCCGAAGCAGGAAAGGACGAACAAGATGCTCGAATATCTCCGCACGGTGCTGGCCGAATTTGCGATTACCACCGTCAACGTCACAACGCTGGACGATATGTATGAGGCGGCCACCCTTGTCGCCGTCGATCGCTTCGGGATCGTCCTTGCGGTCAAGCACAGGCATGTAGCCATTTGCCTTCCATGGAACACTGTCTTTGAGATCGAGATCGAGGAATAACCGGCAGACTGCAAGAGCGTCTCGCCAGCGATGGCGGGGCGCTTTCTTCTTTCATAAAGCAGCGTGCGCCATCGACCGTCGTGTCGGCCCGGTGGCCGAGCCGGTATCCCGGCGATCATTTTCTTGAGTGGGAATCAGGGCGCTCCGCCCCCGCTCCCCAGCAACAACAATCGGCCGGACCGGGTTGGCGCCAGGGCGCCCGTCCGCACCACTCCGGCAGATTCTTGCTGCCCCCCACACCCCCGGCTGCTCGACGCGAAGGCAGGAGCGATGGCCCAGCCATCGCCCTGCTGGCGATTTGAAGAAAGGAAAGCAGTCATGGACAATATCAGGCACGGCGACGGTGGCAGCGCCCAATACTGGCAGGAGCGCCGCGAAGCCTTCGCCTTGATCCGCGAGGCAGAGGAAGCCGGGGAGCGCATGAAGAACGCGCCGCTCTATATTCATGGCGGTTACGACGAGGACGGGGACGTGATCCCGATCGAGAACCTGGAACCCTGCGACGACTTTGAGGACGCTATCCAGCGGCTTCTGGCAAACGAAACGGCGGTGAGCATCCTTGTCGCCCAGGAGCGCATGGAAATCCACGGCCGGACCTTGTGGGATGTGGTGGCGGTTCTGGAGGCGCGGGCCTATCCCGAAACCTGGGGGCCGGACGACGATTAAAGCCGCGACGGGCTGGCAGACGGTGAACGCCGTCTGCCAGTCCCGCCATCACGGCCAGCGCCGGATGGCCGCTGGCCGGCGGCTCCCGCCGCCGTCTTTGCTGGCGCGGCGTTCAGGAATCCCCGCTTCCCGAACGCCGACGAGCGCGCGCCCGTCGAGGCCGGGAGCGCGAGCGGAGCAAGGTCCGCAGATGGACCGCCATGCGGGCCGCTTTTTCGCGCGCCGCCAGGGCGGCGCGATCGTTGCTAAGGACTCCGTCCCCGCGCCGGTCAAGGTAAGTGGAACCGTCCGGGGCGGTATCCCCAGCCTTCCGCGCTTCGCTTGTGCAGGCCGGGTGATCCCCCTCCACCCCGGCCGCCCTTGCCCCGTTGCTACCCTGGTCTCGCCGACGGGCAGAAGTTCAGGCGCGGCGTTCCGCTTCGCTGAACTTCAGACCCAAAGGATTTGAGACATGACCAGCAAGGCACAGGCTCCCCGCAATGTGATCTTCAACGGGGATTGCATCGACGTGATGCGGGCTTTCGATAGCGGCACGGTGGATTTCATCCTGACAGACCCGCCCTATGTGACCCGCTACCGGGACCGCCAGGGGCGCAAGGTAGCGAACGACGATAATGCCCGGTGGCTGCGTCCGGCGTTCCGCGAGATGCACCGCGTCTTGAAGGATGATGGCTTTGCCGTTTCCTTCTATGGTTGGAACAAGATCGACCTTTTCATGGACGCATGGAAAGCGGCGGGCTTCCGCGTCGTCGGCCATCTCGTTTTCCGCAAGCGTTATGCGTCGTCGGCCCGTTTCCTTCGCTATCAGCACGAACAGGCTTATTTGCTCGCAAAGGGCAATCCGGCCCGTCCCGCGCGGCCTATCCCCGATGTGCTGGACTTCCCTTATTCGGGCAACCGTTTGCACCCCACGCAAAAGCCGGTTGAGGCCCTGACTCCGTTGATCGAGGCTTTCACGCAGCCCGGCGACCTTGTGCTGGACCCGTTCAGTGGCAGCGGTTCGACCCTTGCGGCAGCCCAGCAACTCGGCCGCGACTGGACCGGCATTGAACTGGATAACGGCCACTACCACACCGCCAGCAAGCGGCTTGCCGCATAGCAGCATCACCGGGCGGCCGCATTGGCCGCCCCTTTCCCCTGCAAGCAGGAGGCAAAATCATGACGGATATTATCAGAACCTTCCGCCCCGAGCGTATGCCCAAGACCATCACGACACCGGCAGGGGTGACCTACTATCGCACCAGATATATCGGCGAGACGACCGAAGGGGCGCGGCAACATGGGATCGAGCCGGGATGGACGACTTACGAATACTGGATTCGTCCGGGCGACGATAGCAGGCGTCTTTACGCAATCAATCCTACGCAATTCTGGCTTGAATGAAGCAAAGCCCGGCTCGTGAGGGCGGCCGGGCTTACCGATGCCCGTTAACGCCCGCGCGACGGCCTGCATGGCCCGCGGCGGCCGCGCGCCCCACAGGTCCGCGCGGCCGTAGAATAGCGTTCGCCGGGCAAAGCCCGGCTCGCGCTCACAATCAGGACTATACCAAGACGACTATAATAGTCGTTTTCATGGCGCATAGTTGCTGGCTCGTGAACGTGATCGCGCATGATCACTTCCCGCCAAGTGCGGGCCGCTCGCGCGCTTCTCAATTGGACCCAGGAGACGCTTGCCGACGAGGCCCTTGTTGCGTTGACCGCGCTCAAACGTCTCGAATCCGCTAATGATCTGCCGGTGCGTGAGGATACCCGTCATCAAGTAGTGAAAGCGCTGGAAGCGGCCGGGATCGTCTTTTTCGATTCGGAGCGGGGCGAAGGCGTGATGCTTGTGCGTGGCTCGCCGCTGAAATCGCGCGCCTAGCGGACGCTACGGCTCTTTCCCGCTATCCCCGTTCGGTCATCCTGCCATAGCAAAGATGGTGCGATTACGTCGGTCCATTATGGTGTATAGGGTGTGCCGACGCGCGCAGGGTAGAACATAGCCAAGGCCGGAGCGAGGCGATGGCAGATACCAAATTCAACGATCAGGCCCCCGACACGCCGCATGTCACCGAGTATGACGAACGCCATCATCGCACCTATTGGCGGCTACTCGATGCAGAAGCGGAAAATGCCGATTGGCACGAGGTCGTTCGTATCATCTTCGGGATTGATCCGGTCGCCGAGTGCGAACGCGCGCGCCTGGTCTATGACTCGCATCTTGCCCGCGCGCGGTGGATGACCGAGATCGGTTATCGCCATTATCTCCCTTCATCATAGTTAGCGAACCACGCCCGGAAGCCTGAAAATCCTTCCAAATCGCTGGCTTGAATCCCCTATGAAGCTGGCCTTCCGGCAGGGCTTCTCCGTGATCGGCGGGGTGAGAACATCTCCCTTCGCGCTCCACAGAGAGCCATGCCTGGGAGGGTCGCAATGCCACCTGAGAAGGACTGGCGCGCACCCCCGGACGAAGCCGGGGATAGCGCACTGCAATATACCGACATCGCTATGGGCTATTTGCGCCGCAACGCTCGCTATCGCTCCGACTATCGCCGCGCGCTCGGCCGCGTGAAACGCGGCACGATCTCCGCCGACGATGCGACCGCCAGCCTCGTTCGGCGCTGGGGCATCAGCTACCACACCGCGCCCGGTTTGGCCTTCGACCCCAAGTTGGCGGTAGCGCGCCCGGACCTGTCGCCTGCCAGCATTATCCTTGCGCCCGCACTCGTCGGTATCGGTGCCGTCCCCCTCGACATGGAATCGCTGGGTGACGTTCGCGCACGGATCAGGATGGATGGCTATCTGCATCTCATCCTGGCCGACCCCGATGGCGACGAGCATGTATGCGTGTGCGGTTCGTGCCGCGGCCCGATGGCCCTGATGTTGCCGATCGAACCGAATTCCCTCGCGCGTCTCGCGTCCGCCGCGCGCCTATGCCGCCGTCTCAGCGGCATGGCGGCTGGCCCGCCTGCGCTTCGCCCACCGCCCTTCCGGCGCGAACATCTCCTCTCGCTGCTGCAAGTGCTCGACGGCCATCGCGCGGGCGCCACGCAGCGTGAGCTGGCTGCATCGCTGATCCACCGCAGGGTCAGCCGCTACAACACCGCCGAATGGGTCGAAAGCGCCGAGCGCAAGCGTATCCGGCGATGGCTGGCCGAAGCCGTCGAACTGCGCGACGGCGGCTATCTGCGCCTGCTGCGCGGGGGCTGACGGGGGACATCCCCGCCGCCCCCGGCGCTGTCCCTTCTCCGCGCCGGGGTCAATTCGCCACGATTACCTCCTGTCCGCCGTCCCCCTTTTCAGGGGTCGGCCATCCCCAGGAGGATCATCATGACCGAGCCTGTCGCCGCCGCAACGCCACGCTATCTCAAGACGCCCGACGCGGCGATCCATCTCGGTCTCTCGGCCCGGACGCTGGAGAAGCACCGTTGCTTCGGAACGGGGCCGGTGTTCCGCAGGCTCGGCGGCCGGATCGTCTATGCGATCGACGATCTCGATGCCTGGGCGGCGCTCGGCACCCGTCGCTCTACCTCCGATCCCGGTAATGGCGTCGTTCACCCCGCCAAGCGTCTGCCCACCGATTGCGTGCGCCGCTGATCCCGATGCCCGCCACCCGCTCTCTTTCCGGCCGGTCCAGCACCGAAAGGACGCAGCTTGAACTGTTCCGCTCGGTTCCCGGTGACCTCGCGGCCCGTGACGCACAGGATTTGATGGCTTGGCCTTTCTTCAGCCTCGCCAAGACCCGTCGCACCGCGCCCATCGACTTCCATATGGGTGCGACATGGATCTCGGTCGAGGCCGTTCCCGATCATGGCATGGCGACTATTTGGGACGCCGACGTGCTGATATGGGCAGCAAGCCAGCTCATCGAGGCGCGCGACGCCGGACGGCCCACCTCGCGCCTGATGGTGACGACGCCGCATGAGATACTGGCGTTCACCGGGCGCGGGACGGGCAAGGCGAGTTACGAGCGGCTGAAGGCCGCACTCGACCGCCTGCAATCCACGACCGTCGCGACCTCAATCCGCCAGCAGCATCAGCGGCGGCGCCATCGCTTCTCCTGGATTAACGAATGGCGCGAGTTGGCCGATGGCAATGGCCGAGCGCTCGGCATCGAGTTGATCCTGCCCGACTGGTTCTATGCCGGTGTGCTCGACCGTGCGCTCGTCCTGACGATCGACCGAACCTATTTCGACCTCACAGGCGGCCTTGAACGCTGGCTCTACCGCATCGTGCGTAAGCACGGCGGGCGGCAGCAAGGCGGCTGGAGCTTCGACGTTCCGCACCTCTACATGAAATCCGGCGTGCTCTCGCCGCTCCGCCGCTTCGCGTTCGAGTTGCGCGCCATCGTCGCCCGCCAGCCGCTTCCCGGTTACGTCCTCACGCTCGAACATGCGCTGGGTCGCGAGCGGCTGAACTTCGTGCCTGTTCCCGTCGATCCGCTCGACGCCGCCATGCGCCGCGTCGGTCTCAAGCCTGTGGAGAACTGGCTATGAGACTCGGACTATCGGGAACGGCCGGATTCGGACGATCAGGAACGCGAGATTCGGACTATCGGGAACGCGGAATCCTCGCAAGCCCGCAGAAATCCGCGCGAAATCGGCTCCCCTCTAACTATGCTAATAGAAAAGAATCCTTCGGATTATTGCTAACGCGGATTCGCGTTGTGGACGGTCGGCCATGATCGCCGTCCAGCATTTCGGCAGCATCTCGGGCGGCAAGGACAGCCAGGCCGTGCTCTGCAAGATGGTCGAGCGGATCGAGCGCAAGGGGCTGGCGGCGTTCGGCAACCACGCGCCGCGCTTCCTCTCGGCCGACAACGGGCATGAGAATCCGATCACGCTCGACCATATCGCCTATCTCGACGACTGGCTCCGCCGCCGCATCGGCCTCCGTATCGAAACGGTCTCCGCAAACGATGTGCCTGGCCTCACCGATGCGGCAGCCTTCGCCCGCAAGCGCGCGATGCTGCGGGAGGAATGGTCGAAGGAAAAGCGCCGGACCCGCCACAGGGGCGCCTGCAACCAGCGCCGGGCCGCGTGGCAGGCAGGCACGATCACCAGAGCCGAGTGGATCGCCCGCTGCGATTGCCCGGTGCTGGTCTCGCCGCCGGTCCCCGATCCTCTGATCGAGCAGGCGCTGGGGCTGCTGCATCCCACCGGCATCCCGTTCCTCGACATGGTCATGCTCCACGGCCGGTTTCCGGGGACCAAAACGCGCTTCTGCACCGATGAGACGAAGCTGATCCCGATGATGCACCGCAAGCGCCCGCTGCTCGAAGCGGGGCTGTCGATCATCGACTGGATCGGCGAGCGCGCCGACGAAAGCCCGGCGCGCGCGAAGAAGCCGCCGATCCAGTCGAAGCGGCATCCGACCGGCGCGCGGCAGGTGCTCTATCGCCCCATCTTCCGCTGGTCGGCGGTCGATGCCTTCGCGATCGCCGAGCGCCACGGCCTCAAGCATAACCCGCTCTACACGATGGGGATGAGCCGGGTCGGCTGTTCGACCTGCATCATGGTCAGGAAGCGCGAACTGCGCGCCTGGGCCATGCGCTTCCCCGCCGAAGTCGATCGCGTGCGCGAATGGGAGCGGCTGGTCGGCCTGGTCTCGCGGCGCACCGCAGTCATCGGCACACCGGCATCGCTGTTGCCCGCGCCGACCGTCCCCGGCGATCCCGCCGACCACGGCCGGGCGACCATCGACCGGGCGATCGCATGGTCGCGCACCGGCCGGGGCGGTCGCAATTACGACCTGTTCCTCGATCTGGAGCAGCGCGAAGCCGACGAGCATGGTCTGCGCTGCGACAGCGAATATGGGCTGTGCGAATGATGCGCGCGCTCGATCTGTTCAGCGCGGCGGCGGGCGGCTGGTCGCTCGGCCTGCATCGCGCGGGCTTCGTCACCATCGCGGCCTGCGAGATCATCGAATGGCGGCGCATCCTCTATACGGAGAACAATCCCCATGTCCGCCTCTACGCCGACGTGCGCGACCTCACGGCAGCTCGACTTCTTTCAGACCTTGGGATGCTCCCCGACATCATCGTCGGATCGCCGCCGTGTCAGGACATCTCCAGCGCCAACACGAAAGGGCGAGGCATCGACGGCGAACGGTCGGGCCTCTACCTCGACGCCGTCCGCCTGGTCGGAGAGTGCCGCCCTCGCTGGTGTGCTTTTGAGAACAGCGCTAATCTCCGAACTCGCGGCGCTGACCGGTTGCTCGGCGAACTGGAAGCGATCGGCTACGCCTGCGAACCGTGCGTGGTGGGTGCTGACAATGTCGGCGCCAACCATGTCCGCAAGCGGTCCTGGCTTATCGGCTACGATCCCCAGCAGCTTGCCGACGCCGCGCACCAGCGACGCGGCGCATGGCCCGGAGATGTGCAAGGTCCGCGGCGAGAAGCGGACGGGCATGAACCTGCCGACGATGCTGCACCCCGCGGCCTTGAACACGCTGCCGACCCCGATGGCATCGGACGGGATGACGGACGGCGCGGGCGGCGGAGCGGGATCGACATATCCGCTACGGATGATCCTGGCGACGCCGCGCAGGTCGGACGCGGATCGCGGCGGCCGGGGCGATGTGCTCAGCCAGTTGCAGGGCCATGCCAGCCGTCACGCCGGGATGATGCCGACGCCGGTCAAACCGAATGGCGGGCGAAGGCTGAGCGCACAGGAGATCGAGACGGGGCGCCGGGCGAACGGCGCGAAAGCGCAGATCGACACGCCGAACCTGCTCCGTCACGCGGAGACGATGCTGCCGACCCCGGTGGCGTGCGACTACGGCAGCAACAAGAGCGGATCGGGGCTGCGGACGCATTCGACGCGGCACATGATTCGCGTGACCACGACGGAAATCCTCCCCACCCCGACGAAGCGGGACAGCCGGATGGACGGCTGGAGTCCGGCCTACGATCGCCGGAAATCGCCGACGATGGACGCGGTTCTGGATGGGGCGATGACGGATCGGGCGCCGGACAAATGGGCGGGAGCGCGGGCGCTGGCGGGGATGTTGCGGAGCCATGGGCTGACTGGAACGGCGGCCTTGCCCATCACCTATGGCTGGATGATGGGCTATCCGCCTGGGTGGCTGGCACGCGCATTGCGCTCGGCACTCGCAAAGGGACTTCTGCTGCCAGCCTGATCGTCGAGGCGTTCGGCGACGCCGTTCTCCCGCAAATCCCCGAAGCCATCGGCCGCGCGATCCTGCGCGTCGAAGCCGCGCTCGACCTCGCGCTCGGGCGGACCCCCATCGACATCTCAGGAGACGAACGATGAACGATCCCGCGCGCCCGGAACATATCGACTTCAGCGGGTTTGAGGCCGCGCTGCGCCGCCGTGGGGCGGAGCAGGCACAGGCCGCCCGCACGCCGACTGTTCCAACCGCCATCGCCTCCCGATCCCGGCTGACCGAGGTGGAACTGACCTGGATCGAGCAGCGGCTGGAGCACTGGATACGCTTCGGCCGGATCGCACAGGATCGCATCCTCACCCGCAAGACGCGCGTGGTCGGCTTTCGGCCCGCCGCGATCTTCGCCTTCGTCCGATGGGCGGCCAACGACTATGGCACGATCACATCGCGCATCGACATCGTGCGCGCGGTCGCGCCGGGCGAACCCTATACGACGCTGCCGTTCGTGCGGCCGGGCGGCGACATCCTCCTGCACGTCGAGAGTTGGCCCAAAGTCCAGCAAGTGCTCGCCGCGATCGACGCGGTGGAGGCGGCGGGCGTCGATCCCAGCGACGCGGCGGCCGATCACTGGCGCCACGTTCACAACCGCATCGCCGCGGGACACTCGCCGCGCCCCTACACGATGGAGCGGCATCTCGCCTGGCTCAAGCGCCGGGAGATCGAGGGATGACGCGCCGCCGTTATGCCATCGCAACGGCGATTGCCGCGTCCGCCTTCGCGACCTCGTTCGTCGCTATCGCCGTCGCCGATCCGTTCCCGCGCATCATCTGGAACGCCAGCGCCAGCGCGCCGATCGGACTCTATCGCATCCATCCCGATAGCGATCCCGCTATCGGTGCGCTGGTCGCAATCACGCCGCCAGAGCGGCTTTCCCGCTGGCTTTCGGCGCGCGGCTATCTGCCAGAGGGCGTGCCGCTCCTGAAGCACGTCACCGCAAAAGCCGGGCAGCGGATTTGCCGCAGGGGCGCCGTGGTGAGCGTCGATGGCCATCCCGTCGCCAGCGCCCGCGCGCGTGACGGCCGTGGCCGCCCGCTGCCGGTCTGGCAGGGGTGCCGCACGCTCGAACCCGGCGAGATATTCCTGCTCAACCCGTCCGTCTCCGACAGTCTGGACGGGCGCTATTTCGGCCCGCTGCCGGCGTCCGCCGTTATCGGCCGTGCAATGCCGCTGCATCTGCGCGCGCCGTCCTCACCCCCTTCAACCCCCGAAGCCAAGGAGATCGGCCATGCCGACGAATATCTTTGAACCCACCGCGAACGGCTATGCGGGCCGCGCGCGCTATTTCGGTATCGACGAGCAGATCGTGCTGGTCGCGATCGATCCGGGCGACGCCGAGAACGCGCCCGATTACCGCGTCCATCTCGACGACGAGGACGGCCCCGAAGTCGGCGGCGCGTGGAAACGGGTCGGCGAACGCGCGGGCAATTACATCGCATTGGAGATCGACAGCCCGCTGTTCGGGGCGCCGTTCCGCCCGGTGCTGTTCCGCGCCGACGACGACGGGCGGACGTTCCGCCTGACCTGGAAGCGCCCCAAACCCCGCGACGATCGGAACTGATCGGTGCCTTTCCCGATCATCATCCCTTTGTTCGCGGAAAAGCCGCATCCCACCGTCCCGCTCGGTCGCAGGCCGGCCGGCGCGCGCAGCGAAGGTCAAGGGCGGCCCCCGGCCGGCGCACCGCGCGCACCCTTTACCGGAGCGAGCACGTCGGCAGGCTGGCGTCGGAGCGGGGGCGGTTCGGCCGCGCTGCTCGCGGTCCTGCTGCTGCTCGCGCCGGGCGTCATGCCCGTCGCCGCGCAGGCGCAGGACGCATCGCCCGACCGCACGGCAACGGTCCATCCCTATGCCGGTCATGTCGCCGACGCGGCCCGGCGCTTCGGCATCCCCGAACGCTGGATATGGGCTGTCATGCACGTCGAGAGCCGGGGCAAGTCGCGCGCCGTGTCGCCCGCCGGGGCGATGGGCCTGATGCAGATCATGCCCGCGACCTGGGCGAGCCTGCGCGCGCGCCATAGGCTGGGAAGCGATCCCTATGACGTGCGCGACAATATCATGGCGGGCGCGGCCTATCTGCGCGCGATGCACGACCGCTATGGCAACACGGCGGCGATGCTGGCCGCCTATAATGCGGGACCGGGCCGCGCCGACGAATATCTGTCGCGCGGCCGTCCACTGCCTGCCGAAACGCGCGCCTATCTTGTGAAGCTGGCGCCGATGATCGACAGCGCGGGCGACAGCCAGCTTGCCGCCGCGACGCCGCCCGATCCCTTCGCCTGGCGCCGGGCCGCATTGTTCGCGGTGCGACCGAACGACGAACCGGCCGCACCGGCAGCGTCACCCGATGAACGCCCGGCCGATATGCGCGCGGCGACCGAACGACCCGCGCACGGCCTGTTCGTCGCGCTGTCGGGGCGGAGGCAGCCATGAGCGCCCGCAGCGTCCGCTGGCGTGTATCGGGCCGCGCTGGCGGGACACGGAGAAGATTTCGAGTCACTGGAATCGAAAGAAAAAGGCGAGGGCAAGATAAAACAGGCGATGTGCGGAGCCATTTCGCCACGGTCGTAGCCTTGTTTCACAAGGCTTTGCGGCGTTCCGCCGCGATGTGCGGAGCAAGCCCCGCGATGTGCGCCGTCCGGCGTTTGCCAGCATCTTTGCGGCCTGCCCGCACATCGCAGGGCTTTCGGCCATGATCCGCGACGACGATTTCCGTCTCCGTCCAGGTCGCATCCGCTCGCGAGGCGCCCAGCGCACACGGCCCGTCATCGCCCAGGCGCTCGCCGCCGCGCAGCGCGCCGGTGGGCTTGGCACAGGACGCGCGCGATCGGCGGGCGGGGGCTTCTCGACCTTCGGGCGGGGCCGGACGGCAAGCATCCGCGCCACCCATCGTCTGGGCAGCCGGACACGCAATGTCGTCATAAAGGCGCGTGTCGTTCGGCATGGCGGCCGCGCCTCGCTCGCCGCGCATCTCAATTATTTGCAGCGCGATGGCGTCACCCGCGACGGCGAGCGGGGCGTGCTGTTCGGCGCCGATGCAGAGGGCCTCGACCGCAACGAGTTCGCGGCGCGCTGCGAGGACGACCGGCATCATTTTCGTTTCATCGTCTCCCCCGAGGACGCGGCCCAGATGCGCGACCTCAAGGGCTTCACCCGCGAGTTGATGGCACGAATGGAACGCGATCTCGGCACCCGCCTCGACTGGCGGGCCGTCGAGCACTGGAACACCGATAATCCGCATGTCCATATCATCGTGCGCGGGGTCACCGACGACGGCCGCGATCTCGTTATCGCCCGCGACTATATCCGCGAGGGGATGCGGGCCGCTGCGCGCGAGATCGTTACGCAGGAACTCGGCCTACGCACCGACCTCGAAATACGCCAGTCGCTGGAGCGGCAAGTCGGCGCTGAACGCTGGACCGAGATCGACCGCGCCCTCGCGCGGGAGCGCGACCGCAACGGCATCATCGACACCGCGCCTGAACGGGGCACTCCTCCCGGCCCGGACCATGCGCTACGCATCGGCCGTCTGCGTAAGCTCGAAGGGCTGGGTCTCGCCAGCGAGATCGCGCCGGGCCAATGGACGATGCGCGGCGATGCGGAAACCACATTGCGCGCGTTGCAGACCCGCGGCGACATCATCAAGCGCATGCACCAGGCCATGGCGGAACGCGGCATCGACCGGGGCGCGGCCAGCTATGTGCTCGAACCCGATCCCGGCCAGCCCGTCATCGGCAGGCTGGTCGATCGTGGCCTCCATGACGAACTGACCGGCAGCGCCTACGCGATCGTCGACGGGATCGACGGACGCACGCATCATATCCGCTTCCCCGACATCGAGGCGACCGGCGACTGCAAGCCCGGCGCGATTGTCGAACTGCGCCATTTCGAGGATCGCAAAGGCCGGCAGCGCGTGGCGCTCGCGGTGCGTTCGGACATGGACCTTGCCGGCCAGATCACCGCGCCGGGAGCGACATGGCTGGATCGCCGCAACCTCTCGGGCGACGGGCGCGATCTCGGCGGCGGTTTCGGCGCCGAGGTTCGCGATGCGATGGAGGCGCGCGCGGAGCATCTGGCCGACGAGGGACTGGCCCGTCGGCGGGGCCAGCGGATCATCTTCGCCCGCAACATGCTCGACACCCTCAGGCGGCGCGAACTGGATGCCGCTGCGGCGAAGCTATCCGCCAAGATCGGGTTGCCGCATACGCCGTCGCAAACCGGCGACTATGTCATGGGCACCGTGCGCCAGCGCGTGACGCTGGCATCGGGCCGCTTTGCGATGATCGACAATGCGCTCGGCTTCCAGCTTGTGCCCTGGTCGCCCTCGCTCGACCGGCAGATGGGCAAGCATATCTCTGGCGTCATGCGCGGCGATGGCGGCGTGGATTGGTCGTTCGGCCGTGGCCGGGAGCTGGGGATGTGATGTCGCGAATTGGTCCGAATGCTGTTAGTCCGGTATCGGGTCTGTACTATGGGTTGGGTATCGCCTCTACTCGGACCCCTCCACGGCGGGTGGTGGAATCGATGGAGTTCCGCTATCGCTAAGCTGGGATGGTGATCCAGTTCAGCATACTAGAAATTAAAAAAGACTAGCTTTTAGGGGTGCAGTTTCGATGAGGCACAACGATCGCAACATCCATTCCGTTGGCGATTTTATCACCGAACTTCGGAATACTGCGCTAGACGGTTTAGTTTGGTTTCGTGGCCAGATGAACATAGAATGGCCGCTTCTTCCTAACATCGCGAGAGCAATTGAAGGCTATCCCGATGGGGCGATGAATCAGGAACTTCCGGCAATCAAGCGCTTCAAGCAAAACGCCGACGCATTCTTGGCGCGCGTTCCACGAGACGACTGGGAATGGATCTTCCTGATGCAGCACCATCGTGGACTGACAAGGCTCCTTGATTGGACCGAGAGTCCGTTGGTCGCATTGTACTTCGCGCTTGAGGGGGCTGACGTTGGGACCGACGCCGTCGTCTGGTGCCTCGACCCCATGGCACTGAACACTAAGTCAGGACATCGGCGCCGGTTTGATCGTGACATTCTGGCCTTTGGAATCGACAATGTTCTCAACGATTACCTTCCCGAAAAGGTGGGGGACAGCCGCGGAGCGGAGCTTTTGCCAGTCGCAGCAATTGGCCCGCGGAACTCGACTCGCATGATCGCCCAATCAGGCACCTTCACCATCATGCACAGCCAGCGCATGGCGGTGGAGGATGTGCCGGAGCAGAACCATGTGTGGCGGCTAGTGATCCCAGCCGCTCAAAAGACCAACCTTCGCGCTGAGCTACGTCTTCTCGGATTCAACGAGTTTCTGCTTTTTCCAGAGCTTGAGACCTTAGCGATGCATACCCGGGAGATGTTTCGATGACCCGCTTCCAAATCAACAAGCTGCAGAGATCTTCCGCTTGGTCGCTTTTCCGCATGCGAGACAGCATAAAAATGGACCCAGTCTATCAACGCCAAGGTGACGTCTGGACCCTCGACAAGCGACGGCTGCTAATCGACACGATGATCAACGGATTCGACGTTCCGAAGCTTTACCTGCACAAATTCTCTACGCCGTTGATTGAGGGAGATAGTTCCTTCGAATATGCCATGATCGATGGGAAGCAGCGGACCGAGGCGATATTTGACTTTATCGAGAACCGCTTCGCGCTCGATTCCGATTTCGCCTATCTACACGATGAGGATGTCGATCTACGCCGGTTAACCTATCAGGAGTTGGCGAGTCGTTATCCGGACATCAAGCAGGATTTCGACTCCTTCAATCTCGATGTAATCACCATCGACACCGACGACATTGAGCTGATTGAGGACTTATTCTCAAGGCTCAACGAAGCGATGCCGCTCAATGCAGCCGAGAAGCGGAATGCCCGGCCCGGCCCACTGCCGCAGTTGGTGCGAGAACTCGCGCAACATCGCTTCTTCACAGAGAAGATGCCGTTCACGAATAGGAGATATCGCCATTTCGACATCATCGCGAAGATGCTGCTTATGGCGAGCCGTGAAAATGTTGCGGACACAAAGAAGGCTTATCTCGACAACTTTTTTGAGCGCCATGCCGCTTCCGCCCGCGTGGACGTCGAGTATCTCAAGACTGACGTCGTAACCGTACTGGATGCGATGGCTGGCATTTTCGTCGATGATGACCCATTGCTAAGATCAGTCGGCATGGTCAGCCTGTATTTTCTCATGTTCGAGGCTGTCGTGGCGAAAGAGTTCGCGAACCTTATTGCCCGAGCGCGGCTGCTTGAGTTCGAGGATCTACGCCAGCGTAATCGCCACACAGCGGAGGACGATATCGCCCAAGCCAACTACAATCTTCTCGAGTTCGATCGGTTTGCCCAATCACCGAATGACGGGATTGCCATGAGGTTCCGGCTAGCGGTTCTCGATCAGGAACTCTTTCAGGGCGCGCTTGGTTTCTCGGAAGAACGGGTGCTTTCAAACGACGAAGGGTAAGGATTTAACCGCTTAGCTAGACCCCGCTGGGACGTGCCACTCCACTTCGGTGTTCGCGCGCAACCCGAGAAGGAGCACATGAGTTACGCCATTCCCTGTCTTTCTGCGCGACACTACGATCCGCACGAATAGTGCTTGAATCTGCGAATTCCTAACCTCCTCCTAGCCCGGAGGAGGGTCATATGTCCGCGACCAAAATTCTGTGGGGCCAGATCATTGCCGTCTTCCTGATCGTGCTGATCGCTATCTGGAGCGCGACGCAATGGACGGCATCGGCGCTGGCGCATCAGCCCGAGCTTGGCCCGCCCTGGTTCATGGTCGGCGACTGGCCGATCTATCCACCGCCAGCCTTCTTCTGGTGGTGGTTCTCGTTCGACGCCTATGCGCCCGACATTTTCCAGACCGGCGCCTATATCGCCGTCTCCGGGGGATTCGTGTCGATCGCCGTCGCCATCGGAATGTCGGTCTGGCGCGCGCGGGAATTGAAGAACGCCGAAACCTTCGGCTCGGCGCGCTGGGCCAGCGAGGAGGAAATCCGCAAGGCCGGGCTCCTGGGCGAGGATGGCGTGGTGCTCGGCAAGCTCGGTCGCACCTATCTGCGCCATGATGGCCCGGAGCATGTGCTCTGCTACGCGCCGACCCGTAGCGGCAAGGGCGTCGGCCTGGTGGTGCCGTCGCTTTTAACCTGGCCGGAAAGCTGCATAGTTCACGACATAAAAGGGGAGAATTGGCAACTCACGGCGAGTTTCCGCGCGCAGCATGGTCGCGTCCTGCTGTTCGATCCGACCAACGCGGCGTCCGCCGCCTATAATCCGCTGCTGGAGGTTCGTCGCGGCCAATGGGAAGTGCGCGACGTCCAGAATGTGGCCGATGTTCTGGTCGATCCCGAAGGCTCGCTCGAACGGCGCAATCATTGGGAAAAGACCTCGCACTCGCTGCTGGTCGGCGCGATTCTGCATGTGCTCTATGCCGAACCCGACAAGACGCTGGCCGGGGTCGCCGCGTTCCTGTCGGACCCCGCGCGGCCGATCGAGACGACGCTCGACCGGATGATGGCGACGCCGCACCTGGGCGAGGCGGGCGTGCATCCCGTGATCGCCTCGGCCGCGCGCGAGCTGCTCAACAAGAGCGACAACGAGCGGTCGGGCGTGCTGTCCACGGCGATGTCGTTCCTGGGGCTTTACCGCGATCCGGTGGTCGCCGAGGTGACGCGCTGCTGCCAGTGGCGCATCGCCGACCTTGTCGAAGGCCGCGATCCAGTCACGCTCTATCTGGTGATCCCGCCCTCCGACATCTCGCGCACCCGGCCGCTCATTCGCCTGATGCTCAACCAGATCGGACGGCGGCTGACCGAGGAACTGAACCCGGCTGGCCAGAGGCACCGCATGCTGTTGATGCTCGACGAGTTTCCGGCGCTGGGCCGATTGGATTTTTTCGAGTCCGCGCTGGCGTTCATGGCGGGCTACGGCATCAAGGGTTTCCTGATCGCCCAGAGCCTCAACCAGATCGAGAAAGCCTATGGGCGGGACAATGCCATTCTCGACAACTGCCATGTCCGGGTAAGCTTCGCCACCAACAACGAGCAGACGGGAGAGCGCGTGTCGAAGGCGCTCGGCACCAAGACCGAGATGCGGGCGATGAAGAATTACGCCGGACACAGGCTCAGTCCCTGGCTCGGACATCTGATGGTCTCGCGCTCCGAGACAGCCCGCCAACTCATGACGCAGGGCGAGGTCATGCAGCTTCCGCCCGACGAGGAAATCGTGATGGTGTCGGGCGTCAATCCGATCCGCGCGAGGAAGGCGGCTTATTATGCCGACCGCCGCCTTGCCGCACGGATCATGGCGCCGCCCGATCCGGCCGCATGGACCGACCGGGAAATCCGGCCAGACGACTGGCGCGACTTGCCGCCGATCGCGCCTGACGACGCGATGATGCGGACGTTCGCGAAGCGACGCGAGGATGTGAAAGGAAACGGGCAATCCAAGGATCAGGATGCAAAGGCCGACAAGGCGGAGGGAAAGAAGCCGGATGCCACAGGAGAGAGCGAGGCGGCGGCCGATATCCGCCAGGAACCCGATCAGGAGCGGCATCTCGATATTGCGCCGAAGCCCCGACCCGCACCAGCCAACGAGTTCGACCCTGATGAACCGGAACCCGATGCGGACGTGATCCGCAACCGCGAAATCCAGCGCGAGCAGGCGATGAATGCGCGCCGGGCCTCGATGGACCGTGATGACGGGATCGAACTATGAGCAAGGATCGGCTTTCGGTCTATCTCGACCGTGACATCATGCAGGCGCTGGCCGCTTATGCCGACCGGCGCGGACAATCCCGCTCGCTGGTGGCGGAGGCTGCCATTGCCTCCTTCCTCTCGCCCGATGGCGACGAGCGGCGCGAGGCGGCGATGGCGAAGCGCATCGACCGGCTCGATCGTAAGATTGCGCGGCTCGAACGCGATCTCGGCATTGGCGTCGAAATGATCGCGCAGTTCGTGCGCTTCTGGCTGACCTCGACCCCACCGCCGCCCGAGACGGAACGCGCCGCGCTACGCCGCCTGGGCGGCGACCGCTATGATGCCTTCATCGAGGCGCTCGGCCGAAGACTCGCCAATGGGCCGAGAGTCCGGCAGGAAATCGGCGAGGATGTTTCTGTGCCTCGCGAGAGCCTCAACATCGACGAAACGCCGGCAGAAACCAGCTAGCCAATCCCATTCGTTCTTTATATGTTCTTTTTGTTGATTCGATCGGGACTATAGGCTAATTCGATTCAATCTGCGGCATTTCGCCGCGGAAATCGGGGATGCTCCATGGGACGCGACGGCGCAAACGCAAAGAGGGTGACAACCACCCTCACCATTTCGCGAAAATCGCAGCTTGAGCGCCTAGCGAAACGCGAGGGCGTCAAGGAAGCCTGGATCGTCCGACGCGCGGTCGAACGGTATCTCGACGAGATCGGCAACGGTTCGGTCGTTGGCTCGGAGCAGGAGGCCGTTCATGCGGGGAGCTGAATTGTTCGCCGGATGCGGTGGCCTTGCCCTTGGCATGTCCCGCGCTGGCTTCTCGCATGCCCTGATGGCTGAGTTTGACCATGACGCGGTCGAGACGGTGCTGCACAATCGCAGGCGCCGGATAAAACATGTCGCCCAATGGCCGATGGAACTGACCGACGTTCGCGCGATCGATTGGACGGATCATATAGGCGATCTCGACATCATTTCGGGCGGACCCCCCTGCCAGCCGTTCGGAATTGGCGGGAAGAAGCGCGGACATGAGGATACTCGGGACATGTGGCCCGAAGCCGTCCGTGCTATCCGTGAAGCCGCTCCCAAGGCGTTTCTGTTCGAGAATGTGCGCAATCTCGCGGGGCCGCGTTTCCAGTCCTATCTGGAATGGATCATTCTTCACCTGCGTTTCCCAAACGACACGCCTCGCCCCGGCGAGGGGTTCAATGAACATCGTGAGCGGCTGAGGAACTCCAGCAAGCCGGGCGATTACCAGGTCGTGTGGCAAGTCGTGAACGCGGCCGACTATGGCGCCCCCCAGATCAGGCACCGAGTTTTAATTTTTGGCGTCGCGACGGAGCTGGAGGCTGCCCCATCGCCAATGATTCCTACCCATTCACGAGATCGCCTGCTCTGGGATCAATATGTCACGGGCGATTACTGGCGTCGGCATGGCCTGCGGGGCCGCGCTAACCCGGAGATGGCGCGTGATCGTTCGCGTGTCGAATTCCTGCGTTCTCAGGAAACGGCACCCGATGGCTTGCCATGGGTTACAGTCCGTGACGCGCTGGTGGGTCTTGGCGAGCCAACCGGAGTCGGCAACCATGTGTTTCAACCTGGCGCGAAAGCTTACAAAGGACATACAGGCAGCCCGCTCGACCTGCCCGCTAAAGCACTGAAGGCTGGGGATCATGGTGTTCCCGGCGGCGAGAATATGATGGTGCGGGATGACGGAACCGTCCGCTATTTCTCTGTGCGGGAGGCGGCGCGGCTTGTCGGGATGCCGGACAACTTCGACTTTCCGCGCTCCTGGTCTGAAACGATGCGTCAATTGGGGAATGCTGTGCCCGCTCAATTGGGCGAGGCGGCTGGTTGCTGGATGAAGAAGCTTTTGCGGAGCGCGGACAACAATGCCGTGAATCGCGCCGTCGCATGAGTCTGTTGTGATGATGGGGTCAATCGTTATTACGATAGCGGATGGCCAAGAAATCACCCGACAGAATCGCGTTTGACGCATTGGAAGCGGCACTTGCCGCTGTCGTTCACGCCGCCGAGACGGGCGTATCCCCTGCGGTTGCGCGGCGCATTCGTAAGGGCTTGGCCGATCACGTCATCGCGACCGAGGCCGCGCGCGCAGCGACTGATCCGATCATTACGCCCAAGGCCAGCTTCGACCCTTCGGACCCAAAGGTAGTCGGGAGAATGGTCGCGTTGGCTCTGCTGGCACAGGTCCGTGTTCCGCTGAACACGATAGAGCCGACATATGGATCAGGCGTTTACGCGATTTACTATGAAGGCGATCATCCCCTGTATCAGGCGATTAGCGGGACCGAAACGCCCATCTATGTCGGCAAGGCTGATCCGGCATCGGGCGACGCCAGCACCGTGCGGGAACAGGGACCGCGCCTTACGGGCCGTTTGCTTGAGCACGCCGGGACGATCGCAACTGCCGCCAACTATATTGAGACAGTCGCCCCTGTTGGCATCCATCCTATCCGGCTGGAGGATTTCACATGCCGCCGTCTGGTATGCGCGACCAACGCGCAACTGGTGGCGGAAAAGCACCTCATCGGGATGTTCTGGCCGCTCTGGAATTCAGAAACCAAGGCTTGCTGGGGGATGAGCAAGCACGGCGATTCCGCGAAAACCCGTTCCAACAAGCGATCGCCGTGGGACGTGGTGCATCCCGGTCGCCAATGGGCGCTAGACGGGTTGCTGGTGGATTCGCTCAGCCCCATAGAGATCAAGGAGAGGATTGACGCTATCATTGAGCGCGTTCCTCCGCGAACCGATCATGCGAATTTGCTGGAGGAGGTGCTTGGCGCCTTCCGTCAGCAGGATGCCTTGCCCGAAGTCGAAACCGAATCGCCTTTGGGCGAAGGCGTCGAAGGGCCATCGGAAGATGAGGTCGACTAAGGTCACGATGGGAATTGATCCCGCCCGCAGTGCTCAAATGGCGCGGGTTAAGGCGCGCCACACCAAACCTGAAATGATCGTTCGCCGGGCGCTTCACGCCGGTGGCCTTCGGTTTCGGCTGCACCATCGGCACTTGCCGGGCAAACCCGACATAGTCCTGCCATCGCGACGCATTGCCATATTCGTTCATGGGTGCTTTTGGCATCGCCATGACCACCCGGATTGCAAACTTGCCCGTTTGCCAAAATCGCGTTTGAATTTTTGGCTCCCAAAACTGGAAGGCAACCGGGAGCGCGACGCACGGAACGAAGCCGCGCTGCGAGAGGCGGGTTGGGATGTGCGAGTTATTTGGGAATGTGAACTCAGACAGGCCACCAAGCTGGCCGAGTTCATCGCGGCCTGTCGAATCACTCCCATCAAAAGCTCCACCGTGAGGTCATAAGACAGAGAGCAAACCGTCCTCCGGTTAAGTCGCCGCTTACGCCAATCCCTGTCTTTCTTCGCCAGCCTGCGACGCCCGCATTTGCTTGTTGAACCACGGTCTTTTCTGTCTCTCTTGATGTGTCCCTGACGCCGGGCGGCGGTTCGCCCGGCCCAATCCAGGGGCTATCTCTTGACCATTCACCCGATCCGTTCCGAAGCGAACACGCGCGGCGCGCGAATGCTCCGCACGGCGCTGGGGCCATCGATCGCGGCATGGCTCGACGATCCCGCCGTGGCCGAGGTGATGCTGAACCCGGACGGGCGGCTCTGGGTCGACCGGCTCGGCGAAGGCATCAGCGACACCGGCATGACCCTGGCCGCAGCGGACGGCGAGCGCATCGTCCGTCTGGTCGCGCACCATGTCGGCGTCGAGGTTCATGCCCGATCCCCGCGCGTCTCGGCCGAACTGCCGGAAGGTGGCGAGAGGTTCGAGGGACTGCTGCCGCCCGTCGTCGCCGCGCCCGCCTTCGCGATCCGTAAGCCCGCCGTCGCAGTGTTCACGCTCGACGATTATGTGACGGCCGGGATCATGTCGGCCGCCGAGGCGGACACGCTCCGCCAGGGCGTCGCGACCCGCGCAAATATCCTCGTCGCGGGCGGCACCGGCAGCGGCAAAACCACGTTGGTCAATGCGTTGCTGGCCGAGGTCGCCAAGACCACCGACCGCATCGTCCTGATCGAAGATACGCGCGAGTTGCAATGCGCCGCGCCGAACCTCGTTGCGATGCGGACTAAGGATGGCGTCGTCTCGTTGTCCGATCTGGTCCGCTCCTCGCTACGCCTGCGCCCCGACCGTATCCCCATCGGCGAGGTGCGCGGCGCGGAAGCCCTCGACCTCCTCAAAGCCTGGGCCACCGGGCACCCCGGCGGCATCGGCACGATCCACGCCGGGACCGCGCTCGGGGCGCTGCGCCGCATGGAGCAGCTTATCCAGGAAGCCGTCGTCACGGTCCCCCGCGCGCTGCTGGCCGAGACGATCGACGTCATCGCCGTGCTGGTCCGCGACGGACATGGCCGACGCCTCGCCGAACTGGCCCGCGTCGAGGGGCTCGCCCCCGCGACCGGCGATTACCGCCTGACATCCCTTGCACCTACCAACCACGGAGACGCACAATGATCCATGCCGTTCGGCATGGCGCCCGTCGCGCCATGCTTGCCGCCACCGCCAGCCTGATCGCGCTCAGCATCTCGGCCCCGGCCCATGCGGGCGGATCGTCGATGCCGTGGGAAGCCCCGCTGCAAAGCATCCTCGAATCGATCGAAGGGCCGGTCGCCAAGATCATCGCGGTGATGATTATCATCGTGACGGGCCTCACCCTGGCGTTCGGCGACACGTCGGGCGGCGCGCGGCGCATGATCCAGATCGTGTTCGGGTTGAGCATCGCGTTCGCCGCGTCGAGCTTTTTTCTGTCGTTTTTCAGCTTCGGCGGTGGGGCGCTGGTCTGATGGCTGACGAGGACAGCATCCCCGGCTTCCATGCCCCGGTCCACCGCGCCCTGACCGAGCCGATATTGCTCGGCGGCGCCCCGCGCTCGCTTGCCATCGTCAACGGGACGCTGGCGGGCGCGATCGGTCTGGGCCTGCGCCTCTGGATCGCGGGGCTCGCCATATGGGCAATCGGCCACGCGCTGTCGGTATGGGCCGCGCGCCGCGATCCGCAGTTCGTCGACGTAGCGCGGCGGCACATGCGCTTTCCGACCTGGATGCGGCCATGATGTCCTTACGCGAATATCGCGGCAAGGCCGCGCATCTGGCTGACTTCCTGCCCTGGGCGGCGCTGGTCGGCGAAGGGGTGGTGCTCAACAAGGATGGCTCGTTCCAGCGCACGGCGCGCTTTCGCGGTCCCGATCTCGACAGCGCCACGCCCGCCGAACTGGTCGCCACGACAGCGCGGCTGAACAACGCGCTGCGTCGCCTCGGCTCGGGCTGGGCGATCTTCGTCGAGGCACAGCGGACGCCCGCGCTCGACTACCCGGAATCGGCGTTTCCCGATCCTGTCTCGGCGCTGGTCGACATGGAACGCGGCGAACAGTTCCGCGAGGAAGGCGCGCATTTCGAGAGCGGCTATTATCTGACGCTGCTCTGGATGCCCCCGGCCGAGGACGCCGCCCGCGCCGAAACCTGGCTCTATGAAGGCCGTTCCGGCGCGGGCATCGACAATCAAGAATTGCTGGCCGGTTTCAGGGATCGCAGCGACCGCGTCCTCAATCTGGTCGAAGGCTTCGTGCCCGAGGTCCGCTGGCTCGATGATGCCGAGACGCTGACCTACCTCCACAGCACCATATCGACCCGCCGCCAGCGCGTGCGCGTGCCGGAAACCCCGATGCACCTCGACGCGCTGCTCGCCGACGAGGGGTTGACCGGCGGGCTGGAGCCGAAGCTCGGCGACCATCACATCCGCACATTGACCGTTGTGGGATTCCCCAGCGTCACCTTTCCCGGCCTGCTCGACGAGTTGAACCGCCTGGCCTTCGCTTATCGCTGGTGCACCCGCGCGATCATGCTCGACAAGACCGACGCGACGAAGCTGCTGACCCGCATCCGCCGCCAATGGTTCGCCAAGCGCAAGAGCGTCGCCGCGATCCTGAAAGAGGTGATGACCAACGAGGCGAGTACGCTGCTCGACAGCGACGCCTCGAACAAGGCCGCCGATGCCGATGCCGCGCTCCAGGAGCTTGGCGCGGACTATGCCGGTATGGCCTATGTCACCGCGACCGTCACGGTATGGGATCGCGACCCGGCCATTGCCGCCGAGAAGCTGCGGCTGGCCGAGAAGATCATCCAGGGCCGCGACTTCACGGTGATCCCCGAAGGGATGAATGCGATCGAGGCATGGCTGGGGAGTCTGCCTGGCCACACCTACGCCAATGTCCGGCAGCCGCCGATCTCCACCATCAATCTCGCCCACCTGATCCCCCTGTCAGCGGTATGGGCGGGGCCGGAACGGGACGAGCACTTCGATGCTCCCCCCTTGCTCTACGGCAAGACCGAAGGCTCGACCCCGTTTCGGTTTTCTCTTCACCCCGATGGCAGCGATGTCGGCCACACGCTGGTGGTTGGGCCGACCGGCGCGGGCAAATCGGTGCTGCTTGCGCTGATGGCCATGCAGTTCCGCCGTTACGAGGGCGCGCAGGTGTTCGCCTTCGACTTCGGCGGCTCGATCCGCGCCGCCGCGCTCGGCATGGGCGGCGACTGGCAGGATTTGGGCGGCGGGCTTTCCGACGACGAGAGCGGCGTCCAGTTGCAGCCGCTCGCCCGCATAGACGATTCCGCCGAACGGGCATGGGCCGCCGAATGGCTGGCGGCGATCCTGGCGAGCGAAGGCGTCGCCGTCGATCCGCAGGCCAAGGAACATATCTGGTCGGCGCTCGGCTCGCTTGCCTCCGCGCCGGTCGCCGAACGCACGCTGACTGGCCTCGCCGTGCTGCTGCAATCGCAGACGCTCAAGCAGGCGCTCGCCCCATACTGCATCGGCGGGCCGTGGGGGCGGTTGCTCGACGCCGAAGCCGAACGGCTCGGTGAAGCATCGGTTCAGGCATTCGAGACCGAGGGGCTGGTCGGCGCGGGATCGGCCGCCGCCGTGCTGTCCTATCTGTTCCACCGGATCGAGGATCGGCTCGACGGACACCCCACGCTGATCATCATCGACGAGGGGTGGCTGGTGCTCGACAGCCCCGACTTCGCCGCCCAGCTTCGTGAGTGGCTGAAAACCTTGCGTAAGAAAAACGCCAGCGTCATCTTCGCCACGCAGAGCCTTGCCGACATCGAGACGTCGAGCATCGCCCCGGCCATTATCGAAAGCTGCCCGACGCGCATCTTCCTGCCCAACGAGCGCGCAGCCGAGCCGCAGATCGCGGTGATCTACGAGCGGTTCGGACTCAACGCCCGTCAGATCGAGATATTGAGCCGGGCGACGCCGAAGCGCGATTATTACTGTCAGTCGCGGCGCGGCAATCGCCTGTTCGAGTTGGGGCTGGGCGAGGTTGCGCTGACCTTCGCCGCCGCGTCGTCGAAAACCGACCAACTCGCCATCGCCGACATCATCGAAACCCACGGGGCTTCCGCGTTCGCCGCCGAATGGCTGCGGCATCGCGGCTGCGCCTGGGCCGTCGAGTTGCTGCCGGAGCCGCCATCGGATCGCCAGCACCAGCTTCCCCTCACGACAGACACGGAGATCGACTTATGAAATTGCTTCCCCTTCGTCGCGCCATCATGGCCGGCGTCCTCGCCAGCGCGGCCGTCATGCCGATGTTCGTCGCCGCGCCCGCACAGGCGCAGTTCGGCGGGATCGTCTATGATCCCACCAACTACGTACAAAATGTGCTGACGGCCGCCCGGTCGCTTCAGCAGATCAACAATCAGATTCAGCAAATCCAGCAGCAGGCATCCAGCCTGATCAACGAGGCGCGCAATCTCGCCTCGCTGCCGCTCTCGACCGTCGACACCCTCCAGCAGCAGGTTCGGCAGACGCAGCAGCTTCTCGGGGAAGCGCAGCGCATCGCCTATAATGTCCAGGACATCCAGCAGGCGTTCAATGGCCGCTACAAGGGCGCGAACCTTACCGGGACCAACGCGCAGATGGTCGCCAACGCCAATGCGCGCTGGGAGGACAGCGTCAGCGCGTTCGAGGATGCGCTGAAGGTCCAGGCCGGTGTGGTCGGCAATATCGACGGCGCGCGCGCCACGATGAACAGCCTGGTCTCGGCCAGCCAGTCGGCGACCGGCGCGCTCCAGGCCGCGCAGGCGGGCAACCAGCTTCTCGCCCTGCAATCGCAGCAGCTCGCCGACCTCACCGCCGCGGTCGCCGCGCAGGGCCGGGCGCAGGCGCTCGACGCCGCGCGGCAGGCCGCGATCGAGGCGGAGGGACGCGAACGCTTCCGCCGCTTCTTCGGCCGCGACTGACAGGAGAATCGCCCATGTCGCGCAACAAGAAGATCGCGGGCGTCGCGGCGCTTGCCGGGATCATGTTCGCCGTGGTGGCGGTGGAAGCCCTCCGCCCGCCGGGCGATATGCCGCTCGATGCCATCCTGCCGCTGCTCGACGACGGGGAAGCGCATACGCTGCTGGCGCGGGAACTGGAACGCTGCGCCACGCTCACCATGCCCGACAGGGACTGCGAGACGGCATGGGCGGAGAACCGCAGGCGCTTCTTCGGGCGGGAGGCCGTCACGTCCGAGCCGGCCGAGAATGCTTCGCTCCCCGCCGCCGATAATAGCGCGGGGCGCGACGACAGCCGGGCGAATGAGGCTATCGAGCCGGAGTTGCCCGGCAAGTTTGTCCCCGCCGATCCGGCCGCGAGCATCGCGCCGTGAGCGACACCGGCATCGTCGATACCTTCCTCGACACTTTCACCACCTATATCGATTCCGGCTTCGGCCTGCTCGGCGGCGAGATCGGCTTCCTGTCCTCGACGCTGATCGCGATCGACGTGACCATCGCCGGGCTGTTCTGGGCCTGGGGCGCCGACGAGGACGTCATCCAGCGGCTGGTCAAGAAAACCCTCTATATCGGCGCTTTCGCCTTCATCATCGGCAATTTCCAGACGCTCGCCACCATAGTGTTCGACAGCTTCGCGGGGCTGGGCCTCAAGGCGAGTGGTGACGCGCTCAGCCTCGCGGAGTTCATGAAGCCCGGCACGATCGCCGCCAAGGGCCTCGATGCCGCGCAGCCGCTGGTCGATGCGACCGAGGCATTCAACAGCATGTGGTCGGTCTTCTCCAATCTCGCGATCATCGTCGTGCTGCTGCTCGCCTATCTGATCGTCGTTCTCGCCTTTTTCGTCATCGCCATTCAGGTCTTCATCACCCTGGTGGAGTTCAAGCTGGTCACATTGGCCGGGTTCATCCTGCTCCCGTTTGCCTTCTGGAACCGCACCGCGTTCATGGCCGAGAAGGTGCTGGGGCATATCGTCTCCAGCGGCATCAAGGTGCTGGTTCTCGCGGTCATTACCGGGATCGGTATGACGCTGTTCAGCACGTTCACGGTCGCGGTCGGACTCGATCCCACGGCGCGCGAGGTGCTGGCGATCGCGCTCGGCGCGCTGTCGCTGCTCGGCCTTGCGATCTTCGGACCCGGCATCGCCAACGGTATCGCCTCAGGCGGCCCGCAACTTGGCGCGGGCGCGGCGGCCGGAACCGCGCTGGCGGCGGGCGGCGCACTGGTCGGTGGCGCCGCCGCCGCAAAACTCGGCGTGGGCGCTGCCGCCTCGACCATCGGCGCGACCGGCCGAATGGGTGCGGCAGCCGCGCGCGGCGGCGCGCGCATGGCGGGCGGCGCGGCGGGCGCCTACAGCGTCGGCTCGTTCGGCCGCAGCGGCGCGGGCGCCGTTGCAGGCGGCATGGCCGCTGTCGGAGGGAAAGCCGCCAGCGGCGGCGCCAATGCCGCGCTTTCGCCGCTACGGAAGATGGCCGGAAGCGCCAGCGCATCCATGAAAGACAATTTCCGCACCGGCGCCCGCGCCGGGCTGGGTGTCGCGCCTGGAGCAAGTGGCGCCACGGCCACGGCATCGCCCGCTGCCCCGGCGCCTGCATCCCCCCAATCCGCTTCCGCCAGGAATGGCCAGTCGGCTGTCCATGGTGCCACCGCCCTCGCGCACACGATGAAGGCCGGCGACAGCCACGGCGGCGGCAGCGGTCCCGACATCAAGGAAAAGGACTGATCCCGCAATGTTCCGACGCCCCTCCATTCGCTACGGGCAGACGCCCGAACCCGTGACACCCTATCAACGCGCCGCGCAGGCGTGGGACGACCGGATCGGCTCGGCCCGCGTGCAGGCGCGGTCCTGGCGGCTCGCCTTCTTCGGCGCGCTGGCGCTCTCGGGCGGGCTTGCCGCTGGCCTCGTGTGGCAATCGGCGCGCGGCCATATCGTCCCCTGGGTCGTTCAGGTGGACAAGCTGGGCGAGGCGCAGGCGGTCGCTCCGGCCGAAGCGGACTATCGGCCGACCGATCCGCAGATCGCGTTCCACCTCGCGCGGTTCATCGAACAGGTCAGGAGCATCCCCGCCGATCCGATCATCGTGCGCCAGAACTGGCTGCGCGCCTACGACTTCACCACCGACAAGGGGGCCATGGCGCTCAACGATTATGCGAGGTCGAACGACCCGTTCGCCAATGTCGGCAAGGTGCAAGTGGCCGTCGAAGTGTCGAGCGTCATCCGGGCCTCGCCCGACAGCTTCCGCGTGGCCTGGATCGAGCGGCGCTATCAGGACGGCAACCTCGCGGCCACCGAACGCTGGTCCGCCATCCTCACCATCGTCGTGCAGCCGCCGCGCACGCCCGAAGCCCTGCGAAAGAATCCGCTCGGCGTTTTCGTCAATGCTCTCAACTGGTCGAAGGAGCTGTCGCAATGACACGCATGTCCACCCACCATGCCGCAAGTGCGGCCATGCTGCTTTCCGCCGCCGCGCTTGCCGGTTGCGCCACGACATCGGCGAAGACGCCCGCGATCATCTATGACGATCCGCGCGCCGAGATCGCCGCGACGCCAGCGCCCGAGCCGCCGCGCCAAGTCGAGGTCGTGACGATCCCCGAGCCGCTACCGCTTCCCGGTCAATTGAAGCCGGTCGCGCCGCGTGCGCGATCGTCCGAGGCCGCCGATCCGCGCAGCCGCGTCGGTGCGGCCAATGCCGCCGCCCGTGTCCAGCCCACCCGCGACGGCTATGTGAACGCCATTCAGCAATATCCGTGGACCGAAGGCGCGCTCTATCAGGTCTATGCCGCGCCCGGCCAGGTCACGGACATCGCGCTTCAGGAAGGCGAACTGCTTGTCGGCGCGGGGCCGGTCGCGGCCGGCGACACCGTGCGCTGGATCATCGGCGACACGGTGAGCGGCAGCGGTGCGACGGCGCGCGTCCATATCCTGGTCAAGCCGACCCGGCCGGACATCGGCACGAATCTCGTCATCAACACGGACCGGCGCACCTATCATCTGGAACTGCGCGCCACGCCAGCGACCTACATGGCGTCGGTCTCATGGACCTATCCGCAGGACGCGCTGATCGCACTGCGCGGCGCCAACGCCGCCGCGGCGTCCGCCGCGCCCGTCGCCACTGGTCTGGACATCGCCGCGCTCAATTTCCGTTACCGGATCGAGGGCGACCGCGTGCCCTGGCGTCCAGCCCGCGCGTTCGACGATGGCAAGCAGGTCTATATCGAGTTCGCGGCCGAGATCTCGCAGGGCGAGATGCCGCCGCTGTTCGTGACCGGCGCGCGCGGCGACGCAGAGCTGGTCAACTACCGCGTCCAGGGCCGCTACATGGTGGTGGACCGGCTGTTCGCCAGCGCGGAACTCCGCCTCGGCGACAAGCGCAGCGAGAAGCGCGTTCGCATCCTGCGCGATGATGCGGGCAGGGGGCGGCCGTGAGCGATCCCGCCGACACGTCCGCCCAGCCTGCATCGCAGCAGTCCGCGCCAGCCGTCCCGCAACCCGCGCCCGCCAATCCCGCCGCCTTCCAGCTTCGCGGGCCGACGCCGCGTGTCATGCGCCTGTCGCGCAAGGCGCTCGCCGCGCTCGGCGTCGTCGCGGGCCTCGGCATCGGCGGCTCGCTGTGGTTCGCGCTCGCGCCCAAAGGAGAGAGGTCGGGAAAGGAACTCTACAGCACCGAAAGCCGAACGACCGCCGAGACCATCACTTCGGGGCCGAAGGACTATGGTCAGGTGCCCAAACTCGGCGGGCCGCTTCCCGGCGATCTCGGGCGGCCGATCCTCTCGGCGCGGGAGCGCGGGGAGAACGTGCCTGTCCCGCCGATGGGGAGCGGACAGCCCGACCCCCGCGTCCAGGCCGAAGAAGCCGCGCGCCAGCGCGCCCAACAGGAACGTGACGCCGCCCGCACGGCCAGCCTGTTCCTCGGTGGCAGCGGCACGGGCGGCACGGCTGCATTGCCGATGATCGGCACCGCACTGGATTCCGCCGCCGCATCGCAGCCCGCCGAGACACCGCAGGGCGATCAGGCCGGCAAGCGGGCCTTCATGGCGCAGGCGTCGAACCAGCGCACCGTGAGCGTCGAGCGGCTGACCGCACCGGCATCGCCCAATATCGTGCAGGCCGGCAGCATCATCCCCGCCGCGCTCATTACCGGCGTCCGTTCCGATCTTCCCGGTCAGATCACCGCCCAGGTCACGCAGAACGTCTATGACAGCCCCACCGGGCGCATCCTGCTCATTCCGCAGGGCGCGCGGCTGATCGGCGAATATGACAGCGAGGTCGCGGCCGAACAGACCCGCGTGTTGCTGGCATGGGACCGGCTCCTGTTGCCGGATGGCCGCTCGATCGTGCTGGAACGCCAGCCCGGCGCCGACGCCGCAGGTTTTGCGGGGCTACAGGATCGCATCAACCAGCATTGGGGCAATCTGCTGAAGGCCGCCGCCGTCTCGACGTTGCTCAGCGTCGGGGCCGAGTTGGGCGCGGATAGTGACGACGACCTCACCCGCGCGCTGCGTCGCGGCTCGCAGGACACCATCAACCAGACCGGCCAGCAGATCGTGCGGCGGCAATTGAATGTGCAGCCGACGCTCACCATCCGGCCGGGCCATCCGCTCCACGTCATTATCACGCGGGATTTGATCCTCGAACCTATCGGAGCCGCACGATGACGAAACTGAAGCTGGGGCCGCTCGCCGACGATCGGCCGGTAAAACTCGCCGTGGAGTTACTCGCCGCCGTCCATCGCGACTTGCAAGCCTATGCCGCCGCGCTCGCCGCCGAAACCGGGGAGGTGCCAGCCCCGCCTGAGAAGCTGATCGCACCGATGGTCGCCCGGTTCATGGCGACCGATCGGGCGTTTCGGCGGCAGCGCGCGCAAGGGGACTGAAAGCGCCTTCGCGCTCAATTGCCAAAGAACTTCTTGTGCCGCGCTCTGCCTTCCGCCTCGGTCACGGCCATCTCGGCATTGAAGCATTCTTCGCCGCGAACCGAGCCGTCTGCGCATCCCGTGAGAATCTGGCGCGCTTCATCGAGATGCGCCGCGAAATACGGCTTGCCGCGCGGCTCGGCTGGCGCGGGGACGGTGACGGCCGGATTTGCGAGAACGGGCGTGCTTTCGACAGGGATGATTACCGGCCGGAGCACAAAGCCCCCGCCGAACCCGACGATCAGTGCGACCAGCACAGTGATTAGTATCCTGCTCCGTGTCATGGTAATTTCTTTCCCGCTTCATGATCAGATAGCTGCGGTGCCGGGATGGGTGGCAGCGAATAGCGAACGGCCACGAAATCGAGAAATCGGTGCAAGACCGCATTTTCGTTGTCGGCCCGCCAATAGCCCGAAAAGCCGATCCGAATATGGCCGCCGGTTTCATGGACTTCGCGAAACACGACGCCTGGAATCTGGATGCCAAGGGCCGATTCCGCGACGATCGAGATGCGCCCTCCCAGCGCAATGGCGCTCAGCACCGTGTCGCGGCCAATGTCGTCCATTTCGATTTTGGGTGTATAGCCTGGCATTCCGAGCTTCCCGAGGAGTACGTTGTGGATCTCGGGACCGGGGTCGCGCTCGGTCAGCAGGAAGCGTTCGCCGCTCAGGTCCGGCCAATGAATGCGCTCACGCGCGATGAGTGGATGACCATCCGGCAGCGCCACCAACATGCGCTCGCTCCAGAAGGGGCGGCTCACCAACCCCCGATAGGGCGTCTCGCCTGTCATGATCGCGATGTCGAGTAAGCCATTCTCGATCCCGGCCAGCAGCATATCCCGATCGCGCTCAAAGCCGGATACTTTCACCTCAGGATGGCGTTCGCCGAACTCGCTCAGCGTTGCCCGCAAGTTGCCGGCAGAAAAGGATGTATAGAAACCCACCGTGAGCTTACCGGCATGGCCGTTGTTCGTGGCGCGGATCCAAGCGTTCAGCTCTTCGAATTCCCTGACGATGCGCTGCGCCGTCCGCAGATAGGTTCTGCCATTTGGTGTCAGCGTAGCGCCGCGCGTGTTGCGATCAAACAGCGCCAGGCCCAGCCGCTTCTCGATTTCGAGGATGTGTCGGCTGAGCGTAGCTTGTTTGATATTCATGTTCCGCGCCGCCCGGCTGAAACTGCCCGCTTCGGCCGCCGCAAGCAGGTAGCGTAGCTGGCGTAGTTCGATCATACCTCAACTCACTTCGTTCACATCCAGTCCGCGCAAATGGATCAAGCTGGCAAC
>NCEF01000034.1 GCA_002280565.1 Sphingomonas sp. 32-66-10
AATCCATGTTGCTGTTGCGAAGGAATTCGGGATGACGCGAACGTCGCCGTTATCGGACCGGGTCGATCACATCGCGCTGATCGGTAATTTCCTGCCCCGCAAATGCGGACTGGCGACCTTCACGACCGACAGTTTTCAGGCGATGCGCAGCCGCTTCCCCGACATCCGGGTCGATGTCTATGCAATGGACGACCGCCCGGGCAGCTATGACTTTCCGAGCGCGGTGACCGCTACGATCCCGCAGGATGACCGCGCCGCCTATCTCGACGCGGCGCGCGCGATCGATGCGTCGGGCGCTCAGGTGATCTGGGTTCAGCACGAATATGGCATTTACGGCGGCGCAGCCGGCGATCATCTGCTGGCGCTGCTCGACCGCAGCGGCCTGCCGGTGATCGCGACGCTGCACACGGTACTTGAGGCGCCGAACCCGGACGAGCGCCGCGTGATGGAGGCCCTATTGCGCCGCGCCGCCCGGGTGATCGTCATGGCGGAACAGGGCCGCGACATCCTGCGCCGCGCGCATGGTGTTGACCCGCGCAAGGTGGTGGTGATTCCGCATGGCGTCCCCGACCGCGCCTATGTCGCGCCCGACAGCATGAAGGACCGGTTCGGCTGGGATGGGCGGCAGGTGATCCTGACCTTTGGCCTGCTCGCGCCGAGCAAGGGGATCGAAACGGTGATCGAGGCGCTGCCCGCGATTGTCGAGCGACACCCTGACGCGCTGTATGTGGTTTTGGGTGCGACCCACCCCAATCTCGTCGCGCATGAGGGCGAGGCGTATCGGGACCGCCTTCATGCGCTCGCCGCACAACTGGGGGTCGAGCGGCATATCGCCTTCGTGAACGCCTTTGTCGAACAGGACGAATTGCTCGACTATCTGCAGGCGGCGGACATCTACGCCACACCTTATCCCAATCCGGCGCAGATCACGTCCGGCACCTTGTCCTACGCCGTGGCGATGGGGAAGCCGGTAGTGTCCACCCCCTATGTCCACGCGACCGAGATCCTGGCGGATGAGCATGGGGTGCTGGTGCCGTTCGGCGACAGTGGTGCATTCGCGCAGGCGATCGGGGCGCTGTTCGACGATGATGCCGCGCGCGCTGCGATGGCGCAGCGGGCCTATCAACGCGGGCGCACGATGATCTGGCCGCGGATCGCCGAAGCGGTGACGGAGCTGCTCGGCATGGTGCGCGATACGCGGCCGCCGCGCATCATTCCGGGGCCAGCGCAACGTGCGACAGTCCTGCCGACCGATTTTCGGGGCGTCGAGCGGATGAGCGATTCGACGGGCATGTTTCAGCATTCGATCTATGCCGTGCCCGACCGGCGTCACGGATATTGCATTGACGACAATGCCCGCGCGCTGATCCTGATGCACCGCATCGACACGATCGGTGACAGCGAGCGCGACCGCTGGACCAGCGTGTTTGCGGCGTTCGTCCAGTTCGCGTGGAACCCGGATACGCGCCGCTTCCGCAACTTCATGCGCTTCGACCGCAGCTGGTGCGAGGATGAAGGGTCGGAGGATTCGAACGGACGTGCTTTGTGGGCGCTCGGCGTGACTGCCGCCGAGGCGCGCGATGCCAAATATCGCGACTGGGGTCGCATCCTGTTCGACCAGACCGCGTCGATCGCGTTCGACTTCGGCAGCCCGCGTGCGCGCGCGTTCGCCATGCTGGGTGCAGCTGCGATGCTGGACGCACATCCGGGACACGCGCTGTCGCGGACCTTGCTGGAGCGGTTCGGGGAAGAACTGGTCGCTTTGCTGGATGAAGCGCGGCGACCGGAATGGGAATGGTTCGAAATCGTCCTCGCCTATGACAATGCCCGCCTGCCCGAAGCGCTGATCCGCGCCGGGCGAGCGCTCGACCGGTCGGACTTCATCGCATGCGGCTTGTCGACGCTGGGCTGGATCGTGGGTCAGCAGACGTCGCCTGAGGGGCGGTTCCGCGCTATCGGGACCGAAAGCTTCGGTCGCGCCTATGCCGATCCGCTGCCATTTGATCAGCAGCCGCTCGAGGCACAGGCGACGATCGACGCCTGTGCCGCTGCCTTGCAGGCGACGGGCGAAGCGCACTGGGTCGATGAGGCGCATCGGGCCTATCGCTGGTATCTGGGGCAGAACGACCTCGATTTGCCGCTTGCCAGCACCGCCGATGGCGGGTGTTTCGATGGCCTGACGCCGCATGGGCTGAACCGCAACCAAGGGGCTGAATCGATCCTGGCGCTACAATTGGCGAATTGCGCGATGTCCTCTCTGTTGCAGCGCACGCAAAACATGGCAGGTTGGGCGCAAGCCGTCGCTTAGGGTAACCGGACGGTACAGAGTAGTTCGGCCCCGGGGGACGCATGATCGATCTTTACCACCATCCCTTGCGCTTGCGCGCCGATCCGTCGCGCGTGGTGGTCCGGCCGTTTCATATCGCCTGGCAATCGGTGAATGGAGCGCCCTCGCGGATGGAGCGGCTGGTGCGCGCCGTCCTCGACATGTCACCGGGCGAGGCGCGTGGGCAGCTCGACGCAGTGCTCAAGGATTTCGAGGCGCGCCACTGGCAGACGCGGCGTGTGTTCATGACCCGCTATGACGAGATCGAGGCGCAGATGGGCCTTGACGGTGCGAATATCGGGGACGAGAAGCGCCAGCTGATCGGCGCCTATTTCTGTCACGAATATAGCTATGCGGCGGCGGCGCTGATGAACCCCAGCGCGGTGCCGCATTACGACCAGTCCGGCATGCCCAAGGGGTCGCTCCGCATCCTGATGAGCCTGCGCGCGGTGGGGGAGGGGCATATCTCCTCGGTTGCCTTTCGTGAGGGGATCATCACCGACACCAACGACCTGACGCTCGCGCCCGAGCCGCCCTTTGCCACGGCGGCGGACACGTTCGGTGATGAGGACGACGTGCCAGAGGGCAAGGTCACGGTGCATCGCCACCGCGATTCGACGCTGTCGGGCACGTTGCTGTTCCCGATCACGCGCGCCCAGTCGAACGGGCTGGAGGATATGCGCCTGACGCACTTCCGCCATGACGATGGCAGCGAAGAGTGGCTGGGCACCTACACCGCCTATAACGGATCGCAGATTCAGTCGGAGATGCTGCGTACCCGCGACTGGCGCGCATTCGACCTGGTGCCGATGACCGGCAGCGCCGCCCGCAACAAGGGCATGGGCCTGTTCCCGCGCAAGGTGAACGGCAAGTATATGATGATCGGGCGGCAGGACGGGGAGAATATCTTCCTGATCGAATCCGATCGCCTGACCCACTGGGACGAGGGGGTGAAGCTGATCACCCCCAAATTCCCATGGGAGCTGGTGCAGATGGGCAATTGCGGCCCGCCGATCGAGCTCGACGAAGGCTGGCTGATGCTGACCCATGGCGTTGGCGCGATGCGCAAATATTCGATCGGCGCGGCGCTGCTCGACAAGGATGATCCGTCGAAGGTGATCGGACGCACGAGCGCGCCGATCCTGGCGGCGGTGAGCGAGGATCGGGAGGGGTATGTCCCGAACGTCGTCTATTCGTGCGGCGCGATCCGCCATGGGGACTCGATCTTCATCCCCTATGGCGTCGCCGACAGCTCGGTGGCGTTTGCCTTCGTGTCGATCCAGTCATTGCTGGAGGTGATGTAAGCGGCGGCGTCACCGCCCCTTGAACAGACCTCCGAGAATCCCGCGCACGATCCCGCCGACGACGCTGGCGCCGACGCCGGATTTCTTGCCGAAGATCGCCTTGGACACCTCGCCCGCGACCGCGCGGCCGGCGGCGGAGGAGGCGGATTGCGTGGCGGACTTGACCGCGCGGTTCCACGGGTTGTTCGCGGCCTCGCGTTCGGCCTTGCGCCGGGCCTGTTCCTCAAGGCGCGCCTGACGGTCGGCTTCGCGCTGCTCCGCGAGCCGCAGGCGCTCGGCCTCCTTGGCGGCGCGGGCATCTTCCTTGGCCTGGGCGAGCGCCGCCTTCTCCGCTTCGTCCTGCGCCTTGGCTTCGGCCGCTGCGGCGGACGCCTCGGTCGCCTTGGCGGACAGCAGTTCCTCGGCCGATTCGCGATCGACCCGCGCATCATATTTCGACCCGACCAGATCGGTCTCGATCAGGATCTTGCGCTCCTCCGGCGTGACCGGGCCCACGCGGCCGCGCGGCGGCTTGATCAGCGTGCGCTGGACCGGAGAGGGCGCGCCATCGGCCATCAGCACCGATACCAGCGCCTCGCCGACCTTCAACTCGGTGATCGCGGTTTCGACATTCAGGTCGGGATTGGCGCGGAAGGTTTCCGCCGCTGCCTTGATCGCCTTTTGCTCGCGCGGGGTGAAGGCGCGCAGCGCATGCTGGACGCGATTGCCGAGTTGCCCGGCGACATCCTCGGGGATGTCGATCGGGTTCTGCGTGACGAAATAGACCCCGACGCCCTTGGACCGGATCAGGCGGACGACCTGTTCGACCTTGTCGAGCAGCGCCTTGGGCGCTTCCTCGAACAGCAGGTGCGCTTCATCGAAGAAGAAGACGAGCTTGGGCTTGTCGGGATCGCCGACTTCGGGGAGCGATTCGAACAGTTCGGACAACAGCCATAGCAGGAAGGTGGCGTAGAGCCGGGGCGATGCCATCAGTCTGTCGGCGGCGAGGATGTTGACGACGCCATGGCCGTTGTCGTCGGTCTTGATGAAATCCTGAATCGACAGCGCCGGTTCGCCGAAGAAATGTTCACCACCCTGGCTGCGCAACTGGAGCAACTGCCGCTGGATCGCGCCGACGCTGGTCTTGGCGACATTGCCATAGCGCGCGCTGAGCTCATCGGCGCGTTCGCTGCACGCGGCGAGCATCGCCTGAAGGTCGTCAAGGTCGAGCAGCAACAGGCCGTCATCGTCCGCGACGTGGAAGGCGATGGTCAGCACGCCTTCCTGCGTGTCGTTGAGCCCTAACAGCCGCGCGAGCAGCAGCGGGCCCATTTCCGACACCGTGGTGCGCACCGGGTGGCCCTGCTCTGCGAACAGGTCCCAGAATTGCACCGGCGCAGCGCCATATGCCCAGTCGGTGTAGCCGATCTCGGAGGCGCGCTTGCTGAACGGCTCGTGGGTCTTGGCGGTCGGGGATCCCGCCATCGCCATGCCCGCCAGGTCGCCCTTCACATCGGCGGCAAAGACCGGGACGCCGGCACGGCTGAAGCTTTCGGCAAGGCCCTGCAGCGTCACGGTCTTGCCGGTACCGGTCGCCCCGGCGATCAGGCCGTGACGATTGGCCCGCTTGAGCACGAGCGCCTGTCGCTCGCCACCGCCCAGGCCAAGGAACAGATCGACTTCACCCGACATGCTGCGCTCCCAATGGTCAGGAGCGCAGCATTAGGGAGAATATCGCGCCAGGCCAGCCCCTATCAGCGGGCGAAATCGATCGAGCGGAAGGTGCCGACGCCGCCGCGTGCCATGATGTAGAGCACGACCGATTCAGCACCCGACGCCTTGGCCGCATTGACCAGACGGGCAAAGTCGGCCGGCGTCTCGATCGGCTGACGGTTGACAGAGGTGATGACGAGACCGCGGGTCAGCTGCTTTTGCGCCGCATCGCTTGCCGGATCGACGCCGACAACGACAACGCCCTTGGTCGCCGGATCGACGCCGATGGTGCGCGCGATCTGCGGAGTCAGCGCGGTCACGCTGATGCCGAGCGAGGCGGGGCCGGCCTGAGTCGCGTCGTCGCCGCCGGGTGCGCCTTCATCGGCGTCGGGGTCGAATCCGCCGATCTGCTCTTCGGGCGGACGCTTGCCGACCGTGACCTGGACCGTCAGGGGCTTGCCATCGCGGATCAGCTCGACCGCGATGCGGCTGCCCGGACGGACATTGGCGGCGAGATAGGACAGCGTCTGATCGGGCGTAACGTCCTTGCCGTCGATCTTGACGATGACATCGCCCTGCTTGATCCCGGCCTTGGCCGCAGCCTCACCCGGTTCGACGCGGCTGATCAGCTCGCCCTTGCCCTTCGGCACACCGAACGACTTGGCCAGATCGTCGGTCAGCGGCTGGATGCCGACGCCGAGATAGCCGCGCTCGACGCTGCTGCCCTTCATCAACGTGTCGATGATCGGCTTGGCTTCCGACGACGGAATGGCAAAGCCGATCCCGACATTGCCCCCGGTCGGCGACAGAATCGCGACCACCCAGTCACCGGCGCGCGCGCGATCGGAATCGCCGAACTTGACGAAGGGCAGGTTGGTCCCCTCGATCTTGAGCACGGCGAGGTCGGTCGCGGGATCGCGGCCAATCAGCTTGGCAGTATATTCGCGGCGGTCGGCCAGCGTCACCTTGATCGATTCGACAACGGCGCCGCGCTGCCCCGCCGAAATCACGTGATTGTTCGTGACGACATAGCCATCGGCCGAGATCAGAAAGCCCGAGCCGAGCGATTCGGCCTGGCGCGTCACCGGACGGCCGCCGCCGCCCTGCTGCCCGCCGAACAGATCGCCGAACGGCGTGCCCGCGAACGGATTGGTCTGGACCTGCACCCGCTGCGTCGTCGAGATGTTGACGACGGCGGGCTGCAGCTTCGCGACCATGTCGGCAAAGCTCATCGGCGCGCCGGCACGCGGCGCTGCGGCCTGGATCGCACCGGGTTCGTTCTGCGCGGTCTGCGCACCGGCCGGATTCTGCATCACCAGCGCGGCGCTCGCACCGCCGATCAGGAGCGCGGAAGTGATCGCATAGGCATAGCGCACGGGGGTGGTTCCTTTGGTCATCTGGCCCTTGGAGTTGAGGCCCTTGCCGGGCAGCGTGTCGGTCATCGGTATATTACTCGCCTGAAAGAGCTGAACGGCGATTGAATATGAACGAACCGACAGCCGTTGGGGTCCGGTCCGTTTCTGACAACTCGCGACCAGAGCCTATCGGCTCTGGCCCCGGAACTCGCGCAGATAATCATTGTCCGGCGACAGGATGATCGACGTTTCGCCCGTCGCGTCCGAGCTGAGGAAGGTCGTCTTGTACGACTGCATCGCGCGCCAGAAATCATAGAATTGCGGGTCTTTGTTGAACGCTGCGGCATAGATTTGCGCGGCCCGCGCGTCGGCCTCCGCGCGGATCACCGTCGCGTCCTTCTGACCGTTGGCACGGATCGTCGTTGCCTCCTGCTGACGCGCAGTGGCCATGCGGTTGAGCGCCGATTGCAGCGGGCTGCCTTCGGGCAAATTGGCCTGCTTGATGCGGACGTCGACGATCTCGACGCCATATTGGCTGGCATAGCGCTGCAGACCGGCCTGGATATTGTCCATGACTGCGGTCCGCTCAGGCGTGAGCAGCGAGGCAAAGGTGCGCTTGCCGAGCTCGGCGCGCAGGGCCGACCCGAACAGCGGCTGAAGCTGATCGGCGACGCGGCGTTCGGTTCCGGCCGTCACCACCATGCGCAGCGGATCGACGACGCGGAAGCGGGCAAAGGCATCGACCTCCAGCCGCAGCTGATCGGTCGACAGCACCGGCTGATTCTCCAGCTCGATGTCGAGCACGCGCTTGTCGACCCACACGACGCGTTGGATAAAGGGTACTTTGACCTTGATCCCGGCACCGGTGTTGCGTCCGAACTGTTCGCCCGGCTGATATTTGTTGATCGTGCGGATCGGCTGTTCGAGCTGCAGGATCACCGCCTGCTTGGTCTCGTCCACCACGAACACGGTGTTGAGGAGCACGAACAGCAGCGCGAGGGCGAGCCCGCCGAACAGGACCGGGCGATTGACGATGGTGTTCACTGTGCGCCTCCCTGCTGCTGGGCTTGCTGGGCAGGTTGTGCCTGCTGACCTTGCTGAACCTGAGGCTGGACCGAATTGCCACGCGCCGCCGGCAGCGGAAGATAGGGCGTCACGCCGCGCGTCTCGATCACGGTCTTGTTCGACTTGGCCAGCACCGCCTCCATGGTTTCATAATAGATACGGCGACGGGTGACTTCGGGGGCGAGCTTGTACTGCTCGTAGATCTTGTCGAACTCGGTTGCGGCGCCTTGCGCGCGGGCCAGCGTCTGCTGGGCATAGGCGCGCGCCTGGTTGCGGTCGCCCTCAGCCGCCTGTTGCGCTGCGGTGACCTGCTTGAAGGCCTCGTCGACGGCCGCTGGTGCCGACGCGTTCTTGATCGACACGCCGCGCACGCGGACGCCGGAATTATATTCATCAAGGATCGTCTGCATCGTCTGCTGCACGCGCGCCTCGATCACGGTACGGCCCGGGCCGATCGCCTGATTGAGCGTCACGCTGGCCACGGCCGCGCGCATCGCGCTTTCCGCGGTCGCGCGCACGGTCGTGGTCGGCTCGGCGATCTGGAAGACGAAGTCCTCCGGATTGGCGATGTCCCAGCGGACCGCATAGGCCAGATCGACGATGTTCTGATCCTGGGTCAGCATCAGATTCTCGCCATTGCCCTGCGGGAAATCCTCATTGGTGATCTTCTGGACGTTGACCTTTTCAACGGTCGCGATCGGGGCGGGCATGGTCATGCCGATACCCGGGTCCATCGTGTAGGAATAACGGCCGAGCAGCTTCACCACGCCGCGCTGTTCGGGGGTGATGACGTGAACGCTGGTGAAGGCGATCCAGGCGGGCACAAGCAGCCCGGTCGCGACCAGCACGATCCGGGGGCTGGGCATGCCGGTGGGCAGGCCGCCGCGACCGCCACCGCCGCCGCTTCCGCCGCCACCGCCCTTGCGCGCGCGCTTCAGGAAATCATCGAGGCTGCTGACGTTGGATTTGCCGCCGCGTTTGCCCTCGGGCGGAAACGCCCAGGGGTTGCGCGGGCCGCCGCCATTGCCGCCGTCAGCGCCGCCCTTGTCGTCGCCTCCGCTCCCGCTGCCCCAGGGGCCCTTGTTCTCATTCCACAGCACGCCGCCGATTCCGGTTACGCGTGCAATCCAGCCATTCAGTATCGCCATATCAGCCTTTATAGGGACCGCGCGGCGGATTTACAGTGGCACTGGTCGAAAGCCGTCCTATGTCGCGCGGCATGATCGATCAGAGCGAACTCCAGGCCATCCTTGCCCCCATCGCTGCCGGCCGCGCCACCGTGCGGGTCGAGGGCGCGCGTGCCAGCATCATCCTCGATGTCACCGGTTTGCCCGAGGCGGCGCAGGACGCGCTCGAGGCCGATCTGCGCGCAGCAGCCAGCGTGCCGGGAATCGACGCGGTGCGAATCGCGCGGACGGCCGAGCGCGTCGCGCGTCGCCTGATCGCCGTGGCGAGCGGCAAGGGCGGGGTGGGGAAATCCACCGTTTCGGCCAATCTTGCCATCGCGCTGGCGCGGGCGGGGCGGAAGGTCGGGCTGGTCGATGCCGATATCTATGGCCCGTCGCAGCCCAAGCTGATGGGGGTCGAGGGGCGCAAACCGGTTGCGCATGACAAGAAGCTGGTGCCGCTCGCCACTGCTTATGGCGTCCCGATGCTGTCGATGGGCGGGTTGGTCGAGGAGGGGCAGGCGATTGCCTGGCGCGGGCCGATGGCGGCAGGGGCGCTGACCCAACTCGTCGATGCGAACTGGGGCGCGGCGGATACGCTGGTGCTCGACCTGCCGCCCGGTACCGGCGACGTGCAGCTGACGATGATCCAGAAGCACCGCCCGACCGGCGCGGTGATCGTCTCGACCCCGCAGGATCTGGCGCTGATCGATGCGACGCGGGGGATCGACCTGTTCGCCAAGGCGGGCATCCCGGTGATCGGGATCGTCGAGAATATGGCGGGCTATGCCTGCCCGCATTGCGGCGAAGTGTCGGACCCGTTCGGGCGGGGTGGCGCGGAGGCGGCGGCGGAGCGGCTGGGCGTGCCCTTCCTCGGGCGCATCCCGCTCGATATCGCGATTCGCACGGCTTCGGATGCAGGCATTCCACCCGCCGCCGGGAACGGGGTCGAGGGCGCAGCGTTTGCTGAGGTGGCCGGGAAGGTGTTTGCCTGGCTCGACACCCAGAAAGGCTGAGCCATGCCGCTGTCCGATGATGCCGATATCAAGGCGCTGCTCGAAGGGGCGCGGACCATTGCTTTGGTCGGGGCGAGCGATCGGCCGGATCGTCCGAGCTACCGCGTGATGGCGATGCTGCAGGAGCATGGCTATCGCGTCATCCCGGTCAATCCGCAGATCACCGGCGAGCATTTGCATGGCGAGTTCGTGTTCCGCGAGCTGGCGCAGATTGGCGAACCGATCGATATCGTCGACATCTTCCGCCGTCCTCTGGCAGCTGGCGAGGCGGTGGATGAGGCCATTGCGGTCGGGGTCAAGGCGGTGTGGATGCAGCTTGGCGTGATCAACGAAGAGGCCGCCGCGCGGGCCGAGGCGGCCGGGCTGACGGTGGTAATGGACCGCTGCCCCGCGATCGAGATTCCCCGGCTAGGCGTCGCCAAGATCGCGCAGGGTGGCAACTAGCCGATCGACGTCGCGGGTGTCGTGATAGAGGCCGAAGCCGATCCGCAGCACATCGCCGCGGACATCGGTGATGATGTCCTGCTCCATCAGCTTCTCTTTCCATGCCGGTGCATGCGGTGAACGCAGCGCAAGGAACCGCGCGCGCGGGTCGCCGCCGGGGTTGAGCAATTCGGCGGCGGCGAGCGCTGTTCCGGGCAGGGTGGCGAGGAGCTGGTCGCGTAGCGGCGCGACATGCGCGTTGATCGCGGCGGTGGTCAGTCCTTCATCGGCGAGCATGTCGCGGATGGCGACGAAGCGATAGAGGCCGCTGGGGTCGAAGGTCGAACCCATGAAGCGCATCGCATCGGCGGCGTAACCGATCCGGGCGGGCGGCGGGGCTTCGAGATCGGCGAATTCGGCGTACCAGCCGGTGATCTCCGGGCGCGGGCCGAAGCCGGGCGGGCAGTGGAGAAAGGCGACGCCTTCGCCCGCCATGGCGTATTTATAACCGCCGGCGGTATAGAAGATGCGATCGGCAACCGCCGACAGGTCGGTCTCCATCGCCATGAAGCCGTGATAGCCGTCGACCACGACCCAGGGTCCGCCGGGATCGGCCAGCGCGGCGAGGTCGGCGATGGCCGCGAACACCGCGCCGGTTTCAAACATGACGTGGCTGACAAAGATCAGGTCGTGGGTGCCACTGCGCGCGGCGGCAAGGAAGCGGGCATCGAAATCGGGGCCGCGCGCCACCGTGTCGAGCGTGATCCGGCCGCTTTCGATCCAGCGCTGCGCCTGACGGCGGAAGCTGTGAAACTCGCCGTCGCTGGCGAGGATGCGCAGCGGCCGTTCGCTGCGGGCGGAGACGATGCGCAGGATCAGGTCGTGGGTGTTACCTGCGAAGATCACCGACGCGGGGTCGGGCAGCGCCAGTTCGGCGGCGACATTCGCCTGTGCGGCGGGCCAGATCTCACCCATCACCCGATCCCATTTGCGGTCGGCGAGGCGCGCAGCGTCCTGCCAGGCGGCATGATGGCCGATGAACGAGGCGTCGGGCCAGAGGTGGTGGCTGTGTGCCGCGAAGTGCAGCCGGTCCGGGGCTGCGGCGAGCGAGCGCTGGTAGAGATGCTTGTAGCGCGTCACAGCAGCGTCCTCAGCGACCAGAGTTCGGGGAAAGCGCGCTTGGTCAGCGTGGACTGGAGGTAGGATGCCCCCGGGGTGCCGCCGGTGCCGGGCTTCATGCCGATGACGCGGGTGACGGTCAGCACATGCTTGTGCCGCCACGTCGCCAGCGCGTCGTCGATATCGACCAGCTTTTCGGCAAGCTGGTACAACTCCCAATGCGTGCCCGGCTCGCGATAGACGTTTGCCCATGCCGCCTCGACCTGCGGGTCGGCCTCATAAGGCTTGGCCCAGTCGCGGTTCAGTGCGGTTTCGGGGAGATCGAACCCCGCACGGGCGAGCGCGGCGTTGGCCTCGTCCCACAGGCTGGGCGCAGCGCCGTAGCGCTCGGTCAGCGGCCCCGGCACCCCGCCACCGCGCAGCCCCAGCATCGTTTCGACCGCGCGGAACTGGTCCGACTGGAACCCGCTGCTCGTCCCCAGCACGTCGCGGAAGCGGGTATAGTCGCTCGGCGTCATCGTGGTCAGGATTTCCCAGGACAGCGTCATCACCGCCTGAATCCGACTGACCCGCGCCAGCCCCTTATACGCCTCCACCAGCCGGTCACCGCGGACGAGGTCGAGCGCGACCTCCAGCTCGGCGATCATCTGCTTGAGCCAGAGCTCCTTGGTCTGGTGAATGACGATGAACAGCAGTTCGTCATGCTCGTCCGAAATCGGATGCTGCGCGGTCAGCAGCTGGTCGAGCGCGAGGTAGCGCCCATAGGTCATCGGCTCGGTCATGCCGGAGTCCTTCCGGCAAAACTGGCGACAATGCTGACAAAAAATGCGTGTGTACGGGCGGTGTCAGTCGGGGCGGGGGCAGGGGTTGGTCGCATGCGATACGGGTTAGCGCATCGCATGCCCTGTAGGAAAACCGTTTCTGCCCTGCGCGTCGATCAATCCCGCAGCAGTTCGTTGATCCCGGTCTTGCTGCGGGTCTGGGCGTCGACCGTCTTGACGATCACCGCGCAGTAGAGGCCCGGGCCGCCATCGGTGCCGGGAAGGGTGCCGGGGACGACGACGGCATAGGGCGGCACTTCGCCGCGATAGATATGGCCGGTGGCACGGTCGACGATCTTGGTGCTCGCGCCCAAATAGACGCCCATCGACAGCACCGCGCCTTCGCCGACGCGGACGCCTTCGGCCACTTCGGCACGCGCGCCGATGAACGCGCCGTCGCCGATGATCACCGGATCGGCCTGAAGCGGTTCGAGCACGCCGCCGATGCCGACGCCGCCCGAGAGATGGACGTTCTTGCCGATCTGCGCGCAGCTGCCGACGGTGGCCCAGGTGTCGACCATCGTGCCTTCACCGACGAACGCGCCGATGTTCACGAAGCTGGGCATCAGCACGACGTTGCGGCCGATATGCGCGCCATGGCGCACGACGCTGCCCGGCACCTGGCGGAAGCCCGCGGCGCGGAAGGCGGCATCGTCCCAGTCGGCGGTCTTGAGCGGCACCTTGTCGAACCCGCCATGCGCGACCGCATTGTCGTTGAGGCGGAAGGAGAGGAGCACGGCTTTCTTGAGCCACTGGTTGACCTGCCAGCCGCCGTCCACCGGCTCGGCAACGCGCGCAGCACCGCTGTCGAGCAGGTTCAGCGCCTCGGCCACTGCGTCGCGCACCGCGCCGGTCGTGGCGAGCGAGATGTTGGCGCGGTCTTCCCAGGCGGCGTCGATCGTGGCGGCGAGGTCGGTCATGGATGCTCCTGAATGGTTTCGAGCCAGTGGCAAATGTCGTGGGTGATATGGTCGATGAAGCTGCGATCGGCATCGGGGGCCTGTTCGGAGCCATTGTCGACCCACACGGTGGTCATGCCGATCGCCTTGGCCGGGGCGAGGTTGCGGGCCATGTCCTCGACGAACAGCGCGCGCTTCGGGTCGATGCGATAGGCTTCGCACACGCTGGCATAGGCGTGCGGGTGCGGCTTGGGGTGGTAGCTGCTGGCGTGGACGTCGTGGATCGCCTCGAAATGCTCACGGACGCCGAGCCGGTCGAGCACCTTCTCGGCATAGGGCGCATCGGCGTTGGTGAAGACCAGCTTGCGCCCCGGCAGCTTGGCGATTGCGGCGGCGAGCGGGGCGTTGTGCTCGAGGATGTCGATCTCGATGTCGTGGACGTCGGCCAGATATTCATACGGATCGACGCCATGATCGGCCATCAGCCCGGCGAGCGTGGTGCCGTGGCTGATGAAATAGTCCTTTTGCACGCGGTGCGCGGCATCGGGATCGAGGTTCAGCAGCCGCGCGACATAGGCGCCGATGCGCGCGTTCATCTGCGGAAACAGGTCGGCGCTGCCCGGATAGAGCGTGTTGTCGAGGTCGAACAGCCAGGCGTCGATATGGGCAAGGTCGGGGCGCATGGCGGGGCGTTTAGGGGGGATGGCGGCGGAGGGGAAGAAGGAGAAAGTTGGGCTCGCACAAAGGCACGAAGGTACGAAGGGTTGCGCGACTTATTCCTCCCCCAGCTCGCTGGGGGAGGGGGACCGCTCGCGTAGCGAGGGGTGGAGGGGCGGCCGCGCAGACGGCCGAACACATCTCGGCAAAACTCCGCCCTCTGCGAGGGCGGCCCCTCCGTCAGCGCTGCGCGCTGCCACCTCCCCCAGCAAGCTGGGGGAGGAATTGGTTGACCTCCACCAAGCCCATCTTGAGTGGCAAAACGCAACCGGCCTTCCCATCTTCCGGCCATGACAGCCTATTCCCTGCTCGACCTTGTCCCGATCCTTCAGGGCAGTACCGCCAGCCAGTCCTTCGCCAATGCCGCCGATCTGGCGCGCCATGCCGAGGCTGAAGGGTTTTCGCGCTATTGGGTGGCCGAGCATCACGGCATGGCGGGGATTGCCAGCGCGGCGACGGCGGTGGTGATCGCGCATGTCGGCGCGGCGACATCGACCATCCGCGTCGGCGCGGGCGGGATCATGCTGCCCAACCATGCGCCACTGGTGATCGCCGAACAGTTCGGCACGCTCGACGCGCTGTTTCCGGGCCGGATCGACCTGGGGCTGGGGCGTGCGCCGGGGAGCGACATGACGGTCGCGCGCGCGCTGCGCCGGACGCTGGAGAGCAGCCCCGATGGCTTCCCGCGCGATGTGATGGAGCTGCAGAGCTATTTCGCCGATGATGGCCAGACCGGCATACGCGCGGTGCCGGGCGGTGGTGCCAAGCCGGAATTGTGGATCCTCGGGTCGAGCCTCTATGGCGCGCAGCTCGCCGCGGCTTTGGGGCTGCCCTATGCCTTTGCCTCGCACTTCGCACCGGGTGCGCTGGATGAGGCGCTGGAGGTGTATCGCCGCCAGTTTCGCCCGTCGGCCGTGCTCGACCGGCCCCATGCGATGGCCGGGTTCAACGTGTTTGCGGCCGATGACGATGCCGAGGCGGAGCTGCTCGCCAGTTCGATGCAGCAGGCGTTCGTCGCCTTGCGTACCACTGGCACGGGCGTGCCGTTGCCGCCGCCGGTGCCGGGCTATCGCGACAGCCTGCCGCCCCAGGCGCGGGCGATGCTCGACCATGTGCTCGAATGCACCGCGATCGGCGGGCCGGACGCAGTTCGGGACGGCCTGCAGCGCTTTATCGCGCGGACCGGCGTGGATGAAGTGATGCTGACCAGTTCGATCTTCGACCCTGGGGCACGCCAGAAAAGCTTGTCGATTGCGGCCGCCGCGATGCGCCATCTCGCCGCCTGAATCCCGCCGGAATTGGTCGCCACCACGATGAACGGGGGCTGTTCAGGGGGCTGAACGAGGGAGTTGTCGGCACGTGTCCGCATCCAAGCCAGCCATACGATGCCATCTCGGCATCCACCGCCCGCGCCGCCGCGATCGCCCGGGCCGGGGTGAGTTCGAAACCCAGTGCCGCGATTGCGGATGCGATCTGGTGTTGAGCCCGGTCACCGGACGGTGGCGGTTTTCCGGAGTGATGGGCTAGGCGGTCGCCGCCGGCAGTCTTAACCGCACCATCAGTCCGCCCAGATCCTCGCTCTCTTCCAACGTGACCGTGCCGTCGTAAATCTCTGCCACGTCGCGCACGATGGCGAGGCCGAGGCCGGTGCCGGGCTTGCCGGTATCGAGCCGGACCCCGCGGTCGAAGATGCGGATGCGGTCGGGTTCGGGGATGCCGGTGCCGTCATCCTCCACCAGAATTTCAACGAATCCCGCCTCGATCCGCACGGTAATGAACACGCTGCCCCCGCCATATTTGGCGGCGTTTTCGACGAGATTGCCCATGATCTCGTCCAGATCCTGACGCTCGATATGCGCGACCAGGTCCTTGGGCCCATCGGTATCGATGCGGACATGGGGGTAGAGGCGGGCGACCGCGCGCTCGACCGATTCGACGCTGGGCCAGACGGGCGCGCGGCTGTGTGCGCTGCCGCGCCGCCCGACCGCGCGGGCACGCGCGAGGTGATGGTCGACCTGACGACGCATCGTCCGCGCCTCGCGCACCACGGTGGTGGGCAGGTCGTCGGATTGTGCGGTCGCGGCGTTCATGATGACGGTAAGCGGCGTCTTGAGCGCATGGGCTAGGTTGCCGGCATGGCGGCGCGCTTCCTCGGCCTGGCGGTCGTTATGCGCGACGAGGCCGTTCAATTCCTCCACCAACGGCGCGACTTCGGCGGGCATCGCGCCGTCGATCCGGGGCGTCTCCCCGGTACGCAGCTTCTGGATGGCGAGGCGCAGCTTGCGCAGCGGGAGCAGGCCATACCAGGTTTGCAGCGCAGCCATCGCGATCAGCCCGGCGGCGAGGAGGAGGAAGCTGCGCACGAGGGTCTTGCGCAATGCCGCGATTTGCGCGTCGAGCACGTCGCGGGTCTGGGCGACCTGGAAGCGCCAGCGGACCTGCGATCCGGGAAGGCGCACGTCGCGTTCCACCACGCGCAACTTCTGATCCATTTGGGTTGAATCATAGGAATGCAGGTCGAGGTCGTCGTGCGGCTGTCCGGTGGCGAGGCGACGGTCCCATAGCGAACGTGAGGGGAAGGGCTCAAAGCCGGGTCCCGACACCTGCCAGTAGAGCCCTGAATAGGGTTCGAGGAAGCGCTGGTCCGAAAGCTGGCGGTTGAACGCCACATTGCCCTCCGCATCGAGCTCGGCCGAGACGATCAGCGCGTCGAGCAGATATTCGAGGCCGTCGTCGAAATTGCGGGTGACCGCTCCGGTCAACACCCGATCGAGCGCAAAGCCGCCGCCCACCAGCAGCAGGGAGATCCACGCCGCCGCGATCAGGATCATTCGGCGGCTGAGCGATCCGGTGCTGGGCGTGTAGCTGCGCGGCGCGGGGTCGCCCGGGCGCGTCTCGACCGGCGCCGCCACGTCCTCCACCGGCGTGCGACGCACGAACGGAAAGGATCGCGACAGCGTCAGGCCAAATGCGGTCTCAGGCACCGGCCTCCGCCGGTTCCTCGAGGCTGTAGCCAAGGCCACGGATGGTGGTGATGACGTCCGCGCCCAATTTCTTGCGGATGCGGGTCACGAACACCTCGATCGTGTTCGAATCGCGATCGAAATCCTGATCGTAAATATGTTCGATCAGCTCGGTACGGCTGACCACCTTGCCCTTGTGGTGGAGCAGATAGGACAGCAGCTTATATTCCTGCGCGGTCAGCTTCACCGGCTCGCCGGCCTTGGTCACCTTGCCGGAACGCGTGTCGAGGCGGATGTCGCCCGCGATCAGCTCCGCGCTGGCATTGCCCGATGCGCGGCGGATCAGCGCGCGCAGCCGGGCGATCAGCTCTTCGGACTGGAAGGGCTTGGCAACATAATCGTCGGCGCCCGCGTCGAGCCCGGCGACCTTGTCCGACCAGCTGTCGCGCGCGGTGAGCACCAGGACGGGCGTCACCTTGCCCTCCTTGCGCCAGCGGTCGAGCACGGTCAGCCCGTCCACCTCGGGCAGGCCCAGGTCGAGCACGATCGCGTCATAGGCCTCGGTCGAGCCGAGATAATGGCCTTCCTCGCCATCGCTGGCGGTATCGACTGCATAGCCCGCGCCCTCGAGCGTGGACTGGAGCTGGTTGCGGAGATTGGGTTCGTCCTCGACGATCAGAACGCGCATCGGTGTTTCCCTCTTTAGCGCCGGGTCAGCCGCCCGAACGGCTCATCACCTGACCGGTGCGGCCGTCGACATCGATCCAGATGACGTTTCCATTGCGCAGGAACTTCAGCGTGTAAATGCCGGTTCCCGAATCGAAGTCAAAGCCGAGATAACGCGCGCCCTGACGCTCCATCTGTGGCACGACCCGCGCCTCGATCGTGCGCAGCGGGAGCAGCTTGCCCTGCAAGCGCCCCGCGCGCGCGGCCTCCTGGTCGCTGCGCCGATCCTGTGGCGCAGCGTGAACCGGGGCAGCGGCGGCGAGAAACGCGCCGAGACAAAGGACACCAAACATCTTCATGACGGGGATGGCATAGCCCCGCCGCGTTGAACAGCCCGTGAATGCGGCCGAAAGGCGGCTGTAAGCATTGCACGACCGGTCCGTGCTTGCCCGATGGCGCGCGCGGCCCTACCTGCCCCGGCCATGGCTGCCCCCGTCCTCTCTTATGAAAAGCTCGGCCTGATCCAGGGATCGGGCTGGTTGTTCCGCGAACTCGACATCCATATCGGCGCGCGCGACCGGCTGGCGCTGATCGGGCGCAACGGCGCGGGCAAGACGACTCTGCTCAAGCTGATCGCGGGCCAGGTTGACGCCGACGAGGGCCGCCGGACGATCCAGCCGGGCACGCGCGTCGTGATGCTGGAGCAGGAGCCGCGCATGGCGGGCTGCGTCACGCTGATGGACTATGTCCTCTCGGGTAACGACGCGCCCGCGCGGCACGAGGCAGAGGCTATTGCCGACCAGCTGGGCATCGACCTGTCGCGCGAGGCGGCGACCGCGTCGGGCGGCGAGCGGCGGCGTGCCGCGATTGCGCGGGCGTTGGCGATGGACCCCGACGTCCTGCTGCTGGACGAGCCGACCAACCATCTCGACATTCATGCGATCGAATGGCTGGAGGAATGGCTGACCCGCTATCGCGGCGCGTTCGTGGTGATCAGCCACGACCGCACCTTCCTGACGCGGCTGACACGGCAGACCTTGTGGCTCGATCGCGGGTCGATGCGGCGCGCGGAAGTCGGCTTTGGCGGGTTCGAGGCGTGGACCGACCAGGTCTATGCCGAGGAGCAGCGCGCGGCGGAGAAGCTCGACGCGCGGCTGAAACTGGAGGAGCATTGGCTGCAACGCGGCGTCACCGGGCGGCGCAAGCGCAACCAGGGGCGGCTGACCAAGCTGCATGAAATGCGCGCCGAACGCGCGGCGATGACCGGGCCGCAGGGCGCGGCGAACCTGACCACGGCGGCGGACGATTCGAAGACCAAGGTGGTGATCGATGCCAAGGGCGCGTCGAAATCCTATGGCGACCGCACCATCATCCGCGACCTGACGCTGCGCATCACGCGCAAGGACCGGATCGGCATCGTCGGCAAGAATGGCGCGGGCAAGTCGACCTTGCTTAAGCTGCTGACCGGCGAGATCGCGCCCGACACCGGGACCGTGACGCAGGCAAAGACGATCGATCCGGTCATCATCGATCAGCAGCGCAGCCGGATGCAGCCCGACAAGACGGTGCGCGAGGTCGTCGCCGATGGCGGCGAGTGGGTCGATGTGCTTGGCACGCGCAAGCATATCCATGGCTATCTCAAGGAGTTCCTGTTCGCGCCGGAAATGGTCGAGGCAAAGGTGGGCACGCTGTCGGGGGGCGAGCGCTCACGCCTGTTGCTCGCGCGCGAATTTGCGCGGCCGTCGAACCTGATGGTGCTGGACGAACCGACCAACGACCTCGATCTGGAAACGCTCGACCTGTTGCAGGAAGTGATCGCGGATTATGACGGCACGGTGCTGATCGTCAGCCACGATCGCGACTTTCTCGACCGCACGGTGACGATGACGATCGGGCTCGATGGGTCGGGCACGGTCGACATGGTGGTCGGCGGCTATGCCGACTGGGAAGCCAAGCGCAAGGTGCGGACCGAGTCGAAGAAGGCCGCGCTCAAGACCGCGCCGGTGGCGGAAGCGCCCAAGGCGCGGACCAAGCTGACCTACAAGGACCAGCGCGATTACGACCTGCTGCCCAAGCGGATCGAGGAGCTGGACGCGGTCATCGCGCGCGACGAGGCGGCGCTGGCCGACCCGGAGCTGTATGCGAAGGATCCGAAAAAGTTCGACGCGCTGATGGCGGCGATCGCCAAGGCGCGCGACGAAAAGGACGCAGCCGAGCTGCGCTGGCTGGAGCTGGCGGAGATGGCCGAGGGGTTGGGGTGAATTTAGAGTCCGTATTCAGTTAGGCGGCACCGGCCCGCTCAGTGACGCCACAATTCGGGCGAATTGGCCGCGCGCGCCGCCATCGCAAAGGGCGAGCTGAACGGGAACAGCTCGGCCGCGGTCGCGACCCAGCTGTCGGGACTCGCCGCCGCCGCCGCGGCAAAACCGAACATCGCGACCTGAAAGATCGTGATCGGCAGCGACAGCATCTGCAACTCGCGCTGCGTCGCCGCCTGCGCGCCCAGCCCCAGGAACACTGCGCCGAGCAGCATGTACGCCATCACGAAATAGGCGAGGAACAACATGCCATAGGGGACGAGGCCGACTGCGGGGCCGATCTCCGAAAGCCCGGCGGCAAGGCGCGGCGGCATCACGCTGGCGGCATTCGCGCCCAAATTGATCACCACCGTTCCCCAGAACAGCAGGAACAGCAGCGCCACGCCGAACATGCCGAGCAGCTTGCCGAAAAACACGCTTTCCAGCGGCACGGCGGCGGCGAGGATTTCGATCACCTTGTTCGACCGTTCCTCCGCCATCGTGCCGACCACTTGCCCCGCGAGCATCAGCGAGACGATGAACAGTGCGAACACGCTGAAGAACGCGGCCTGACCCTGTCCGCTGGTCGATGTCGTGGTGCGCGACACCACCGTCTTGGTTGCTTCGCTCAGCGGTGCGTCGGTGCCCGCCCGCTCGGCGCGCAGCACCTGACTCGCCAGTTCGGCGAGATATTCGGCCGATCGCGGGCCGTTTTCGACATGCAGGATCTGCGGGCGTTCCAGCGGGCCGTAGAGCACCGCATAGGTGTCGACGCCCTTGCGATCGATCAGCGCCTTGGCCTGCGCGCGCGGATTGGCGCTCGGCGCTTCGACGATCAGGTCGGCGGGTTGGCTCGCGAGCGAAAACATGCGGCGCAACTGCTTGTCCATCGCGATCACGGTGCGCGCCTGTTCGCCGCTGGCGATGAACACGATGCGCGATTTCGAATCGCCGCTCTTCGCCATCGTCGCCGCGCCCAGCCCGCCGATCGTGCCGAACCCCAGCATCAGCAGCGGCGCGAGCAGGAATAGCAGGAAGGTGGGGGTGAATACCGTCGCCACGAAATCGCGGCGGGCAATGGTCATTGTCTGGCGCACCAGTCGGGAAAAGCCGTTCATGCCGCTGCTGCCTCTTCCAATGCCTGTGCGCCGACGATCTTCACGAACACGTCGTGCAGCGACGGGCGCTCAATCGACAGGCCCGAAATGCCGTATCCGGCGTCGATCAGCCGCACCAGCAATGCCTCGATCCCCTCGTCGGGCAGGGTGAAGCGCCAGCCACCTGTCCCATCCGCGACCGCATCGGCGGGCAACAACGCAGCGATGCCCGCATCAGGATTGTGCGGCACATAATGCGCCTTGTGCGGCAATGTGCCGCGCGCATCGGCCATGCTGCCCTCGAACCGCACCTTCCCACCCGCGATGATCGTCAGCCGGTCGCACAGCCGCTCGGCATGCGCCATGACGTGCGTGGAAAACAGGATCGTCGCGCCGCGATCGCGCTCGGCGAGGATCAGCTTCTCCAGCCGCTCCTGATTGACCGGGTCGAGGCCGGAAAAGGGCTCGTCCAGCACCAGCAGATCGGGCTGATGCACCACCGACCCCAGCAGCTGGACCAGCTGCGCCATGCCCTTGGACAGCTTGCGGATCTTCTGGTCGGTGGCATGGCCCAGCCCCGCCGCCTCCATCAGCTCCACCGCGCGCTTGCGTCCGGTCTTCCAGTCGAGCCCGCGTAGCGCGCCCATGAACGCGATGGCGTGGGTTGCCTTCATGCTGGGGTACAGGCCGCGTTCCTCGGGCAGGTATCCGACCCGGTCGCTCATCTCGCGCGGACGGTCGCTGCCCAGCATGGTGCGCTCGCCTTCATCGGGTTCGATGATACCCAGCAGCATGCGCAGCGTCGTGGTCTTGCCCGCGCCATTGGGGCCGAGCACGCCATAGATCATGCCCTTGGGCACCGCGATATCGACACCATCGACGACGCGGCGGTCGCCGAAGCGCTTGACGAGGCCTTGGGCGGTAACCGCCAATTCGTGATGCAACTGGAATCCCCTCGCTTGGCTTACCGTGGTAGCGGGGGGTGATGGATGAGCGCAAGGCACGTCGATTCTTTTCCGCTTCGCGGAAGCGGCACCGGCCCGCTCCCCCACCCGGCCACCCAACGCCAGTATCCTATGGGTGGCCGGGTGGGGGAGCGGGCCGGTGCCGCGCGGGGCAGCTATGCTGACCCGCCCGCTCGAAGAGCGCATCCGCCAGAAATCGGCGGAACTCGGTTTCGCGGCCTGTGGCTTTGCGTCGGCGGATGCCGCGCCGCTGGCCGGGAAGCGTCTGCGCGAATGGCTCGAACAGGGCCGTCATGGCGACATGATCTGGATGGAGGAGCGCGCGCACCACCGCGAAAGCCCCGCCGGGCTCTGGCCACAGGTGCGCAGCGTGATCGCGCTCGGCATGAGCTACGCCCCCGCGCTCGACCCGCTCGCGCTGGCGGGGGAGGGGGAACGGGGGCGCATTTCGGTCTATGCGCAGGGCGCGGACTATCATGACGTGGTCAAAAAGGCGCTCAAGGCACTCGGCCGCTGGCTGGCGCAGGAGGCGGGGTGCGATCTCAAGGTGTTTGTCGACACCGCCCCGGTCATGGAAAAGCCGCTGGCCGAAGCCGCGGGGCTGGGCTGGCAGGGCAAGCACACCAATCTGGTCAGCCGCAGCCATGGCAGCTGGCTGTTCCTCGGCGCGATCTACACGACGCTCGATCTGGCACCCGACAATCCGGGCCGCGACCGCTGCGGATCGTGCGACGCGTGCCAGCGCGCCTGCCCGACCGATGCCTTCCCCGCGCCCTACACGCTCGATGCGCGGCGCTGCATTTCCTACCTGACGATCGAGCATAAGGGGCCGATCCCGGAGGAGTTTCGCGAAGGCATCGGCAACCGCATCTATGGCTGCGATGATTGTCTCGCGGTGTGTCCGTGGAACAAGTTTGCGCAGGTCGCCGCGCGCAACATCGCCTTCGCTCCGCGTGCCGAGCTGACCGCGCCCGAACTCTCCGACCTGCTCGCGCTCGACGATGCCGGGTTTCGCGAAGTCTTTTCCGGCTCGCCGATCAAGCGCATCGGGCGCGACCGGATGGTGCGCAACTGCCTGATCGCAGCGGGCAATAGCGGCGACCCGGCGCTGCGCCCTGCAGTTGCGGCGCTGGTGAACGACCCCGATCCGGTGGTAAGCGAGGCGGCGGGCTGGGCGCTGAAAAAGCTCGGCGGATAGGGGAGGGTGCGATGCGCGCGTTTCAACTGCTGCTGATTGCCTTGTGGCTGGTGCTGGCGGGCTATACCGGCGTCGTGATCGCGCGGCACGGCCTCGACTTGCTGCCGATTTTCTTCGGCGACATGGCGAAGCTTGGCTGGCCGGGGCAGTTCAACCTAGATTTCCTGTGCTTCTTGGTCCTGTCGGCGCTGTGGACCGCGTGGCGCAACGGCTTTTCGGCGGGCGGGGTGGCGCTGGCGCTGGTCGCCTTTTTCGGCGGCGCGGGCTTCCTGCTGCCCTATCTGCTGTGGCTGACGATCAGCACCCGCGGCGACATGCGCCGCGTGCTGCTGGGCGCCCACGCTTAAAGCCCCTCCCCTTCAGGGGAGGGGCTTAAGAAGCACCGCCACACTTAACAGGCTGCGGAAATAGGCTGGCTACGGTCCGGTTTCTCGGCCGATTTTCGCCATGTTGAACGTTTGGGAGTCGATTTGCCGTCGCATTCGGTCAAT
>NCEF01000056.1 GCA_002280565.1 Sphingomonas sp. 32-66-10
CAGTGGCGGGCGAACGGCTGAGCGTGGTGGACCTCGATGATCCTGGCCAGCGCCGCCTTGTAGTTCTCCTCGCTCAGATACCAGCTCTGGGTCCAGGCGAGCTGAGCGTAGGTGACGCCCTGGCTGGCGTTGGCCATGCGCTCAAGGCCCAGATTGGTCGCGTCGGCCAAAACGGCGGCCAGGATGCAACTGGGGTTGTCGTGGACCTTGCCCGACCGCAGCTCGCGGAACATTGAGGAGAAGCCTGTCAGGGCGTCGACCTCTCGCAGCAGTTCGGTGATCCGGACGCGGGGCAGCAGCGCGTCGATCGCCCGGTCCAGCGAGCGGGCCTCGTCGGGCGCGTTGGCCTTGACCGGCGTGACCGACAGCTCCTCGCCCTTCAGCGTCACCCCGACCAGGTCATCCTTCGCCAGCCGCCTGGAGAATACGGCAAGCCGTTGGTCCAGCAGGCCGGCCCGTTCAGCCAAATAAGCGCCCATCTCGACATTGACGGGCAGCGTCTCGGCCTCGGCGGCGACCTCGTCCTTGGGCAGCAGATAGTCGGCGAAACGCTTGTAGGAGCGCGAACCCTCAATCCAAACATCGCCTGAGCGAAGGCGATCGCGCAGTGTGGCGGCCACGGCGGTCTCGTAGAGCCGCCGGTTGATCGGGCCGCCGATCGGCTTGACCAAGGCCTTCCAGTGCTTGGACGCGAACGGCAGTGGCGCGTCGTCAGGGATCTCGCGCCGGCCGGACAGATTGAGGTCGCGCAGGATCTCCAGCGCCTTGAGCAAGGGCGCACCGCCAGTTCCAGCCCGAAACCGCATGTGCTCCAGGAAGGTCGGGACGAACCGCCGCAGCGCCCCGTAGCGGTCGGCGGCGCTGACCAACGGATCCTCGATCGCTAAAGCGGCCAGCGCGTCAACCTTGGGCTTGGCGGCCAGCACCTTCCACCAGCCGACCTGGGCGTCGATCCGGTCGAGCACGTCGCCGCCATCGACCCGGGCCTGATCAACGGCGCCGATCACGCCGCTGAACAGACGCATGATCTGGCTGACCTCGCGGCTGCTAGCCTGGTACTTCCGCTCGCGGCCGCGGCGGCCCTTGGCGAACAGCGAGCCGACCATTTTGTCGAACATATCGACGGCGGCATCGCTCAGGCGGCTTTCCAGGAAGATTAGTTGCGCCACGACGGTCGCGCGGCGTCGGCCAACGCTGTACCCGCTCAGCAGGAAGGCCGGGGCGACCGCCCCCTCGCGGGCGTATTGCTCGAAGCGGTGCTCGTGGATGCTGCTGGTGATCGCCGGATCGATGGCAATGGCCCGGACATAGGTCAGTCGCTCGATGATGCCAGCCATGCTGGCGGCGCTGGGCGATTCCGGAATTTCCCGCAGCCAGGCCAGCGGCGATTTGCGCAAAGTCGGATCGTTGATCAGCAGTTGGTCGATGCGTTCGAACTGAGACAAGGTGATCGAAGCAAGCAGATCGTCGGCCGCGTTGCGCCTTGCCTGGGCGCGGCCAGCCAGGCCGATGCGCTCCAAGGTTTCCGCCGGGGGTAGGATGATCCGTTGCCGGCGCAGCTCCGAGATCAGCGCCTCGACGATCGGCCCTCCCTTGTCGGTAGACCGCGCCGCGGCGCTGGCGGTTTGCACGGCATGGCGAAGATCGGTTCGGTTGAATGGCCGCAAGCCCAATCGGTCGTGAAGCTGTCGAACATGGGTCAGGCGGGTCTGCGGTCGCCGAGCATAGTCATCCAGCGCCAACGGCGCGACGCGGACCTGGTCGGCCAGGAAACGCAGCACGGCGGCCGGCACGGTCTCGCCCAGACGCCACCCGAACCCCGGATGGCGCAACAGCGCCATTTGCACCGCGACCCCAAGCTGATTGGAGGCGCCATGGCGCGCCTCGATCCATTCAAGGTCTTCGGCCGAGAAGGTGTAACAGCGCGCCACCTCCCGGTCCGTGACCGGAGGCTCGAACAGCCGGCGCCGTTCATCACCCGTGAGCAAGCTTCGCCGCGCCATGGGAATGTCCCCGCCGCTTCTGCGGCGGCTCACAATTCTTGAAAAAAGAGACGCTGACCAGTCTTAACGATATCAGCGGCTTGCGTGTCTCAGATTATAGCCTCAGAATCCGGCCCATGATTTGCGGATATGCACGGGTTTCGAGCGACGGTCAGAGCGTCGCCGCCCAGGTCGCCGAACTGACGGCGGCCGGCTGCGAGAAGGTGTTCAGCGAAACGGCGTCCGGCGCCAAGACCGACCGCACCCAGCTCAAGCGGGCGATCGCCTCGCTCGCCGCCGACGACATGCTGATGGTCACACGCCTGGATCGGCTGGCGCGCTCCACCCGCGATCTGCTCAACGTGCTGGCCGCGCTCACAGACAAAGACGCGCAATTTCGTTCGATCCGCGACGCTTGGGCCGACACCACTACCCCGCACGGTCGGCTGATGCTCGCCGTCCTGGGCGGTCTCGCCGAGTTCGAACGGGAACTGATCCGGTCTCGAACCAGCGAAGGACGGGAACGAGCAAAGGCCCGGGGCGTGAAGCTGGGGCGTCGCCACAGCCTTACTTTGGCGCAGCGCGCCTTTGTTGCTCAGCAGCGTGCCAATGGCGAAAGCGTTCGCCACCTGGCCAGGGTTCTCGGCGTCAGCAAGGCGACCATCGGCCGTATCCCTGCGTCAGAGGCATAGGCTGGGTCCGCTGTAGGGCAATGGCCAAAAATTCAGCCTTGTTCACCGTTCGTGCTTTTAACCGAGGTTTAGCGCACAAACCTTGAGGTGAGCCCCCCTTGGGATCACCGCGCAAGGCGCAGCCGTCGACATATGCGTCCAGATAGGTCTCCAGGGAGTGGTG
>NCEF01000035.1 GCA_002280565.1 Sphingomonas sp. 32-66-10
GTTTACGAGATTGGAGGACAAGAGCGAGCCTGGTAGATCGCCATGTTCAATCTTTGTTCTTCAACATGGCCAAAATCGCAGCTTCGGGCCGACTGGGCCAATGGACGGGAAGCAAGAAGGCGAACTCGTCGCCGCCGATCCGGCCGAAATCATCCTCGCGCCGGATGGTCTCCCGCGCGCCCTGCGCGAAGGCGCGCAGCACCTCATCGCCGGCAACATGGCCGTGGCGGTTGTTGATGCCCTTGAAATCGTCAAGATCAAGGATCGCGAGCAGGAAGAATTGCCGGGCAGGCACCGCTAGATCGAGACGATGGATCACGCGCTCGCGGAACGTCTCCTTGTTGAGTGCATCGGTCATTCGGTCGCGCGCCGCCAGGTGGTGCTCTCGGTCGAAAGACCGGCGGAAGCTGAGAACAATGGCCGCGACGAAACCATAGGTGACCGCGCGCACAGCTATCCGCGCCCCTAACAGGGCGGGGGAGAGCCTTGGCAGCTCGGCAAGATGCGGCACGACGGTGAGGACCGCCGCAACGATCGCCACCAGATAGCCGGCCCGGCTGCCCAGCGCCCAGCAGGCGGCGCAGACAATTGGGATATAGAGCGGCGCGAGACCTATCCGGGGAAAATGTGCGTTCGCCAGCGCCAGCGCCGTAACGCTGAGGAGGATCGCGAACCATGCGCGTTCGCGCGGCAGGGAATGAAGACGATCGGCGAGGCGGCCGACAGGCAGATGACTATTCACGCATGTCCTACTCGGTCAAAAGGTTCTCCAAGCTCATTCCCGCCCCAAGTGTTCCTGTGCAGCCGGCGGCACGCCCCATTTCGGAGACGTGCCGGCCACTGAACCGGGTGTTGGAAACCTGAAACACGTCAGGCGCGGACGCCTTTGGCCGGGTGGCTTGGACATGCGCGCCCGCCACCCGGTCGATGAAGCTCGACCGGCTCGTGTTTCAGGAGGTTTCCACGCCTCCACCCGCGTCTCCGCAGGTGCGCGCACGCTACCGGCAAACCGTTAAGAAAAGCAACAAGCCGACAGGCAACATCGCGGATCAGCCGATCTTGACGCCCCGCCAGTCCCGCTTTTTCCGCAGGTGGATGGGCCGCTTGGTCACTGACGCGGGCGTATCACGGCCGGTCCTGTCGGCCAGCAACGGCGTCGATCGCTCCTCGATGAGGGCGCGCAACCGGGTCCGCCCGCGTGCGATGCGGCTCTTGAACGTGCCTGCGGCAATGCCGAGTTGCGCCGCTCCGTCCTCGATGGACACGCCTTGGCTCGCCAGCAGCACCGCCTCGCGTTGGTGAGGCGGAAGTTCGCTGAGCGCCCAATCCGTGTCACGCAGCCAGATGGCAAGGCTCTGGGTCTCGTCCACCTTCAGCATCCGGTCGCGTGCATCCTCGGGCAGGTCGGCGTGAAAGCGGGCGCGGCGACGTCCCGTGAGAAAGCTGTTCTTCATCACGGTCCGCGCCCAAGCGGCGAGGCTTGTTCCCGCCGTGAAGCTGGCGCGCGCGGTCCAGCACCGAAGCATGGTGTCCTGCAAGAGGTCGTCGGCGTCGGCGCCGCCTCCGGTCAGTCGCCGGGCATAGGCGCTAAGCGCGGCTGCCTGCTCAAGCAACGCGGCCCCGAATTCATCGTCGGGCATGGCGATCAGCACGGGAACGCGGGCAGGCGCAGTGGGCGGCATCTCATTCTCCGGCAGGCTCCTCCTACCCAAAGCGATATAGGATGCCCGCCCCGACGATGTTGCCGGCCAGACCGCTTCAAGGCTCGCTTCGTCCCGTCTCGGTCGATCAGGCCTCCATCCGTGCTATAAGGCTCCCATATCGCAATCGGAGAGAGACGATGGAGCGGCTGTTTCCGCGCGCCTTGATAGCGTGCATTCGTGAGGCTCGCGCGCCGACACCGCAGGAGCTTGCATCGATGGCCGAAAAGATCTGGCGCGAGGCTTTCCCGGAGCGCCCATTTCGACGCGAGCGCGCCATGAACATCGCCGCCGTAGCGCTCACAGGCGAATGCCCGACGCGCAAGGGACCGCCGGCATCCTGTCCTGCTGAACCATTTTCAGCGAGAATGCGGAGCGCTACGGTAAGCCGATGGTCGTCGGGACTGTCGAGAGGATGCGCCGCTTGAGCCGGCAAACATGCTGGCCGTAGCACCGGCTGTTTCTTCAAGCGGCCAGCGGGCCACTGACGGTGGCGGCTCAAATCTTGGCGATCATCAGCTCATAAGGCACCCCGATCCGCGTCTCGGCGGTTCCGCGCCGCCGCAGGATCGTAGCGATATGGCGGTCGGCCGCCGCGCGATCGGCGAAGGCGTGCCGCTGGGCTTGGCCGTGTGCCCCGATCCGGCCCCAGCGGGCTTCGACAACGATCATGCCGAAAAGATCGAGGCTCGCGGTGATGCTGTAGCGCCGGCGGATATTGCGCGCCGGATCGAGCGCCACCAGCTCGATCGGTTCGGGCAGGGAAAGGTTCGCGCCATTCATGGCGCGGAGCCTACAAAATAACGGCTCCAAAGTCCGGCGACTTTCCTGAATCAATGACGCGCCGGTGATTCAGGAAATCGATGGTTCCTCGCATTGTTACCTCGTGTGCGGGAGTTCACGCCGCTTCTGACGCTGTTCGAACCAGGTGGTGAATGCCGACTGAGTGCAAACGTCCAAGGGTTCGTAGGTGCCAGGCGCAACGCGCCGAAACAGCATGGGGCCGGTCCGAAAGGCGCTTCGGCCGAGAGAAACCTGGCAGCTATTCCCCGTCATCCCGCAGCGGCCTCCTATGTTCATCACCGGACTGGTGCGGATGCTGATTGGCCCTGAGGCGCGGCCCTTCATGATCCGGATAACGCGCGCGGGGCGGCTCTGCTCGATCTTCTGCCCGGGCCTGAACCACGGTCTCGCCCGTCCGTCCGCCCCGCACCAGAAACTGCGCGGTGCCGTCATCGGCGCCGGCCCTATCTCCAACTAGCAACAAGATCAGCTTTGGCGAACGCCGCGCGTCCTGCTGCCTCGATGTTGTCGGGCAGGAGGCACGAACACGCCAGGGCGGAGGCGGGTGCGCTCAACGCCGCACCGGCCAGGGCCGTGCCGATCGCTCGGAAAAGCGATACCATCATCATGCCGGGAGGCTATGCCCGCACGGCTGAACGGAGCATGGCCCTGTACGCCTATGGAATCGCGGTCGGATCGGCGATGCGCCCGAAAAACAGCACCGCGCCGCTCTTCCGGTCACGCAAGGTAACGAGGAAGGGGCGATCGACCACCATTTCCGGTACCTGGGGCTCCATCCGCGCACTGGTCACGACGATCTTGACTGCGGTTGCCGCCGCTGCCTCGGTGCCCTCCTCATCGACACGCAGGAAGGTCGCGTGCGCCACGTCATCGATCGCCAGGCGCGCACCGCTGGCGATTCCCGACAGGTCCGCACGCTGCTGGTCAAAGGCGCTTGGCATTCCCGCTGCGATCAATGCTGCCTTTACGCTCTCATCGAACCTGGCTTCGAAGCGGGGCAAAATGATCCGCATCTCGCGCGCCTGCTCCGCTGCCAGGTCGAAGCGATCATTGCCGCCCTGCTCGCCGGCGAAGAAATCGACCCCCTTCATCTCGCGCTCCCAACGGCGCAAGGTCGCCGTGTCGCGCGGCAGGAAGATTTCCATCACGAAGCTGCCATCGCCGCCATAAGGCAGGGCGATCGCCTGTCCGTCATGGGTCTCGCGATAGTCGAACCGGCCTATCCGCTTCATCATCGTGATCGGAATGCGCGTGCCGTCGCCACGCGTGAAGGTCCGCGTTTCCGTCTCCTCGAACGGTACCTGCCACTTTGCCTTGAAATAAAGCGCGTTGGTCAGCACAGCGGCGGTGTCATCCCCGAAGCCGCTCGGAGAGACGATCTCCGAAATCCTGCCCTTCGTCTCGCGCGAGACCCAGCCATTGATCCGTGCGGCCGCTCCAGTGGGATCACCGGCATAATCGACCGTTTCCGGAGCCGCCCCGAAGCCGGATCGCGCCTCGGCGACATACTCGTCCCGGATCGGCAATCCCTTCGCCAGCCATAGCGCGTTCGCGATGCCGAGCGTGATATCGGCATCGCCGGTATCACTGAGCTGGGCATTATAGGCTCTGGTAGGCACGGCCGCATTCGGGACCGCTGGCCAGTCCAGAACGCGCCCGATCTCGTCGCGTGTAGCACCTCGCGCACCGAGGTAAGCAAGCCCCAGGCCTTGTGACAGGCTGACCGGGGAGATGAACAGATTGGCGTTTGCATCGGCCGTCGCTGCCAAGTGCGGGTAGACCTTGGAGGTCATCAACGCCGCGCCATAAGTCAGCGCCCAAGGCGTGACCTCGCCGCTTCGCTCCGATGGTCCGGAAGGAGACGGGCCGAACTTGGGTGCCGGAGCGCTTGTCACGCAACCACCAAGCGCCAGGCTCACAAGAAACGGGAATGACAAGGCTGCTTTACGCATAGCTCTCCCTAGAGGTTTGGACGCTGCTCGTAGAAATCAACCTGCATCCGCATGGCTCCAAGCGGTTCCACGAAGTGCGGCTGTTCCGGTAGAACTAGCCCTGGCCGATCAGGTGTAAGGATCACCTCAGAAGCAGGGTCGAGATAAGTGAGCTTCAATTTCCCCTCGATGACCCGGATCACGCCCCACACACCAGCCTTGGTGCGATGCTCGGAGCGCAAGGCAGCGGGCAATGTGGCCTCGTCGAATGTGGGCGTAGAGCGGTAGGGAATCGCCATTACCTCTTCACTCCCACCTGGACTGTGCATCGCACCGGCTGATCCGCCTTCCTTGCGGCTTGCCGGCATCCTTCGATCTTTTCGCGATTGTCGCGCAGCAACCTGTCGGCCGCGACGATCGCCTCCCAGCTCGGCTGCGACGCACTCGCCATCAGATGCTGCCCGGCATCCCACGGTGTCGCTTCGGCAAGAACCCGCGTCGCCATGCGTTCGGGCCACTGCCAGCTCGCCGGCACGATCTCGCGCGCCACCACACCGGGCAGGAAGGACCATAGCAGGATGCCGATAAGCAACCCGCCCAGCCCGAACCATAGCTGGCGAGCCCGCTGCTGCGCAGCCGTATGCGCCGATTGGACGACGCTGCGCAGCTCGCGCCCCTGTTGCTTCATCTCGTCGGTGGCGGTCGCAAGCGCGGCATGGTCGGCGCTGCGAAGGTCGGCCGCCGCCCGATTGATCTGAGCCGAGACCTGCGCCGGCGTCATCGCCAGCGCCGGCGACTTCACGATGGCCGTCGTAACCTGGTCCAGGCGTCCGTTGATGCCGTCCAGCCCCTGGACGACATGCCCCAGCGTCTCGGAATAATCCGGCACGTCGATGCTGGCGCGCTCGGCCGCCAGTCCCTCGATGGCGCGGCGCATCAACGCCAGTTCGCCGCGCTGCTGCTCGACCGCAACGCGCACCTGCTCGAATGCCTCCGCCGCCGCGTCGCCGCCTTCCTCCAATTGCTCGTCGTCGGCCATTCTCTCTCCCTTACCGGCTCATCCCTCGGTCACGGCCGATTTCCAGCGAGCGGGTCAGCTCCTGCTCGATTGCGCGATCCCGGCGCATTTCCAGCCCCAGCTCGGGCGCGCGGCGACGCAGCACCGATTCAAGCTGCGGGTCGCGGTGCAGCGTTCCGGCCAGGCTCTCCATCTTCTTGCCCGTGCGCTCCGCGCCGGCGCGGTCGCCAGTGCGCGCAAGCTCGGCCCGCTGGCGCGCCATGTCCTGCCAGCGCTCCACGAAACGATCGGCGCGACGTTCGGGATCGGCGCGCACCCGGCCTTCCTCGGCCATCGCCCGCGCTGCCCCGCCGGGCTTGCCCTCGGCCGCCTCGCGCACCAGCGCCGGATTGCGCTCGAACGCGGAAGTGAGGTCGCGCGCGCCATGGGGCCGCACCCGGTCGAGCGCTTCGCCCGCCTTCGCCAGGGCCGCCTGCTGGTGCGGGAGCACCGGCAAGCCCTTGTCGCGCATCCGGTCCATATCGGCCTGCGCGCGCGCATAGCGCTCGATCGCCCTGGCCTGACCGGGCGCAGTCGATCCTCGCTCGCGGTCGGTGTCTATCCCCCCGCCTTTGCCGTCGCGGCCCGCCAGCTCGGGCGACGTGGGTTTCGGCTTGAACCCGGCGAACATGCCCTTCGCCTTAGCCTGCACCTGCCTGACCACCTCACGCGCGCGTTCCGGGAACCGGATCTCGCGCCGCTCCGCGAACGCACGGGCCTGGTCCTGCTCGGGCTTCGCATAGTCGCCCGCCATGTCCTTGGCGCGCTCGCGCGACAGCGTGCGGGTGAGCTGGCGCTGATCGGCAAAGTCGTCGCGGCCATAGTGGAGCTGCACCCCGTCCCGGTGCCGCGACAGGCCCACATAGGCGCTGTGCCGGTCCATCCCCGGCGTCGCCAGCACATGCGCCTGATCGACCGTTACCCCCTGCGACTTGTGGAAGGTCGCGGCATAGCCGTGATCGACATGGGCATAGTCCTTGAGGTCGAAGGCCACCTTGCGGCCATCGTCCAGCTTCACCGCCATGCCCTCCGGCCCGACGCGCTTGATCGTGCCGAGCGTGCCGTTCTTCACGCCAAGCCCGCGCTCGTTGCGGAAGAACATGACCCGATCGCCGGTCGCGAACGCACGCTTGCCGCGCTCGACGCTCAAGGCCACGTCATCGCCCAGCCCGCCCGACGCGCGCACCCGCTCGCGGGCTTCCTGATTCAGCTCGCGTACTTCGGCATTGGTATGGGTGAGGATGATCCGGCTTTTGTCCGGATCGGACTGGCGCGCGCGATCCCACCCGTCCACCAGCGCGCCCCGCGCAGCCTCGCGCGTCTCGGCCGCATGGACCATGCCGTGCGCCTCATAGGCATGGACGGCCTCGCCGGTGCGACCCGTGGCGAGCGCCTTGGTGGCGTCGCGCTGCCAGTCCTCGCGCTGCCGCCGTATCTCGGTGATCTCGGCAGCACCATGGCGCTCCGCCAGCGACCGGAACGCCGCGCCCGCCTCGATCGCCTGCAACTGCTCGGGATCGCCGACGAGCACCACCTTCGCGCCGGCGTCGCGAGCGGCCGACAGCACCCGCTCCATCTGCCGCGAGCCGATCATGCCCGCCTCGTCCACCACAAGAATATCGCGGGGGCCTAGCTGCTCGCGCCCCTGCCCCCATGCGTGCTCGAGACTGGCGATCGTCCTCGAGGCGATGCCGGAACCACCCTCAAGGTTTTCGGCCGCAATCCCCGACAGCGCCGCCCCGCGCACGCTATAGCCCTCGCGCTCCCATGCCTCGCGCGCGACGCCCAGCATCGCCGACTTGCCGGTGCCGGCATAGCCCACGACGATGGCAAGATCGCCGCTCGTCCCTATATGCTCCAGAGCGGCCTGCTGATCTTCACCGAGTATCAGGCCGCCACTCCCGGCGGCGTCCAGCCCCCTTGATAGCGACGCCGCCGGGAGGCCATGCCCGGAACGCTCCGCGAGCTGATCGCCAGTACGCTCAAGCCGATGCTCGACTGCGATCATCTCGCGAGACGTGAACCGCTCCTGATCGCGCCCGTCCTTGCCCAGCGCCACCAGCTCGGGACTGGCGCGCACCGCGCTCATCGCCTGGTCGAACTGCTCCTTGCCGTCGCTGTGCCGGTGGACGAACATGGCGAGGTCGCGGGTCGTGAACGTCGCCTGTTGCCGTGTGATCGCGTCCAGCGCGATCTCCGGCCTGGCGATGATCTTCTCGCCATTCTCGCGCGCGATTCGCAGATGATCGTCGGCGCGCTCGGCATCCTCGCCGCGATCCAGACGCCGTGATCCTGCGGGACCGATCTTGTGCTGGGGCTCCAGCGCGATCCCCTGCGCTTCCAACGTGCGATGGTCGATCCGCGCGTCAATATCGAGCGACGCAAGCCGTTCGTTGACATGATCGGCCCACGCCTCGCGCCATTCCTTCAACAGCTCCGTGCTGTTCCAGTCGCGCACCTTCTGGCCAAACCCCTCCGGCCCAACTTCGCGCATCGACAGCATGACATGCGCGTGCGGTTTCGGGCTGCCATCCTCGGCCTTGTCCCAATGCACATTGAGGTCTGCGACCATGCCGCGATCGACGAACTGCTTTTCGACAAACTCGCGGGCGAGCGCGACGCCCTGCTCTTGGTTCAGCTCGCGGGGAATTGAGAACTCGACTTCGCGGGCGAGCTGCGCATCCTTACGCTTCTCCCCCGCCTCGACTTCATTCCACAAAATTGCGCGGTCGTTTAAACGCTCCGGCGCGCCATTCGGCAGAAGCACTTCGGAGTGGATGACACCGGCCTTGCTCGAGAAGTCATGCGAGCGCCCAAGCCGCTCGTCGTGAAGCTCGGATGCGGAGCGATAGGCAGCGGACGCAACGGCGCTGGAGCCGTTCGCTCGGCTGATGACCTTCGCGCTGAAATGGTAGATCGCCATCGCGTCTACCATGATGCACTTCTTAGCGCACGTCGGCAACGACGTATAAGCGCGCACTCACCACTCACTGCCGTTCGCGTGATTGACTTCGCCGCATTCCTTGAGGGAAGCGCTATTCTTACAGGCTGATCGTGCTACGCTGCCCTCTGCGATTACGAGCGCGAGAGAGGGGCGATGGAGGAACGCGGCACTGTTGAACTTGAAGGTGGATGCCTCTGTGGGGCCATGCGTTACATCCTGAAAGCCGCCCCGCGCGTTCACTACTGCCACTGCTCGATGTGCCGGCAATGCACGGGCAGCGCTTTTGCAGTGCTCGCCTGGGTCAAGTGGGACGATGTTGGCTGGCACGGCGATACACAGAAGACCTACCGCTCATCGCCGATCGCGCGGCGGTCCTTCTGTGGAGTATGCGGCTCGCCGCTGACGCTTCACTATGATGAAGGCAGCGGTGTGGATGCAGAGGAAGTCGCCTTCCATGCCGGCACGCTCGATCATCCCGAGCATGTCATACCCGGCTATCACTACGGCGTCGAAAGCCGCCTCCCCTGGGCCGATTGCGGGGCCGGCCTTCCCGAACAGCGAACGGAGGAATCCTGGAATGCGTAAGGTGCGCGATTACGATGCCGAATTGAAGGCGCTGAACGACAAGGCGCGAGCCCTCAAGGCGCGGAAGGTGGAACAGTTTGGCCAGCTCGTTGTCGCCACCGGAGCTGATGCGCTCGACGCTGAAACTCTCGCTGGCGTGCTGCTCGATGCGGTTGGATCAAAGGACGCCAACGCGAAGGAGGCGTGGCGCGCGAAGGGCGCTGCCTTCTTTCAGCGGCGCGGGCGCAAAGCTGGCGGCGCTGCTGCAATCGACGGCGACGATGGAACGGCACAATCGGGCGGCGATGCTACGGGCGGAAGCGGGACAGCGGCGAGCTGATACGCGAGGCTGGGTGATGCAACGCCGGGAACGCACCCGTCACCTGATCGAGCTGGGCGGCCTCGTCCAGAAAGCCGGTCTGGTCGAGCTAGTCGAGGATGATCGTGCCACCCTCTACGGCGCGCTGCTCGATCTGGCGGCAAAGGCGCGCGAGGACAGCAATGCGCTCGCGCTGTGGAAGCGGCGCGGCAAACGCGCGTTTGACGCGGAAGCGGAAGGGAGCGAAACACAATGACCAAGCTCGATGTCGAGGCGATCCGAGCCGAGGTCCGTGCGCTGCATTTCAGGCGCGGCTCGCTGGCCGAGGTCGCGGCCTGGCGCGAAGCCGATGCTGAATCCCGCGCCAACCTCGCGATCGAAGACATGGCGCTGGAGCCCGATGAGGACGCCCTGTTCGACATGCTGCGCGACGAGGCGGTGCCCCCTCCCCTCGCTACGCAAATCCTCCTCAAGCTGTACGATCATCCCGATGCCGACCCGGCGCTGGCGATCACGCCGATCGGAGCGGGCAAGTGAGGGGCGCGGCACCGTTCACGGCCGCGCTCGGCCTGGCTGTCCTGTCCGGCTGCACCCCCGCCGCTCCCGATCCGCGCGGGCTCGATCGCGACGAAACCCTGCTCACCGTCACCGGCACCGGACGCGCCGAGGCCACTCCCGACCAGGCGCTGTTCACCGCCGGCCTGTCGAGCATCGCCGGCGACGCCCAAGCTGCCAGCGCCCGCAACGCCGAAACGATGGCCAAGATCACGGCGGCGCTGGCCCGGCTGAACGTCCCCGCACGCGACATCCAGACCCGCAACCTGTCGGTCAACCGGATCGACTATGGCGCCAACAAGGGCAAGTTCGAAGCGAGCAACAGCGTGTCGGTGCGGGTCCGCGATACCGCCCGTGTAGGGGATGCCATCGCCGCCGTAACCGCTGCCGGGGCCAATATCGTCTCCGGTCCCAATCTCTCGGTCGCCGATCCCGAAAAGGCGAACCTCGGTGCCTACGGGCTCGCCTACAAGGCGGCGCGCGCCAAGGCACAAGCCTATGCCGATGCGGCGGGCCTGCGCATCACACGCGTGCTCTCGATCCATGATGGCGGCCAAGGCGGCTATATGCCGCCCATCGCCGAGATGGACGCCCGCATGGTCGCCCCGCCGCCCGTCGTGGCCGTACAGGCGTCAGCGCCGCCCGTGATGGCCGGCACCAATGCCGGCATCGTCTCGGTGCGCGTCGATTTCGCGCTTACGTCCAAGTGAGGCGGTTATGGAGTGGTTTCGCCAGCTCGGCCGCGCGATCCGCAACTTGGCTCGGATCGCACGCCAGAATCCGATATGGGCGATCACGGCGCTGACGCTCAGCCCCGTCAAGCTGATCCGCCACCTGTTCGGCGTCCTGATCCTGTTTCTCATCGTCGGCTTGGTGCTGCTCGGCGGGACGCAGTTCGTCCTTCACTCCCTCATGGACCTGCCGCGCGACTCCCATATCTATCAGACGGTGATGATGCTGACGGTTGTTGTCGTCATCCTCGTCGGCTTGCGCGCCCTGTTCCAGCCCCTGATCCTGCGCTATGGCGGCCCTGACGGCGACGCCACCCACGGCTCAGCCCGCTTCGCCACCGATGCGGAAGCCAAGCCCCTGGCCCAAAGCGCGGGCCTGCTGATCGGCCGCGACCGCAAATCGGGCAAGCTGCTGCGCTATGCTGGCCCCGCCCATCTCTTGACGATCGCGCCGACGCGCACCGGCAAGGGCGTGGGCACCATCATCCCCAACCTCATCGACTATCCTGGCTCCGTGGTGTGTATCGACCCCAAGGGCGAGAACGCCCGCGTCACTGCCCGCCAGCGGGGCAGGTTCGGCGCGGTCCATGTCCTCGATCCGTTTGGCATCACAGGACAACCCTCGGCCGCCTTCAATCCACTCGATCGCATCGACCCTGCCGGCCCCGATCTCGCCGACGATGCCATGACGCTCGCCGACGCGCTGGTCTATGATGCTCCCGGCGAAGCCGGCGAGGCGCATTGGAACGAGGAAGCCAAAGCGCTAATCGCCGGCCTGATCCTCCATATCGTTTCCAGCGAGCCGGTGGGCACGCGGACCCTGGCCACCCTTCGCGATCATCTGACGCTCGCCCCGCAAGCCTTCGCCGCGCTGCTCTCCGACATGCAGGGGCAAGGCGGCCTGGTCGCGCGCGCCGCGAACCGGCACCTGGGTAAATCGGATCGCGAAGCCGCCGGCGTGCTGTCGGCCGCGCAGCGCCATACCCATTTTCTCGACAGCCCACGCATGACGGCTCTGCTGGGCCGATCGGATTTTGCCTTCGCCGATCTCAAAGCGTCGCCGGCGAGCATCTACCTCGTCCTGCCGCCCGATCGTCTCGCCACCTATGCCCGTTGGCTGCGCCTGATGATCGCGCAAGGGTTGACCGATCTGGCGCGCGCTCCGGGTAAAACCGAAAGCCCCGTCCTGTTCCTGCTCGACGAGTTCGCCGCCCTCGGCCCTCTCGATCCGGTCGAGCGCGCGATGGGCCTGATGGCGGGCTACGGCGTCCAGCTCTGGCCGATCCTGCAAGACGTGCATCAGCTCCGCGCCACCTATGAGCGCCGCGCCGGCACCTTCCTGTCCAACGCCGGTGTCCTCCAAGTGTTCGGGGTCAACGATCACGACAGCGCGAAACTGGTCTCCGATCTGCTCGGCCAGGAGACGGTCGTGTTCGAGACCATGAGCCGCGCGCTCGATGCGGAGGAATCCGGCCTGTCGTTCGGCACCCAGCATGTCGCGCGGCCCCTGCTCACCCCCGATGAGGTCCGCGCCATGCCGGCGAACCTCGAATTGCTGTTCCTCGCGGGGCAACGGCCGATCGTCGCCACCAAGCTCGCCTACTATGCCGATCGCGAGTTCGCGGGGAAGTTCGATCCGGCGTGATTGGACCCGCCGCGTTAGCAGCCACGGCGGGTCCGGCCGCGATCGTGCCGTTGGGCCGATCCGATATAGCCGGTCTCGATTGTCCGCGCGACGGGTGATTGGCGAGGATCTAGCGTTTTAAAAATCGGCCACCTGGGAAGCCCGTAGAGCGGTATAGGCAGCTCGACCCTTCCAACCCATGCCGAACGGTCGAAATGCCGTCCAGCGGCCCGGAAATCGCCCCTGTGGTGACGTTTCCGCCTGACCTGTCCTCTCAGATAGATCGCTGCCCTACCCGCTTGGCTTTTCTGGAAGGCCAATTTGCGACGGTGCCGCTGGCGTTGTCGCTGCGATAGGAGTGCAGCGTTTTAAACTATCCCCACTTTAACAAAAAGCGTGCCGGCGTAGCCGGTTCATCATGGGGATGCCGGGTGGGAGGATGGCTTTAGCCATCTGGGGTGGCCGAGGGCCGCGAGCCGGCGGGGCGAAGCCCCAAGAGGCGGTGCTTTTCTTCTTTCTGATTGTGCCTGAAGCGTGATGCCGGCGAGTCGCGTTCCCTCTGTCCCGATTTTCGGGACAAGCTGTCCGATCTGGCGGGACATGGTGGGTGAAATCACGACAACCCAGCCTCGCATTATAATCCGCATAATCCGCCGCTGAAGTTATCCACACGTCGGCCTAGTGTTAATATATGGGTTAAAGAGTCGTGTTACGGAATTTTGGCGAACCCGTAATTCATTGAAAATACTGATCAAATCAGCCATTTTTTGGCCTCTCCCGTCAACGGAACCCCGAATCTACTGACTCCAGAACCCCGAATCTGCGTCAACGAAACCCCGAATCGTGGGCGGCCGTCAATGAAACCCCGAACTTTTTCGTTGCGTCAATGAAACCCCGAATCTAGGTTGGCCGTCAATGAAACCCCGAATCGAGCCTGAGCGTCAACGAAACCCCGAACTTCCGCTTGCCGTCAACGAAACCCCGAACGGCGCGGAGGGACGCCCTCCCCTGCTGCCTGTTCGCTATCCCGATCCCGATCTGTTCATTTGCGATGTTCTCGACGCCATCCCCAAGGATGACATGGCCTCGATGGAGCATCCGATCTTCTCGCTCGCGACCAAGCCCGATCGGCGCGTGTTCCGCTACGAGCATAACGGCAACAAGCTCGAAATCGTCCCCAGCGTCAAAGGGCTGGCGACGATCCACGACAAGGATATTCTGATCTACTGCGCGATCTGCTGGTGTGGACCAACCGGCAAACCGATGGCGACGGCTATGACCGGCTGCGGAGCGCGTTCGAGCGGCTGTCGGGGACACGGATCACCACGAACATCAAGGCTGATGGTGAGGAAATCACCGAAGGTTTCGGCCTCATCAACGAATGGCGGATCGTCCGCCAAACCAAGTCCGGCCAAATGTCGGAAATCAAGGTCACGCTCTCCGACTGGCTGTTCAAGATGGTCGAGGGGCGCAGCGTCCTAACGCTGCACCGCGACTATTTCCGCCTCCGCAAGCCGCTCGAACGGCGCATCTACGAGCTGGCGCGCAAGCATTGCGGCGCGCAGGAGAAATGGTCGATCTCGGTCGAAACGCTACAGAAAAAGACTGGCGCGAGTAGCCATCTGCGCGTGTTCCGCTCGATGCTGCGCGATCTCGTCGCGCACGATCATCTGCCCGACTATGCCGTGGAAATGAATGGCGATACGGTCACGTTCCGCAATCGCGAGGCGCTGGATACGGTCGAGGCGATCGAAGCGGAACCCGAACGGCCCTATATCGACCCCGAAGGCTTCCACGACGCCAAGAGCGTTGCGCCTGGCTATGACGTTTACGCGCTCTATGACCAATGGGTGTCATGGTGGATCGACAGCGGGCGGCCCGAACTGAAAAGCCCCCGCGCCGCCTTCATTGGCTTCTGCCGCAACAAGCACAAGACCGCCCCCTTGCGCTAGTATAGGCGTATAGCTGTATACGCCTATACTAGCCGGCGATCCGCCCCCTGCCCTTCTTCACAAACAGGTCGTCCAGCGCCTCGCCTAGCAGGCTTTGAACGGTCGTCCCTTCCTCGGCCGCGATGATACGAAGCTGCGTGCTGACCTCCGGGGGGAAATGCCCGCCAATCAGCTTGGTCCCCTGTCGGCCGCTCGGCGGGGCCTTGCGGGACACGTCTGCCGGCTTGATCGTCGGCGCTGGGGCCGGGGCCGCGTCTCCATCCGCCTTGGCGCGGTTCAACACCGCTTGCAGGCTGTTTCCGCCCTTCGCCATCACGCCACCTCCGCCTGATTGTATAGGCGTATATCTGTATACTCGTATAGTCGCCGGATTTCGTCGGCCGCTGGCCCATGCGGCTCGAACTCCTGCACGGCCTGGCCTGCGGCTTGGGCGCGGAAAAAGGCTTTGCGGTTGCCGATCGTCACCGGGCAAACCGTCGCGCCCAGTTCCGCCACGGCCTGAATCGCATCGCCGGTTTCCTGACCTTGCGGCGGCACGAAGGTAAGGACCACGGCAAAGGCACGGTCGAGCTGGCGCACAACGTCGAGCGTGTGCGTCATGCTCATAGTGTCGAACACGGCCGTCTTGGTCGGGATCAGGATGAAATCGGCATGGCGCGCTGCCTCATAGGCCACGTCGCGCGCGACCGCCGCTCCGTCGATCACGACAAGATCGGTGCCGGCATCCTCGCAGGCTTTGAGCATGGCGGGCAGGCGCACCGGCTGAATCGACGCCACGGCGGGCGTGTCGAGCTGGCGCACGTCCTTCCAGAACGAAGCCGTCGCCTGCGGGTCCAGGTCGATGATCGCGGCCACCTTGCCCGCCTGCTCGGCCGCGACCGCCAGACAGGTTGCGAGCGTCGTTTTCCCGACGCCGCCTTTCTGTGAGAGAATGGCGAGAACCTTCATGCTACACTCCTACACGTATAGTCCTATACTTGTATACACAGCAAGCCGGGAGGGGAAGCCCTATCGTTCCCTAAATGACGATAGCGAGGCGCTGAATCTGATATGACGAAAGCGCGCCGCATCATTCCTCTGGTTCGGGGCCGTCATCGTCCAGCGGCTCATGCTGCATCTGGCCGTGATCCTCGATCGGGCAAAGCGGCGCTCCGGCCTGCTCAAGCCACTTGCGCGCGGTCCTGACGGTATAGCCGCACGTCGCGCACTCGCATTTGAGCATCCGGGTTTTCTGCTTCTTGGGCGCGGTCGACTCTCCGTCCGTATCGAGACGGGCATGGGGGGAGAGGGCCGACGCCCTCTAGGATCGGCGCAATGGCCGCAAGGAACGCCTCGCCGGGGGTGGTGGCGCGCATCGGCCCGACGAGGCCAAGCCCGAGCGCAACCCGTTTAAACGCCTTCCCATGCCCTGCCGGGATGCCGACGGCGGCATGGACCAGCTCATGCGCGAGGATGGCCGCGATCTGCGCTGGCATGGCGTCCGGCGCGTGCGCCAGGTCGGGCCGGATGAAGATTTCAAAATGCCCGTCCGCGCTCAACCGATTATCCCAGCACTCGCCGATTGCCTTGGCCTTCGCGCCTCTGCTGGTGAAGCCGATCGCCACGCGCACGCGATCGGGCAGGGAGGCGTCCAGCGCCTCGAACAGCGGAGCCATGCCCGCCGCCACAGCATTGAGCCAGCTTTCGCGGGTTTCGTGGGTCATCGTCCTTACTCCCTTCAAATCGCCTGACCGGCGATGGCCAGGCCATCGGCCGGACACGGACGCCCAAGAACGCCGGCAGGAGAGGGGGGCAGCGGGAATCGACGGGGTGGTGCGGCCGCAGCGCAGCGAGGCACGGCCCGTCTATTCCCGTTGCTGGGGAGAGGGGGCGGAACGCTCTCCCCCACGCAAACGAACGACGCGCCGGCACACGCCGGCACCACGACGCGAGATCCGCGCAGCGATCTCGTTCCCGCCATGTGGATCGTCACCTTGGGCCAAGACCGCTTGCGGGCTTGGGGAGCGCGAGCGACTAGAGCCACGGTGCCGCGCCAGCGGCAGGCGCATGATCGCCGCCTTGTTTTCAATAGCACTAAGTGCTAGATATTATCCATGAGCGATACCGAAGCGACCGCACGAACTTTCAAGACCGCGTGGTTCGCCAAGGCAGCGCGCAAGGCTCGCATTTCGGATGACGAACTATGCGAGGCCATCCGGGAAGTGACGAAAGGGCAGGCCGACGACTTGGGCGGCGGCGTGTTCAAGAAGCGGCTGAACAAGAACAGGCATAGGAGCATTATCCTCGCAAAAGGACGGCGCTTCTGGGTTTACGCTTATCTGTTCGCCAAGAAGGACCGAGCCAATATTGATGAATCCGAATTGCGGGCCTTCCGTGATCTTGCCGATCTCTATGCCCGAAAGACGGACGATCAGATTGAGCTGGAGCTGGAAGCCCGCGAGATAGTGGAGATATGCACATGACCGCCAAGAGTAAGTTCAAGAGCGATGCTTTCGAGGCGATCCATAGCGCCGCCGCTGGCATGTATCGCGTCGGCGTGATCGACAAGGCCACCATGCGTCATTTCGATGAAAGCTGCCTGACCAAGCCGCCGGCGATCGAGCCGGAGGAAATCAAGCGGCTGCGCGAGCGTAACAAGGTCAGTCAGCCGGTGTTCGCCCGTTACCTCAACACCAGCGAAAGCACGGTGGAGAAGTGGGAAACCGGGGCCAAGAAACCCAGCGGCGCGGCGCTCAAGCTGCTGTCGATCGTGGAGAAGCACGGCATCCAGATTCTTGCCTGATCGCCCATTGTCGCACGCCATGAGAGCCATATTCATCCGCCACGGCGAAAGCACCGGCAACGCCGGCATGCCTTGTCGCGATCTGGCGACGATCGAGCTGACGGAGCGCGGCCAGGAGCAGGCCCGCGCGGTCGCGGCGAGCTGGACGCAAGCGCCCGCGCTCATCGTCACCTCGCCCTATACCCGCACCCGGCAGACCGCCGCGCCGACGATCGCGCGCTTTCCAGGCGTGCCGGTGGACGTGTGGCCGATCGAGGAGTTCACCTATCTGCAACCGGCGCGCTGGAACGGCACGCGCAGCGCTGATCGGATGCCGCACCTCGAACGCTATTGGCGTGAGGCCGACCCGAACTATTGCGACGGGGAGGGGGCGGAGAGCTTCGGCACCTTGCTACGGCGCTGCGAGGCGGCGCTGGCGCGCCTCGCAGCCATGCCTGAGGACTCGCTGGTCTATGTGTTCGGGCATGGGCAGTTCATCCAGGCCGCGCGCGCGATCGTCGCCGACGCCGATCTCGACGACCGGGCCAAGATGCTCGGGTTCTGGCGCAAGGGCGAGCCACCCGCGATCGGCAACGCGGAGCGGATAGAATTTAGCTGGGCTAAGGATCGTTGGAAATGCATGCCGGCACTGAGCGCGTAGTCGTTCCCTTGGCCGCAACATTGCCTATCAGGGCGATCCTCTCACGAAACAACCGACATGCCGGTAGGCTCGGGCACCCAACGTCCGCCCTCGCGGACAAGGCGGAACTGCATCCCGTAGGCCCCGAGATTCCCGAACACAGCAGTCGCCCAAAAGGTCAGCACGCCTCGACGGTCCCGAGATTCGACTTTCACGGTGTAGAGGATCGCTTCGGCCTTGGTCGCAGTTACGAATGGATAGACATCAGCCCTACATTGGGAGGCCGGGAAAGTGGGGAGGCGTAGCAGCTCCGCCAACCGCCTGATCGTCGCTTCCGGCGCGTCCTTCACAGCGCCATCGGCAAGCCCCTGCATCCCGACACAAATCGCGCGCTTGCTTTCCCCTGGTCGCGCTCGCGCGACCGCCGCGTCGAACATCGCATCTATCTGCGCATCGTCGAGGCCGTTGGTATCAGGAATACCGGGAACGGCGATAGCGCTGCCATTCCCGAAATTGGGGCCGGGTGCGGGAGGAGGGGTAGGTGGATCAGGCACGCGCCCCTGTGCGAGAGGTTCGTTGCCGGCAACAGGCTGCTGAGCCGGTTGGCAAGCCGCCAAGCCGAGTATCAACAAGAGCGCTCTCGCTGGCCCATAGCGTCTCATGGCCGACGCTCCTGTAGCCGTGAAATCGTCGCCTGGCTGACGTTGAACAGCGCCGCGACCGTGCGCTGGGTGTCGCCGGCGTCGAGCTTGCGCAGCGCCTCAGCCTGCTGGTGTGGGGTGAGGGCGCTCTTGCGGCCGAACTTCACCCCGCGCGCCTTGGCCTGGGCGCGGCCGACGCCGGTGCGCTCGGCGATCCGCTGGCGCTCCCAGCTCGCCGCGACGCCCAAAACCGCGATCACGACCTCGGCGAGCTGGGAAGTCGTGTCCAGCATCGGCTCGGCGATCGAGCGGAAGCCCGCGCCAGCCTCTTTCACCGCATGGAGGATATTGAGCAGGTCGCGGGTGTTGCGGGCGAGGCGATCGGTCGCCGTCACCATCAGCACGTCGCCGGGATCGAGCGCGCCGATCGCGCGCTTGAGCTGGGGTCGCTCGGCCGACGCGCCGCTGATTTTCTCGCGGAAGATTTTGGTGCAGCCGGCGGCCTCAAGCTGGGCGAGCTGCTGGGCCAGGTCCTGGCCATTGGTCGAGACACGCGCATAGCCGTAAATCATGACGTGATTCTGCATCAGATTTTTGCATCAGGGAAGGGGCCGGGAAAACCGCGACTTTCGGATTGATGCAAAACTTTTGATTTTCGGATCGGAGCGCTCGCTAGTCGTCTATGGGGGATGCCGCCAAATCGAAGACGCCAGCCCGCTCTATCGTTCTGCGCCACCCATTGCTCGATTTCGTCGGAAACCCATCAGGGCTGCGTCGTTCTCCTTAAACGAAAGGAGACTCGAAATGGCAGACACCGACATCGCTACCGATGAAACCAACCGCCTGATTGCCTCCAACAAGGTCGAAGGTACGGCCGTTTACGATCGCAATGGCAATCGACTCGGCTCGGTTTACAATTTCATGGTCGATTAAGCGCGCGGGCCGTGTCGAATATGCGGTCATGTCCTTCGGCGGCTTCCTCGGCATCGGCGAGGAAATATCATCCGCTGCCTTGGGACCAGCTCACCTATGACACGAACCAGGGCGGCTATGTCGTCGATCTAACAAAAGAACGGCTCGAAGGCGCGCCGCGCTATCGAGCGGGCGAAGAACCTGCTTTTGATCGGACCTATGGCGAGCAGGTCTATGGCTATTACGGCTCGACCTATCCCTTCTGAGACAAGGGGACGGCGGGGACACCCCGTCGTCCTCCGCTTTCGTGATTATGAACGATCATGACGATCCCTCCGAGCTGCCGTGTCCGATTCCCCTTATCATGAAGCGCTGAAAACCTTGGGAGACGCCCTCAAAGCGGGGCCGAAGGCTCTCGCCCGTAGCACTGGCGCAGCAGCCCGGACGAACTTTGTGGATCGCCTCACGACGCTGGCGCACCAACTCGATGTTGGTGGCCATGGTGGGGCGAAAGAGGTGCATGAGGCAGCCTCGATCATCGCAAGGATGCAGCAGAATCAAAAAAACGTAGAAAGCGATGATTGGTCAGTCGCCGACCATGAGGCCGTTGCCGGCCTGAAAGGCATCGAGACCACGCTTCTCAAACTGGCAAATGGCGTCGAACAATGAGCATCTTGACTGCCGTGCCGGCCAACGATTTTAGAATCGGCTTCTCACATCCTTTGGGGGGAACGGCTCGCTACGGCGATCATGCCGCCTCGGTCTGGTAGAGCTGCGCCTCACGGTTGATAAGGATATCGGCCAGGAACCAATAGGCCTCACCCCAGGCGTTCAGAATCTCATCGGTTGCCGCCTCGCCCAATATGTCCCGGATAGCCGGCAGCAGCGCGTTGGCGACCGCAGGATAATGTTCGGGCTTGATATGGGTCTGGACATGGCGTGCGGCGATGCGCTCGATCGCGGGTTTCAGCACATCGAGCTTGTCGACGTTCTGCGCGAAGGCGAGGATCGCGGCCGCTAGGCGCTTAGGTTGCGCGCCGGATTCGTGCGCGGCCATGTCGAACAGCAACTTGATCTCCGGATCGACGAACAGGCGCTGATACATGCGCGTGGTAATCTCCACGCCGTGCTGCTGGAGCGCAGGCGCCGTAGCTTTCACCAGAGCCATTGTTTCGGGGGAGAGCGGTTTGGACATACAGACGTGCTCCGGGTTTCAGGCCTGACAAAAGAGACGATTAAAGTGGCGAGAGGGATCCAGTCGGGCAAGGAGCGTGGGCCGGGGAGACCGGCATGCGCGATGAACCCAAGACTTAGCGGCAGGAAATTCCGTATCCGGACTCGATCATACCTCGATCGCGGCCAGAGGGGCGAGCAAGGTCCACACGACGCCCGAGACGGGAAATTCCAGCTCGGCACGGCCCCGCAAGCTACGGCTCGCGGCCGTGCATATCAGCCGCGACCCAAAGCCCCGTCGCTCGGGCCTGATGACTGGCGGACCGCCACGTTCGGCCCATTGCATCCAAAGCTCGGCCTCGGTGCCCGATCCCAGCACTTTCCACGTCAGCTCGATCGTGCCTGTTTCGTTCGACAGCGCACCATATTTGATCGCGTTCGTCGCCAGCTCGTGAAAGGCGAGGGTCAACGTCATCGCCGCCTTGGGGCCGATCGTGACCGTGGGGCCGTCGAGGCGAAGCCGCTCCGCGTAGAGAGTGAAGTGGCCCAGCGCATTTTCTGCGAGCGCGGGCAGGGGCGTCGCCTGCCAGTCGTGAGATAGAAGCTGCTCGGTCGCCTTGCCCAGCGCCGCCAATCGCTCGTCAATGGTCGATCGAGCGTCTTCGATCGAATCTGCCGCCTGCAAGCTCTGGCTGACAAGGGAGCGAACGATAGTGAGAATGTTCCTGAACCGATGCTCAAGCTCACGAATCCGGGTTTCAGTATCGACCATAATTCTACGCGCCCCCTGCTCGGCTACTTAGATCAATGGACAGCCGAAGACGAACATTTTGCACCTCCGTGTGGAGCTACAGAGCCGGACGGCGCGTTGCTGGCTGGCCGTTGGAACGGCTGCGTAAGTGCTTGGTGCGACATGACTACACAAAGCGGAATCACTGGTCTTCGCGTGCTGATTGTTGAAGATGATTATTGGGTCGCGGCAACGCTGGTTGAGATAATATCCGATGCCGGTGCCGAAGTCCTCGGCCCTGTCGATTGCGTGCGGGACGCCCTCGCGGCGCTTGACTCATCGCCCCACGTCGCCAGCCTCGATGTGCAACTTGGCCTCGAAACCTCGTTCCCGATCGCGGACGAACTGGACCGGCGCGGCGTGCCCTTCATCTTCGCCACGGGCGCGGCCAACATGATCCCGGCTGCCCACGCCTCACGCCCGACCTGCCACAAGCCCGCGTCGCGCGAGCTTCTGATCGGGGCGCTCTGCCGCGCGCTCGATGCTGCCTGCTAAGCCCGCGCGCGCCCTCGGATCTCGGGAACTTTTACCTTCTATTCCCGCTCCGGCAGCAAGCATCGGATGGCTGCACAGTTATTCCCCTGGAGGGAACAGCCGCGCCTCAAGGGCAGCGGCTTCGGCGCGTTGCTGTTCGGGGGACTTGTCCTCGGCCGCGTCGAGCGCCGCTTGAAGGTGCACGGCGACATTGCCGCGCTCGTCGGCCTTGTCGAGCGAAGCCATCGCCCTCTTCATGAGGCTGATCGCAGTCGCGATCTCCTGTGCCCGCTCGTCCATGCGCCTCTCCTGCGAAGGAATGTGAACTGTAGCCAGTCCGCGAAAGCTCCGCTCATCGCTCGGATGAGCCCTTTCCGGCTGCTCGCCCGTCATGTGGCCTCCATCACCCGGAGCCTGGACGGAACAGGGGTGTCCCGGCCTCGACCGGTCGTTCCGCGGCCGATCTCCACGGCGTTCTTCCCGGCGCGCTTGACCGCGTACATGAGCTGATCGACCGCGTGCATCAACGAGGGCTCGTCGCGTGGAGTGTCGGGCGAGATGAGCAGCGCGCCCATGCTGCACGTCACCGGATGAGGCGTGCCGGCCAGAACCGACGACAGGCGCTTGTGAAGCAAGCGAGCGAAATACACCCCTTCTTCGGCCGAATGGGGCCCAGTCGGCCCGAAGCTGCGATTTTGGTCATCTTGGAGAACACGTCGGGAACGGGCTGGTTGTTGTTGACGATCGCCCATGCGAGGAACGACGTTC
>NCEF01000007.1 GCA_002280565.1 Sphingomonas sp. 32-66-10
GTGAGCCTGCTGCTCCAGATCGAAAAGACCGTGGTCGAGGGCGCGGGCGCCGCGGGCCTCGCGGCGTTGCTGTCCAATCAGGAGCGGTTTGCGGGTCGGACGATCGGCATCGTGCTGTGCGGCGGCAATATCGACACGCGGCTGCTCGCCAATGTGCTGCTGCGCGACCTCGCCCGCTCGGGCCGCCTTGCCCGGCTGCGCATCCGGTTGCAGGATCGCCCCGGCGCGCTGTTCCATGTCAGCCGCATCTTCCACGAACAGGGCGTCAACATCATCGAGGTATATCACCAGCGCGTGTTCACCTCGCTCCCCGCCAAGGGCCTGATCACCGATATCGAGTGCGAGACCCGCGATGGCGCGCATCTCGACCGGCTGATGGCGGCGCTGCGGGCGGCGGGCTATTCGGTGAGCATGGTGGAGTTGGACTGAGGGTTTTCCACAGTCCGGCGACGAAGCGAATCTGGCGCGCGACGAACCGAGTCGCCGTGCCCTCCTCACCGAATCACCACTACGGTATGACTACGGGGTGGCACGCCTTGCTGTCGCGCAATCCCGAAAAATGACTGATCCGCCGTTAACCCATTTTCATGGTAAATCGCCTTTTCATCGTGATTCCGTCGCTTCATAAGGGTCACGTCCGACGCACATTGCGTGGTTTGAAGGGGGCGAACGGGTGACGGCACTGACGCGCTTTCCACGGTTTTTCGTGACCAGCCCCTCGGCCTGTCCGTATCTGCCCGGGCGGCAGGAGCGGAAGATCTTTACCGAGCTGAACGGCCCGCATGCCGGCGAGCTCAACGATGCGCTCGGTCGCATCGGGTTTCGCCGCAGCCAGTCGGTCGCGTATCGGCCGAGCTGCGTCGGCTGCAACGCGTGCCTGTCCGTTCGCGTCGTCACCGACGAGTTCCGGCCCAACGCAACGCAGCGCAAGCTGATCCGCCGCCATTCCGACCTGTCGGTCACCGCTTGCCGCCCCTGGGCAACCGAGGAGCAATATGCGCTGCTGCGCCGCTATCTCTCGGCGCGGCATCCGGGCGGGGGCATGACGATGATGGATGAGACCGACTATGCCGACATGGTCGAGCAGTCGCCGGTCAGCACCTATGTCATCGAATATCGCGAGCCGGAGGAACTGGGCGGCGCGCTGGTCGGGGCGTGCATCACCGATCAGCAGGCCGATGGTCTGTCGATGATCTACAGCTTTTTTGCCGCCGACCATCCCGAGCGGCAGGGCCTCGGCAACCTGATCATCATGGACCATATCGTCCGCGCCCGCAGTGCCGGCCTGCCCTATGTCTATCTTGGCTATTGGGTGAAGGGCAGCGATCGGATGGCGTACAAGACGCGCTATCGCCCGATGGAAGTGCTTGGCCCCAATGGTTGGTCGCGGATGCCGGATGATGCGGACGCGACCGTGACGGAGGCTGCGCCGCAACCGGTCAAGCTGCGCGCCTTCGCCTGAGATCAGGCGTCGCCGTTCATCCGTTCGACCTGCAGCTCGACCGACAGTTCCTCGACCCCTTCGCCCTGGCGGATGCCGGCGATCGGCGCGGCACCGTTGAAATCGAGTGCGGTGGCGACGCGGACATAATTGGCGTCTGGGCATGCGCCTGCCGAGGGATCGAAGCCGATCCAGCCCAGCCCCTCGACCCATGCCTCGGCCCAGCCATGCGGTGGGCAGGTGCCCTCACCGCAGTTGCGATAGCCCGAGACGTAGCGCGCAGGGAGGCCGAGCGCTGAGGCTCCGGCGATGAAGATATGGGCAAGATCGCGGGCGTTCGGCTCACCCGCAAACGCCTCTGCAGCCGTCGCGCCACTGTCGGGGAGGTCGGCGGCATCGGGGAAGCGGCCGGCGAGCGCAAGGTTCCAGCGGTGCAGCCGGTCGAGCGTGTCCCCCGCCCCCGCGGCGTCCTGCGCCAGTGCCGCCAGATCGGCACCAGGGGCAGTGCGCGGGGTGGTGCGGTTGAACAGCGCCGGCGGCAGCGGCTCGTTGCTGCCGCGAACCAGCCCGTCCGCTTCGGTTGTCAGCACCTGTCCCGCCACGGTAATCTCGATCCGGTCGATCGGACCTTCGGCATAGAGCATCGTGACGCGATTGCCGAAGCCGTCGATCGCCTCGCGCAGCCGGACGTCGCAATCCACATCGATGCGCCAGCCCACCACGGTCTGGTCATGCGTATCGCCCGGAGTCAGGCGCAATGTCTGGACCAGCCGCTGCTGCGGGCTGCTGAAGCGGTAGCGGGTCTGGTGGTCGATCGCGAGGCGCATCAAATAAACCTGAACTGGCGCGCGATCGCGGCGTCAAGCAGCGCGTTTTCGCGGATGAAGGCCTGAAGATATTCGTGCAGGCCGCTGACGATCACTTCATGGGCGCGGGTCTTTTGCATCCGGGCGATGCGCGCGCGGGCCATGCGGTCGGCCTCCCCCTGCAGCCCGGTGCGCTTGGCGAGGGCATTCAACTGCTCCACCACCTCCTCGACGCATCCGGCAAGGCTGCGGGGCAGTTCGGAGCGGGTGATGAGCAGGTCGATGACATTCGATGGCCGCAGCCCGTCGCTGTAGAGCCAGCGATAGGCGGTGACCGCCGACACGGTCTGAAGGATCGTCGTCCACTGGTCGCGATCGACGAGGCCCCCGATCCGCTCGCCCTCTGGCAGCAGCAGGTGATATTTGACGTCGAGCAACCGCGCGGTGTTGTCCGCCCGCTCGATCGCGGCGCCGAGCTGGATCAGCATCGTCGCCTCATTATCCATCATGCGGTGGATCGCGCCTTCGAACCCGCGCGCTTCGGCCATGACGCCTTCGATCAGCGAGAGCGTCGTCGTCGTACCGCCCGGGCTGACGCGCCTGGCGAAGAGCAGCCAGAGGCGGTTGATCGCCGTCCAGGCTTCGCGGGTGAGCGAGGTGCGCACGGCACGGGCATTGTTGCGAGCATGTTCGAGGCAGCGGACGATCGACCCGGGGTGGCTCATGTCGAGGGTCAGGAAATGCGCCACTGGCTGCTGGCTGATCGTCTGGTGCGCGGCGGCGTAGGCGTCTTCGGTATAGGTGACGCTGAGCGCGCTGGCCCAGGCCGCCTCCCCCGCCGGGCGAGCGGACAGCGCGTCGAGACGCACGGTCGCCTCGACCAGCCGGGCGATGAAGTCGGCGCGCTCGACATAGCGGCCGAGCCAGTAGAGCGACGCCGCGGTGCGGGAGAGCATGCGCATCAGCCGACCACCTGCGTCTGTTCTTGCCCCTGTACCGGCCCGTCGGGCAGCAGAACGAAACTGTCCTTGGTCCCGCCGCCCTGGCTGGAATTGACGACCAGCGACCCTTCCTTGAGCGCGACGCGGGTCAGGCCGCCGGGGACGACGCGGACGCCGTCGGAGCCGGTGAGGACGAAGGGGCGGAAATCGACATGGCGCGGGGCGAGGCCGGTTTCGGTGACGGTCGGCACGGTCGACAACGCCAGGGTCGGTTGCGCGATGTAGCGATGCGGCTCGGCTACCAGCGCGGCACGGAACGCCTCGATCTCCTTCTTGCTCGCGGTCGGGCCTACCAGCATGCCATAGCCGCCCGAGCCATCGACCAGCTTGACCACCAGTTGGTCGAGATGGTCGAGCGTGTACTTCAGCGCCTCCGGCTCACGGCAGCGCCAGGTTTCGACATTGGGCAGCTTCGCCTCACCGCCCGAGTAGAATTTCACGATCTCCGGCATGTAGCTGTAGATCGCCTTGTCATCGGCAATGCCGTTGCCCGGTGCGTTGACCAGCGCGACATTGCCGGCGCGATAGGCGGCCATGATGCCGGGGACGCCGAGCAGCGAATCCGGGCGGAACACCAGAGGGTCGAGGAAATCATCGTCGATGCGGCGATAGATCACATCGACGCGGACGCGCCCGGCGATCGTCTGCATATAGACGATGTCGTCATCGACCAGCAGGTCGGCGGGTTCCACCAGCTCCACGCCCATCGTGTCGGCGAGGAAGCTGTGCTCGTAATAGGCCGAGTTGAAATGGCCCGGGGTCAGGACGACCGCGACGGGGCTGGCGCTGCGGCGTTCGGGTGCGACCGAGTAGAGCGTTTCGCGCAGCATGTCGCTGTAGCTGTCGACCGCAGCAACGCGGAAGCTGCGGAACAATTCGGGGCAGAGGCGGATCATCGCCTCGCGGTTTTCGAGCATGTAGGACACGCCCGACGGGGTGCGGGCATTATCCTCGAGCACATAGAATTCATCTGGCCCGGTGCGGACCAGATCGATGCCGCAGATATGCGCCCAGATGTCGTGCGGCGGGCGGATACCGGCGACTTCGGGGCGGAATTGCGGATTGGACAGGACCAGTTCGGGGGGCAGCACGCCCTCGCTCAAGATGCGGCGCTCGCCATAAATGTCCTGGAGGAAGGCGTTGATCGCCTCGACCCGCTGCACCAGCCCTTTGGACAGCCGCGCCCATTCGTCGTGCATGAAAATGCGCGGCACGATGTCGAAGGGGATGATGCGTTCGCTGGCATCGGTATCGCCATAGACAGCGAAGGTGATGCCAAGCTGACGGAAGGTCGCTTCGGCCGATTGCTGGCGGCGGTGGAGTTCGGCGTGGGGGGTGTCTGCCATCCAGCGCGCGAGTTCGTTGAATTCAGGTCGCGGCTTTGCCGGCCCACCATGACCCCAGATCTCGTCGAACGCGCGGCTTACCCCCATCAGGCCTCCAAAGTCCCGAACCCCGTTACGGTTCCATGCTGCAATGCTTTGTTGCGTCGCACAAGGGGGTGTGGAGCGGGCCGACGAAGCTGACGAGAATGGGGGTGTTTTGGGGTGAGGCGACTGGGAGGGGACGGGTTCGGGACTGGGAGGCGACTGCGACGCGACACTGGCGCGACAGGTGCGCGACGTTGGCGCGACTGAGTTGTCAGGCGCGGGTGAGGGTCGTGAGGACGAGGCGTCGGCATGCGTTGAGCAGATCAGGAAATTTCCAACTTGTATCCAACAAAACAGGGACGGCCGGCGGCGGATAGCAAGCTTAACTGTCTTCTTACCGACATCAGCGCGGGTGATCATACGCCGCCTCGACCCAAGAGGTAACGTCGTGACGATATGGAGCGCTCTGTTGCTGGTGATGCCTGCCGCCGCGCAAGCCGATGCGCGAGCGGTCACGATCGATGACGTGCGTCGCCAGCCCCATGCCATTCAAGGTCAGTTGCTGCGGATTTGCGGTGAAGTTTCGAAGGATGGCACCGTCATCTCCTCGGATACGATCTATCCGATCCATGGGCGCGTCGGCGTCAAGCTGCGCGGCTATTCCGGAAGGGGACGCGATCAGTGCGTTACCGGTTGGTTGCTGCGCGTGGACGGTCGCTCTGCGGCGGAGACGCAAATTATTTTGGTAACGGATGCGGCGGTCCATCCGGACTATGTGCTTGTCGCAAGTGATGCTCAGTCCGCCGACTGACGCGGGCTTCTAAAAGAACAAGAAGACCCTCCCCCCCTCCCGCAGGCGGGGGGGGGCTAACAAGAATTGCGTTGCGGCTGATCGGCTCCGTGCGCAGCGTCGTCTATTTCTCGCACAGATTTCGATACTTGCACCGATCCGGCGCGCGCGACAAAGTGCGCGCGAGTCGGGCGACCTGAGCGTCTGGTTCGCTCTGTGGGGGGAATGCAGATGTGGTTTTTCAGGTTACCGCCGCTCGTTTATCTCGTGCTCGCGCCATTGGGCATTGCGCTCGCCGCTTATCTTTACATCGACGATCGCCAGAGCGAGGCTGACAAGGCCGCCGCGCGTGCGGGCAAGCCGCCTGCGCCGGTGCAGATCGAGAAGTTCGATCCCGCGCGCAACACCGGCGCGGCGCAGGAAGTCAATGTCATCGGGCAGGTCGATTTCCGCCAAGCGATGGAGCTGACGCGCAGCAAGCGCGGGGTCGAGCGTGATCGCTGGGTGATGGCGCCGATCTATGCGACGACTGCCACCAAACCCGAGGGGCCGGCGATCGGCCTGATGATCCAGCATGGCTCGATTGCCGATGCGCAGATCGAGGGGATGGTCGTCGCCGAGGGCGCGTTCGGCCCGATCCTGCGCCTGAACGGCATTGCCGTCGACCGGTCGTCGGAGGCCAAGGCGGTGGAAGAAATGGGCACGCGCGTGTCGCTGTCGCCCACCGCTTTGCTGGTCGACCCGTTCGAGGCGGGACGCGCAGCGGGACTGGCGCCGAGCAATTCGGGGCGTGATGTGGCGCTTGGGGCGCTGATCGTCTCGCTGCTGGTCGGAGCCTTTGGCGTGTTCCGCTTCTTCAGCGAGCGCAATCGCGATCAGTTGCCGGACGCGGAGCCTGAGCCGATCGTTTGAGCGGCGGGTGGCTGAGGCGCGCACCGGAGGAAGAAGAACAAGAAGACCCTCCCCAACCCCTCCCGCAAGCGGGAGGGGCTAAGACGGTTGCGGGGGCCTATGCTCCTCCCCTGCCCCGCGGGGAGGAATAAAAAAGGCCGGGGTTTCCCCCGGCCTTCTCTCCTTCCCTGCCCCCTATCACAGGGAAGGAAAGCCCATCACTCGGCGTATTTGACCGAGCAGCCATAGGGCGTGGTCTGGGCGACCGAGACGGCTTTGCCGGCCTTCATCTCGTTCAGCGCGGCGAGGACGTGGTTGCGGGCCGAGCCCATTTCCTCGACGCGGGCGGCGGGCTTGTCGTCGATGCCACCCTGGAAGCGCAGCGTTCCCGCGCCGTCGATGATGTACATGTGCGGGGTGGTCTTGGCGGCATAGCCCTTGCCGACCACGCCCTTGGGGTCGAGCAGGTAATGCGCCGGGCTCGCCTTCTTGTCCGCGACCCATTTTTGAGCCTCGGCACCCTGCATATAACCCTGCTTGCCCGGTGCGCCCGAGTTGATCGTCAGCCACACCACGCCGCCGGACTTGGCCGCGGCCTGGGTCTTTTGCATATTGCCTTCGTAATGGCGCTGCACGAACGGGCAGCCGGGGTTGTTCCACTCCAGCACCACGGTCTTGCCCTTGAAGTCGCTGAGCTGGACGGTCTTGCCGCTGGCGTCGGTCAGTTTGAAATCGGTCGCCTTCTGACCGTTGGTCTGTTGCGCGGCGGCGGGCAGTGTGAGCACCGCGACGGCGGCGGCGGCAAATGGGATCAGTCGGTGCATCGGCTCATCTCCTTGATCTGCGGTTCATTTGCCCCCGGTTAGCTCGGTCAACATGCCTTGGGTAAGAAGCTGCGGCAAGACCTGAGGCTCGGTCGCGCCGGCCGGGTACCACAAGTAGAGCGGCACGCCCGCGCGGTTATGGCGTTCGATGAAGCGGCCGAGTGCCGGGTCGCCATCGGTCCAGTCGCCGACAAGGACGGTGACGCCGCCCTTGGCGAAGGCGTCGCGGACGGCGTCGGTTTCGATCGCGGCCTTTTCATTGACCTTGCAGGTGACGCACCAGTCAGCGGTGAAATAGGCGAAGACGGGTTTGTTCTGGGCGCGCAGATCGGCGAGCTTGGCCTCGCTGAAGGGTTGCGCGCCGGATGCGGTCGTCGCGGCAGCAGCGGGCTTTTCGATGGTGCCGACCAGCCACATGCCGCCGATCACGATGGCGAGGCTGAGCGCCCAGGCGATGCCATTCCCCGCCCCGCGCACCTGTCGCCGGCCGAGCGCCCACAGCACGACGCCGAGCGCGAGCGCGACGATCAGGCCGGTGGCCATGCCGTTCACCCCGGTGAGGCCGCCCAGCACCCAGGCGAGCGCGATCGCGGTGAGGAACATCGGGACCGACAGGATCTTGCGGAATGTATCCATCCACGCGCCGGGCTTGGGCAGCATCCGGCGCAGTGCGGGGACGAAGCCGAGCAGCAGGAACGGGAGCGCGAGGCCGAGGCCGAGCCCGAAGAAGATCAGCAGCGCGACATACCAGGGGAGCACCAGCGCGGCGCCGAGGGCTGCACCCATGAACGGGCCGGTGCAGGGGGTGGCGATGAACGCGGCGAGCGCGCCGGTCATGAATGCGCCGCCACTGCCGCCGCCAGCGAGGCGTCCGGCGAACTTCGGGGTCATCAACTCGAACAGCCCGGCAAGGTTGAGCGCGATGCCGAGAACGAGGAGGAGGAGCAGCAGGATCACGCGCGGGTCGGTGAGCTGGAACGCCCAGCCGACGCTGGCCCCCGCCGCGCGCAGGCCGAGCATGAGGCCGCCGAGCGCGAGGACGACGAGGACGACGCCGGCGGTGTAGGCGAGCCCCTCGGCGCGGGCGGCGCTCTCGCTGGTGCCGCTCTTGGCGAGGCTGAGCGCCTTGAGGCTGAGGATCGGGAAGACGCACGGCATGATGTTGAGGATCAACCCGCCGAGCAGCGCGCCGCCGAGCGCGAGCAGGGCTGCGCTCCAGTCGATTGCGGCAGGTTGCGACGCGGTTGCGGCGGCGACGGTTCCGGGGACGGCGGTGAGAGCGAAGCCGTCGCGCTCGCCAGTGGCGAGGATGCCATCGAGGCGTTCGGGGACTTTCGACCCCGCCTTGACCGACAGGATCAGCGTGTCGCCGTCGCGGGTGACGCTCTGCGGCGCGGAATAGGTGACGGCATCGGCGGTCTGGGCGAAGAAGTACGCGTCCTTCCAGAGGTCCACCGAGGCGGGGAACGGGATCGCGATGCGCAGCGTGCCGTCGGTCACCTGGAACTTGGCTTCGCTGCCGAGCGGTTTGGGCAGCAAGCGGAGCCACTGGTCGAACTGCGCGCGGCGTTCGGGCGTGATGCTGCCGTCGCCGACCGTCAGGTTGAGCGTCAGATTTTCGGTTTCGGGGACGCAGATTTCGTCGGTGCAGATCAGGTAATCGGCGCGCACCGCGATCGGAAGCTGCGTGCCGGGGGCGAGGCCGGCGGGGATCTTGAGCGTCGCGAACTGGGTGTAATTGCCCTTGTAGATATAGTTCATGATCCCGGCGATCATCAGCCGCGTCGGCACCGGGTAGCGCAGCTCGCCCGCGGTCACGCCCTGGGGCAGCGTCCAGTCCAGGCGGGTGTCGAGGCCAGCATCGCCGGGGTTCTTCCAATAGCCGTGCCAGCCGGGGTTGGGCTTGGCGACAAAGGCGATCGTGACCTCGTTCCCCGCTGCCGGGGCGTCGCTCTCGGCGACCAGATCGACCGTGAGATTATTCTGCCCTGCAGGCTGCGCGGCAGCGGGCAACGCGGCCAGCGCCAGCAGAAATGTCACCAAGGCCAAACCGAATCTGTGCATTATCAGCCCTATCGGAAATGGTGTCCCGGAGAGGATTCGAACCTCCGACCTGCAGTTTAGGAAACTGTTGCTCTATCCTGCTGAGCTACCGGGACACTCCCGGGGCTGGTTAAGAGGGCGCGGCGATCTGGTCAATCAGTTGCACTGGTCCGGGGGAACCACTGGCAAGGGGAGCGGGGCGACGGGAACGCCGTCTTCGATCAGCGCCTTGGCTTCGGCGAGGCTGGCCTGGCCGTGGATCGGGGCGACTGTCTCCTCGCCGGCATGCATCGCGCGCGCCTTGTCGGCGAAGGACATGCCGACCCATTGCGATCCTTCGAGCATCTTGGCCTGAACCTGCGCGAGTGCGGCCATGAGTGCCTTGGGGTCGGGCGGCGTGGCTGGCGTGGCGGGGGCGCGGTTGCCCTTGGCGGGGATGTTGGGGGCCATCACCGCCTTGGCGATGTCGGGATCGCCGCAGATCGGGCAGGCCAGCAGGCCGCGGGCGCGCTGGTCCTCATAGTCCGCGCTCGATCCGAACCATGCTTCGAACACGTGCGCGTGGGTGCATTTGAGGTCGAACACGATCATGCGCGGGTGACCGGCGGGATCGCGCGGCGGTGCGCGATGGCGGGGACGCGGCTGCGGATATCGGTGACGCGCGCGGGGTCGATCTCGACGAAACCGAGACCTGCGGCTTCGCCCATGTCGAGCAGCACTTCGCCCCATGGGTCGATGGCCAGGCTGTGGCCATAGGTGGTGCGGCGGTCAGCATGCGTGCCGGTCTGGGCGGCGGCGATGACGTGCACGCCGGCCTCGATCGCGCGGGCGCGCAGCAGCGTGTGCCAATGCGCTGCGCCGGTGGGTCGGGTGAAGGCGGCGGGCACAGCGAGCAGGGTGGCGCCGGCATCGGTCAGCGCGCGATACAGGTCGGGGAAGCGGATATCGTAGCAGATCGACAGGCCGAGCGCGCCGAGTGGCGTGTCCACCACGACCGCGCGGTCGCCGGGGGCGTAGGCATCGGATTCGCGCCAGCGCTCGCCGGTCGGCAGGTCGACGTCGAACAGATGCAGCTTGTCATAGGAGGCGCGGATCGCACCGTCGGCGTCGATCACGAAGCCGCGATTGACGAAGCGACCGTCATCGCCGCGCAAGGCGAGCGAGCCGAGTTGAACCCAGACGCCATAGTGTGCCGCTGCTTCGCGGACGGCGGCGAGAACGGGGTCGTCGGCTTCCGCCACGATCGACGCCGCACCGCGCTTGCGATCACGGTCGAGCAGGCCCGACATCTCGGGGGTGAACAGCATCGCTGCGCCCTCCCCCGCTGCCGACGCGATTGCGGCGACCAGCGTGCGGGCATTGGCCAGCGGGTCGATGCCGCTGGTCATCTGAAGGATCGCGGCGCGAGTGAGCAGCGCGTCCAGCCTGCCCTCACGCTCAAGCGCCATGAGGTCGTCGGAACCGCCGATATGCGCGCCGTCGATGAAGATCTGGGGCACGGTGGTGCGGCCATTGGCGCGCTGAAGCATCTCCTGCCGCTTCGGGCCGCCCATGGTGAGGTCGAATTCCTCGTAATCGGCGCCCTTGCTGTCGAGCAAGGTCTTGGCGCGGTGGCAATATCCGCAAAATGCCTTGGTGTAGATTTCGATCTTGGCCATAGATCCGAGTTGTGGATCGCGACCGCGCTTGTCAATCCGCCTCTGCGTCGTCGATTACCCGCGCCCAGCACAGGATCGTCACTTTGGCCGCGCCAGCGCGCTTGAGGAGGCGGACGCAGGCGGCGGTCGTCGCGCCGCTGGTGTGGACATCGTCGACCAATATGATGGACTTGCCGCGAACGGCTTCCTTGGCTCCGGGAGCGAGGGCGAAGGCTCCCGCAACCGCCTTGGCGCGCCCGCGTGGGCCGAGGCCGCGTAGCACCGGGGTAGCCTTGACCCGGCGGAGCAGATCCGGGGCGACCGGAACATTCGACGCGGTGCCGAGCGCGCGGGCGATCAGCAGCGCCTGATTGAACCCGCGCCCCCAGATCCGCCAGCGGTGCAGCGGGACCGGGATGAGCAGTTCGGCATCTTCGGGCATCAGTCGGGTCATCAGCCGGGCGGCGGTGACCGCGAACCCAGTTCGCCCGCCATATTTGAGGCGGAGCGCCAACGTCCGCGCCGCCGGGCCATAGGCGACCGCCGCGCGCACGCCGTCATGCACCGGCGGGTCGGCGAGGCAGGTTCCGCATTGCGCCGCATCGCCACGATCATGCTCGAACGGGAGGTTGCAGCTGGCACACCAGGGCGGCGCGATTAGCCGCATCCCGCTCCAGCAGGCGGCGCAGAAGCGGTGATCGGCATCGACCACGTCGCCACAGCCCGGGCAGCGCGGGGGCAGCGCCAGGCCGATCAGGTCGAGCAACGGTTGATGCAGCCCCATGCAGAGCTTGTCGCGCGCCGCGTGACGCGGCACAAGCCGCGCCGTGACCCCTGCCCCCGCCCCGCCCGAGATTTTCGACCGCAACCGCCGCCGCCTGCGCCGGGATCGCGCTGCGCCGGGCTTTGCCGGCTTCGACTTCATCCGGGCGTCGATGCTCGAGGGGATTGCCGAGCGGCTGGATGCGGTGCGGCGCGAGTTTCGCGACGTGCTGGATCTGGGCAGCTTCGACGGCGCGTTCATGGCCCCGCCGGGTGCGAAGGTTACGCGGATCGACGCCGGTGCGCGGTTCGCGGCGCTGTCGGGCGGTGTCCAGGCGGACGAGGACCGGCCGCATTCGCCGGAGGGTGCGTATGACCTCGTCGTATCGGCGGGGGTGCTCGACAGCGTCAACGACCTGCCCGGCGCGCTGGCGTTGATCCGCCGCTCGCTGCGCCCCGACGGGCTGTTCATGGGCGCGTTTCTGGGTGGATCGACGCTGGCGACGCTGCGCAGCGTGATGCTGGAGGCGGAGGGCGATCGTCCGGCGGCGCGGGTGCATCCGCAGGTCGATGTACGCGCGGCGGGCGACCTGCTGGTGCGCGCGGGGTTCACGCTGCCGGTGGCGGATGTCGAGACGCTGGAGGTGCGCTATTCCAGCCTGTTCGATCTGGTGCGCGACCTGCGCGGCATGGGGGCGACCAGCCTGCTGCGCGACCCCGCCCCGCTGACGCGCGGTACAGTAGCGCGCGCCGCGCAAGCCTTCGCCACGCGCGCCGATGGCGAGGGGCGGACCAGCGAGCGGTTCGACGCGATCTTCGTCACCGGATGGGCCCCCGATCCCAGCCAGCCCAAGCCCGCGCGGCGCGCATCGGCGAGCGCATCGCTGGCCGACGCGCTGCGGCCCAAGCCCTGATATCTTGACAAAATGGCGCGTTGCAGCCATAAACAGCTTGCGGACCGGGCCCCTCTGGCGATCACAGTGATCGCGATGTCGGACCGCATCGGATGATCCGATGCAGGCTGGGCTTTTTGTGACCGTATCCACCCGCTGACGGCCATCCGATCGATTTCACATCGACAGGAGGCATTATGATGAGTGGCATGTTGTACCGTCTGAGCGTCGTTCACCGGAAGCTGGACGAGGAAATTCGCCGTGAAGCGCGGCGACGCAATCCGGACGGGTTTCGGCTGCTGCGGCTCAAGAAGCTGAAGCTGGCGGTCAAGGACCGTCTGGCCGGCCACTGGAAGCGCACGCTCGCAACCGGGAACTAATCGAACCACCATAAACGGCGGCCCGGGCCCCTCTGATGCGCGCGATGCGCATGATGTCGGGCCGCCCTGATGGCGCGTGCAGCGCCTCACCCAACAGGGGCTGAACTACCATGGAATTTCTGATGTTACTCTGGCTGGGCAAGCCGGTGTGGATGTGGCTTGCCTTTATGGGGCTCGTCGCCGCGCTGCTCGCGCTCGACCTTGGCGTCCTGCACCGCAAGGCGCGCGAGATCGGCGTGAAGGAGAGCCTGATGCTCTCCGCATTCTATATCGTGCTCGGCCTTGCGTTCAGCGGCTTTGTCTGGTGGCAGCTCGGGGAGACGGCGGCGATCAATTACGTCACCGGCTTCGTCGTCGAAAAAAGCCTGGCGATGGACAATGTCTTCGTCATCGCAATGATCTTCACCTATTTCGCGATCCCGCGTCAGTATCAACACCGGGTGCTGTTCTGGGGCATCCTGGGCGTCATCGTGTTGCGGGCAATCATGATCGCGCTGGGCGCGACGATCGTGTCCGAATTCGGCTGGGTACTCTACCTCTTCGCCGCCTTCCTGATCTTTACCGGCATCAAGATGTGGCGGATGGTCGACACGCCCTATGACGTGGCGGGCTCGCCGCTGCTCGGCTGGCTGAAGCGGCATATGCGCGTGACCGACGGGCTGCGCGGATCGGCGTTCTTCGTGCAGGAGGCCGATGCGAAGACCGGGACGATGGTCCGCCATGCGACGCCGCTGTTCCTGGCGCTGGTGATGATCGAGTTCGCCGATCTGGTGTTCGCGGTCGATTCGGTGCCGGCGATCTTTGCGATCACGACCGACCCGTTCATCGTCTACACGTCGAACATCTTCGCGATCCTGGGCCTGCGCGCGCTGTATTTCGCGCTGTCGGCACTGGTCGACCGGTTCCACTATCTGAAATACGCGCTCGCCGTGCTGCTGGTGTTCATCGGGTCGAAGATCTTCGTCGCCGATGCGCTGGGCCTTGCGAAGATCCCGCCGGTGGTGTCGCTGGGCATTACCGCGCTGATCCTGACGACGGGCGTGGTCTACTCGCTGTGGCGCACCCGCAATGCGCCGACGCCGAGCCTGACCTAGGTTCGTTTCAGCAAGCTGGTTCGGCACCGGCCCGCTCCCCCACCCGGCCACCCAACGCCAGTGTATTCTACGGGTGGCCGGGTGGGGGAGCGGGCCGGTGCCGCCCAACTGAAAACGCCCCTAAACCAGTGCCTCGAGCATGCCGATCAGCGGGATGTCCGCTGGCGGCATGGCGAGGGTGCGCAATGCGGGCGGGTGAACCCATTGCAGCGCGGTCGCATGCCGCGCCTGGGGTTCCCCGCCCCAATTGCGCACGGTGTAGAGCAGCAACAGCAAATGGCGCTCGCCGAGCGCTTCGCTGGCAAAGGTTGCGGGGGCGAGCGCGGCGGGATCGACCGTGATGCCCAGTTCCTCCTGCAACTCGCGGCATAGCGCGGCTTCGGGTAGTTCGCCCGGCTCGACCTTGCCGCCCGGGAATTCCCACAGGTCGGCCATCGGCTTGCCCGGCGGTCGCTGTTGCACGAGCACGCGTCCATCATCGTCGACCAGTGCCGCCGCCACTACCGTGAGGATACGCCCTGATGGAATCCCAGCATCCGATTTCAGCATTTCATTAATCTTGTTTCCGTAGTTTCCCGGTAGCTCGAACAAGAAAGGCCGAGGATGCATGAACGCAAGCCATTGCTGACCCGGCTTTCACGCTGCAATCGCGGCGCGACGGCAGTTGAATATGGCTTCATCCTCGCGCTCATCGTCCTGGTCCTGATCGGAGCGCTGACCGAAATGGCGGACGGCACCACGGGCATGTGGAACAATGTCAGCAACAAGGTCCAGAACCCGGGTTGAATTTTCAGCGTCCACGCCGCGCGACCTAAGGCGTTTGTTAACCTCCGTCACTTAGTTTCGGAATCGCTGAGACCGGTTTTCGCCGGGCGCAGCCGGGAAAACTGAAGCTTCGAACAGGATGGAGACCGGTATGAACACGATCCGCAAGATTTTCGGCAACAAGAAGGGCGCGACCGCCATCGAATACGGCCTGATCGCCGCTCTGATCGCCGTCGCCGCAATCGCCGCGATGCAGGGCCTGGGCAACCAGCTCAAGACCACCTTCACCAACGTTTCGTCGAACATGAAGGCGTCGTAAGACCCCTTCGTTTCGAAACGACTGAACAGGGGGCGGCGGACCGATGGGTCCGCCGCCCTTTTTCGTTGTTCGTTCAGGCTGGCTGCGCCAGCGCGGCACCGGCCCATCGCCAGGAACTTGGCGCGGCGGGCCTGGCGCAGCGCGGTGGCGCTATGGCCCGAAAGGTCCTTGAGCGCCGATTCGATCGCGTCGCCGAGCGAATCGATCGCCTTGGCATGGTCGCGATGTGCGCCGCCGAGCGGTTCGGGGACGATCGTGTCGATCACGCCCAGCTCCTTGAGGTGCTGTGCCGTCACCTTCATCGCCTCGGCGGCGTCGGCTGCCTTGTCGGCGGTGCGCCACAGGATCGAGGCGCAGCCCTCGGGCGAGATCACCGAATAGACGGCATGTTCCATCATCAGCACGCGGTTGCCAGCGGCGAGCGCGACGGCGCCGCCCGATCCGCCCTCACCCAGGATCGACGCGACCATCGGCACGCCGAGATTGAGGCACGCCTCGGTCGAGCGGGCGATGGCTTCGGCCTGCCCGCGCTCTTCGGCCTCCATGCCGGGGAAGGCGCCGGAGGTGTCGACGAGGGTCACCACGGGAATGCCGAACTTGTCGGCCAGCTCGACCAGGCGGATCGCCTTGCGATAGCCCTCAGGCTTGCCCATGCCGAAATTGTGGCGGAGACGGCTGGTGGTGTCGTCGCCCTTTTCGTGGCCGATGACCATGACGCGCTGGCCACGGAAGCGGCCCAGCCCGCCAAGGATCGCCTGGTCGTCGGCGAACGCGCGGTCGCCGCCGAGCGGCATGAAATCGTCGATCAGCCGCGCGACATAATGTTTGAAGTGCGGGCGCTCCGGATGGCGCGCGACCAACGTCTTCTGCCACGGGGTCAGCCTGGCATAGGCGTCCTTGAGGAAGCGGTCGGACTTGGCCTGGAGCTTGGCGACCTCCGCCTCGATATCCACCTCGCCGCCGGCGGCGGTGTCGCGCAATTCGTCGATCCGGGCCTGAAGCTCCGCGATCGGCTTTTCAAATTCAAGAAAACTGGCCATCGCGCGCACCTATGCCCCGTCGCGCTTCGCGTCAATTCGGGGCGTGTCGGCGAGCGGATGGCGTTCGTTGACAAGGCTGACCAGCCGCGCGCTGTCGACATGGGTGTAGATTTCGGTGGTGGCGATATCGGCATGGCCCAGCATCACCTGCAGCGCGCGCAGATCCGCCCCGCCCTCCAGCAGATGCGTGGCGAAGGCGTGGCGCAGGACGTGCGGGCTGATGCGGTCAGGCGGGATGCCTGCCAGCCCCGCGATGTCACGGACCATCTGATAGAGGCGGATGCGGCTGAGATGGCCCTTGCCGGACGGAAACAGCCACGGCCGCGCCGGATCGACATGCGCGCGCCACGCCGCCACCGCCGCGCGGGCGCGATCCGACAGGGGGACCAGCCGCTCCTTCCCGCCCTTGCCGCGCAGGATCAGATAGGGCTTGTCGGGCTGCACCGCGCCGCGTGGGAGCGAGACGAGTTCGCTCGCGCGCAGGCCGGAGCCGTAGAGAAGCTCAATCAACGCGAGCAGGCGCAGGTCGCGGGGATCGGGGGGCACGCGATCGATCCGCGCCTGAATCGCGGCAAAGATCGCCTCGACATCGGCGTTGGAGAGCGTCTTTGGCAGTCCACGCCCGGTGCCGGGACGGGGCAGCGCGGCGCCGGGATCGTCGGCGCGGAGCTTTTCGTCGAGGAGGAAGCCGTAGAAGCGGCGCAGCGCGGCGGATTTGCGCGCGACGGTGGCGCGGGCAAGGTCGCGCCAGTCCTCCGCCAGCCGCTCGATCGCTGCGCGCTCGGCCAGCGCGAGGCCACCGTCGAGCGCCTGCGACGCCAGCCGCAAATCGGTGCCATAGGCCGCGAGCGTGTTTGGCGACGCACCCGCTTCGGCGGCCAGCATCTCGAGGAAGCGCTCGATCAGCGCCGGGTCGTCGCCCGGGCGGATCGTGGTCAAAGCCGGGTAATCGCCTCGACGGCGATCATCCGCGCATAGCCATCGAGCCCGACCTGCGTAAGCGCGCGGGTGATGTGGTACAGCGCCTCGGGCGAGACACCCTCCCACACCCGGCTCTGCATCCCCACGGCAGCGAGCAGCACCACCGTGCCCGGCTGGTTTGCGTCCGCCGCGCGCGCGATGGCGCGGGTCCAGGCGTTAGCAGCAGCGAACTCCACGCCCGATGCGCGCATCAGCCGCTCGCCATCGTTGGCCGGGATGCGGCCCATCCCGGCCATCGCGGCAATGAGCATCGCGCCATTGGTCGCGTCGGCGCTGTTACGATACGCCTCGACATCGCCGACCGCGACCGCGCGGCCGGGTTCGGCGAGCAGCAACATGCCCCAGCCATCGCTGCCGCGCGGCGCGATCTGCTTCCAGCGCAGCGCGGCGCGGTCGAGCCCGGCGCTGAGCATCGATGCGATCAGGCGATCGGTGTCGGCGCTATGTTCGGCCGACGGCGTCAGGCGCGCGGCGGCGCGGGCGGTGAGGATCAGGCGGCTATAGGTGGCACGCTGCCCCTGTGCCTCGTCCCACAATTGCCGCATCCGCTCGACCCGCTCGGCGGGGGTCGCAGCAGTAAAGGCGGCGCGCAGATCGCGGGCGACCGCGACTTCGGCGATCGACGGATCCTCCTGCGCTTCGATCTCCCCATAGAGGTCGGTCAGCGCCTGGCTGGAGAACACGCCCTGGGTCGCCGCAGCTTCCGCCGCAGCGGCGCGGTCGCGCAGGCCGAGCATCGGGGCAGTCGCGCGCCAGTAGCGTAGCTGCGGCCCGGCGGTGCCATAGAGCCGTTCGGGAATATCGGTGTCGGATGCGACGGCGAGGCCCCAGCGCCAGGCGCTGATGCGATCGACGGCATCCCATTCGACCGTCACCGCGCGGCGGCCCGACACGCCCATGCCGACCAGCTTCTCCGCGAGCAGCACGTCCACCGCATTACCCATACGGCGACGGCTGGCATCGATCAGCGGCCCGGCCTTGCTGGGGTCGCCGTCGAGCCCGGCGCAGATCGCCTCGGCCAATCGCCAGTTGCGGTCCGGCGCAGTGTCGAGCGCGGGCTGAACCATCGGGCACATCCCGCCCGGATCGGCGGTGGCGAGCATCGCCTGCATCGCCACCTGAAACATCTTGGGCGTGTAATTGGCGATATCGACCGACTGGACGAGCGCGCGGGCGGCATCCGCCTCACCCATGCGGATCAGCAGCCAGGCGCGCTCCGCCGCGAAATCCGCGCCATTCAGGCCGCGCGGCGTGTTCACGCGGGAGAGCAGCGCACGCCGCAACGCGATCGACAGCCAGCGCGACGCGACCGGCGCATCGGTGCGGCGCATCAGCGTCTGGAGGAAGCCGCCATCGGCAGTGCCGAATGCAGTGACGGGGAGCCCGTCGCTGGCGGGCGAGGACGGACCGACCTGCGCCAGGGAGCGCTTGGCGAAATCGGGCAGTTCGTAGCGGGCGATCGTCGCGTAATCGATCTCACCCGGCGCTTCGGGCGCGACGCCGCTGGACGGAGCGGTCGTATTGCCGACGTCGCCCGACGCAGTCGGGGATGCATCGGCGCGCGGCGCAGCGGTCGGACCCGCTGCAGGCGCCGGAGCCGGTGCCGGGGTCGGCGCAGGAGCCGGCACCGGATCGTCGAACCCGGGTGGCAGCAGCGATTCGGGACGATCCTGCCCCAGCGCGGGAATCCCCACGCCGGCAGCGACCACCAGAACGGCGGCCAGCGCGGTCTTAGTTCGCGAGATTGTCAAGCGGGACGACCTTCTCGACGCGTACAGGCTGTTTTTCCGTATCGCGCCCGGCGAGGAAAAACAGTCCGCCGATCAACAGGATAGCGACAATGACGATGATGATGAGCGAACGGGACATCGACCCCCTCAAAGCGGTTCTGAACACAGGCGACAGGCCTTTTGCCCGAGCGCGATGCTCGCTGTATAGCCCCCGCGACCATGCTGCAAACCCACCCGGCCAATCCTGAACCGATTACCCGCCCGATCGTGCTGATCGGCCTGATGGGCGTGGGCAAGACCACGGTCGGCCGTCGCCTCGCCCAGCGGCTCAAACTGCCCTTTGTCGATGCGGATGCGGAGATCGAGGCGGCGGCGGGCATGACCGTGGCCGAAATCTTCGAGCGATTCGGCGAACCGCATTTTCGCGATGGCGAGCGGCGCGTGATCGCACGGCTGATCGACGGCGAACCCAAGGTGATCGCGACCGGCGGCGGCGCGTTTCTGAACGACGAGACCCGCGCGCTGATCCTTGACCAGGCGACCGCGATCTGGCTGGACGCCGCCCCCAAGGTTTTGGCCGAACGCGTCGCCAAGCGCGACCATCGCCCGCTGCTGCGCGGAAAGGATCCGTTGAAAGTGCTCACCGAACTCGCCGAAATCCGTAACCCGGTTTACGCGCTCGCGCCGATCCATGTCGTGAGCAAGGTTGCGCCGCATGAGGCGACGGTGAGCGCGATCCTGACGGCGCTCGGCCGATGAAGGTGGTTCCGGTCGCGCTGGGCGCGCGCAGCTATGAGGTGCGGATCGCGAGCGGCTTGTTGGCGCAGGTCGCTGAGCAGCTCGCCCCGCTGTCGCGCGGGCGGCCGTTCGTCATCGTCACCGACGCCAATGTCGCCCCGCACGCAGCGCGGCTGGCGGCGCTGCTGCACCATGGCGGGCTGGCGAGCGATATCATCACCCTGCCCGCCGGCGAGGCGACCAAGAGCTGGGGCCAGCTCGAATCGCTGACCGATGCGTTGCTGGAGCGGGGCATCGAGCGGGGCGACCATGTGATTGCGCTTGGCGGCGGGGTGATCGGCGATCTGGTCGGTTTCGCCACGTCGATCCTGAAGCGCGGCTGCAATTTCGTGCAGATTCCGACCACGCTGCTGGCGCAGGTCGACAGCTCGGTCGGCGGCAAGACCGCGATCAACAGCCGCGCGGGCAAGAATTTGGTCGGCGCGTTTCACCAGCCGTCGCTGGTGCTGATCGACCCCGATTTGCTCGACACGCTGCCGCTGCGCGACCTGCGCGCGGGCTATGCCGAAGTCGTGAAATACGGGCTGATCGACGATCTGGGCTTTTTCGAATGGTGCGAGGCGAATGGCGCGGCGCTGCTCGCGGGTGACGCGGCGGCGCGGGAAGCGGCCATCGCGCACTCGGTGGCGGCGAAGGCGCGGATCGTCGCGGCGGACGAGCGCGAGACGACCGGCGTGCGCGCGCTGCTCAACCTTGGCCACACCTTTGGCCATGCGCTGGAGGCCGAGACGGGCTTTTCCGACGCGCTGCTGCATGGCGAAGGTGTTGCGGCGGGGATGGCGCTGGCCTTTGCCTATTCGGCGCGGCGCGGCCTGTGTCCCGCGCAGGATGCCGAGCGGGTGGCGATGCATCTGAAGGCGATGGACATGCCGCACGACCTGGCCAGCGCGGGGATCACCGCATCGGGCGCGACTTTGGTCGGCCATATGCTGCACGACAAGAAGATGGACGCGGGCACCCTGCCCTTCCTGCTCGCACGCGGGATCGGGCAGACCTATCTCGACAAGCAGGTCGATCTGGCGGACGTGGCGGCATTTCTGGATGGATTGCCGCGCTAGCAGCGCCCGGCCGCTCGCAGGGCCACAAAGCTTGGGGTGGAGGGTATCTTAGTTCCGGGGGGGATATACCCCCCACCCCGGCGTCCCCCGCAGGGAGACGCAAGCTTCAAGCCTCTAACTGCCGCAACAGGCTGCGCACGGCGCCGTCAATTTCGCTGTCGGTGCCGCGCAGTTCCTCGATCCGGCGGACGGCGTGGATCACGGTCGAATGGTCGCGATTGCCGAACTTGCGGCCAATTTCGGGCAGCGAGCGCGTGGTGAGGCGCTTGGCGAGATACATCGCGATCTGGCGCGGGCGGGCGATCGCCACGGCGCGGCGCTGCGACACCAGATCGAGCTGCTTGACGTCGAAATGCGACGACACCGCCTTCTGAATCTCGTCGATCGTCACGCGGCGCTGGCTGCCACGCAGCGCTTCGCCGAGCACGCTCTCGGCAAATGCGACCGTCACGACCTCATTGTTGAGCTGCGAATAGGCGACGAGGCGATTGAGCGCGCCCTCCAGCTCGCGCACCGACGAGCTGATCCGCATGGCGAGCAGGTCGAGCACCTCGGACGGCACCGAAGCGCCCGGCATATCCTCAAGCTTGCGGTCGAGAATCGTGCGGCGCAGGCCAAGCTCGGCGGGCTTGATATCGGCGGCAAGGCCGGAGCCGAGGCGCGAGGCAAGCCGGGTTTCGATCCCCTCGAGCGCCAGCGGGCTGCGGTCGGCGGCGATCACCAGCCTTTTGCCCTCACGCATGAACTCGTCGACCGTGTGGAAGAACTCTTCCTGGGTCGATTCCTTGCCGGCGATGAACTGCAGATCGTCGATCATCAACAGATCGACGCCGCGCAGCCGCGCCTTGAAGCTGTAGGTATCGCGCTCGCGCACCGCACGCACGAACTCGAACATGAACCGCTCGGCCGGCATGTAGATGGCGGTTGCGTCGGGGCAGGCGTTCATGAACGCATGGCCGATCGCGTGCATCAGGTGCGTCTTGCCCTGACCGGTATTGCTGTGAAGGTAGAGCGGGCTGAAGCGCGGCGTGCCCGGCTCCGCCAGCGCCTTGGCAGCGTTGAACGCCAGCCGGTTGGAGGTATCGACCACGAACCGGTCGAAGGTGAAGCGCGAATCGAGGTTGGGACGCTCGCCCGCTCCGGCCAGAGCCGAGGGCGTGACGGGCTCCGCCACAGCGACCGCAGGGGCCGCCGTTGCGAGTTCGCGAGTCGCACGCGCATCGACCGTCTCGATCGAAACCGTGCGCACGCCCGGAAGCTGCGCACGGAATTCCATCAGCAGCCGGTCGGCGTAATGATTTTTGACCCAGTTGGTCATGAAGGCGGACGGCAGGCCGAGGCGGACGGTTTCGGCGTCCTCGCCGGGGATCAGCACGATCGGCTTCAGCCACTGGTCGAACAGCCGCTGGCCTGCGGAAAGTCGCAGATTGCCTCGCACGCGTGTCCAGGCCTTGGCTTGATCCATCTTATCGTTGCCCCCGACTACACCATCGCACGCGCGCAAACCGTGCGCACGCACCGACCCCATCGCGAAAGCACAGCCTTCGCGTCCGAATTTTCGTTCAGGCAAAAGGATGCCGCAGGCGGAATCGCATCCGCTGCTGATCGGAACCCTCGCTGATCCCGCCGACGAGAACGCCGTGGCGGAAGTCCGTTTTAGGGACGCATTTCTGAGTCGATCAAGAGGGATGCGTGTAAAGAATCTGAAATAAGTAGGGTTGACTCACTCAGAGCCGCGGAAAACCGTTATTTACAATACAAGTCACTGATTTAGATGACTTTAATCACATCATTACATTCGCGTTACGGTGCGACTCATTGGGATTCCGCGATTCGTCGCCAAGATGCTTGGGTGACCGGCGCAGGCAAAAGAAAAACCCTGCCGGCACTAAGCCGGCAGGGTCATGTTCTTGTCGCTGAAGCGCGGATCAGCCGAGGGCGGCGAGACGCTTGGTCAGACGCGAGAATTTGCGCGAGGCGGTGTTCTTGTGGACCACGCCCTTGGCGACGCCCCGTGCCAGTTCCGGCTGCATCGCCTTGAGCGCGGTTTCCGCTGCCGCCTTGTCACCGCTGGTCAGCGCGCTTTCGACCTTCTTGACGAAGGTGCGGATGCGGCCGACGCGGGCACCGTTGACTTCGGCGCGGCGTTCGTTGCGGCGGATGCGCTTCTTGGCTTGCGGCGTGTTCGCCATGAATCTTCGTTCCTGTTTTCAATGCGAAAAGAGGCGCGGATTTCCGTCCCACGCCTCGGGAAAGCGCGCCCCTTAGCGAGGGCGGGCGATTCGGTCAACCTTTTGCGGCGCATTTGATGCGCTGACGGCACCGGCCCGCTCGCCCACCCATCGAAGATACTTTGCAGTGGGTGGTCGGGTAGGGGAGCGGGCCGGTGCCGGACTTAAACAAAATGCCCTACTTCTGGCACTTCGGGCACCAGAAGGTCGAGCGCCCGCCCTCGGCATAGCGCGCGACGGTGCCGCCGCAATCGCAGGCTTCGCCTTCGCGGCCATAGACTTTGAACTGTTTCGAGAAATAGCCGAGCCCTCCATCGGGCTGGGCATAATCGCGCAGGGTCGACCCGCCCGCTTCGATCGCCGATTCGAGCACGCTCCGGACAGCGGGAACCAACCGTTGAAGTTGTTGCCGGGTGAGCGACCCGCCGGTGCGTTTCGGCGAGATGCGCGATTCGTGCAGCGCCTCGCACACATAGATGTTGCCCAGGCCCGCGACGATGCGCTGGTCGAGCAGCAGCAGCTTGATCGATGCGACCCGCCCGGCCAGCGCGTGGCGCAGATGATCGGCGGTGAAGTGCGGTCCGAGCGGCTCCGGTCCCAGCGCGGCGAAGGGCGGCCAGGCGCCGACATCGGCCGTGGGCATCAGATCGACCGAGCCGAATCGCCGTGCATCGTTGAGCGCCAGCCGCCGCCCCGCCTCGGTCTCGATCACCAGATGATCGTGCGTCAGCAACTCGGCCGGATCGATTCGCCAGCGTCCCGACATGCCGAGATGAAAGATCATCGTGTCGCCGCGATCGGTGTCGATCAGACCATATTTGGCGCGCCGCCCGAGTGCGGTGACGGTTGCGCCGGTCAGCCGCTGCCCCAGATCGACCGGCATTGCGCGGCGCAGATCGGGGCGGCGCAGTTGAACCCGCGCGATGCGCTGGCCGTGCAGTGCGGGGGTCAGTCCGCGGACGGTGGTTTCGACTTCGGGAAGCTCGGGCATTTTGTCCCGCTAAGCGGGCTTTGCCGCGCCCACAAGGGCGGCTAAGGGCTTGGCCATGACCGACACCGTCTCCTTTGGCTATGAAGAGGTTGCCCGCGACGAAAAGACCCGTCGCGTCGGCGGCGTCTTTTCCAGCGTGGCCTCGCGCTATGATCTCATGAACGACGCGATGTCGGGCGGTTTGCACCGCGTGTGGAAGGACGTGTTCGTCCGCCGCGTGAAGCCGCGCGAAGGCGAGGCGATCCTCGACATGGCCGGGGGCACCGGCGACATCGCGTTCCGCATGGCCGAACATGGCGCGGCAGTGACGGTCGCCGACATCAACCCCGACATGCTGGCGGTGGGGATCGAGCGTGCGGCCAAGCGCGGCATCGACGGCCTCGTGTGGAGCGAAGCGAATGCGGAGGTGCTGCAATGGCCCGACCGGTTCTTTGACGCCTATACGATCGCCTTCGGCATTCGGAATGTGACCGACATCCCTGCGGCGCTGCGTGAGGCGCATCGCGTGCTGCGCCGCGGTGGTCGGTTCTTCGTCCTCGAATTCTCGACGACGCTGTGGCCTGGATTCGCCGACGTGTACGACGCCTATTCGCACCGGCTGGTGCCGAAGCTGGGTGAGATGCTGGCGGGCGATGCCGACAGCTATCGCTATCTGGTCGAATCGATCCGGCGCTTTCCCGACATGCCGACGTTCGAGGCGATGATCAAAGACGCGGGTTTCGTGCAGACGCGGGTCGAGCCGATGCTGGGCGGGCTGGTCGCCATTCATAGCGGCTGGAAGATTTGACCGCTCCCGTCGTTCATCTGTGGCGCCTGCTGAAATGGGGCCGCACGCTGGCGCGCCACGGCGCGCTGCGCGGGATCGAGCGTGACCGCAACACGCCGCGCCCGGTACGCCGCCTTGCCCGTATTGCTCGCTTTGGCGCGCGCGTGCCCGAAGTGCCGCGCTATGCCGATGCGCTGCAGGCAATCGGCCCGGCGGCGATCAAGCTGGGCCAGACGCTTGCCACCCGCCCCGACCTGATCGGCGAAGCGGCGGCGCACGACCTGTTGCGCCTGCAGGATGCCCTGCCCCCCGTCCCGTTTGCGGTGATCCGCGCGGCGATGGAGAACAGCTTCGGGCGGCCGATCGAAGAGCTGTTCCAGTCGGTCGAGGAAACGCCGATCGGTGCCGCGTCGATCGCGCAGGTGCATCGCGCGATCACCACCGATGGCCGCCAGGTCGCGGTCAAGGTGCTGCGCCCCGGGATCGAGGCCGAGTTCGCCCGCGCCATCGACACCTATGAATGGGCGGCGGCACAGGTCGAGGGGATGGGCGGCGAAGCATCGCGCCTGCGCCCGCGCCTGGTGATCGAAACCTTCAAGCGCTGGACCGCGCGCGAGCTGGACCTGCGGCGTGAGGCGGCGTCGGCGTCGGAGCTGGCCGAATCGATGGAGGCCGAGCCCGACTTCACGGTCCCGGCGATCGACTGGCAGCGCAGCACCGGCAAGGTCATGACGCTGGAGTGGATCAACGGCATCAAGCTGTCGGACCGCGACGCGCTGATCGCCGCGGGGCATGATACCGAAAAGCTGGCCCATACGCTGGTCCGCGCCTTCCTGCGTCAGGCGATTTCGGAGGGGTTCTTTCACGCCGACATGCACCAGGGCAATTTGTTCGCTTTGCCCGGCGACCGGATCGCGGCGATCGATTTCGGCATCATGGGACGGATCGACCGGCGCGCGCGGGTGTGGCTGGCGGAGATCCTCTATGGCCTGATCACCGGCAATTATCGCCGCGTCGCGGAGATTCACTTCGAGGCGGGTTATGTCCCCGCGCATCACAATGTCGCCGAGTTCGCGACCGCCTTGCGCGCGGTGGGCGAGCCGATGCGCGGGCTGGCGGTCAAGGACATGAGCGTCGGCATGATGCTCGACAGCCTGTTCAACATCACCCGCGATTTCGACATGCAGACCCAGCCGCATCTGTTGCTGCTGCAAAAGACGATGGTGATGGTGGAGGGCGTGGCGACGCGGCTGCACCCCGATATCAATCTGTGGGACAGCGCCGCGCCGTTCGTGCGCGAATGGATCCGCACCGAATTGGGGCCGGAGGCGTTTCTGGCCGACCGGATTTCGGAGGATCTGAAAACGCTCGCCCGTCTCCCCAAGCTGATCCGCAATATCGAACGCCATTTCCCCGATCCCGGCGGCGCGCCCCCCGCCCCGCCGCTGCGCGAGATCGAGGTGGTGCGGGTTGGCGGTGGCTGGCGCTACGTCCTGGTTGCGCTGCTCGCTGGTGGAGCGGGCGTGGCGGCGACCTTGCTGCTCGCCTGACCGGCACGGCTGGATCACAGGCACCCCATGGCGTCCCCACCCCCGATCTGGATGGCCGAACCGACCCGGTTCGCACGGCTGTCGCAGCGGTCGGCGCGGATCGTGGCGGCGGTGCTGGCGGTGCTGTTGCTCGGCGCGCTGGTCAGCCTGGCCGCTCCCGCGCCGCCGGCCGCCAGCGGCACCGGCAATAGCGCCGACGATCAGCGCGACGTGCTGCTCTATGAGGAAATCGTCGATGCGATGCGCCATGGCGGCAGCTATTATGAGGTCGCGGTGACCGAGCTGCGCGCGGGCCATTATCCGCTGCGCCCGTTCTTCACTGTGCGCCTGCCCGGGCTGGCGCGCGTGCAGGCGGCACTGCCCCAGCCGCTGGTGATCACCCTGCTCTATGCGCTGGTCGTCGCGGTGCTTGCCGCATGGGCAATGCGATTTCGCACTGACTTTGCCCGTTGGCCGGGGCGGGCGGTGGCGATGACATTGCTGGCCGGCGGGCTGATGGCGTTCGTGCAGGCGGATCTATGGGCATTTCATGAGATCTGGGCGGGGCTGCTGATCGCGCTGGCGTTGGCGATACGGCGGCCGGCCCGCTGGATCGAGGCGGTCGCGATTGCCCTGCTCGCCGCGCTGATCCGGGAGACCGCCGCACTGATGCTGGTGGTGATGGCGGCGATGGCCTGGATCGAGGGGGAGCGGCGCGAGGCCATGGGCTGGGCCGCCGCGCTCGGCATCCTGGCGCTGGCGCTGGCGGCCCATGCCTGGGGCGTGGCGCAGCTGGTCGGTCCGCTCGACCCGGCATCGCCCGGCTGGAGCGGGATGCTAGGACCGGGATTTGCGCTGCATTCGGTGCGCGCGGCGACCGCGCTGGTGCTCGCCCCGGGCTGGCTGGCGGCGCTGCTGGTGGTGATGGCGCTGTTCGGGTGGAGCGGGTGGCGCGATCCGCTGGCCCATCGCGTGCTGGCGGTGATGGCGGGCTATGGCGCGGTACTGGCGCTCTTTGCGCGGCCCGACACCTTTTACTGGGTGTTGCTGATCGCGCCGCTTTCGCTGGTGGGGCTGGCCTTTGCCCCCGACGCCCTGCGCGATCTGGCGCGGGTGGCGCGGGGAACACGGCGGGTGGTCGTGACGCGAATGGATCGCTAGAGTCAGGGGATGAAACGCATCCTGTTGATCGTTGGCGGCGGTATCGCCGCGTACAAGGCGTGCGAACTGATCCGCCTGCTGCGCAAGGCGGGGCATCACGTTACCTGTGTGCTGACGGCGGGTGGGCAGCATTTCGTGACGCCGATGACGCTGGCGGCACTGTCCGAGAACCAGGTCTATACGACCCTGTGGGACCTCAAGGACGAGGCCGAAATGGGGCATATCCAGCTCAGCCGCGCCGCCGATCTGGTCGTCGTCGCGCCGGCCACGGCGGACCTGATGGCGAAAATGGCCGCAGGGATTGCCGACGATCTCGCCACAACCCTGCTGCTCGCCACCGACAAGCCGGTGCTCGCCGCGCCCGCGATGAATGTGCGGATGTGGCAGCATGCCGCGACCCGGCGCAATGTCGCCACGCTACGCAGCGATGGCGTGACTGTGCTGGAGCCCGATGAAGGACCGATGGCGTGCGGCGAGTTCGGCCCCGGGCGCCTGCCCGAGCCAGAGGCCATCCTGCGCGCGATCGAGGCTGCGCTGGCGCCGTCTTCGGGTCGGCTCGCGGGCAGGCATATCCTTGTCACCGCCGGGCCGACGCATGAGCCGATCGATCCGGTGCGCTACATCGCCAACCGCTCTTCGGGGAAACAGGGCTTTGCGATTGCCGGCGCGCTCTCGGCGCTGGGTGCGCGGGTGACGCTGGTTGCCGGGCCGGTCGCGCTGCCGACGCCTGCCGGGGTCAAGCGGGTCGATGTCGAGACCGCGCGGGAGATGGCGGCGGCGGTCGATGCCGCCCTGCCCGCCGATGCCGCCGTGATGGTCGCGGCCGTCGCCGACTGGCGCACGGGCGATGCGGCGGGGCAGAAGATCAAGAAGGGCGACGCGGCAGCACCGGCGCTGACGCTGGTCGAGAACCCCGATATTCTGGCTGGTCTGGCCCACAGCGCGCAGCGTCCGCGCCTGCTGATCGGTTTCGCCGCCGAAACCGAACGGGTGATCGAACATGCGGTCGCTAAACGCGCACGCAAGGGTGCAGACTGGATTGTCGCCAATGATGTGTCGGGCGATGTGATGGGGGGCGAATCCAATCTTGTTCATCTGGTTACGGAATCGGGCGTTGAAAGCTGGGAGCGACTGGACAAGGCCGATGTCGCGCGCCGCCTGGCCGAACGGATTGCCGATGCGCTTTAAGCTTTCGCTGTTCCTGCTCCCGCTGCTGATCGCCGGTTGCGCGGCCGGGGAGCGCCCCGCCGCGCCGACAGCGCCGAAGCTGTTTACGCAAGGCTATGGCGCCCCGCCGCGCACGGCGCCGACGCTGTATGTCGTCCTTCACGGCAATGGCCGTCGCGCCAAGATCGACACGAGCGCCTTTGCAAAGGCGCTGGCGGCAGTCGAGCCGGATAGCGGCGTCGTGCGGCTGTTGCGCCCCGGCTATGCCGATGGGGTCGGTGGCCAGTCGCCGGGCGCGCGCGGGGCAAGTCCGACCGATGATTTCAGCGCGGAGCGGATCACTGCGGTCGGCGACGCGATCGCGGCGCTGCGTCAGCGCTATCGCCGCGCCCGTGTGGTCGTGATCGGCGAAGCCGGTGGTGCGGTGGTCGCCGCCAACCTGGCCGGGCTGCGTCCCGACCTGATCGACGGCGTGGTGCTGGTATCCTGTCCCTGCGCTCTGCCCGAATGGCGCGCCTATCGTGCCAAGCGCGAGCCGAATATCCCGCACTGGCGCGAGAAGCTGGTCAGCCTCGATCCGTTACAGACTGCTGGCGGCATCCAGCCGGGGTTGCGCGCGGCAGTTCTGGTGGGCGGCACGGACGCCGATATCCCGGCGCGCTTTTCGCGCAGCTATGCCGAGGCGCTGAGCCTGCGCGGCATTGCCACCGACTTCCGCATCATTCCCGGGCGCAGCGACCCGGTGCTGGACGATCCACAGGTGATCGAGGCGGCCCGTCGCCTCGCCGCCGCATTGCCGAGGCGCAAATAATGGCCGCGCCGATCACCATCCGCCTCATGCGCCTGCCGCATGGCGAGGGGCTGCCACTGCCCGCTTATGCCACGGCCGGGGCGGCGGGCATGGATGTCGTCGCGGCGGAGGATCTGGTGCTTGCCCCGGGCGCGCGCCATGCGGTCGCAACCGGCTTCGCCATTGCGATCCCGCCGGGATACGAGGTGCAGGTGCGCCCGCGCTCCGGCCTTGCGCTCAAACATGGCATTACCTGTCTCAACACCCCCGGGACGATCGACGAGGATTATCGCGGCGAGGTTAAGGTGATCCTTGCCAATCTTGGCGACCAGCCCTTCACCATCGTGCGCGGAGAACGGATCGCGCAGCTTGTGCCCGCACCGGTGCAGCGCGCGCTGTTCGAGGAGGTCACGGTGCTGGATGATACCGACCGTGGCAGCGGCGGCTTTGGGTCGACCGGGCGGTGATGATCGCTGCGCTCCTCGCGTTTGCCAGCGTTCAGGGCGATCCTGCGCAGGTGCAGGAGACGCCCGAGCCGGCGGCGATCCACTGGGAGAGCCTGCCGACTTTGCCCTATCGCCAGGCGCCGAGCATGACCCCGGCAATGCACGAATGGGCCCGTCGGCAGGTGAGCGCGCGCAAATGCCGCGCGCGGCGGCTGGTCGACGGACGCCCGGCGGTGCGGGTGGAAGTCGCGGTGCTGGTCGATGAATTTGGCGTCCGCACCACGATCCCGCGCGCGATCGGCTGTCCGACGATCGAGCAATATGCGGCGGGGCTGGTCGCGGGGTTTTCGCGCAATAACCTGACCCAGCGCACCGGTGCGGCCGGCAATGTCTGGTACCGCGCCACGGTCACCTTTGCCTGGCGGCCATGAGCTTTTCCGACGCCGAACTCGAACGCTATGCCCGCCACATCATACTGCCCGAGATTGGCGGCGCGGGTCAGGCGGCGCTGAAGGCGGCACGGGTGCTGGTGGTCGGGGCTGGCGGGATCGGGTCGCCGGCGATCCAGTATCTGGCGGCGGCGGGGGTTGGGCAGATCACGATCGTGGATGACGATCGGGTCGATCTGTCGAACCTTCAGCGGCAGACGATTTTCGCCACGCAGGATGCCGGGAAGTCGAAGGCATTCGCAGCCCTGGCGAGAGCCGAAGCGATCAACCCCCATATCGAAGTTCGGGCGTGGCAGGTGCGCCTCGATGGCAGCAGCGTGGATGACTATGTGCGTGGCAACGACGTCATCCTCGACGGCACCGACAATTTCGAAACCCGCCTGCAGGTGGCCGATGCGGCCCTTCGCAATCGCGTCCCGCTGGTTAGTGCGGCGGTCGGGCGGTTCGAGGGGCAACTCGGCGTGTTCCGCGGGTGGGAGGCGGACAAGCCCTGTTATCGCTGCTTCGTCGGCAATGACCCGGAAACGGCGGGAATCAACTGTTCCGAACAGGGCGTGCTCGGCGCGCTGACCGGGATCATGGGCAGCCTCGCCGCGCTGGAGGTCGTCCGCGCGATCCATCCGTTCGGGGAGGACAGCGCGGGCAAGCTGCTGCTTGCCGACACGCTGGCGCTGCGCTTCCGCACGCTGACTTTGCCCAAGGACCCCGGCTGCCCGGCCTGCGGGGGGTGATGATCCTCCCCCGCCAGGGGGAGGACCATAATGGCTGCTAATCTGCCGGAAACGCCTGGCGCTTGCCGCCAGCCTTATGGACGACGCCGTGGCGCATCACGAACTCGACCTGCTCCATCCGCTTGATGTCGTCGAGCGGGTTGCCAGCGACCGCGATGATGTCGGCCTGCTTGCCCGGCGCAATCGATCCGATGCTGTTCGCGCGACCCAGCGCCTCGGCGGCGTTGAGCGTCGCGGTCTTGAGCGCCATCGCCGGGCTCATCCCCGCCCGCACCATCATCGAAAATTCCTGCGCATTGTCACCGTGGCGCGAGACGCCGCTGTCGGTGCCGAACGCGACCTTCACCCCCGCCGCATAGGCCTTGCTGTGGCTGGCAAAGGCAGCGGCAGCCGCTTCCTCGGCCTTGGGGATCACTGCGGGCGGGAGCAGGCCCTTGCGCGCCTGCTCCAGCGCGGCGGCGGGGGCCATCATCGTCGGGACCAGCCAGGTGCCGTTCTTCTTCATCAGCGCGATCGCCTCGTCATCGAGGAACGACCCGTGATCGACCGTGTCCACGCCGGCCGCGACCGCCGCCTTGGTCCCCGCCGCAGCGTGGCTGTGCGTCGCGACCTTGCGGCCCAGGCCGTGCGCGGTGTCGATGATCGCCTTCATCTCCGCATCGGTCATCGCGCGGCCGAGACCGCCCGACACGTTGGAGAGCACGCCGCCGGTCGACATATATTTGATCACCTGTGCCCCCAAGGCGATCTGCTGGCGCACCGCGCGGGTGCAATCCTCGGGGCCGTCACAGGTGTTGATCTGGTGCTTGTGGATGGCGTCGGCGAAGACCTCGGCCACGCCATTGGTGCCGTCGGCATGCCCGCCCGAGACCGAGATTGAATTGCCCGCATTGACGATGGTCGGCCCGGCGATGTCGCCGCGCTCGACGCCCTCACGCAGCGCACGCATCCCCCGCGCGCTCCCGCCCAGATCGCGTACGGTTGTGAAGCCTGCCTCGAGCGTGACCCGGGCATTGGCAACCGCGTGCATCATGTCATCGGCATCGTCGCGATTGAGCGCGGTCAGCCGGTCGCGCAGCGGATCGCCGCCAATCCCCCACAAATGGACATGCATGTCGACCAGCCCCGGCATCACGAACCGGTCCTTGAGATCGATCAGATCGGCCCCGCCATCCGGTGCGACGAAGCCGTCGCGGATTTCCGCGACCTTGCCATCGCGCACGATGATCGTGCTCGCCCCGCGCGGTGCTTCGCCCGGATTGGCGAGCAGCGTGCCGGCATGGATGAACTGGACCCTCGCCGGAGCCGAAGTCTGCGCGGCAAGCGGCGTCGCGGCGAGCAACGCGATGGTGACGGCGGCGATTCGGCGCATGAAACTCTCCCTGTTTTCCGCAGCCTAGGCGGCAACAGGGGAGACTGGCTAGCCCCCGCGCTGGGTGATCGTCGGCGGGTCGCTGGCGGGGAAGCTGTCGTCGAGTTCGGCGTCGAGCTCGGCATCCTGCTTGTTGCGCGCGATGCTCGCCTCCATCCGGGCGATCTGCTCGGGCGTCGCCTCGCTGTGGTGCTGCGTCTTCCACGTCGCATAGGGCATGCCATAGACCGCCTCACGCGCGGCATCGCGGTCGAGTTCACCGCCGCTCGCTTCGCTCACCCAGTCGGCCAGGCAGTTGCGACAAAAGCCGGCGAGCCCCATCAGCTCGATGTTTTCAGCATCGGTGCGGTGGCGTAGATGGCGGACGAGGCGGCGAAATGCCTGCGCGGCAGTCCGGTCGTCGATGCTGTCCAACGTTGTCATATTCGCGCCTCCACGGTTGAATAGTGTGCATTTGGCGTTAGGGACCGGCACGGGCAAGAGATGGAGAGTTCGGCGATGACGAAGGCAATGGCACCGCGGTCGCGCAAGGTGCGCGTTCTGGCGACGCTCGGCCCCGCCAGCAACACGCCGGAGATGATTGCGGCACTCCACGCCGCCGGTGCCGATGCCTTTCGCATCAATATGAGCCATGGCGACCAGGAGTCGAAAGTTCCCGTGATCGCGGCGATCCGCGCGCTGGAGAAATCGACTGGCCGCCCGACCACGATCCTTGCCGACCTGCAGGGGCCGAAGCTGCGCGTGGGCAAATTTGCCGAGGGCAAGGTGACGCTGGCGACCGGCGCGACCTTCCGCCTCGACCGCGACACGACGCCGGGCGACGCGACCCGCGTCGAACTGCCCCACCGCGAGATTTTCGAGGCCGTGACCGAGGGCGCGCGTCTGCTGCTCGACGATGGCAAGATGGTGCTGCGCGTGATCGGCTATTGCGATGGCTGGATCGACACGCGGGTCGAGGTCGGCGGGGTGCTGTCGAACTCCAAGGGGCTGAACGTCCCCGACATGGTGCTCCCGCTCGCCGCTCTGACCGAAAAGGATCGCAGCGACCTCGCCTTTGCCGTCGCGCAGCAGGTCGACTGGATCGCGCTGTCGTTCGTGCAGCGGCCCGAGGATCTGGCCGAGGCGCGCCGCCTGATCGGCCCTGGCGGCCCGGCGCTGCTCGCCAAGATCGAAAAGCCGAGCGCGGTGGCGCGGCTCGACGAGATTGTCGAGGCGTGCGACGGCGTGATGGTCGCGCGCGGCGATCTGGGTGTCGAACTGCCGCCGCAGAACCTGCCCCCGATGCAGAAGCGCATCGTCGAAACCTCGCGCCGCATGGGCCGCCCGGTGATCGTCGCGACGCAGATGCTCGAATCGATGATCACCTCGCCCTCCCCCACGCGCGCCGAAGTGTCGGACGTGGCGACGGCAGTCTATGACGGTGCCGACGCGATCATGCTGTCGGCGGAAAGCGCGGCAGGCCAGTGGCCGATCGAATCGGTGACGATGATGGACGCCATCGCCGACTCCGTGGAGCGCGACCCGGCGCATGGCGACCGCGTGCATTTCACCGTGATGCGGCCCGACCCCACCACCGCCGACGCGCTGGCCGAGGCGGCGAAGACGATTGCGGCGAATGTGTCGGCCAGCGCGATCATCTGTTTCACCATGTCGGGCTCGACCGCCCGCCGCATCGCGCGCGAGCGCCCGTCGGTGCCGATCCTGGTACTGACCCCCAAGGCGGAGACGGCGCGGCGCATGGGCCTGCTCTGGGGCACGCATGCGGTTCACACCAAGGACGTTGATTCGTTCGAGGAAATGGTCGCCAAGGCCAAGCGCATGGCGCTGCGCCAGGGGATCGCCAAGGGCGGCGACCGCGTGGTCGTGTGCGCCGGCGTCCCGTTCGGCACGCCGGGATCGACCAATGTGCTGCACGTGGTGACGCTGGTCGGGGATGAGCTGAAGGGGCGGAGCTGAAATCAGCGGATCGTGGCGGCGAGTGGGTGACCGGTCAGCAACCGGTCGCGCGTGAGGAAGTGCGCCCCCAGTAATTGTGCATGGATCAGCAATTGTTCGTCGAACGGATCGCGATGACCGATGGGGACATTGAGCCGTATCGCGCAGTCGGCGGGCGTCAGCACCTTTAGCTCGAATCCGCCCCGCTCGGCGAACTCAAGCGCAGCCTGGGGGTCGAGCAACTCGCTACGCCGTGCGTCGCCGCTGCGATCCCATTTCAGCCGCAGTTCCCAGATCGACACTGCAGAAATCAACACGCGCGCGCTGCGCGCGGCAAGCAGGGCGGACTCTGCAGCGTTCAGTCGGTCAGGCGTGCGCGCGAGCCAGATCAGAATATGCGTATCGATCAGCAGCTTCACGTGCGTTCGGGCTCATCATCATCATAGTCAGGTCCGAACAATTCGCGAGTCCAGGCCGGGTCATTGAACTCCTCCAGCCACCTGTCGTCGAGCGGACGGTCGGGCTCCAGCTTGTCGAGTCCCATTTCCTTGCGCACGCGGGCGTTGCGTTCCCAGAACCCCTCTGTCGAAGGCTTCTGAACCGGGCCCAGTTCCGCAACCGCCTCACCATTTCGGGTAATTATCACGCGCTCGCCGCGCTCAGCGGCCTCGATCGCTGCGGCGAAATGTGCGCGGGCTTCGCGGACGGACATCTTCATCGCGACTCTCCAAATGTGTACGCAGTGTACACGTGCAGAGCTAGTCAGTCCAGCAGGCCCGCCGCGACCAGTTCGCGCCGGGCGTCCGCTTCCTGCGTGAACAGCACGGAGCGGATTCCCAGCGCCCGCGCACCCGCCACATTTGCGGCATTGTCGTCGATGAACACCGCCTCGTGCGGCTCCAGTCCGAAGCGGGCGAGTGCGAGCTGGTAGATGGCGGGGTCAGGCTTCACCAACTTCTCGTCGCCCGACACGACGACATCGCGGAAGCGGTCGAACAGGTCGCTCCATTCGGCGCGGAAGGGCGGCCAGAATTCGTGGCTGAAATTGGTGATCGCGAACAGCGGCACGCCCGCCGCATCGAGCTGCGCGACCAGTTCGTGCATGCCCGGCACCGGCCCGCCGACGCTTTCGTTGAAGCGCGGGCCCCAGGCGGCGATCAGCTCTGCATGTTCGGGGAAGCGCGCGATCAGTTCGGCCGAGGTATCGGCGAAATCGCGCCCGGCATCATGCTGAAAATGCCATTCCAGCGTGACGACATCGCGCACAAACGCGTCGAGCGCCCGATCGTCACCGATCAGGCGCTCGTACAAGAACCGCGGATGCCAGGTGAAGAGGACGTTGCCGATATCGAAGATAACGGCGCGCACGGCCCTCTCGCCCTGCGCCGGGATCAGCCCTGGCGGGCCTTGAAGCGACGCTGGGTCTTGTTGATGACATACACGCGGCCGCGACGGCGGATCACGCGGTTGTCGCGGTGACGCCCCTTGAGCGACTTCAGGCTGTTCACGATCTTCATGACCGATTCTCTACTATCTTGAATTATGGCGGGTGCCGGAAAAGAGGCGCTCGCCTAGTCGGGACAGGCCGACAAGTCAAGGAAAGCTTGGCAACGGAACCACCATCCCCGTAACGATGTTGAACCGTTGAGCCGTGGCGTGTGCACGGCAGGAGGATGTGTCCGATGAAGACCCGTGCAATGCTCGCCCTCGCTTTCTCCGCCGCGGCCATGGCCGGGTGTTCGACCACCATGGGTGGCGGATCCGCCCCGGTCGATGTGACCCGATACCATCTGTCGCAGCCGATTCCCGCCGGCACGCTCGCGGTGCAGCCAGTAAGCGGCGGCACCGCCGGGCCCGAGGCGCAGCTCTATCTCGACGCGGTCGCGGCGACGATGGGCGGGATGGGCTTCGCCGCCGCCACCGATTCGGCGAAGGCCGACTATCTCGCAACGGTCGATTTCCGGCGCACCGATCGCGGCCAGGTCCGTACCCGTCCGCCGGTAACGATCGGCATCGGCGGGGGAAGCTATGGCGGCGGGGTCGGGGTCGGCGCTGGCGGCAGCGTCGGCATCGGGAGCAAGACCAAGACCATCTACGCATCCGAACTCGCGGTGCAGTTGCGCCGTCGCGGCGACAATACGGTCATCTGGGAAGGCAAGGCGATGACCGAGACGCTGGGCGCGAGCGATGGCACGCAACCTGCGGACACGGCCACCAAGCTGTCAAATGCCCTGTTCAAGGGCTTTCCCGGCCAGTCGGGGATCACTATCACGGTGAAATGACCATTCATCTGAACGCCGCGTTCGACAGCGGGAACATTCGCCTGATCGGCATCGACGGGGACACCGTCGATGTCGAGATCGTTACCGACCAACGGTCCGACTTCTTCCAGTGGTTCCACTTTCGCGTGGCGGGCGCAAAGGGTCGGACGCTGACCTTCCGGATCGTCAATGCGGGCAAGGCGGCTTATGCGTTCGGCTGGCCCGGCTATCGCGCGCGCGTCAGCACCGATCGCGACACCTGGCGCCTGACCGATGGCAGCTATGCCAACGGCGTCTTCAGCTTCACCCACAGCTTCGACAGCGATGTCGCGTGGTTCGCCTATTTCGCGCCCTACAGCATGGAGCGCCACGCCGACCTGATCGCGCGCATGGCGGCCATGCCCGGCGTGACGCATCGCGAGCTGGGCCAGACGCTCGATGGGCGCGCGATGGACCTGCTGACGCTCGGCACCGGGCCGAAGCAGGTGTGGCTCTATGCCCGCCAGCATCCCGGCGAATCGATGGCGGAATGGTGGGCTGAGGGCGCGCTGGAAAAGCTGACCGATCCCGACGACGCGACCGCGCAGGCGCTGCGGGCGAAGGCGACGTTCCATATCGTCCCCAACATGAACCCGGACGGCAGCTTTCGCGGCCATCTGCGCACCAATGCCGCTGGCGTAAACCTCAACCGCGAATGGCATGCCCCGACGATGGAGCAGAGCCCCGAAGTCTTCCTGGTCCGCGCGGCGATGGACGCGACCGGGGTCGATTTCGCGATGGACGTGCATGGGGACGAGGCGATCCCGGCGAACTTCCTGGCGGGGTTCGAGGGGATTCCGAGCTGGACCGACGCGCTGGGCGAGAAATATTATGAATTCGGCCGCCGCCTCGCCGCCACGACCCCGTTGTTCCAGCTCGAGAAGGGCTATGACAAATCGGCGCCCGGGCAAGCGAACCTGTCGATGTCGACCAACCAGCTCGCCGAGCGCTTTGGCGCGGTGTCGATGACGCTGGAGATGCCGTTTAAGGATCACGATCCCAGCCCTGATGCGGAATATGGCTGGTCGCCGGAACGGTGCAAGGCGCTGGCCCATGCCTGCCTCGACACGCTGGCCGGGATGATCGACGAACTCTAGAACGATGCGGGGGGAATGATGATTGCACTGGCCATTACCGCAGCTGCGCTGACTCAGGCGGCGCTTCCCCCGAAGCTCGGCGAGCCGTGGATCGGCGCGGACCGAAACCAGCGCGAGGCCTCGATCGGACTGCAGATCGACCGTAGTGCCGAGCCTGATCCCGAATTGGTGCGCGGGCTGCAGATCAACTGGAAGGACTTTCCCTACCAGAAGGGGCGCTTCCCGATCGCGGTGACAGACGCGGACGATCACAATGTTGCGGTCGGCATCATCCTCGACGTCGCCGCGACCGGCGTGCCGCAGTCCTGCCGCGTCGCCACGCCCAGCGGGAAGGCGGCATTCGACGATCATGCCTGTCCGCATCTCATGCGCTATCTGCGTTTCTACCCGGCGTTGAGCCGGTCGGGCACACGGCTTGGCGGGACGCTGGCGATCCGCGTGCGCTACAGCGCTGGCCCCATCCGCGTCCAGACCGCAGCAGGGGGCGTCGTACTGATGCCCACGCGCCCGATGCCCAGGCCGCTCGCGCCGATCAACGCTGCAACCGTCGGGTTCGGACCGGGCGACGGCCTGCCCCCGAGCGTCGGCGGCACCAGCGGGTCGCTGAAGGTCGAGGCGGATGGCAGCGTCAGCGGCTGCATGCTCGCCGCGCCGACCCAGGTCGACGCCTTTGACATCAAGATGTGCGAGCGCCTGCGCGCGGTGAAGTTCGCACCCGCGCGGGAACGTGACGGGCGGGCGATTTCGGCGCGGTTCAGCTTCGGTGTGGCCCGCCCGCAATGATCATCCGCACCGGCCATCTCGATGACCCACAGGTGATCGCGCTGCTCGACCTGCATGCGCGCGAGATGTCGGATCATTCGCCGCCGGGGACGTGCCATTTTCTCGACTTGTCGGGCTTAAAGACTCCGGACATCACCTTCCTGAGCGCCTGGGATGGCAACACCCTGCTCGGCGTGGGCGCGCTCAAGCAGCTCGATCCGGTCACCGGTGAAGTCAAGTCGATGCGCGCCAGTGCCGCCGCGCGCGGACGGGGCGTGGGGTTCGCGATCCTCGACCGCATCGTCGGTCTCGCCCGCGACCGGGGCTATACTGCGCTCAAGCTGGAAACCGGCACCGGGCCATTGTTCGAGGCGGCGCATGCGCTCTACCGCCGCTATGGCTTTGCTCCCTGCCCGCCCTTCGCCGGCTATGTCGAAACGGACTTCAATCGCTTCTATGCGCTCGCGCTAACCACCGCTTGATCGGTGCCGGGCAGTTCCTGTATTGCGCCGCAACATGAGCACTCCCGACGCGTCGCCAAGCGACCAGCCCGTCCGCCTCAAGCCGCTCCCGCTGCTGATCTTTAGCTCGCGCTGGCTGCAGCTGCCGCTCTATGTCGGGCTGATCGTCGCGCAGTGCGTGTACGTATTCCTGTTCATCAAGGAACTGATCCACCTCGTCCAGCACGCCTGGGAATTCACCGAACAACAGATCATGCTGGTCGTGCTCGGGCTGATCGATGTTGTGATGATCTCCAACCTGCTCGTGATGGTGATCGTCGGCGGCTATGAGACGTTCGTGTCGCGGCTCGGTCTGAAGGGCCATCCCGATCAGCCGGAATGGCTCAGCCACGTCAATGCCGGGGTACTCAAGGTCAAGCTGGCGATGGCGATCATCGGAATCTCGTCGATCCACCTGCTGCGCACCTTCATCGAAGCCGGCGCGATCGGCACCGCCACGGGTCGCGTTACCGAAACCGGCGTCATGTGGCAGACGATCATCCACATGGCCTTCATCCTGTCGGCGATCGGCATCGCGTGGGTCGACCGGATGACGCAGACGCGGAACTGATCCAGCTTGTTCAGCTGCGCTGAAAGCGGCGCGCCTCAGTTCCAGTAATCGAGCATGTCGGCGGTGATCCAGCCGTTGACATAGTTGAGGTAGAAGGCCGCGAAGAGAACGGTCCCGACGATCGTCGTCCACTTCGCGATTGGCCCGGCATGAAAGCGCTGCGGTGCGCTTTCGGCCTGACCCCGCACCAGCGGGTCGCCCGCCTCTACCCCGGTGCGCGCAAAGAAGGGCAGCACCAGGAACAGGGCGAGGAACCAGAACAGGAAGTAGATTGCGAGCGCGCTGAACCAGTTCATGGCGACGGTTTAAACCTCGATCAGCATCACGTCCATGACCGGCTTTTTGCCGGTATAGCGCACCGCGACGCGCCGTGCGGCGAGCCGGATTTGCTCGCGCAGCTTGTCGCGGTCGCCGCCGCGCGCTTCGCTCACCGCCTTAGCGGCGGCGTCGCTGGCATCGGCGATCAGCGCGTCGCGATCCTCTTCGGCCGGAACGCCCTGGATGGTCACCTCGGGCTGACCAGCGAGCTTGCCATTGGCCTTGATCGCCACGGCGACCGACATCTGGCCATAGAGGCCGAGCTTGCGCCGTTCGTTCATCGTGCTGCCATCGGCGGGCAGGATCACGTCGCCGTCGAGCACCAGCCGTCCGGCGGGCGCGTTGCCGACCTTTTTCGGCTTGCCCGGCGCGAGGCGGAAGATCTCGCCATTATTCTGCACGACCGCATTGGGGATGCCATGCGCGCGGCCAAAGCGCGCTTGCTCCGCGATATGGCGCATCTCGCCATGGACGGGAACGAGGATGTCGGGCCGGATCCAGTCATACATCGCGGCCAGCTCAGGCCGGCCAGGATGGCCGGAGACGTGGACGAATGCCTGACGGTCGGTGATCATTTCGACCCCCTTGCCCGCCAGCACGTTCATGATCCGCCCGATCGCCATTTCGTTGCCGGGAATCTGCTTGGACGAGAACACGACGGTGTCGCCGGATTCCAGCTTCAGCTGGTGCGTTTCGTCGGCGATGCGGGCGAGCGCGGCGCGCGGTTCGCCCTGCCCGCCGGTGGCAATGATCATCACCTTGTCGCGCGGCAGCTTCATCGCGGTCTCAAAATCGACCGTCTCGGGGAAGTCGCGCAGATAGCCGGTGGCCTTGGCCACGCGCAGGATGCGGTCGAGCGAGCGGCCCGCCACGCACATTGCGCGCCCGGTGTCCTTCGCGACCTCGCCCAGCGTCTGCAGCCGCGCGGCGTTGGAGGCGAAGGTGGTGACGAGCACCCGGCCCTTGATGCCCGCGACGACCTCATCGAGCCCTTCACGGACGGCGGATTCGGAGCCGGAAGCTTCGGGATTGAAGACGTTGGTGGAGTCGCAGACCAGCGCAAGCACGCCGTCGTCGCCGATCGCGGTCAGTTCCTCGGCGGTCGATGCGCCGCCCATCACCGGCGTCTCGTCGATCTTCCAGTCGCCGGTGTGGAACACGCGGCCATAGGGCGTGTCGATCAGCACCGCGTTCCCCTCAGGGATCGAATGCGCGAGCGGGAGATAGCGGATGCCGAACGGGCCGATCTGGAACGGCTCCTCTTCGCGCACGACATTCAGTTCGACGCGGTCGGCGATGCCCTCCTCGTCCAGCTTGCCGTGGATCAGGCCCGCGGTGAACGGCGTCGCATAGAGCGGCACGCCCAGCTCGCCCGCGAGATAGGGCAGCGCGCCGATATGATCCTCATGCCCATGGGTCAGCACGATGCCGAGCAGGTCGTCCAGCCGCTCCTCGATAAACTGCAGATCGGGCAGGATCAGGTCGATACCGGGATAGTCGGGGGTGCCAAAAATCACGCCGCAATCGACCATGATCCACTTGCCCTGACAGCCATAGAGATTGACGTTCATGCCGATCTCGCCCGAGCCACCGAGCGCGAGGAAGAGGAGTTCGTTACCGGGGGTCATCTGATCTTTCGTTATTATGTACCGTCGTCACCCCGGCCTTGTGCCGGGGTCCACCGGGAGGCCAGCGCAAGACAAGAGGCTTAGGGGCCGGGCGTAGGGACAAGTGGACCCCGGCACAAGGCCGGGGTGACGAGAGGTTCAAGCCCCCACCCGCTCCCACAGCATCGCCAGCCCCTGAATCGTCAGGTCGGGCTCAATCACGTCGAACACATCGGTCTGCTTCTCGAACAGCACGGCAAGGCCGCCGGTAGCGATCACCTTGACGGGGCGGCCGATCTCCGCCTTCATCCGGCCGACCAGGCCCTCGATCATCGCGATATAGCCCCAGTAGATGCCGATATGCATCTGATCGACCGTGTTCCGGCCGATGACGCTGGTATTGGCCGGAGCCTCGATCGCGATGCGCGGCAGCTTGGCGGCGGCGGTGACCAAAGCGTCGAGCGACAGGTTGATGCCGGGCGCGATGATCCCGCCCTTATATGCCCCGGTATAGTCGGCGACGTCGAAGGTCGCGGCGGTGCCGAAATCGACCACGATCAGGTCGCCGGGATGGTTTTCATGCGCCGCGATGATGTTGAGCGCACGGTCGGCGCCGACGCTCTGCGGCTCCTCGACATCCAGCGCGATCGGCCAGCCGTCGCGGCCGGCGACCAGCGGGGTGCAGCCGAAATATTTCTGCGACAGCACCTCAAGATTGTGGAGCGCGCGCGGGACGACGGTGCCGATGATGACGCCGGTGACGACGCTGCGCTCATAGCCCTCCAGCGCGAGCAGCTGGCTCAGCCATACGGCATATTCGTCGGCCGTGCGGCGCGGATCGGTGGCGATGCGCCAGCGCGCCTTGATCTCACGGCCCTGAACGAGCGCGAAAACGATGTTGGTGTTGCCGGCGTCGATCGCGAGCAGCATGGCGTTCTCCAGTCAGGTGCCCAGCACCCATAATCCTCTTGGTGGCTTTGTGTCTTTGTGCGAGTCAAATTTCGCGCACAAAGACACAAAGCCACGACGACTTAGAGCAGGAAGACGTCGCCTGCGTGGATTAGCTCGACCCCGGCCTGCGTGCGAAGCATCAGCGCGCCTTCGGCGCTCAGCCCTTCGAAAAGACCATCGGTCGACGTTCCGTCAGGCAGGCGCGCGGTTAGCGCGGTCCCTGTCGGATGCGCGCGGTCGAGCCAGCGCTGGCGAACCGGCTCCAGCCCCTCGCCGCGCCAGCGCGACAGCCAGCGGGCAAAACTCTCGGCCAGCACATCGGCAAAGGTCGCGGCATCCACCATGGCCCCGTGCGCGGCAAGGCTTGTCGCGGGGCGGTCAGGCAGGTCAGGGTGATGCGCCAAATTGACGCCAATGCCTACCACGACCGCGTCCCCGGCGCGCTCAAGCAGCACGCCCGACAGCTTCGCGCCGTCGATCAGCAGATCGTTGGGCCATTTGATCGTCGCGCCCGTGGGGAGAAACACGCGTACCGCCTCTTCCAGCGCCACGACCGTGACCAGCGCCAGCGTCGGCGCGGGCGGGTCGGTCGGGCGCAGGCGGACAAGCGTGCTGCCGTAGAAATTACCGACCGGAGATTCCCACGCCCGGCCCTGTCGCCCCTTGCCCGCCGTCTGGCGCCCGGCGAGAAGCCAGCTGCCCTCGGCGGCGCCCGCCGCAGCGAGCGCCAGCATATCGGCGTTGGTTGAGCCCGTCTCCGCGACGGTACGGATCATGTCGTCCGGAACAGCACCTGTGCCGCCGCCATCGACCATGCCCCCAACACCGGGATCAGCAGATAGCCGAGCGGGGAGACGAACACCGCAGCAGCGGCGATCAGCCCGCCCTCAAGAGCACTGTCACCCTTGGCATAGGCCGGGGCGGGCTCGTCGAAATACATCGTCTTGACGATCTTGAGGTAATAGAAGGCACCGATGACCGACGCCGCGATACCGATCGCTGCGAGCGCGAACAGGTCGGCCTTCACCGCCGCCTCGAACACCGCGAACTTGGCCCAGAAGCCGAACAGCGGCGGAATGCCCGCCAGGCTGAACATGAAGATCGCAAGCGCCGCCGCCAGTGCCGGGCGCGTGCGCGACAGGCCCGACAGGCTAGCAATCGTCTCGACCGGCTGGCCGTCGGCATCGCGCATCTGGAGCACGACGAGGAAGCTGCCCAGCGTCATCACCACATAGATGGTGAGGTAAGTCAGCACGCCCGCCACGCCCTCGGCCGTGCCGGCAGCAAGGCCGATCAGCGCAAAGCCGACATTGTTGATCGACGAATAGGCCAGCAGCCGCTTGATGTTGGTCTGTCCGATCGCCGCAACCGCGCCAAGCACGATCGATGCGAGCGCCGCGAAGATCACGATCTGGCGCCAGTCGCTGGTCACCGGACCCATCGCCTCGATCGCGACGCGCACCGACAGCGCCATTGCCGCAACCTTGGGCGCGCTGGCGAAGAAGGTCGTCACCGGGGTCGGCGCGCCTTCATACACGTCCGGGGTCCACATATGGAACGGCACCGCCGACATCTTGAACGCGAGGCCGGCGAAGACGAACACCAGGCCGAACAACAGGCCCATATTCTCGCCCGCAGCATAGGCCGACGCGATGTCGCCGAACACCGTAGTGCCGCTGAACCCGTACACCAGGCTGATGCCGTAGAGCAGGATGCCGCTCGCGAGCGAGCCGAGGATGAAATACTTCAGGCCCGCTTCGGCCGAGCGCACATCGCGGCGCATGAAGCTGGCGAGGACGTAGGAAGCCAGGCTGTTCAGCTCGAGCCCGATATAGAGTGTCAGCAGGTCGTTCGCCGACACCATCATGCCCATGCCCGCCGTCGCGAACAGGATCAGGATCGGATATTCGGGACGCAGATTCTCACCCGAGGTGCGCGCGAAGAAGCGCGGGGCGATGATGATCGAGATCGCCGCGGCGAAGAAGATCAGCGCCTTGGCATAGGCCGAGAACAGGTCCGCGCGGTACAGGCCGTCGAAAGCGAGGCCGCCGGAGGAGGCGTTGCCGGTCAGCGCGATGCCGCCGCCGATCAGCACGGCGACCGACACCCAGCTCACCGCGCGGGTCACCGCCTGGCCACCCCATGCGGCAACCATCAGCAAAGCGAGCCCACCGACCGAGAGGACAATCTCGGGCAGGACCATCGAAAGTTGCAGGCCGTAGTCCATCAGTGTGCCGCTCCATGCTCGGCAGATTTATGCTCTGGCGCATGCGCGGCCTTGGCAGCAGCGGGATTGCCGGGGGTCGGCAGGCTGTCGCCCGCCGGACGCGCGCGCTCGATCCGGGCGAGCAACGTTGCAACGTCGGCGCGCATCGGGGCGAGGAAGCTCTCCGGATATACGCCCATCCACAACACCACCGCCGCGATCGGCGCGAGCAGCGCCATCTCGCGCTTGTTGAGGTCAGGCATCGCCTTGACGTCATCCTTGGTCAGATCACCGAACACCACGCGGCGGTAGAGGTAGAGCATATAGCCCGCGCCCAGAATGATGCCGGTGGTCGCGATCAGCGTCGCCAGCGTCGACACCTGGTACGTGCCCATCAGCGCCAGCAACTCGCCGACGAAGTTGCTCGTGCCTGGCAGGCCGACCGACGCCATCGTGAACAGCATGAACAGGATCGCATATTTCGGCATGTTGATCGCAAGGCCGCCATAACGGTCGATCTCACGGGTATGCAGACGGTCGTAGATCACGCCGACGCACAGGAACAGCGCGCCCGACACCAGGCCGTGGCCCAGCATCACCATCATCGCGCCCTCGATCCCCTGCCGGTTGAAGGTGAACAGGCCGAGCGTCACGATCGCCATGTGCGCGACCGACGAATAAGCGATCAGCTTCTTCATGTCGCTCTGCACCAGCGCGATCAGCGACGTGACCACCACCGCGATGCACGACAGGCCGAACACCAGCCAGATCAGCTGCGCCGACGCCTCCGGGAACATCGGCAGGCTGAAGCGCAGGAAGCCATAGCCACCGAGCTTCAGCAGCACGCCCGCCAGGATCACCGACCCGGCGGTCGGTGCCTGAACGTGCGCGTCGGGAAGCCAGGTGTGGACTGGCCACATCGGCATCTTCACCGCGAACGACGCGAAGAAGGCGAGCCACAGCCAGGTCTGGACCCCGGCGGGGAAGTCGTACTCCATCAGCTCGGGGATCGACGTCGTGCCCGCGGTGATGCTCATGTACATCATCGCGATCAGCATCAGCAGCGAGCCGAGCAGCGTGTAGAGGAAGAATTTATACGACGCATAGATGCGGTTCGCCCCGCCCCAGATGCCGATGATCAGGAACATCGGGATCAGGCCGGCTTCGAAGAACATGTAGAACAGGAAAATGTCCTGCGCCGCGAAGGTGCCGATCATCAGCACTTCGGTGATCAGGAACGCCGCCATATATTCCGGCACGCGCTTTTCGATCGCGGTCCAGCTGGCCCCGATGCAGATCGGCATCAGGAAGACGGACAGCATGATCAGCAGCAGCGCAAAGCCGTCGATGCCCAGCGCCCATGCGAAGCGGCCGAACACGGGCGTGTATTCGACGAACTGCCATTGCGGCCCGCCAATCTCGAAATTCGCCCACAGCACGCCGCCGAGCACCAGGTCGATCAGCGTTGCGATCAACGCGATCCAGCGCGCATTGTTCGCGGTGGTGAACAGGCATGCGACCGCCGCGACCAGCGGCACGATCAGCATGATGGAGAGAATGCCGCTCATCGCGTGATCACCCAGGTAACGGCTGCGGTCAGGCCGATCAGCATGACGAACGCATAGCTATAGACATATCCGGACTGGAGGCGCCCGCTCCACACGCCCGCAAAGCGGACCACAGCAGCGGAGCCGTTCGGACCGAAGCGGTCGATCGTCCCCTCATCGCCCTGCTTCCAGAACAGACGGCCGAACCAGAAGGCGGGCTTCACGAACAGCACATTGTACAGCTCGTCGAAATACCACTTGTTCAGCAGGAACCGGTAGAGCAGGCGGAAGGTGCTGGTGAACTGGCCCGGGATGTCCGGCTTCCAGATATAGGCAACCCATGCGCTGAACAGGCCGAGCAGCATGACGATGCTGGCCGACAGCTTCACCCACAGCGGCACTTCATGCATCGCGTGCGCCAGGTGCGTGTCGAACGCGACCGCGCCCTTCCAGAAGATCTCGCCAGCCTCGGGCTGGATGAAGAACTTGTTGAACGCGTAGCCCGCGAACACCGCGCCGATCGACAGGATAATCAGCGGGATCATCATCGGCAGCGGGCTTTCGTGCGGATGATATCCGCCGGTGCCGTCCGCCGTCTCATGCGCGCTCGGGCCATGGGCGTGCGGCTCGTGGCCTGCATCTTCCTGCAGAATATGCTCCGACTGCGTCCAGCGCGGCTTGCCGAAGAAGGTCAGGAACATCAGGCGCCAGCTGTAGAAGCTGGTGAGGAGCGCGGCGAACACGCCGACCCAGAACGCTGCCTGACCGTCACCGCCGGCTGCGTACGCTGCCTCAAGGATCGCGTCCTTCGAGTGGAAGCCCGCGAACCCGGCATGGAGCCAGTAGATGCCGACGCCGGTAATCGCGAGCGTGCCCGCCATCATCGTCCAATAGGTGACCGGAATGTGCTTCCGCAGGCCGCCATAGTAACGCATGTCCTGCTCATGGTGCATCGCGTGGATCACCGAGCCGGCACCCAGGAACAGCAGCGCCTTGAAGAAGGCGTGGGTGAACAGGTGGAACATCGCCGCGCCATACATGCCGACGCCCGCGGCGAAGAACATGTAGCCGAGCTGCGAACAGGTCGAATAGGCGATGACGCGCTTGATGTCGGTCTGCGTCGTGCCGACGGTCGCGGCGAACAGACAGGTCGCGGCACCGATGAAGGTGACGAAGCCGAGTGCGATCGGCGCCTGTTCGAACAGCGGCGACAGACGGCACACCATGAACACGCCCGCGGTGACCATCGTCGCCGCGTGGATCAGCGCCGATACCGGGGTCGGGCCTTCCATCGCGTCGGGCAACCAGGTGTGCAGGCCGAGCTGCGCTGACTTGCCCATCGCGCCGACGAACAGCAGCAGGCACAGCACGGTCAGCGTGTCGACGCGATAGCCGAGGAAGCCGATCGTGCTGCCGGCCATCCCGGGCGCGGCTTCGAGGATCTCGGGGATCGAGATCGTGCCGAACACCAGGAACACGCCGAAAATGCCGAGCATGAAGCCGAGGTCGCCGACGCGGTTGACCACGAACGCCTTGATCGCGGCGGCATTGGCCGACGGCTTCTTGAACCAGAAGCCGATCAACAGGTACGACGCGAGGCCGACGCCTTCCCAGCCGAAGAACATCTGTAGCAGGTTATCGGCGGTCACCAGCATCAGCATGGCGAAGGTGAACAGCGACAGATACGCGAAGAAGCGCGGCTGATCCGGGTCCTCTTCCATGTACGACCAGCTGTAGAGGTGGACCAGCGCCGAAACGCTCGTCACCACCACCAGCATCACCGCGGTCAGGCTGTCGACGCGCAGCGCCCAGTCGACCATCAGGTCGCCCGAGTTTATCCAGGTCAGTACCTTGATGACCTGTGGCTCGGCCGTGCCGTTCAGGAACGGGATGAAGGTCATCCAGCTGAGGATCGCCGCGACGAACAGGCCGCCGGTTGTGACGATCTTCGGGAATGCGGTGCCGAACGCGCGGTTGCTAAAGCCCGCGACGATCGCTGCCAGCAGCGGCAGGAATGTGATGAAATGGATCGAAGACATCAGCCCTTCATCCGATTGACGTCGTCGACCGAGATCGTGCCGCGGCCGCGGAAATAGATGACAAGGATGGCGAGGCCGATCGCGGCCTCACCCGCCGCAACGGTCAGCACGAACATCGCGAACACCTGCCCCACCAGATCGCCGAGATACGACGAGAAGGCGACGAGGTTGAGATTCACGCTCAGCAGGATCAGCTCGATCGCCATCAGGATGACGATGAGGTTCTTGCGGTTCATGAAGATGCCGAGCACGCCCATGGTGAACAGGATCGCGCTGACGACGAGATAATGGGTGATTCCGATCACAGCTCCACCCCCTGCCCGACGGGCTGGTTGACGTTGCGGGTCGCGTCCTTCTGACGCCGGTTGATCTGGCGCCAGACATTCTGCGTCTGCACCCCGCCGCGCTTGCGATGGGTCAGCACGATCGCGCCGACCATGGCGACGAGCAGGATGAAGCCGGCGGCCTCGAACAGATAGAGATAGCGGCTGTAGAGCAGCATGCCGATCGCTTCGATATTGTTCAGCTCAGGATCGATCGGCGCGACGCGCTTGGCCAGATCGATCTTGCCCGCAGTCCACGCCATCGTGCCGATCACGATCTCCGCCGCCAGCGCCACCGCGATGGCGAGGCCAAACACGGCATAGCGCACAAACCCGGCGCGCAGTTCGGCAAAGTCGATGTCGAGCATCATCACGACGAACAGGAACAGCACCGCGACCGCGCCGACATAGACGATGACCAGCAGCATCGCGATGAACTCGGCCCCCGCGAGCACCATCAGGCCGGCGGCATTGAAGAAGGCGAGGATCAGCCACAGCACCGAATGCACCGGGTTGCGGGCGGTAATCGTCATCGCGGCGGAGAGGATCACCACCCCGGCGAAGAGATAGAAGGCGATTGCTTGGATCATGCGCCTGCTCCCCCAGCCGTCATCCCCGCGCAGGCGGGGATCCATTCGCGCTGAATGTCGAAAGTGCCGCGACGGCTGCCAGAATGGATTCCCGCCTGCGCGGGAATGACGATGGTGTGTGTGACGGTCACGAAAAGGCCCCTGAGACTCGGCACGCGCTTACCGATACGGTGCATCGGCGGCAAGGTTCGCGGCGATTGCGCGTTCCCAGCGATCGCCGTTCGCGAGCAGCTTGTCCTTGTGATAGATCAGCTCCTCACGGGTTTCGGTCGCGAATTCGAAGTTCGGCCCCTCGACGATGGCGTCCACCGGGCATGCCTCCTGACACAGGCCGCAATAGATGCACTTGGTCATGTCGATGTCGTAGCGCGTGGTGCGCCGGCTGCCGTCGTCACGCGGTTCGGCCTCGATCGTGATCGCCAGCGCCGGGCACACCGCCTCGCACAGCTTGCACGCGATGCAGCGTTCCTCGCCATTCGGATAGCGGCGCAGCGCATGCTCGCCGCGAAAGCGGGGCGAGATCGGGTTCTTTTCGTACGGATAGTTGATCGTCGCCTTGGGCTTGAAGAAATACTTCAGCGTGAGGGCATGCGCCTTCACGAATTCCCACAGGGTGAACGAACGGACGAGTTGGGCGACGCTCATGCGGGAACTCCAACGCGGACCAGCATCAGATAGCCGGAGACTGCGAACACGAAAAACAGGGACAGCGGCAGGAAGATCTTCCAGCCCAGGCGCATCAGCTGGTCATAGCGGTAGCGCGGGACGGTTGCCTTGATCCACGAGAAGATGAAGAAGAAGACGAGGATCTTGATGAACAGCCAGATGATGCCCGGCACCGCATAGAGCGGCGCCCAGTCGATCGGGGGCAGATAGCCGCCCCAGAACAGCACCGCGTTGAGCGTGCACATCAGGATCACGTTGGCATATTCGCCGAGCCAGTAGAGCGCGAAGGCCATCGACGAATATTCGGTCTGATAGCCCGCGACCAGCTCGCTCTCCGCCTCGGTCAGGTCGAACGGCGCGCGCGCGGTTTCGGCGAGGGCGGAGATCAGGAACACCACCGCCATCGGGAACAGCAGCGGGTTGAAGCCGAAGCCGTTGAAGATGCCGAGCACATGCCCCTGCTGCGCATTGACGATGCCCGACAGGTTGAACGTCCCCGCCCACAGCACCACCGCGATCAGCACGAAGCCGATCGAGACTTCGTAGGACACCATCTGCGCCGCGGCGCGGATCGCCGAGTAGAAGGGATATTTGGAGTTCGACGCCCAGCCGGCGAGGATCACGCCATAGACGCCCAGCGACGACGCCGCGAGGATGTAGAGCAGGCCGACATTGATGTTCGACAGCACCACGCCCGCCTGGAACGGGATCACCGCCCACACGATCAGCGCGACGGTGAAGGTGATGATCGGCGCGAGCAGGAACAGCCCCTTGTTCGCGCTCGACGGGATGATGGTTTCCTGAAGGAAGACCTTGAGGCCATCCGCGAACGACTGGAGCAGGCCAAGCGGGCCGACGACGTTCGGACCACGGCGCAGCGCCATCGCCGCCCAGATCTTGCGATCGGCATAGATGATCATGGCAACGGCCAGCATCAGCGGCAGCGCGATCAGCAGGATGCCCGCGATCGTCGCGACGAACCACGCCCATTCGAAGGACATGCCGAGGGATTGGAAGAAAGCGGTCATGCGCGGTCCATCACAGAAAGCGAGCCCATAGCGGTATGGTTAGCAATGCAACGCAGACCGCCCCCAAAAACCCGGTCAGCGCGACCCGAACCCATTTGCGCTCCGACATCGCCAGTCGTTCGAACACAGCTTGCAAAATTTCGCTCATGCCGGGTCATTCCGCCGCCTCCGCGAAATCCTGCCCGTGCACCAGCTCCGCCGAGCAGCGCTGCATCGTTGGCGATGCGCGGCAGATGGCGTTGGTCAGGTAGAAGTCGGCGATCGGGTAGGCGACCTCCCCTTCCCCCTTGGCGTCGAGCGCGGGCGGGTTCCAGTCGAAGCTGGCGAGCCCTTCGCTGCCCAGCGCCGGCACTTCGGCGGCCATCGCCGCGCGCAGTTCGCCAAAGCTGTCGAACGGCAGCGTCTTGCCCATCACTTCGGACAGCGCACGCAGAATCGTCCAGTCCTCACGCGCGTCACCGGGGGCCGAAACCGCCTTCTCGCTGCGCTGGACCCGGCCTTCCAGATTGACATAGGTGCCGTGCTTTTCGGCATAGCTCGCGCCCGGCAGGATCACGTCCGCCGCATGCGCGCCCTTGTCGCCATGATGGCCGATATAGACGTTGAAGCTGTTGGCGAAGGCTGAGAAATCGACCTCGTCCGCGCCGAGGAAGAAGGTCAGCTTCGGCTCTGCCGCGACGATGTCGGCAATGCCGCCCTTCGACGCGAAACCGAGCATCAGGCCGCCCATGCGGCTCGCCGCCATGTGCAGGACGTTGAAACCGTTCCAGCCCTCACGCACCAGATCGAGCTTCTTCGCCAGCGCCAGTGCCGCGCCATGTCCGTTCTTGAGCGCCGCGCCGCCGACAATGACCATCGGGCGCGCGGCATCCTTGAACGCATCCGCCGCCGCCTGGGGCAGCTTGCCGAGCAGGCCGAGATCGTTGCCGAGCCAGGTCGTCTTGTAGGTCAGGTCGGTTTCCGGCCCGATCGCGAAGACCTTCGCGCCGCGCTTGATCGCCTTGCGCACGCGGGTATTCACCAGCGGCGCTTCCCAGCGCAGATTGGTGCCGGCCAGCAGGATCACGTCCGCCGTCTCGACGCCCGCAATGGTGGTGTTGAAATTCACCGCCGACAGCGACGACGTGTCATACGCCATGCCGGTCTGACGCCCTTCGAGCAGGGTCGAGCCGAACGACTGGACCAGCTTCTTGGCGGCAAAGATCGTCTCGCAATCGAGCAGGTCGCCATGGATCGCGGCGACCTTGTCCCCCGCGCCCTTGGCCGCGACGGCGATGGCGGCGAACGCCTCGTCCCAGGTCGATTCGACCAGCTTGCCGTCCTTGCGGACATAGGGCTTGTCGAGGCGACGGAAGCTGAGGCCGTCGACATGGTGGCGCGTCTTGTCGTGCGCCCATTCCTCGTTCACGTCCTCGTTGATGCGCGGCAGGACGCGCAGCACGCCGCGACCGCGGCTGTCGATGCGGATATTGGTGCCGACCGCGTCCATCACGTCGATCGCAAGCGTCTTCTTGAGCTCCCACGGGCGCGCTTCGAACGCATAGGGTTTCGACGTAAGCGCGCCGACCGGGCACAGGTCGACGACATTGCCCGACAGTTCGGACGTCACCGCCTGCTCCAGATACGAGGTGATCTGCATATTCTCGCCGCGATAGATCGCGCCGATTTCCTCGACCCCCGCAACCTCTTCGGCAAAGCGGACGCAGCGGGTGCACTGGATGCAGCGGGTCATCACCGTCTTGACGATGGGACCCATATATTTCTCGGTCACCGCGCGCTTGTTTTCGCTGTAGCGGCTATGGCCGCGACCATAGGCGATCGACTGGTCCTGCAAGTCGCACTCGCCGCCCTGATCGCAGATCGGGCAGTCGAGCGGGTGGTTGATCAGCAGGAATTCCATCACGCCTTCGCGCGCGGCCTTCACCATCGCGCTGTCGGTGCGGACGTCCTGATTATCGGCGGCGGGCCTGCGGCTTGGGCGGCCCGGGCTTCACCTCGACCAGGCACATGCGGCAATTGCCCGCAATGCTCAGCCGCTCATGGTAGCAGAAACGCGGAATTTCCTTGCCCGCGGCTTCGCACGCCTGGAGCACGGTGGCGCCCTGCGGCACCTCCACTTCAATTCCGTCGACAGTCAGCTTCGGCATAACTTCAGATCCAGTTCAGGCGCCGGCGCCGGTGCGGTGCAGATACAGCCCCTCGGCCATCAGGCCGCGCAGCATTTCGCGGTCGAAACCGAGCTTGGCACCCTTGGGCGTGCAGCCGGCAATGGCGGGCATCACCTTGCGCAGCGCCTCGCGCTCGGCATTCGAATTCAGTTCGGCACGCAGCAACGCATCGGCACCGACCGGGTCGCGCATCGCGGCGCAACGGGTGACGTCATAGCTGGCCAGCGCCACGTCGCCGCTGCCCTGGAACGCAGCGGGCTCGCCGGTCGGCGCGGCGGGTGCAGCGGCATAATCGGCGAGGTAAAGCTGCTCGGCCAGCGCGCCGCGCAGCGATGCTGGCGTCATCTTGAGCTTGCCGCCATCGCCGGCCGGACCGCGCAGGCAGCCGCTGCGCTCCTTTGCCATGCGCTTCATCGCGGTCTCTGCGTCCTTGCTCTCCGGCGCGGTGGCAAGGAAGGCGCGCGCCTCTGCCTTGTCGCCACGCACGACGCAGGCAGCGAATTGCTGCATGATGCGATAGCTGCGCGGGTCGACCGTCTGAACGGCAGGCGTCGCGGGCGCGGCAAGCGCCAGGGTCAGTGCCAGAATCATTCCGCAGCCTCCTGCATCGGGTTCAGTCCGCCGCCCTGCTTTTCAAGGATGCGCCGCTCCATTTCGGGGCGGAAATGCTTGATCAGGCCCTGGATCGGCCATGCCGCCGCGTCGCCGAGCGCGCAGATGGTGTGGCCTTCGACCTGCTTGGTAACGTTGAACAGCGTGTCGATCTCGCTGATGTCGGCATCGCCGGTGCGCATCCGCTCCATCACGCGCCACATCCAGCCGGTGCCCTCACGGCACGGGGTGCATTGGCCGCAGCTTTCATGCTTGTAGAAGTACGAAATGCGGCTGATCGCGGCGACGATGTCAGTGGACTTGTCCATCACGATCACGGCCGCCGTACCAAGGCCCGAGCCAAGCGCGCGCAGGCCGTCGAAATCCATCGGCGCGTCCATGATCTCCGCCGCCGGGACCAAAGGCACCGACGATCCGCCGGGGATCACGGCGAGGAGGTTGTCCCAGCCGCCGCGGATGCCGCCGCAATGCTTTTCGATCAGCTCGCGGAACGGGATCGACATGCTTTCCTCGACCACGCACGGCTTTTCGACGTGACCGCTGATCTGGAACAGCTTGGTGCCCTTGTTGTTCTCGCGGCCAAAGCTCGCGAACCATTCGGGGCTGCGGCGCAGGATCGTCGGCGCAACCGCGATCGATTCGACATTGTTGACCGTGGTCGGGCAGCCATAGAGGCCCGCGCCGGCCGGGAACGGTGGCTTGAGGCGCGGCTGGCCCTTCTTGCCCTCCAGGCTCTCGATCATCGCGGTCTCTTCGCCGCAGATGTACGCGCCCGCGCCGCGATGGCAGAAAACGTCGAAATCATAGCCCGAGCCGCAGGCATTTTTGCCCAGCAGACCCTTGGCGTAGGCCTCCTCGATCGCCTTGAACAGCGTCTCGGCCTCGCGGATATATTCGCCGCGGATGTAGATATAGGCCGCGCGCGCGCGCATCGCGAAGCCCGCGACCAGCGCGCCTTCCAGCAGCAGATGCGGGTCGTGGCGGATGATCTCGCGGTCCTTGCACGAACCCGGTTCGGATTCGTCGGCATTGATGACCAGGAAGCTCGGCCGCTCCGGCGTCGGATTCTTGGGCATGAACGACCACTTCATGCCGGTCGGGAACCCCGCCCCGCCGCGCCCGCGCAGGCCCGACGCCTTGATCTTTTCGATGATCGTGTCGGGGCCGAGTTCGAGCAGCTTCTTGGTATTGTCCCACGCGCCGCGCTTGATCGCAGCATCCAGGGTCCACGGCTGATAGCCGTAGAGATTGGTGAAAATCCGGTCCTTGTCCGCGAGCATGTTAACGCGGCCCTCCGATACGCTTGTTGTCCTTGACCACGAGGTAGATCGCGACGCCCGCACCGATCACGAGCAGCGGCACGAACAGTTTCGCGGCCAATTTCAGCGCCCAGATCGCGACGACGATGCCACCGATGATGGCGAGGATCGTGAAGATCGTGTTCTTGCTCACCATTCGCTCCTGTAGTCGTGGTTTTCGGACACCATCGCGGTCAGGCTGGTCGGACCGCCCAGCGGCTCGACGGTGTGGCGACCGGGTTCCTGCGTGCCCGCCTTGGGGCTCTTGCCCTGCGCCAGCGCGTCGAGGATCGCGACGGTGCGGTCGTAGTTCAGATCCTCGAAATTATCGTCGTTGATCTGGACCATCGGCGCAGACGCGCAATTGCCCATGCACTCGACCTCGGTCAGCGTGAACAGGCCATCGGGCGTGGTCTTGCCCTTGGCCATGCCGCGGTTCTTGCACGCCGCGAACACCTCGTCCGATCCGCGCAGCCAGCACGGCGTCGTGCCGCACACCTGCACATGATATTTGCCGACCGGGTGCAGGTTGAACATCGTGTAGAAAGTCGCGACCTCCAGCACGCGGATCACCGCCATGTCGAGATCGCGCGCGACGAATTCGATTACCGGGATCGGCAGCCACCCCTGCGTATCCGTCTCCGCCCCGACCTGACGTTGCGCCAGGTCGAGATAGGGGATGGTGCAGCTCATCTGCCGCCCCTCGGGATAGCGCGCGCGGATGGTCGCGGCCTTGGCGGCGTTCTCCGCCGTCCAGGCGAAATTGCCCCAGCGTGCGCGGAGTTCCGGCGTGTCTTCGATTGCGTTTGCGTCGGCCATTAGCGGATGAACTCCACGCGGCTCACCTTGTCGCCGCTGAAGGTGTAGATGGACATGACCTCGAACTGCTCGCCATCGGGCGCGCGCGAGACCGTTTCGTGGAGCAGCACCGTCTCCCCCAGCTCATAGCTGGCGAGGATGTCGGCGCGGTTGTGCGGGAACTGGGCGAACATCGCCTTGAGCCCCGCGCGGACGCCTTCCTTGCCCTCACGCAGCACCGCGCCGCGATAGCCCGCTTCACAGGCATCGTCGGTCATCAGCGCGACATAGGCGTCGGCATCCTGCGTATTGTAATGCGCGATCATTGCGTGCGCGGTCGCGATGCGGGTGCTCACGGGCGCGTCCTGGAGGGTGAGGGTGTCAGCCATTCACTTCACTCTTGATCGCATCGGCCGCGCCGAGTGCGTCGCGATTTCCATAGCCACTGAACCAACTGAAAAGCGCGATCATGCCGAAAATCAGGAAGCCGGCTTGCAGAGCCCCTGAAAGCATCTCAGGTAACGCGATCACGCCAAAACGATCAAGCAAGCTGGTGATCGCCAGCACGGCAACCAACGCGGCCGAGGCCCGAAACAAGCTCACCGGTCGCACTCCCCGAACACGATATCCATCGCGCCCAGAATCGCCGTGATATCCGCCAGCATGTGCCCGCGCGACATGAAGTCCATCGCCTGCAAATGGCTGAACGCCGTCGGGCGAATCTTGCAGCGATAGGGTTTGTTCGACCCGTCGCTGACCATGTAGATGCCGAACTCGCCCTTGGGGCTTTCGGTCGCGACGTACACTTCGCCTGCGGGCACGTGGAAGCCCTCGGTATAGAGCTTGAAGTGATGGATCAGCGCTTCCATCGACTGCTTCATCTCGGCGCGCTTGGGCGGCACCACCTTGCGGTCGAGCGACGCGATCGGGCCCGACGGCATCTCGTTCAGGCACTGCTTCATGATGCGCGCGGACTGATACACCTCCTCGACGCGGACCATGAAGCGGTCATAGCAATCGCCGCGCGTGCCGACCGGGATTTCGAAATCCATGCGGTCATACACGTCATAGGGCTGCGACTTGCGCAGGTCCCACGGAGTGCCCGCCGCGCGGATCATCGGGCCGGAAAAGCCCCACTTCACCGCGTCGTCGCGGTTGACGATCGCGATGTCGACATTGCGCTGCTTGAAGATGCGGTTTTCCGCGACCAGGCTGATCGCGTCGCCGAACAGCTGCGGCAGGCGCGTGTCGAGCCAGTCGCCGATATCGGTCAGCAGCTTGAGCGGCACGTCCTGATGCACGCCGCCGGGGCGCAGGTAATTGTGGTGCATGCGCGCGCCGGACATGCGCTCGAAGAAGTTGAGGCAGTCCTCGCGCAGCTCGAACATCCACAGGTTCGGCGTCATCGCGCCGACGTCCATCACATGCGCGCCAAGGTTGAGCATGTGGTTGCAGATGCGCGTCAGCTCGGCGAAGAACACGCGCAGATATTGCGCGCGCACCGGCACTTCGAGGTCGAGCAGCTTTTCGACCGCGAGCACGAAGCTGTGCTCCATCGCCAGCGGCGAGCAATAGTCGAGGCGATCCATATACGGGAGCGCCTGGGTATAGGTCTTGTACTCGATCAGCTTTTCGGTGCCGCGATGGAGCAGGCCGACATGCGGGTCGATCCGCTCGATAATCTCGCCGTCCAGCTCGGTGACGAGGCGCAACACGCCGTGCGCCGCCGGGTGCTGCGGGCCGAAGTTGATCGTGTAGTTGGCGATCGCGGTGTCGCCGACGCTGGGGTCAGCGGCGTCGGTGCGACCGGCGATTTCGTCGAGATAGTCAGCCATTACGCTTCACCCTCCCCCTTGGGCTTGCGCGGTGCGCGCGGCTTGCGGGGTTTCTTGGCATCTTCCTGCGGCACGTCGGAATCGACCGGAGCGGGACCGGCTTCGGGCGAAGCCTTGCCGATGCCGGTGTCCTGAGGGCCATCGCTGGTCTTGGGCGTGCGACCACGCCCCTTGACCGGCTTCACCGAGTCGTCGGCTTCCTTGACCTGCTCGGCGGTCGCCGGAGTCGGCGCGCCCTTTGCCTCGGGGGCAGCGGCGGGCTTGTCCTCGACCTTCGCGGTCGGCGGCGGGGCCGGGGGTGCAGGCGGTGGCGGCGGCGCGACGTACTTCTCGTCGCCCGGCAGCACATATTGCGCGCCTTCCCACGGGCTCATGAAGTCGAAATTGCGGAAGTCCTGCGCCAGCTGCACCGGCTCATAGACCACGCGCTTGTCGGCTTCCGAATAGCGCAGCTCGACGAAGCCGGAGAGCGGGAAGTCCTTGCGCTGCGGATGACCGCGAAAACCATAGTCGGTCAGGATGCGGCGGAGGTCGCTATTCCCTTCGAACAGCACGCCGTACATGTCGTACACTTCGCGCTCGAGCCAGCCGGCGACCGGCCAGATCGACGTCACCGACGGGACGGGCTGAACCTCATCCGTCGTCACGCGAACGCGGATGCGGTGGTTGCGGGTGTAGCTGAGCAGCATGTAGCAGACATCGAACCGCTCGGCGCGCTCGGGATAATCCACCCCGGCGATTTCCATCAGCGCCTGATACTGTAAGCCCGCGCCATCACGCAGCGCGATCATCGCTTCCACCAGCCGGGTGCGATCGACGGTCAGATTGACCTCACCGACCAGATCACTCGCCTCGATCAGCATATCGCCGAGCGCAGCCTGCGCCGCCGCGATCACGCCGTCATTCGCGGCATATTTGGGAGCCGGGGCACGCATCAGTTCTTCACCTCGATCGACCCATAGAAGCGATCAATGGCCGCCCCCATATCCGCAATTTCACTTGCGCCCGGCATGGAACCGGCGACGACTGTAACGATCTTCTTTGGCCCGACCTCGATAAAACCGGTCTGAGCAATGGTACCGCCCCGAACAGCCCGATTGATGATCGCGCGCCGACCGGCGATCACCGTCTGGCCGGGCTTGCCCTGCGCGGGCGCCCGCTTGCCAAGCATCTCGACGAGATGATCATATGCCGAAACGCCGGCAGGGGCGTCATTCACATCGATCACACCCGCCATGAACGCGCGCCCGCCGGCTCGGCACAGAATCCGCGATTCCGGCACATAGTTGCGGATCGGCAATTGGGCATTGGGGATAGCGCGCCCGGCATGAATCTCCCCTGCGGTGCACGGGGTTTCGGCCGACAGGGTACCGTCAGGCGACACCGTCCGCGACCACACAAGCGCGTCACTCGACACTGCGGCCAGCGCCAGTCCCACCGCACCCATCGCGATTGTTCCCGATGCGATCACCGCGTCACCGTCCCGATCCGGCGGATCTTACGCTGGAGCTGCATCACACCGTACAGCAGCGCCTCGGCAGTCGGGGGACAGCCCGGGACATAGATGTCCACGGGCACGATCCGGTCGCAACCGCGCACGACACTGTAGCTATAATGGTAATAGCCGCCGCCATTGGCGCAGCTGCCCATCGAGATGACGTATTTCGGCTCCGACATCTGGTCATAGACACGGCGCAGTGCCGGGGCCATCTTGTTGCAGAGCGTGCCCGCGACGATCATCACGTCCGACTGGCGCGGAGATGCGCGCGGGGCGGCGCCGAACCGCTCCATGTCATAGCGCGGCATGTTGACGTGGATCATCTCGACCGCGCAGCACGCGAGGCCGAAGGTCATCCACCACAGCGATCCGGTGCGCGCCCAGGTGAACAGATCCTCGGTCGAGGTAACGAGGAAACCCTTGTCGTTCAGCTCGCCATTGAGGTCGTTGAAGAACGACTGATCGGGCTGGATGACGGGGTTCGCGCCCATCGGCTGACCCTGGGCATTGAGGATCGGAGACGTCGTATTCATCTGGCTCATTCCCAATCCAGCGCGCCGACCTTCCACGCATAGGCAAGGCCCAGCGCGAGTTCGGCGATGAAGATCATCATGCTGATCCACGCGGCCCAGCCCAGGTCGAATACGGTGACCGCCCAGGGGAACAGGAACGCCGCTTCAAGATCGAAGATGATGAAGAGGATCGCGACGAGGTAGAAGCGCACATCGAACTGGCTGCGCGAATCCTCGAACGCGGGGAAGCCGCATTCATATTCGGTGAGCTTCTCGGGCGTCGGCTGATGCGCGCCGGTGAAGCGGGCCGCGATCATGGGCAGGAAGACAAAGGCACTCGAAAGCACCAGCGCCACCCCCAGGAACAGCAGGATCGGCAGATATTCGATAAGGTCGACCAAGACGGTCCCTCGCAGTTGCGGAATCTACCGGTCGCTTTAGGCCGATGGCAGGGGGGCATCAAGGGCGGAAACCGGTGAGAATCACTCGCAACTGACAAGCATACGGCAGGCACAACCGGATACCCCCCTCCCGCTTGGGGGAGGGGTCGGGGGACGGCATGTCACAGGCGATATCGCGGAGGACAGGCCCTCCCCTAGCCCCTCCCGCATGCGGGAGGGGAATTTGCCTCAACCGTTACCGCAACGATCCGGCGAGCAGCTTGTGCAGCTTGGAATGAATCGCGTCGTTCGCGGCGAGAATTTCGCCCTTGGCATGCGCGTTGTCGGTGCCGCGGAAGTCGGTGACGAATCCGCCCGCTTCCTTGACCAGCAGGATGCCCGCCGCGGTGTCCCACGGCTTGAGGCCGCTTTCCCAGAAGCCGTCATAGCGGCCCGCCGCGACCCAGGCGAGGTCGAGCGCGGCCGAACCGAAGCGGCGGATGCCGGCGACTTCGGGCGCGACCGCACCGAAAATGCGGCTCCATTCGGCGAAATTGCCATGGCCCATGAACGGGATGCCGGTGGCGATCAGCGTGTCGGCAAGATCGCGGCGCGACGAGACGCGCAGCCGCTGATCCTGAACCCATGCGCCGCGGCCCTTTTCGGCCCAGAAGCTCTCATCGGTGATCGGCTGATAGACATAGCCATGGGTGATTTCGGGCTTCCCCTGGCTGCCATGCGGATCCTCGACCGCGATCGACATGCAGAAATGCGGGATCCCGTGGAGGAAGTTGGTGGTGCCGTCGAGCGGATCGATGATCCAGCGCGGCTTGTCGGGGTCGCCCGCGATCTGCCCGCGCTCCTCGACCAGGAAGCCCCAATCGGGCCGCGCCTTGCGCAGTTCCTCGATCAGCGTGTCTTCGGCGCGCTTGTCGGCCATCGACACGAAATCCGCCGGCCCCTTGCGGCTGACCTGCAGCTGCTGGACTTCGTTGAAGTCACGCCGCAACCGCGGCCCCGCCTTGCGCGCGGCACGCTCGATAACGGTGATGAGGCCGGAATGGGAAACCATTACTTCTTCTCCCCCCTCCCGCGTGCGGGAGGGGTTGGGGGAGGGCCTGTCAGCAATCAGCGGAGGGTCGTGAGGCCACGAACACGCCCTCCCCTAGCCCCTCCCGCAAGCGGGAGGGGAACCCGTCAATCCGCCCGGCGGACGTAGGTCTGCTCATACACATCGACCACGATGCGCGTGCCGCTGGCAATGTGCGGCGGGACCATGATGCGGACGCCATTGTCGAGGATCGCGGGCTTGTAGGACGACGATGCCGTCTGCCCCTTCACCACCGCGTCGGCCTCGACGATCGTTGCTTCGATCGTGTCGGGCAACTGAACGCTGATCGCTTCCTCGTCGTACAGCTCCATGACAACATCCATGCCGTCCTGAAGAAACGCCGCGGCATCGCCCAGCAGGTCGCGGGGCAGCGAGGTCTGATCATAGGTTTCCTTGTCCATGAACACGAGCATGTCGCCTTCAGGGTACAGGAACTGGAAATCCTTGGTGTCGAGACGGATACGCTCGACCGTTTCGGCCGAGCGGAAGCGCACGTTGTTCTTGCGGCCGTCGCGGAGATTTTTCATCTCCACCTGCATATAGGCGCCGCCCTTGCCCGGCTGGGTGTGCTGGATCTTGACCGCGCGCCAGATGCCGCCTTCATATTCGATGATGTTGCCGACAGGCGCGGCCCATAGGCTCCGGTCCCTCAAAAGGCAAGCAGCGGATAGGGATCCACTGGCGTGCCCTGATGCCAGCGCTCGCCGGGCGCCATGCGCGACACGCCGAAATGGAGGTGGAAGTTTCCTACTCCCGAATTGCCGGTGTCACCGACATAGCCGAGCGTTTCGCCTGCCCGCAGCACCGTGCCCTCCGCGATCCCGGGCGCGTAGCCCGCGAGATGGGCGTAGTAATAGAGCCACCCGCCGTCGGTGGAACGCTGGTAGAGTGTGATGCCCCCGCCCCCCTTCGAATAGAACAGCTTTTCCACCCGCCCGTCTGCGGCCGCAATCACCGGCGTATTGGCGGGCGCGATGATGTCGAGCCCTTGATGCAACCGCGTCCCATCACCGCGCGCTTCACCCCAGTTGCTGCGCAGCGTTTCGGCGCGCACGCCCTGCACCGGAACGACCAGCCGACCGCGCGGCGGCACCGGCATGCTGGCAGAAGCAACGGGCGTCGGCTGCGCGGTGGCGGAACTCGGCTCGACTATCCGGATCGTCGCGGCGAGGAACGCGACGACCGCAACCGCGCAGCCGCCTACCACCCACAACACGACCCGCAGCCGGCTCATTCCTGGAAGATCACCGGCGTGCCCGGCGACACCATCAGTGCCAGTCGCGCCGCGTCCCAATTGGTCAGGCGGATGCAGCCATGGCTCTCGCTCCGTCCGATCAGGTGCGGTTCGGGCGTGCCATGGATGCCGTAATACTCCTTGCTCAGGTCGATCCATACCACGCCGACCGGGCTGTTCGGGCCAGGCGGCAGCAGTGCATCGGGCTTTTTGTCGCTGACGTCCCAGAACAGCTTCGGATTATAGTGAAATTCGGGATTGGTCGCGACGCCATTGACCTTCCAGCTGCCGATCGGCAGCGGGTCGCGCTTGCTGCCTGTGGTCACGTTGAACTACGCGGCGAGCATCCCCTTGCCGTCGAACACGCGCAGCACCTTGTCCGACTTGTCGACGACGATGCGGTTCGCCTTGGGCTGGACCGCGTTGACGTTGAGGTCGGTCAGCGTCTTGCGCCATTCCGGCTTCATATCGGCTGGAAAGGCCTGCGACGCCGGGATCGCGTTGGGGAACTCGACCGGAACTCCGGGCGCCAGACGGGTGTCAGGACTGTTCAGCTCGATCAGCACTTGCGGCGTTGTATGAAACATTTCCGCCAGTTTCTCGAGCGCGCTGCGATAACCCATCGTCTTGAGCTTCGCCTGCGCCTGCGCGTCGCGCGGCCAGGGACGGATGAACGGCCCCGCGAGCATCTCGGACGTCAGCCGGACAATCCGGGTCGGGCGGATCGCGCGATGTGCGTGCAGCGCCTGCAACGTGCGTGCATCGGTCTTGCCGGTCACCGGGATCTGCCGCGTGATCTGGAATGCCTTGAGCGCAGCGGTCAATCCTGGCCCCTCACGCCCGTCCAGCGGCCCGGGCGGAAAGCCGAGATGGTCGAGGATGACCTGGACATGCAGGATGTCGCGGCTGAGCGCTGGTTTGGCAGGAGCCGTCTTTGGCGCAGCGCCATTCTGCGCCTGAACCGCCACCGCGCCACCCGTCGCGATCCCAACCGCCGCGATCAATCCTGCAACACCCTTACGCACGCATATCCTCCGTCTCGTTACAGCGGGATAACGAGGCAACACCGGCGCGGTTGCATCAATAGCGGTTGCGCAACCGATCGACCGTCGCAGCGGGATGCGCCTCCCCATCCGCGCGCACCTCGACCTCGATCGCGGCGCGGATCGCCTCGATCTCGGTATCGCTGCGATGTTCGATGCCGATAAACTCGTTGCGCGCGCCCTCCATCGCCCGGATCAGCTCGTCAAGCTTGGCCTGCAGCGCCGCCGCGTCGCGATTTTGCGAGTTCTGGATCAGGAACACCATCAGGAAGGTGACGATGGTGGTCGATGTGTTCACGATCAGCTGCCACGTGTCCGAAAAGCCGAACACCGGGCCCGTCAGGCCCCAGCCGATGATCAGCAGCACCGCAACGATGAACGCCACCGGCTGTCCCGCCAGCGCGGCGATGCGCCCGGCGACGATCGTGAACACCCGGTCGAGCATCTGAGCTTTCCCCGTCGATCAGCGTGCTGCGTTCAGCACGGCATCGAACGCGCGCACCGCTTCCGCCGCGTCCCCGCCCCAAACTGCGCCCGACACCGCAATAAAGTCGGCACCGGCGCTCACCAGCGGCGCGGCATTGTCCGGCGTGATCCCGCCGATCGCGACGCACGGAATTTCGAACACCGTCGTCCACCACGACAGGATCGCGGGATCGGGACGATGCGTCGTCGCCTTGGTCGTGGTCGGGTAAAAGGCGCCGAACGCGACATAATCCGCACCCGCCTCGCCCGCTTCCATCGCCAGATGGCGGCTGTCATGGCACGTCACGCCGATCTGCGCCGCCGGGCCGAGCACGCTACGCGCCTCACGTGGGTCGCCATCGCCCTGCCCCAGATGCACGCCATCCGCGCCCAGCCTTTTGGCCAGCGCGATGCTGTCATTGACGATGAACGCGACCTCGCGGTCGGCACAGATGCGCAGCAGCGGTTCAGCCAGCCGCGCCGCCTGATGCTGGTCGATATCCTTGACGCGGAACTGGAACGCCGCGACGGGCCCGGCGTCGAGCGCGCGGGCGAGGCGGTCGGGGAAATCGCCCTCCACCTCGAGTGGCGAGATCAGGTAGAGCTGGCAGGGCGGGCGGCTGTCATCGCGCTTGAATTGCGCAGCGAATTCGGGGCCGAGCGGCGGCAGGTCATCTTCATCGATCATGTCGCGCTGATAGAGCCTTGCTGCCTGGACCGGAAGCGGTTCATTGCGCGGTCAGCCTCAACCGCGCAGGCTTGCGCCATGATCTGCTCGATGATTGCACCCGCCTTGCTCGCCGCTGCCTGTGCCGAGCTTCCGCCGCAGCCGGTGACGGCCGGAGTTCGCCTGCATCACTGGACGCGGACCGGTCCGCTGCGGCTGCGCGCCGACAAGGTCGTCGAGGACAGCCGCTGTCCGATGAATGCGCGGTGCATCCATGCCGGGCGGGCGATCGTCCGGGTGACGATCCGCGATGGTCGCAAGCCCCGATCGCTGGACCTGACGCTGGGCGAGCCGGCCCGGGTCGGCGGGTGGACGGTGACGCTGGTCGCGGTGTCGCCGGAGAAGATGGCGGGCCAGCAGCGGCCGCCCGCCCCCTATCGCTTCGCCTTTCAGGTCAGCCGTTAGGCGGTCACCGTCTTGCGCGTCGAGGCGCCGTGGATGTCATCGATCGCCGCGCCCAACGACGCGTCGAATTCGTCGGCCGTCATGCCGTGGCGCAGATCTTCGAGCAGCGCGCGGCTGAAGCTGGCGATCATGCCGCGGTTCCGGGCCAGCTCGGCACAGGCTTCGGGGCGCTTGAAGCCACCGGACAGTGCCACCACGCGCAGCACCTTGGGATGATCGACCAGCGGGTCGAACAGGCCGGGGGTCGCGGGGATCGACAGTTTCAGCATCACCTGCTGCCCCTCGGGCAGGGCGTCGAGCGCCTTGAGGATCTCGTCACGCAGGATTGCGTCGGCCTCGGCGCGTTCGGGCGACTTGATGTTCACCTCAGGCTCGATGATCGGCATCATGCCGTGGCCGATCACCTGCGCGCCGATCTCGAACTGCTGCTTCACCACCGCCGCAATGCCCTCGGCATTGGCGAGGTTGACGACCGAGCGCTCCTTGGTGCCGAACACGCCAAGGCCCTTTGCCTTGGTCAGCAGCGCGTCAAGATCGGGCATCGGCTTCATCAACTGAACGCCGCTTTCTTCGGCCTCCAGGCCCTTGTCGATCTTGATGAAGGGGACCACGCCGCGCTCGATCAGCGCCGCCGGGGTCGGCTTGCCATCGACCTGTCCGTCCATCGTGCGTTCGAACAGGATCGCGCCGATCACCTTTTCGCCGCTGAAGCAGGGCGAGGTGATAATGCGGCTGCGCATCGCGTGGATCAGGCCGAACATCTCTTCATCGGTCGACCAGGCATCATCGGCGACGCCATAGCCGGCCAGCGCCTTGGGCGTCGAACCGCCGGACTGGTCGAGCGCGGCGATAAAGCCGTTACCTTCGGCGATCTTGGCGGTCATTTCGGCGGTGTTCATGGTCACAGTCCCTGTTCCGACACTTTGTTGCGCGGCCTATTGCAGCGCGACAAGCGGCTGAAAAGCCTGACAACGATAGCCAACCCGCGGAAAAATCGCGGTCAGCGCGTCAGTGCCGCCACGCCGGGCAGTTCCTTGCCCTCCATCCATTCGAGGAACGCGCCGCCGGCGGTGGAGACGAAGCTCATATCGCCCGCGACGCCGGCCTGGTTGAGTGCGGCGACGGTGTCTCCACCGCCGGCAACCGAGACCAAAGAGCCTTCCTTGGTCAGCGCGGCGACGGTGTGGGCGAGTGCCATGGTGGCGGTGTCGAACGGCTTGGTTTCGAACGCGCCGAGCGGGCCATTCCAGACAAGGGTACGGCAGTTCTTGAGCACATCCGCCAGCGCCTCGCTCGCCGCCGGGCCGATGTCGAGGATCATCTCGTCGGCGGCGACTTCATGGACGTTGCACGTGCGCAAGCTGGGCGGGTTGGCGGCAAATTCCTTGGACACCACCACATCATAGGGCAGGTGGATCGTGCAGTTCGCCTTGTCCGCCGCGTCGAAGATTTCCTCGGCAGTGCCGGTCAGGTCATGCTCGCACAGCGACTTGCCGACATCGACGCCGCGCGCGGCGAGGAAGGTGTTGGCCATGCCGCCGCCGATGATCAGGTGGTCGACCTTGCCGACCATCGCTTTCAACACATCGAGCTTGGTCGACACCTTGGCGCCGCCGACGACCGCCGCAACGGGGTGGTCGGGATTACCCAAAGCCTTGTCGAGCGCGTCGAGCTCGGCCTCCATCTGCCGACCGGCGAATGCGGGCAGCCGGTGCGCCAGCCCCTCGGTCGAGGCATGGGCACGGTGCGCGGCGGAGAAGGCGTCGTTGACATAGAGGTCGCCGAGTGCGGCGAAACGGTCGACCGTCGCGGGATCGTTCTTTTCCTCACCGCCAAAGAAACGGGTGTTTTCGAGCAGCCCGATATCGCCGGGCTGAAGCGTCGCGACCGACTCGGCGTCGCCCTCCCAGTCGATGTAGCGGACCTCGCGGCCGAGGACCTGGCTGAATGGCCGGGCGAGCTGCGCGGTCGAATGTTCGGGGCTCGGCACCTTGGGGCGACCGAAATGGGCGAGGATCAGGACGATCGCGCCCTTGTCGGCGAGTTCGGCGACGGTCTGTACGGCAGCGCGGAAGCGATTGTCGTCGGTGACGGCGCCGTCGGCCATCGGGACGTTCAGGTCTTCGCGCACCAGCACCCGCTTGCCGGTGATGTCGCCCATATCGTCGAGGGTCTTGAAGGCTCGGCTCATTCTTCGATCCTGATGCTGTCGCCGACGGCGATTTCGCCGGGCTGGATTACCATGGTCAACACGCCACCGCGCCAGTCAGGCGTCAGCGCTGCCCGAAGGCCTTCAGCAAGCGCTTCCATGCGCTCGCAGGGATTGGTTTCATCGCGCACTTCGAGCACGACATCGGCTCCGATGCGCAGCCGCGCGCCGACGATCTGGGGGAGGTCGAGCCCTTCGACCAGCAGATTGGCACGGCGCTGTTCCCACGGAATCGAATGACCGACTTCGGCCATCGCCGCATCCCAGTCGCATGCCTCGATCAGGCTGACCTGACGCTTGTAGGGCTTACCCTTCATCGCGCCGCGATAGTCACCGGCGATCCCGCCTTCGAGCGTGACGGTGGCGTGGTCGACGGTTTCCATCGGCCCCTTGGGGATGGCGTGGCGGGCGATGCCTGCGATCCGACCGGTCATGCGATCACTCCAGTTGAGCGGGTAACGTGATACCCGTTCCTGACAAGTCTGACGTTTTCGCCATGTGTATGCGCGTGTCAGGCTGACAGTACTGGGTGTCGGTTGCGGTCGAGAGTAGGCGACGCTGCGTCATGGTTCGACCCTAACCGAAAGGGGAGACTGTAGGAAAGCGGGGGCTGACGACCCGGTGGTTCGGCGGGGTGACAGGCCCTCCCCCAGCCCCTCCCGCAAGCGGGAGGGGAGCGTATCGCGCCCTACCGCTTGCGGGAGTGTCACTGCTGGGTTCAGCCCAGCTTGGCCATGGTGCTGGCGGTGTCGACCATGCGGTTCGAGAAGCCCCATTCATTGTCGTACCAGCTGACGACGCGGACGAGCTTGCCGTCGATCACCGCGGTTTCGAGGCTGTCGATGGTCGAGCTGGCCGGGTTGTGGACGATGTCGATCGAAACCAAAGGCTCGTCGCTGAATGCGAGCACGCCGACCAGCGGGCCGCTTTCGGCCGCCGCCTTGAGGATCGCGTTGACCTCTTCCTTGGTCGTGTCGCGCTTGGGCGTGAAGGTCAGGTCGATCAGCGAGCCGTCCGGCACGGGGACGCGGACCGACGAACCGTCGAGCTTGCCCTTGAGCTCCGGCAGCACTTCGCCCACCGCGCGCGCAGCGCCGGTGGTGGTCGGGATCATGCTCATCGCCGCAGCGCGGGCGCGGCGCATGTCCGAGTGGATCTGGTCGAGGATCTTCTGATCGTTGGTGTAGGCGTGGATCGTGGTCATCAGGCCACGCTCGATCCCGATGCTGTCGTTCAGCACCTTTGCCACCGGGGCGAGGCAGTTGGTGGTGCACGATGCGTTCGACACGATCGTGTGGCCGGCCTCAAGCTTGTCATGGTTGACGCCATAGACGACGGTCAGGTCGACATCCTTGCCCGGGGCTGAGATCAGCACCTTCTTTGCGCCGGCATCGATATGCTTCTGGCAGCTGGCGCGGTCGGTGAAGAAGCCGGTGCATTCGAGGACGAGATCGACGCCGTTCGCCGCATGCGGCAGGTTGGCGGGATCGCGCTCCTTGGTCACCTTGATGCGCTTGCCGTCGATGATGATGTCATCGCCGTCGGCCGACACGGTGCCAGGATATTTGCCGTGGACGCTGTCGCGGCTGAACAGCCATGCGTTCGACTTGGCATCGGCCAGATCGTTGATCGTGACCAGTTCCAGACCGCTTTCCGGGCGCTCCAGGATCGCCCGCGCCACCAGGCGCCCAATGCGTCCGAACCCGTTGATCGCAACCTTCGTCATTCGTCTCTCCTTAAGCGGCAAGCCGTGCAATAATCTGTGGGGTGATCGCGTCAGCGGTCAGCCCGAAATGGCGGTACAGGTCTTCGGCCGGGCCCGACGCGCCGAAGCCGTCGATGCCGAAGCGCAGACCGTCGCGACCGACATAGCGTTCCCAGCCAAAGGTGGTGCCGGCCTCGATCGAAACAAGCAGCATGTCGTCGGGCAGGATATGTGCCTGATAATCGGGCGACATCCCGTCGAACGCATCGGTGCTGGGCATCGAGACGACGTCGGCGCCGATCCCTTGTGCCTCCAGCGCCGCACGCACGGCCACCGCGATCTCGACCTCGGAACCAGTCGCGACCAGCACCACCTTGCGCGGTGCCTCTGCCGCGCGCAGGCGGTAGCCGCCGGATTCGACCTGCGCGACATGATCTTCGCCAAGCAGCTGCGGCAGGTTCTGACGGGTCAGCACCAGCAGCGACGGGGCGTCCCAGGTCCGAAGCGCAATGTCCCAGCACATTGCCGTCTCGACCGCGTCGCACGGACGCCACACGTTGAGGTTCGGCATCGCGCGCAGGCTCTGCAGATGCTCGATCGGCTGGTGGGTCGGGCCGTCTTCGCCGAGGCCGATGCTGTCATGCGTCATCACATAGACAACGCGCGCCCGCTGCAGCGCCGAGAGGCGGATCGCGCCGCGCGCATAGTCGGAGAAGACGAGGAAGGTGCCGCCATAGGGGATGATCCCACCGTGCAGCGCCATGCCGTTCATCGCCGCAGCCATGCCGAATTCGCGGATGCCGTAATAGACATAGCGGCCGGCATAGTTTTCGGCGGTGAGCGGCCCGGTCGCCTTGGTCTTGGTGTTGTTGGAGCCGGTGAGGTCGGCCGAGCCGCCGATCAGTTCGGGCAGGTTTTCGGTGAGCGGCTCGAGCGCCATTTCGCTCGACTTGCGGGTTGCGACCTTGGGCGGGTTGGCGAGCAGGTCGGCGATGTAGCTGTCGAGATCGAAGTCCGGAAGCTCGCCCGCCATGCGGCGCTCGAACTCGGCGCGGTCGGCATGGGCGGCGAGGCGTGCCTTCCAGTCGGCATGGGGTGCGGCGGCGCGCTTGCCGGCGTCTGCCCACGCGGCGGCGATGTCGGCAGGGATGTCGAACGGGGCGTGGGTCCAGCCGAGCGCTGCGCGGGCGGCGGCCACTTCGTCGGCGCCGAGCGGCGAGCCATGAACCTTGCTCGTGCCGCCCTTGTTGGGAGCGCCCTTGCCGATCACGGTCTTGCAGCGGACCAGCGAGGGGCGCGGGTCGGCGATCGCGGCGTCGAAGGCGGCCGCGATGCTGACGGGATCGTGGCCGTCGCAGGCGACGACGTGCCAGCCGGTCGCTTCGTAGCGGGCGGGGATGTTCTCGCTCGACGACAGCGACACCTTGCCGTCGATGGTGATGTCATTGTCGTCCCACAGGACAATCAGGCGACCGAGCTTGAGATGGCCGGCCAGGCCGATCGCTTCGTGGTTGATGCCTTCCATCAGGCAGCCGTCACCCGCGATTACCCAGGTGCGGTGGTCGACGATGCTGTCGTCAAACACGGCGTTGAGGTGACGCTCGGCGAGCGCCATGCCGACCGCCATCGCCAGGCCCTGACCCAGCGGGCCGGTGGTGCATTCGACGCCGGGCAGCTCGAAATTTTCCGGGTGGCCGGCGCAGGGGCTGCCGACCTTGCGGAAGTTGCGAATGTCGTCGAGCGTCGGGCGGGCATAGCCGGTCAGGTGCAGCAGCGCGTAGATCAGCATCGAGCCATGGCCGGCGGACAGCACGAAGCGGTCGCGGTCGGCCCATTTGGGATCGGTCGGATCATATTTCAGATAGTCGCTGAACAGGACGGTCGCGACATCGGCCATGCCCATCGGCATGCCGGGATGGCCCGAATTTGCGGCCTCCACCGCGTCCATCGACAAGGCGCGAATGGCGTTGGCGCGGTGGGCGAATGAAATGGTCACGGCATATCCCCTATCGGGCCTGCGCGCGTCGCGTTGAGTCTCGCCACGGCCCGGCGAATCGAAGTTGGCGTGCCAATGGGGCGCGCGGGCGCAGTCGTCAACCGCACGGGGTTGCGGCGCGGATAAAGCCACCCTATCCACCCTGCATGGCGGATGCGGAACCCTCCGCGCTCGATCGGATTGAGCGCGCGCTTACGCGGATCGAGGCTGCGGCTGCGCGTCGCGCATTCGATGCCGAGCGGCTGGAACGCCGTCACGCAGCGCTGCGCGGCAAGGTCGAGCAGGCGATCGTTGCGCTCGACGCGCTGATCGAACAGGAGGGCGAGGGCTGATGGGTCAGGTCACGCTGACCATCGCCGGACGCAGCCACAACATCGCGTGCCGCGATGGCGAGGAACTGCATCTTGAGCGGCTCGGCGCGTTGCTGGAACGCCATGCCGACACGGCGGTGCGCGCGTCGGGCGGGCTGAGCGGCGAGCGGACGATGCTGTTCCTGGCGCTGATCCTGGCCGACCAGCTGGACGAAGCCGAGCGCAACCCGCCCGGCGGCGTGTCGCCGGTGCTGCTCGAGAATCTGGCGGATCGGCTGGAGGCGGTGGCCTTGGCACTTGAGGAACCTGCGCCGAACGCCTAAATTGACGGCGGCGGGTACTGCCCGGTGCGAGCTTTAGCGATTATCCCTGAGGCGATTCATCATCCATGGGGGCTGTCCCTGCTCAGGTCCTGGCCTGTGGCACATGGTCCCCACCTGACGTAAACGGCGTCAGAGGATATTCAAGCACACGGCCCATGGTGGTCCCGCCAACGGATTTAGTCAGCGAGGCCGCGGCTTCGCATAGTGCGAAGCGCAATTATGGCTGACGATAAACGAACCTTGCGCGCCCGCATGCGCGCGCTCCGCGATGAGTTCGCGATGACCATCGGCGGGGTGATCGAGCCGCCCCCTGCCCTGCTCGCGCGCTTCGGGCCGGGCGTTACCGTGTCTTCCTATGTTCCGGTGGGTAGCGAGGCGGATCCGACCGCGATTGCCTGGGCGGCGCGGGAGGCGGGGTGCACGATCGTACTGCCGCATGTCACCAGTCGCGTGTCACCGGTGCGCTTTTTCGCGTGGGAGCCGGCGCATGCGCTGGTCGATGGACCGCTGGGGCTGCGTCAGCCGGATGACAGCGGCGTCGAGTGCGATCCCTATATCGTGTTGACGCCGTTGCTGGCGTTCGACGTCGCGATGAACCGGCTCGGCCAGGGGGCGGGTCATTACGACCGGGTGTTCGAGCGGCTGCCCGATGCGTGGCGGATCGGCATTGCCTGGTCGATCCAGCAAGTCGAGGCATTGGCGATCGACGCCTGGGACATGCCCTTGCACGGCGTGGTCACCGAGGCCGCCGCACATGGCGAGGCGGCGGCATGACTCCGTCCTGGCGCAAGCCCGTAGGCGCATTCGCGATCATCGCGCTAATCGTAATCTGGTGCGTCGCGGTGGCGAGCCTGTCGCGCATTGTGGGCGCATGGCCGGTCCTCATCCAGCTGGTTTTCTACGTCTTCACGGGGATCGTGTGGATCCTGCCGCTCAAGCCGTTGCTGCTGTGGATGGAGACCGGCCGCTGGCGCGTACCGCGCGACTAGAGCGCGGGGACGCCGTAATAGGCGTAGACCTCTTGTCCGTAAGCGCGGTCGTACGTCGGCTCTTCGCCTTCGCTATCATAATTCGGCGCGTTTTCGAGCTTTTCGCGGCTGAGCGACACGACATAGCCGTCCTTGTCGGTGTCATAGGTCAGCGCCTGCCACGGCACGGGATAGTGGCGATGGCCGATGCCCAGGATTCCGCCGAACGCCATCACGGCATATTCGGCGCGGCCCGAGACCTTATCCACCATGAAGCGCTCGACATGGCCGAGCTTTTCGCCGCTGGTGTCATAGACGCTGGTGCCTTCTACCCGGTCGGAAGCAATCAAGCTGTTCGGGCTGTCGACGGTGGTGTTCATCGCATCTCTCCTTCAGTTTCAGGGATATGCGCAACCAACGCATGAGCGCCGCGCTTGTGCCGAACGAAATCGGGTCGTAGCAGTTGCGACCATGCGTATCCTGACCCTCGCAGCCGTGCTGCTCGCCTCCGCCGCCCCTGCCGCCACCCACGCCCAGTCCGCGAAGGTCGCGCCGGTTCTGACCACGCCCGAGGCGAAGGACGCGTGGACCTATGCCCGCCCCGCCGAAGCGCGGGTGACGCATGTCGACCTCGACCTGCACATCGATTTTGCAAGCAAGACGATCAGCGGCGTCGCGGTGCTGGATGTCGCGGTGGCCAAGGGTGTGAAGGAGATCGTGCTCGATACGCTCGACCTCACCATCGCGGCGGTGACCGACGAGAATCACGTCAAGCTGGCGCATATGGTCGGCCCGAAAGACCCGCAGCTGGGCAGCCCGCTGACCATTCAGCTCGATGGTGCGAAGAAGATCCGCATCGCCTATAGCGCCAGCCCTGGCGCACGCGCGTTGCAGTGGCTGACCCCGGCGCAGACGCAGAGCAAGACCCTGCCCTTCCTGTTCAGCCAGGGGCAGGCGATCAACAATCGCAGCTGGATCCCGACGCAGGACAGCCCGGGCATCCGCCAGACCTGGTCGGCGACGATCACCGTGCCGGATGGGTTCGTCCCGGTGATGAGCGCGCAGATGCTGGACGGTGCCACCGGCGAGCTGCTGCCGCACCAGCGGCGCAAATTCCGCTTCCGCATGGACAATCCGGTTCCGCCCTATCTGATCGCGATCGCGGTCGGCGACCTGAAGTTCAAGGAGATCGGCCCGCGCAGCGGCGTATGGGCCGAAGCGGGGATGATCGACGCCGCCGTGTCGGAATTCGCCGATGTCGAAAAGATGATTGACGCGGCGCAGGCGCTGTACGGTCCCTATCGCTGGGGCCGCTACGACATGCTCGTCCTGCCCCCGTCCTTCCCCTATGGCGGGATGGAGAACCCCAATCTCACCTTTTTTACCCCGACGATCATTACCGGGGACAAGTCGAACACCGATGTGCTCGCGCATGAACTGGCGCATAGCTGGTCGGGGAACCTGGTCACCAACGCGACCTGGTCGGACGGCTGGCTGAACGAGGGGTTCACCACCTATTTCGAGAACCGGATCATGGAAGCGCTGTACGGCAAGGAGCGCGCGGCGATCTATTCCGACCTCGATTATGCCGGGATGCTGCGCGACGTGAAGAATGCCGGCGGCGATAGCGCGCCATCGACGCGGTTGCATGGTGAGCCGGGCGACAGCGCGGGACAGCTGGATTATCTGAAGGGTAGCGCCTTCCTGCGCACGATCGAATATGCGGTCGGACGCGAGCGGTTCGACGCCTATCTGCGCGGCTATTTCGACCGCCATGCCTTCCAGCCGCAGACCAGCGCCGGGTTCCTGGCCGATATCCGCACGCATCTGATCAAGGGCGACAAGGCGTTGGAGGTGCAGCTGCAGCTCGACCGCTGGGTGTATCAGCCGGGCGTGCCGTCGAACGCGGTGCAGGTGAAGTCGGACACGCTGGCCAAGGTCGATGCGCAGCTCGCCGCGTTCATCGCGGGCGGGCCGGCATCGGCGATCGACACGGCGGGATGGCAGACGCAGCAATGGCAGCGATTGCTGGGCGGGCTCCCGCGCCAGCAGAGCGCGGCGCGGCTGGCCGAGCTGGACGCGGCGCTGGGGCTGACGCAATCGCAGAATGCCTATGTCCAGTCGGCGTGGTTCGATCTAGCGATTGCCAATCGCTATGAGCCGGTGGTCCCGGCGCTGGAGGAGTATCTGACCCGCGTCGGCCGCAATTTGCTGGTGACGCCGCTCTATCGCGGGCTGAAGGCGCAGGGCGAGTGGGGCGCGCCGATCGCGCAGCGGATCTTCGAGAAAGCGAAGCCGGGATATCATCCGGTGACGGTCGGCGCGGTGACGCGGATCCTGGAGGCGCGCTGACCGAATCTTCATACTCGCCCCGGTAGAACTACCTAACACAGGGTTCGATGGGGTGGAGCGGGTATGACGGTTGACGGCGAGACGCTGGGCGCGACGGCGCTGCGCGAGATTATTTCGTCGACGAGCAGCACTGGCAGTTCGGATGCGATCATCGCCCGCGCGCTGCAGGCGGTGCGCGCGCATCTGGGGCTGCAAGTCGCCTATGTCTCCGAATTTGTGGGCAATGACTCGGTGTTCCGCGTGGTCGACGCACCGGGGCTGGAGCATCTGGCCAAGGCGGGCGATGTCCATTCGCTCGACGATGTCTATTGCCGCCACATCCTGGCCGGGCGGCTGCCCGAGCTGATCCCCGATACCGCGGCCGAGCCGGTCGCCGCCGCAATGCCGATCACCGCGGCGGTGCCGATCGGCGCACATGTCAGCGTGCCGATCCGCCTGTCGGACGGGCGGACTTATGGCATGTTCTGTTGCCTTGGCCCCTTTGCCAGCCCGACGCTCAATCCGCGCGACCTGGGCATGATGCGCGCCTTTGCCGATCTGGCCGCGTTCGAGATCGAACGTGATCTGGGCACGCGCGAGGAGGCCGCCGCGTCGCGCAGCGCGATCGAGCAGGTCATGGCCGAAGGACTGATGGACATTCATTACCAGCCGATCTTCAGCCTCTCCCAGGGGCGGCCGGCAGGGTATGAGGCGTTGGCGCGGATCACGGTCGAGCCGTACCGCTCGCCCGACAAATGGTTCACCCAGGCGGCACTGGTCGGCTTGGGCGAGGCGTTCGAGCTGTTCGCGATCGACCGCGCGCTGCAGGGCCTGTCGCAGTTGCCCGACCATGCCTATCTGTCGGTCAATGCCAGCCCGGCGACCGCAATGTCGCCCGAGCTGCCCGCGATTCTGCGCCGCGCGCCGCTGAACCGGGTGGTGCTGGAAGTCACCGAGCATGATCGCGTTTCGGACGTCTCCACCTTGCTCGACCAGCTAGCGCCGTTGCGCGCCGAGGGGCTCAAGATCGCGGTGGACGATGCCGGGTCGGGCTATAGCGGACTGCAGCAGATCATCCAGATGCGCCCCGATCTGGTGAAGCTCGACCGCTTCCTGATCGAGGATATCCAGCATGATCCGGGCCGCCGCGCGCTGGCCGCCGGGTTGATGATGTTCGCACGCGACACCGGCAGCCGGCTGATCGCCGAGGGGGTCGAGCGCGAGGATGAGCTGGCGGTGCTGCGCGCGCTGGGGATCGATCTGATCCAGGGGTATCTGCTGGGGCGGCCGCAGCCGCTGGCGGCGATCCGGGATGAAGGGACGGAGCTGCGAGCGGCAGGCTAGACCGTCACAGGCTGCGCTTGCCCTTGGTCCGCCCAGTCAGGTGAAAGCCGAAACAGCGATCGCAGCGATAGGGGCGCAGGGTGATGGTCGCGGCCAGTGCGGCGGCCTTAGCCTCATCCTCGCCGGCAAAGCGTCGCTTGCGGCGGCACACGCTCAGCCGCGTAGCGCGTACCATGCCAGCCACAGCCAGCCGACGATCAACGCAGTGCCGCCGATCGGCGTGATCGCGCCCAGCCAGCGCGGTGCGCCGAAGGCCATGGCATAAAGCGTGAAGGCAAAGATCGCGGCGCCGGCGACGAACAGCCAGCCCGCACCCTTCGCGCCGATCTGCACCGCGACCAGCGCGGCGACGACATGGATCAGCTGATAGGTCGCGCCGGTGCGCAGCCACTCCGCGGCCTTGCCCTCCGCACCATGCGCGCCGAATGCCCCTGCGCCGACCGCGATGGCGCCGGACAGCGCCGCCAAGGCGATCAACGCGTTCATTCGCGCTCGCTTTCCGCGCCCGCGCTGGGGGAGATGAGATCGGGATTGTCACGCCGGCCGGGTCGCCAGTCGAGATCGGGATCGCCGATGATCGCCTCCCGCGCGGCGGCCAGGCTGCCCGCTTCATGCTGGATGCGCAGCACTTCGCGGTCGCGGCGGCGGTAGAAATCCTCGGTCCGTTCGATCTCCTCGATATCGACGCCGACCGCAGTCATCGCCTTGCGCGCCATGACGATGGCGGATTCGAGCACTTCACGCACGACGCCGGCGGCCGGGCCGCCCTTGAGCTTCAGCAGCGCGCGGCGATCATAGGCGCGCACGAAGATCGATGCCTGAGGGAAGGATTCGTGGACGGCCTCGACCAGTTCCGGCTCGATCTTGTCGCCATCGAGGCAGAACAGGATCAGTTGCGCCTCGCCCGCCCCGGCTTGCCGGAGCATGTCGATGCGGGTGCCGTCGCCATAATAGACCTTTGCGCCGAACTGGCCGGCGATGTCGATCATCTCGATATCGGTGTCGATCAGCGTGACGGCGATGCCCTGCGCGTTGAGCATCTGGCCGACCGTCTGGCCGAAGCGGCCATAGCCGATAATCAGCGCACTCGACCCATCCGACACCGGGCCGTCGCGCTCACCGGTCGCTGCGCTTTCCTCGACGCGGAAGCGGCGGGTGAACATCATCAGGAACGGCGTGGTGGCCATCGACAGCGTCACGACCGCGCTGAACACGCTGACCGCCTCAGGCGCGATCAGCAGCGCGTTCTGCGCCTGGGCGAACAGGACGAAACCGAACTCGCCGCCCTGGCTGAGCAACAGGCCGAGCGCGAGCGCCTGTCGCCAGGGCATGCGGAAGGCCATGGCGAGGCCGGTGATGACGAGGGTCTTGGTCGCAATCAGCGCGGCGGCCATGCCGAGCACGAAGACCGGGCGTTCGGCGATGGCGGACAGGTCGAGCATCATGCCGACCGAGAGGAAGAACAGGCCGAGCAGGATCGAGCGGAAGGGTTCGATATCCGCCTCAAGCTCGTGCCGGTACGGGCTGTCGGCGAGCATCACGCCGGCGATGAACGCGCCAAGTGCGGTGGACAGGCCGATCGACTGCATCAGCGCGGCGGCGCCGACCACGGTGAACAGGCCGGCGAACACGAACAATTCGCGCTCGCCCCAATTGCCGATCAGCTTGAACAGCGGGCGCAGCAGATAGCGGCCCGCCAGCACAAGTCCGGTGATCGCGGCGACGGTGTAGATGGCGAGCAGCCAGCCCGGAGGCCCCTCCGCATCTGCCGGATTGCGGCTCAAGATCGCGATGATCGTGATCAGCGGGACGATCGAGATGTCCTGAAACAACAGCGTCGAGAAGGCGCGCTCGCCGAACGGGGTGCGCAAGCGACCCGCGCTCTGCAGCATCGGGAGGACCTGCGCGGTCGAGGAGAGCGCGAGCGGGAGGCCGAGCGCGAGCGCGGCGGAGACCGAGAAGTTCGCGCCGAACCCGATCACGACGCTGAGCGCCAGGCCGCACAGCACGACTTGAAGCAGGCCAAAGCCGAAAATGTCGCGCTTCATCCGCCACAGCCGCGACGGGCTGAGCTCGAGGCCGACGAGGAACAGCAGCAGGGCGATGCCGAATTCGGCGATGCCCATCTTGCTTTCCGCACCGCCGACCAGCCCGAGCAGTTGCGGGCCGACCAGCGCTCCCGCGACGAGATAACCGAGCGTCGCACCCAGCCCCATGCGGCGGAAGATGAGGACGAACAGCAGCGCGAAGCCGAGCAGCGGGGCGCTTTCGGCGACGAAGCTATGGGCGGCACCATGGTCCATCAGGCGGCCTTTTCGGTGCTGACGCGGGTGGCGGCTTCCGCGACGGCTTCGAACGCGAGGCGGATCGAGGGATGGCGCGCGCTGTGCGGGAGTGCGGGGGTGAAGAGGTCCAGGCCGGGCCAGTCGGGCGGGGTGTCGCCCTCCCCCGCCAGCCAGCGGGTCAGTTGGGCGCGGGTCGCGTCGAGCTCGGCGGCGGTGCGGCCGATCGCGTGCGCGCCCATGAGCGACGCCGACGCCTGTCCCAGCGCACAGGCGCGGACCTGCATGCCGAGTGCGGCGACGCGGCCGGATCCGTCGAGGTCGACATCGACGGTCACGCGGCTGCCGCACACGGGCGAGCGCTTCTCGACACTCGCCATCGGGTTGGTGAGGCGTTGATGATGGGGGATGCTCGCGGCGAGCCGCAGGATTTCAGTGTTATAGAGCGGCGCCGTCATGGCTCCGATGTAACCTGCTCCGACCCGTTCGCAAGCTCTGCGGCATCGGTATCGTTGCCGAATACCGGCTCGCCGCGACGGCGGCGGTCGACAAACTCGGCGATGCTGGCGCTGGTGGCGTTGAGCAACGGATAGGTGCGGCCGGCGGTCATCCATTCGGGGCGCTGGGCCGGGCCGCCGCTGACCGTATCGACCGCGAGCGCGACGAGCAGGAAGGCGAGGCTGGCAAGGATCAGCCCCTTGACCGCGCCGAAGCCGAGCCCGAGCGCGCGGTCGATGGGCCCAAGAAAGCCCGAGCGGGTACGCGATCCGATCGCATTGGCGATCACGCGCCCGCCGAAATAGGCGATGCCGCCGAGCAGGGCGAAGGCGAGCACCGCGGCCCCCTGAACCGTCCCGACCGGTTCGGCCAGCGCGGCGGCGACGGGGGTGTGCAGGAAACGGATCGCCGCGACGACGAGCAGCCACGCCATCAGCGACAGGACTTCGGTGACGAAGCCGCGCACCGCGCCGGTGATCGCCGCCGCGCCGACGCCCAGCAGCACCAAGATGTCGATCGCCGTCAGTCCCATTGCGCGCCTCCCCGCCCTGCCCGCCTCATAGCCTGCGCGTGCGGCTTGTCGAAGCCCCGATTTGTGCGCATGTCCCGCAGCACATCGCCATCGGAAGCTCCGCATGACCGCCCATCACCCGCTCCGCGGCGCATCCTTGTTCATTTTCGGGCTGTTGCTGTTCGCGTGCCTCGACGTCACGGTCAAATATCTGGGGGCACGATACGACGTGCCGCTGATCGTCGCGATCCGCTATGCCTGCAATCTGGTGCTGATGACCGCGCTGCTCGCGCCGCGTCGCGCTCCCGAGATGCTCCGTACCAAGCGCACCGGATGGGTGATTGCCCGCGCACTGGCGCTGTCGATCGGGTCGCTGTCGATCGGCCTTGCACTGCAGCGGATGCCGGTGGCCGAGACCAGCGCGATCCTGTTCTTCGCCCCGGTAGTGGTGATCCTCGCGGCCGGGCCGCTGCTTGGCGAGAGGGTCGGCGTGGCGGGCGTCGGCGCCGCGGCGCTGGGCTTTATCGGCGTGCTGTTCATCGTCCGGCCCGGCGGCGGGCTCGATCCGGTCGGCGTGCTGCTCGCCGGGGTCGGGATGGTAACCACGAGCATCTATCAGCTGTTGTCGCGCAGCCTGGCGCGCACCGAGAGCACGATCGCGCTGCTATTCTATACCACGCTGACTGGCACGGTGATCTTTTGCGCGTTGGCTCCGTGGTTCATCCCCGACCGGATGCCCGGCGGGTTCGACCTGCTGCTATTGCTTAGCCTGGGCGTCTATGGCGGGTTGGGCCACTTCCTGTTCACCGCCGCCTATCGCGACACGCCGGCGTCGGTGCTGGCGTCGCTCAACTATCTGCAGTTGCTGTTCGTCGCGCTGCTCGGCTGGCTGATCTTCGCGCATTTCCCCGATCGCTGGAGCATGACCGGCATGGCGATCATCGCCGCGTCGGGCATCCTCGCCGCGTGGCGCGCGCGGCGCCCGCCGGTGAAGCGGAGCGTGTGAGGGGGAGATCGACTTTGGATAACGGTGCGGCGCGCCCTATGTCGAGCGCATGACCCTGCTTCGCCGATTCTTCCTGGTCGCCTTCTGGGCGGCGCTGATCTTTGCCTTTGTGATGGCGGTGCTGCCCAAGCCGCCCGCCCTGCCGGGTGACCCCGGGGACAAGGTGCAGCATATCATTGCCTTTGTCGTGCTGACCGGGCTGGCGCGGCTGGCCTATCCGCGCGTGCGGGCGGTGACGTTGCTGTTCGCCTTTGCCGGGTTCGGGGCGCTGATCGAATTTGCCCAGATGCTGCCCGCCCTGGGACGGACGGCGGCACTGGACGACTGGATCGCGGATGTCGCGGCGACAGCGGTGATGCTGGCGGTGCTCGATCCCGCGCGGCACTTGCTCGCCCGGCGGCGCAAGCGTTCAGCGCCCGAGCATATGGTCGACAAAACCGGTGAGGTTGCGGAAACCGGTTAGCGCAACGCTGCCCTCAGGCGCCTGCGCCGAGGGCGCGAGCGCGCGGGTGAAGCCAAGCTTGCCCGCTTCCTTGAGCCGCAGGGCGCCATGCGCGACCGGGCGCACCTCCCCCGACAGCGCGATTTCGCCGAACGTGACCATGTCGGTTGCGACCGGGCGTTCGGACAGTGCCGAGATGAGCGCGGCGGCGACCGCGAGGTCGGCGGCGGGGTCCTGGACGCGATAGCCGCCGGCGATGTTGAGATAGACTTCGCTGGTCGCGAAGCTGAGGCCGCAGCGCGCCTCCAGCACCGCGAGGATCATGGCGAGGCGACCGCTGTCCCAGCCGACCACCGCGCGGCGGGGGGTGGCGCCGGATGCGAGGCGGACGACAAGTGCCTGAATCTCGACCAGTACCGGGCGGGTGCCTTCCAATGCGGGAAACACCACCGTGCCGCTGACGCTTTCGTCGCGGCTGGTGAGGAATAGCGAAGACGGGTTGCCGACTTCGGTCAGCCCCTCGGTCTGCATCGCGAACACGCCGATCTCGTCGGTGCCACCGAAGCGGTTCTTGACCGCGCGCAGGATGCGATACTGATGGCTGCGCTCGCCCTCGAACGCCAGCACGGTATCGACCATATGTTCGAGCACGCGCGGGCCGGCGAGGCTGCCGTCCTTGGTGACATGGCCGACCAGCACCAGCGCGGTGCCGCGTTCCTTGGCGAAGCGGATCAGTTCCTGCGACGATGCGCGCACCTGGCTGACCGTGCCGGGCGCGCCTTCGATCAGGTCGCTGTGCATCGTCTGAATCGAATCGATGATCAGCAGGTCGGGTGGGCTCGCACCGCCGAGCGTGGTCAGAATGTCGCGCACGCTGGTCGCCGAGGCGAGCTGAACCGGTGCGTTGCCGAGGCCGAGGCGGCGGGCGCGCAGCCGCACCTGATCGGCCGCCTCCTCGCCCGAGACATAGGCGACGCTCTTGCCCGCCAGCGCCATCCGTGCCGCCGCCTGAAGCAATAGCGTCGACTTACCGATGCCCGGGTCGCCGCCGATCAGCGTCGCCGATGCCTCGACAAAGCCGCCGCCCAGCGCGCGGTCGAGCTCGGCGATCCCGGTACCCATCCGCGCGGGCAGCGGCACATCGGCGTCGAGCCCGGACAGCAGGATCATCCGCCCGCCGCCCTGAAGGTTATGCTTGGCCTGAAACGGCGTCACGACCGCGCCGGCATCCTCGACCAGCGTGTTCCACTCACCGCAATCGGCGCATTGCCCCGCCCATTGCGACGTCACGGAGCCGCAGGACTGACAGACGTAACGCTTCTTGGGTTTGGCCATGATGCATGCCTAACCCGAGTGGAACGAAAAGGGAATATGCGTTTAGAAAGCCGGGTCGTTCAGTGCGGCTTGGGCGCGCTTTCCGGCGTCCCACCCGACGGCTGCGTGCCGCCGCTGGCCGGCGCCGGGCCACGACCGCCCTTGTTCTTGCTCGACCGAATGGTGTTGTGGTTCGCCGTGGCATCGCCGGTCCCGACGGCGGGACCGCCCGGCGCGGCGACGGTGCTCTTGTTGGACCGCGCCGTGTTGTGATTGGCCTTTTCATCACCCGTCCCCGCGCCTGACGGGCGGTCGGTCTGAATCGCGGTGGGCAGCAGCAGCGCGGCGAGCGAAAGTGCGAGAACGGACATCGGAATCCTCCCTGAAATGTCACTCAGAACAGGCCGACCGTCTCAGGGCGACATTCGAGATAAACGTTTCGGCGGTGAATGCGCAATGAATTGCGCTGGATCACCCCTTTGCCGTGACCATCAGCCCCCGCTGCACCGCCGGGCGCGCCAGGCCGCGTTCGAGCCAGGCGGCGACGTTGGCGAAAGCGTCGAAGCCGACCAGATCGCGCGCCTCGTAAAAGCCGATCAAATTGCGGACCCAGCCGAGCGAGGCGATGTCGGCGATCGAATAGTCGCCCATGATCCAGTCGCGGCCCTTGAGCTGCGTATCGAGGACGCCGAGAAGGCGTTTGGATTCGGCGACATAGCGGTCGAGCGGGCGCTTGTCCGCGATCTCGCGCCCGGCGAATTTGTGGAAATAGCCCAGCTGGCCGAACATCGGGCCGAGCCCGCCCATCTGCCACATCACCCAACCGATCGTTTCGTAGCGCTGGGCGGGATCGAGAAACTTGCCCGACTTGTCGGCGAGGTAGAGCAGGATCGCGCCGCTTTCGAACAGCGCCAGCGGGCGGCCGTTCGGACCGTCGGGATCGAGGATCGCGGGGATCTTGCCATTGGGATTGAGGCTGAGGAATTCGGGCGTCTTCTGGTCGTCCGCCCCGATGTCGATCAGATGCGCCTCATAGGGCAGCCCAGTTTCCTCGAGCATGATCCCGGCCTTCACACCATTGGGGGTGTTGAGCGAATAGAGCTGAATGCGATCGGGATGCTGCGCGGGCCAGCGGCGGGTGATCGGGAAGTGCGACAGGTCAGCCATGCGGGAATCTCCTTTCCGGCGACATAGTATCGCCCTATTCGCATCGCTATGGGCGCGCCGATGACTCCGACCGATCTTCGCGTGGCGCTGTTCAGCGGCAACTATAATTATGTGCGTGACGGCGCGAACCAGGCGCTGAACAAGCTGGTGCGCCATTTGCTCGATGCCGGGGTCACGGTGCGCGTCTATTCGCCGACCGTCGAAAAGCCCGCGTTTGAGCCGGAGGGCGACCTGGTCAGCGTGCCGGCCTTTGCAATGCCCGGTGGACGCGGCGAGTATAAGGTCGCGCTGGGCCTGCCGCGCGCGCCACGCGAGGATCTGGAGGCGTTTGCGCCGAACCTCGTCCATGTCTCCGCACCCGAATTTCTGGGCCATGCGGCGGTCGCTTGGGCGCGCAAGCAGGGCATTCCGGTGGTCGCGTCGCTGCACACGCGGTTCGAAACCTATCCGCGCTATTATGGGCTGGGCTTTGTCGAGCCGTGGCTGATCCGGCGGCTGACGCGCTTTTACAACCGGGTCGACCGGGTGATGGTGCCGGGTAAGTCGATCGCCGATCTGATCCAGAGCTGGGGCGTGACGACGCCGATCGGCATCTGGTCGCGCGGGGTGGATCATGCGCGGTTCAACCCGCAGCGGCGCGACCTGGCGTGGCGGCGGGGTCTTGGCATCGCGGACGATGTGCCGGCGATCGGCTTTCTCGGACGGCTGGTGCTCGAAAAGGGGCTCGACATTTTTGCCGAGGTTGCGCGCGAGCTGACCCGGCGCGGGGTGCCGCACAAGGTGCTGGTGGTCGGCGAAGGCCCGGCGCGGGAATGGTTCGCGGGACAGGTGCCCGAGGCGATCTTTACCGGGTTCCAGTCGGGCGATGCGCTGGGCCGCGCGGTCGCGTCGATGGACGTGTTCTTCAACCCGTCAATCACCGAGACCTTCGGCAATGTGACGTCCGAAGCGATGGCCTGCGGCGTCCCGGTGGTCGCGGCGCGGGCGACGGGCGCGATGGACCTGGTGGTCGAGAATGAGACCGGCTTTCTGGTCCCGCCGCGCGACGTTGCTGCCTATGCCGATGCGATCGAGCGGCTCGCGCGCGACGCGGAGATGCGCGCGCGGTTCGGGGCGCTGGGGCATCAGCGGATGCAGGCGCAGGTGTGGCCGCAGGTCAATCAGGCGGTGCTGGACGCGTATCTTGAGGTGATGGGGGGACGGTGATCATTCCTCCCCTGCACCGCAGGGGAGGTGGCATCGCGCAGCGATGGCGGAGGGGCCGCCGTCGTCAGACGGCGGATTTTTGCCGAGCTGTTCACGGCCGTCTACGCGGCCGCCCCTCCACCACCGGCTGCGCCGGCGGTCCCCCTCCCCCAGCAAGCTGGGGGAGGAATGTTCACTCCCAATCGTACTTCAACCCCTCTTCCCGGAACGCGAACCGGTCGAGATGGCGTTCGATTGCGCCCTTCAGACCCTCGGCCTGTTCGGGGGCGCTGGCGTCGATGCGGATCGCGATGCCGCCGGGCTTCGCGTCGAGTGTGACCAGCCCGTCGCCGGGCCAGTCCGCGCCGCGCGCGTTCTTCGGGAAGACGATCGTGCCGTGGTCGGCGGTGTAGTCGACCTTGAGGTTATGTTCCCAATGCTTGCACAGCTGTTGCAGGTAGCGCGACGCCTTGTCGGTCGCGGCGAAGCCCGTTGCAGTTGCGGTCATCAAAGGCGCTCCACCTTGCGCGCGGCGGCGTCGATGATGTCGACAATCGCGTCGACCGTTTCCTGATCGGCTTCGCCGTCGCTCAGCCGCTGCATCACCGCCATTTTGAGGTTGCCCATCGCGCGGCGCACCGGGCTGCGTCCACTCTGCTCGCGCTGGGTGCCGAGTTCGGCGAGGCGGCCCATCAGCAGCGTCACCTGTTCGGCGTTCTCGTCGAGATGTGCCTGACCTGTCGTAGTGATCGCGTAGAGCTTCTTCGCGCCCTCCGCCGCCTGCTCGGCAATATGGTCCATGTCGGCGAGCAGGGTGAGCGTGGGATAGACCACGCCAGGGCTGGGGGCATAGGCACCGCCGGTGCGCTCCTCGATCTCGCGGATCAGGTCGTAGCCGTGGCGCGGCTGGTCGGCGATCAGCGCGAGCAGAACGAGGCGAAGCTCGTCGCCGGTGAAGATGCGCCGCCGCCCGCGGCCACCGCCACGCCCGCCCGTCGCTTCGGCATTGATGTCCCATTCGACCGTGAACGGCCCCCATTGGCGGCGTCCGCGGCTGGCATGCATGCCGTGCGGCCCGTGGCCGCGATGATGTGCTCGAAACATTCTGTGTCCTTCAAATTCGAGTCGTGATGCATTTACGATATATCTTGAATGCATTTTGACAAGCCCCTTCGCGTAGCGGTGCTGAATCCCTATATCGGCCGTCATGGCTGACCTGTTCGGCGGGACCGCACCCGCCGCCTCCCCATCCGAAATTTCCGCCTCCGCGCCGCTGGCCGATCGGCTGCGTCCCGCGCGGCTTGAGGAGGTGGTGGGGCAGGAACATCTGACCGGGCCGGAGGGCGCGATCGGGCGGATGGTCGCGGCGGGGAAGCTGTCATCGATCATCCTGTGGGGACCGCCGGGGACGGGCAAGACGACGACCGCGCGGCTGCTCGCCGATGCGGTCGGCTTGCGCTTCGTCGCGATCAGCGCGGTGTTTTCGGGCGTGGCGGACCTGAAAAAGGTGTTCGCCGAGGCGAAGGAACATGCGCGGATCGGACAGCGCACGCTGCTGTTCGTGGACGAGATTCACCGCTTCAACCGCGCGCAGCAGGACGGGTTTCTACCGTTTGTCGAGGATGGCACGGTGACCCTGGTCGGCGCGACGACCGAAAATCCGTCGTTCGAGCTCAACGCCGCATTGCTCAGCCGGGCGCAGGTGCTGATCCTGCGACGGCTGGATCATCCGGCGCTCAGCCAGCTGCTCGACCGCGCCGAGGCGATCGAGGGTCGCCCCCTGCCCCTCACCCCCGAAGCGCGCGATGCGCTGGTGGCGAGCGCGGATGGCGACGGACGGTTCCTACTCAACCAGGCGGAGACGCTCTATTCGGTCAGCTTCGACGCGCCCCTCGATCCGGCGGAGCTGTCGGCGTTCCTGCAGCGCCGTGTCGCGGTGTACGACAAGGACCGCGAGGGTCATTACAACCTCATCTCCGCGCTGCACAAATCGCTGCGCGGGAGCGATCCGCAGGCGGCGCTCTATTATCTCGCCCGGATGCTGGTCGCAGGTGAGGAGCCGCTCTACGTGCTGCGCCGGCTGGTGCGCTTTGCGAGCGAGGATATCGGCCTGGCCGACCCGCAGGCTTTGGTCCAGTGCCTGGCCGCCAAGGACAGTTACGAGTTTCTGGGGTCGCCCGAGGGCGAACTCGCGATCGTGCAGGCGTGTCTCTATTGCGCGACCGCACCCAAATCGAACGCGGCCTATAAGGCGATGAAGGCGGCGTGGCGGTCAGCGAAGGAAACCGGATCGTTGATGCCACCGCAGAACATCCTCAACGCGCCGACCAAGCTGATGAAGGAGATCGGCTATGGCAAGGGCTATGCCTATGACCATGATGCGGAGGACGGGTTCAGCGGTGCCAATTACTGGCCCGAGGAAATGACGCCGGAGACCTTTTACACCCCGACCGACCGGGGGACCGAGAAGCGCATCGCCGAGCGACTGGCGTGGTGGGACGCGCGGCGGGGGCGTTAAGCTTGAGCCAAAAAAGCCGCCGCCGGGGATCTAAACCCCACGGCGGCGGTGACGGCGCGGACCGAGAGAGGGATGGCCCAGCCAAGTTGCTGATGATGTATGACAACTGGCCGGACCGCGGTCAACTAGCCCTTAGTCGTAGTTGTATGACAAAGCCCAGCTTGTGGCGATCACGCTAGAGGGCATCCCGCCCCCTGCGCGCGCGCATTTGACGACGGTCGCGAAGGGGCCGACCGGAGCACGATAGACCGGGTCGCTCGCCGGCGCCGCGGCGCATGCGCCATAGCCCGTCGTCGCAAACCGGTGTACCGCGCCACGCGCAAAGGTCACCGCCCCGGCCCGCTGCGCGGGTGCGTCGGAGAAGCTCGCAAACTCCATATCGATCCGCGCGATCTTCACCCCCTCAGCCGGGACGATGCGGTCGCTGCGTTCGATCTTCCCGGGAGAGAAACGGTAATGGGTCTCGATCGACACGCGCGTGTCGAGCTGTGCGTCATTGCTGCCCATGCGGTCGAGCGCAGTCTGGTGCCAGCGCACATCGGTCACCGCACCGCGCCGGGTGACGCGCACATCCTTGAAGAAGGCGAGCGGCATCAGCACGTCGCCATTGGCCAGCGTGATGCGCGGCAACAGCTGCGGGAAGGTCGCATCGGCCGACCCGGCGAGCATCCCGGGTGAAAAGGGGATCGGGAAATAGGGGTTATTCATATGCTGCCCCTCCGCCCCGTTGATGATGGGCAGGGAGATCATCCGCTTGCCATCGCGGATCGTCACCAGCCCGCGATCATGCAAGCCCCGCGCGAACCAGGTCATGGTCGAACGCGGGAGCGTGTCGAGCCAGCGCGCAAAGCCAGGATCGGGCGCCTGCCCGCGATAGCCGAGCCGGTTCCAGATCGCGTTGGTATAGATATGCTGGCGCGCGAGGCTGAAATTCTCACCCAGGATGCGCGCTTCGCCGCGATAGACATCGGTGCGCCGCCCTTGCCCCCATGCGGTGCGGCCCCACAGATCGACCGATCCGCTGACCGGATCGATCCAGAAATCCATGTAGCGCGCGGTGACGCGGCTGGAGAAGGCATAGGCCATGCGCTCCTCGACCGGGGTCATCACCTTGAGCAAAGCGGCGGCGGTCAGCACTTCGAGGAAGGCGGTGTCGCCATAGGTTCCGATGCTGCGGCCATATTCGAACCCCTCACCATGCAGGTTGAAGCGCGGGAGCAGCAGGTCGACCGACTTACGCAGCCATGCCTTGACCTCATCGCTCGGCGTCATGCCGGTTTCGAGCAGGCGGTGCGCGATCTCGCCGATCAGCAGCACCGAATAACGGTCGAACCGCCCCTTCCCCTCGGTCTCGTCGGCAAAGCCGTACTCGCCCGAATATTTGCGATAATGGTCGATCATCCGCGCGAGCAACTGATCGCCCGCGCTGGCATCCTCCCAGCCGAGCAGATGGCGGAAACGCGCGATCGAGAATGCGACGCCGTAATAGTTGTTGGGCAGGTTGATCAGGCTGAGGTCCGGACGGACGAAGCGGCGCCAGTCGAGCCGCTGCTTGAGCGTGGCGAGCGTCGCCGGGCGAACGGCGCGCTCGAGCAGGCCACGCGCATGCAGGTCGTGCAGCGCGGCGATGTAATAATAGAGACCCCAGCTTTCATTGTCGTTCGCCAGCGTGAGGTCGGCCATATCGGCAAATTCGCGCAGTCGCTGATCGAGCCGGGGGTCGTTCGGTTCGAGCGCGACGATGCGATGCGCCATGGTCGCGGCGATCTTGCCCGGCAGGAACTTGTCCCCGCCGCCGAACACGGTGACACCGTCAATCTTCGTCGCCTTGCCATCGCGGAGCAGCTGTTCGACCAGTTTTTCAAGTTGGGGTGACAGACGCGTGGTAACGCTGGTGTCCATCGGCGCAACCGCGTCGGTATAGACAGGGCCGGCCGGCGCATCGGCATGGCGATCGACCTGAGCGGCCTGCACGGCGACGGGGGTTACAAGGGCGATCAGCAACAACGAACGCATCAATTGGACTCCTTCCGCGCGAGATCGGCCATCGCGGTACCGGCGAGCAGGAAGGCGCCCGCGCCATAGAATTGGGTTTCCTTTGCCGACACACTGTCGGGCCGGTCGCCAACCTGCTGCACCCAGCCGAGCATGCCATCGGGCTGCACCGCGCGGACGATCGCGTCCCAGCCACGGATCGCCGCCGGCTGATAAGTCGCGCGGTCGAGCAGCCCGGCGTCGATGCCCCAGGCAAAGGCATAGGTGTAAAAGGCGGTGCCGCTGCTTTCGGGCGGAGTGGCAGGATTAGTGTCGAGCAGTGACGCCGACCAATAGCCGTCGGGCTTCTGCAGCGTCAGCAGCTTTGCCGCCATGTCGCGGAACAGCGCTTCGTAATAAGCGCGCTTGGGGTCCGTGGCGGACATCGCCTCGAGCATGCGGACCAGCCCGCCCATCACCCAGCCATTGCCACGGCTCCAGAACTGCTTGCGCCCCCTGGCATCGCGCGTGTCGAAGAAGCGGCTGTCGCGGAAATAGAGCTTCTCGGCCGAATCGTAGAGATAGTCGGTGGTCGCCTTGAACTCTTCATGCGCGAAATCGGCATAGCGCCGGTCGCCCGTGATCGTCGCGAGCTGAAGCAGGGTCGGCGGGGCCATGAACAGCGCGTCGCACCAGCACCAGCGGTCGGTGCATTTCGACCAGCCTGCGCCGGGTGCGCCGGGGATGAATTCGAGGCTGCCGCGCGGGCGGTTGGCGAGGACATTGTCGAAATAGGCGATGGCGGGAGCGCGCGCCGCCCTGCCCGCACCGTTACGCGCCGCCCAGATCCAGGCCTGTCCGATTAGCTGGTCATCGGCATGGAATGGGTTGTCGCCGAGCTTCCACGACTGCTCCCGCCCCAGCTCCATCAGCGGCGCGGCATAGCGGGTGTCGCGTTTGGCGAGTTCGGTCAGCGCGATCCAGAAGGTCGCCTGTTGCCAGTCGCGCGGGTTCTGGACGCTCTTGCGCGCGGCAGGCATGGTTGCCCAGTTGGCGCGGTTGGCGAGCTGCCAATCGGCGACGCGGCGCACTTGCGCCAGGATCGCGTCGGGGCGCGGCAACTGCGCGCGCGGCGCAACCGCGGCGACCGGCACCGGGGGCGCTGCTGCAGCGGGGGCAGCCCCGGCAAGGGCGAGCAGAATCAACGACATCTCATTTCCCTCCGGCTGCGACGCGGCGCGTGACGGTCGCAACCCCTCTCCTAAACGCTCCGGCGCATCTTGGCTGTTGACACCGGTGCCATAATCTTTCCAATTGACGTTTAGCCGTCAATAAGGTTGTCACACAACTAGACAATAGTCGAGGGGATTGGATGCCGGAACCGCGAACACGCCGCATGGCCATGGCGATCACCGGGCTCGCGCTGCTGGTCGTCCCGGCGGTCTCGGCACAGCAGCATAAACCCCTGCGCCCCGCCTCTGCCGAAGAGCAAAAGGCGCGCGCCGCGGTGTCCATCGCCGACTATCGCTATGGCGACCTGTTGTTCGAGAATGACCGGATCGCGTTCCGCATCTATGGTCGGCCACTCGAAGCCGCCGAGCCGCCGTCCTCCTCGGGCATCGACGCCTGGGGCAAGCGCGTGCGCTGGCCGTTCATGGACCGACAACTGCGCACCGGCGATCAGCATCAGGATCAGGGTGAGGGCGTCGATTTCTACAATGTCGGCACCGGGCGCGGGATCGGGGGCCTAGGCATCTGGCACGACAATAAATTGTGGACGTCGCGCAACTATGTGAACCCGCGCATCGCCAGCGCCGGGCCGGAGCGTGCGGCATTCAGCGTCGATTATCCCGCCTGGCCGGTCGATACCGCGCGTAACGTGGCGGAGACGCGGCAGTTTGAGCTGGCACCGGGCAGCAACTTCATTCGCATGACTTCGACCCTCACCTCGAGCAGCGCCGAGCCGCTGACGGTTGCGGTCGGCCTGTCGAAACGCCCAACCGGCACCGCATTGGGCAAAGTGACGAAGGACGCCACGGGAGCCCGGCTGATCTGGTGGGGGCCGGACACGCCGGACAAAGGCGCGATGGCTGGTGCGGTGATGGTCGATCCGGCGGCGTTTATCGGCTTTGCCGAGGACGCCGACAATTACCTGATCCTCGTCCGGGTGACGCCGGGCAAACCCTTCGTCTATTATGCCGGCGCTGCGTGGAGCGGCGGTCCCGATTTCAAGCGCGAACCCGATTGGCACGCCTATGTCCAGCAGCAACAGCCAGATTTCCGACCCTAGTCACATGCACGCGGTCGATGCTATCCGTCCGGTGATGACGGTGACCAAGGCGGCATCGCTGGCCGACGATCTGGTCCAGCGGTTCGAGGAACAGATCGAACGGGGGGAGATGCCTCCGGGTTCGCGTTTTCCGACCGAGAAGGCGATTACCGAGAGTTTCGGCGTGAGCCGGACGGTGGTGCGGGAGGCCTATTCGCGCCTGGCTGCGCGCGGTTTGCTGGTGTCGCGGCGTGGGTCCGGGGCTTATGTCGCCGAGGGGGCGCAGTATCGCGCGTTCCAGGTGACGCCGGACGAGGTCAGCGCGATCGACGATGTGCTGCGCCTGCTGGAAATGCGCATGGGGTTCGAGGCGGAGATGGCCGCGCTCGCCGCAGAGCGCCGGACCGAGGCGGACCTGGACGACATCCGCGCTGCGCTGGCGGCGATGGACGCGAGCACCGAGGCGGAGGGATCGGTCGCCGCCGACGCGGCCTTCCACGCGGCGATCGCGCGGGCGACGGGCAACGCCTATTTCGTGCGCTTCACCCAGTTTCTGGGCGTGCGGCTGGTGCCCTCGCGCAAGCTGTATCTGCAGGGCAACGACCCGAGGAAACACCAGCGTTATGCCCGCGTGATCAACCGCGACCATGAGGCGATCTACTCAGCGATTGTGGCGGGCGACCCGGCAGCGGCGCGGCGCGCGGCGCGGCGGCATATCCAGAAGTCGATCGACCGGCACGAGGCACTGAAGGCGGGGCGCAGCGACGGCGAGGGCGACGCGGGGTGAGCCCAGGCAGGTCGGCGATTTTTCTGCTCCACTAGCCTTCGACCGATCGTCACCCTGAACGCGTGCAGGGCAACAAAAAAGGGGGAGGGTTTCTCCCTCCCCCTCTTTGGAATGGCGGCGCTTCTGCGCTTCCCTTCCCTTTCCACGGCCCCCCGGCTGGGAAAGGGGCTGCCCGTCCACGGCCCCCCGGCTGGGACGGGCAATCCTGTTGACTGCCCGATTAGAACGGGAACAGCGCGTCGTAGATCTGCTGGCCCCAGCGCGCCTGCTGCGCATCCGACAGCTGGCCGCGGCCGCCATAGCTGATCCGCGCTTCGGCAATCTGGCTGTGGCGCACCGAATTGTCGCGGCCGATATCCTGTGGGCGGACCACGCCGCTGACCACCAGTTCGCGCAGTTCGTTGTTCACGCGCACTTCCTGACGGCCCCGGATGCCGAGATTGCCGTTGGGAAAGACGTTGGTGACGATCGCCGACATGGTCATGTTGATCGTTTCGGACCGGCTGATATTGCCGCCACCGCTCGATTGCGATTTCGAGTTGGTGCTGGCGAGGTTGGTCGGATCGATCGACTTGGGCAGCAGATTTTGCAGCCCGAGCAGCGAGGCGATACCGGCATTTTCCGAACCGCTGCGGTTGCGCGAGGTGTTGTTGCCGACCTCGGCCTTGTCCGCGATGTTGATCTTGATCGTCAGAATGTCGCCCATGCGGGTCGCGCGCTGATCGCTGAGGAAGGCACCGGCACCGGCGCGGAACAGCGAGGCGGACGCGGCGGGAGCCTGAACCGGCACCGTGCCGGTCGGGACCGGAGCGCTGGCGACCGCCGCAGCGGCGGTCCCTGGCCGATAGCCGGGATTGCCGATCGAGCGTTCGCCGCCCGGCATCGCCATCTCTTCAGGCGCGGACATCTTGGGCGCCTTGCCGACGCGGCCGAGCCGGTCGACTGCGCCGCAGCCCGAAACCAGGGTCGCCGCAGTGACGGCGAGAATGATCTTCTTCATGGGTATCTGCTCCCTCAATACAGGATACGGACCAGCCCGTTGCCCGCGACGAAGCCGTCGAGCGTGCGCTGGGTGGAGGTGGTGACGACGCGGACGGGTTCGCCCGCCCCCGCGCTGGCCAGGGCGCGGCCCTGGGTGGTGATGGTGAGTGCGCCGACCTTGTAGGCGATCAGCACCGGCTCGCCCCGGCGGACCAGCCGCGGGGTGATGACGTCGCTGACCCGCACCACCGATCCGGGTGAGAGCGGACGCACGGCCTCCAGTCCCTTGGCGGCGTCGGCCTCGATCGCGCCGCGACCCATGTTGGGCGAGCGCTTTTCGTAGACGAAGTCGTCGGCCGACAGGATCTCGCCGCGCTGGACCGGGCGCGCGAGCACGGCGACCTCGACCTGTGCGGGCACAGCGCGCGCCGGAGCGGCAGCCGTCGGCGTCTGCGCCGGTGCGGGCACCGGAACCAGCGCCGCGGCGATGAAGGCGATGCGGTAGATCATCAGCGCAGCTGGCTGGTGGTGGCCAGCATCTCGTCTGCGGTCTTCACGACCCGGCTGTTCATTTCATAGGCGCGCTGGGCGGTGATCAATGCGGTGATTTCGGCCACCGGATTGACGTTCGACGCCTCGACAAAGCCCTGTTGCAGCGCGCCGAAGCCCGGCTCAGCCGGATTGGCGAGGGTTGGCTGGCCCGATGCGGCGGTTTCGAGGAAGAGGTTGCCACCCTGCGCCTCGAGCCCGGCTTCGTTGATGAAGGTCGCGAGCTGGAGCTGGCCGACATTCTGCGGCTCGGGCTGGCCGGCGAGGATCACCTGAACTTCGCCGGTCTTGGAGATCGTTACATCGACCGCTTCGGCGGGAATGGTGATGCCCGGTTGGACCGGAAAGCCGTCGGCATTGACCAGCTCGCCCTGATCGGACAGCTGGAACGAACCGTCGCGGGTATAGGCGGTCTCGCCCGAGGGCAGCGTCACCGCGAAATAGCCGCGGCCCTGGATCGCCAGGTCATAGCGATTGTCGGTCTGGCTCATCGCGCCCTGCGTCGCGATGCGATAGACGCCGCCGGTCTTGACGCCCGCGCCGATCTGAATGCCGGTCGGCACGCGGCTGTCGGGGCCGGACGCGCCGCCGGGCCGGGTCACCTGCTGATAGAGCAGGTCCTGAAACTCGGCACGCTGGCGCTTGTAGCCGGTCGTGTTCATGTTCGCGATGTTGTTCGAGATCACATCGACATTGGTCTGCTGCGCGAGCATGCCCGTGCCGGCGATGGAGAGGGTACGCATGGGTCAGTCTCCGTTGAGAGGGGGTCAGCCGAAGCGGCCAAGCTTGTCGATCGCGGACTTGCGCATGTCGCCCAGCGACTCCGACATTTTCATGCTGGTCTGATAGGCACGCAGGATCTCGACCATGTTGGTGGTCTCGACGATCGCCTGGACGTTGGATCCTTCGACGCCGCCACTCTTGAGCTTGGTGTCGGCAGCGGCGAGTTCGCGCCCGCCGGTTCCGGCAAAGGTGCCGTCGCCGCGCGGATCGACCATGCGTTCGTCGTCGAACACCGTCACCGCGACGCGCCCGACCTGGGCATCGCCCGCGCTGACCGTGCCGTCCTTGCCGATGCTGACCTGTCCCGCCTGTTCGGGGGGAATCGTGATCGGGCGCCCGCCTTCGCCGAGCAGGGCGAGCCCGCCCGCCGTCTCCAGCGTGCCGTCCTCGCCGACCCTTAGATAGCCCGCGCGCGTATAGGCGGTGCCACCCTCGGGGGTTTCGACCGCGAGGTAACCCGCACCGTCGATCATGACGTCGATCGGATTGCCGGTCGCAATGAATGCGCCTGCGCTCTGGTCATGCACTGCGCCATAGTCGAGCACCATCGACGTCGTCTTGACCGGCGCATCCGTGCCGCCGCCCGCCTGCTCCACATATTCGCGGAACACCGGCGCTTCGCGCTTGAACCCGGCCGTCGAGATATTGGCCATATTGTTCGCGCTCACGTCGAGCCGACGCCGGAGCGCCTGATTGTGACTCAGCAGCACATAGGATGAGATATCCATCGCGACCGCCCTCCGAAAAAAATCGTCCAAGTTTTTTGCGGCTAGGCAAATGTTGCCGCCCCACTCCCCTATAATAGGAACATTCAGCCGGTCCGGTCGCGGATGGGCAAAGAGATTGGGACACAGACCATGAGCGACGACATCATCGTCGAGACGAAGGACGGCGAGGCTCCTGCTAAGCCCAAGGGCGGCAAGAAGAAGCTGATGATCATCATCGGCGCGGCCGTGCTGGTGCTGGGCGGCGGCGGTGGCGGCGCAGCCTTTTTCCTGATGGGGTCGGACAAGCCGGCGGCAAAAACTGCCGAGGGTGAACATGGCGAGGGCGAAGCCGAGGCAGAGGCCGAAGAAGGCGCCGACGATGGCGACAAGGAAAAGGGCGGCAAGGACGGCAAGGCCGGCAGCGCCTATCTCGACGTCCCCCCGCTGGTCGTGAACCTGCGCAGCGCCGACGGTGCCGCGCGGTTCCTGAAGGTCCATTTCGTGCTGGTGCCCGGCAAGGCAAGCTCGGTCGAGAAGCTGCAGGGTAAGCTGCCGCTGCTGATCGACGCCTATCAGCCGTTCCTGCGCGAACTGCGCCCCGAAGACCTGAATGGGTCGGGCGCAGTCTATCGCGTCAAGGAAGAGCTGTTGATCCGCGCCACCCAGACGCTGGGGCCGGACGCGGTCAAAGACGTTCTGATCCAGGATCTGGTGCAGCAATGAGCGATGATTTCGACGATTTCGAGCTGCCCGAGCCGCCCAAGTTCGATTCCGACGCAGAGTCGCTGCTCGATCAGGCGGGGATCGACGCGCTGTTCGGGCAGGTCGGGGGTTTCGGCCAGCCGAAGGAAGGCCTGCGTGCGGTCATCGAATCCAACGTCATCAGCCGCGAGCGGCTGCCGATGCTGGAAGTCGTGTTCGACCGTATGGTCCGCATCTTTGCGACCTCGATGCGCAACCTGACATCCGATGCGATCGATGTCAGCCTTGAGGAAGTGACCTCGATCCGCTTTGGCGATTATCTCAACCACATCATGCTGCCCGCGATGATCGGCGTGTTTCGCGTCGAGGAATGGGAAAATTATGGCCTGGTCTCGGTCGATTCCAGCCTGATCTACGCCGTGGTCGATGCGCTGCTCGGCGGACGGCGCGGCGGTGGCGATCAGGTGATGATCGACGGGCGCGGCTTCACCACGATCGAAACCGACCTGGTCTCGCGCATGCTGGGCCATGTGCTGAGCGATCTGTCGACGTCGATGGCGCCGATCACCCCGACCACGATCGAGCTGGAGCGCGTAGAAAGCAGCCCGCGCTTCGTCGCGATCGCCGGCACGACCAACGTCTGCGCGGTTGCCACTTTCCGGGTCAGCATGGACGAGCGCGGGGGGAATTTCAGCATCCTGCTGCCCTATGCGACGATCGAGCCGGTGCGCCATCTGCTCAACCAGCGGTTCATGGGCGAAAAGCTGGGCCGCGACACGATCTGGGAAGTCCATATGGCGTCGGAGGTGCGCAAAGTGGACGTGACGCTCGACGTCGTGCTGGGCGAACGCGACATGGCGCTGGGCGCCGTGCGCGAATTCAAGGTCGGCCAGACGATCCCGCTGTTCGCCGACCCCGATCAGCCCCTCGACATGCAATGCGGCGGCGTCACCATCGGCCGCGCCCAGATCGGCCAGCGATCGAGCAAGATTGCGGTGCGGCTGGTGTCCGACATCGCCAAGGAGAAGCGCGCATGACCTATTCGCTCGCAGCGAACGTGTTGACGATGCTGTTTTGCACGGTGGTGATCGTTCAGAGCATGCGCATGATGCGCGCGCTCAACGCACTGAAGCGCAACGATCTGGCGCAGGTCGTGTCGACCCTCGACCAGGCGACGGTGCAGGCACGGCTGGTGCTGTCCGAGCTCAAGGGCACGCTGACCCAATATGCCCGCGGAACCCATGACGCGGCGCGCGCCAAGGCGGTGGCGGACGAATTGCGGATGATGATCGAGATCGCGGATTCGACCGCCGAGCGGCTGGTCGAATCCGCCGCTGCTGCACGACGCGCCGACCTGGTGGATCGCTACTGATGCGCATCCCCTTTCTGTTGATCACCGCTGCCGTCGCGACCGTTGGCGCGGTGGCAAATGGCGTCGATGCGGCGGTGGCCGTCGGCGAATCGGTCGTGCCCAAGACGCGGCTCGGCAGCCAGATCGAGGGCGAAATCAATGCCGCGCAACGCAAGGAGGCCGAGCGGCGCCGCGCGCTCGACCTGCGCGAACAGGCGCTCAAGGCAGCGCGGCTGCGCCTGCAGCGCCAGCAGAAGGACGCACAGGCCAAGGCAGCAGCCGAGGGCAAGGCCAGCGCCGATGCGGGTGCCGCTGGCGCGCCAGATGCCGCCGCGGCTGCGGAGGAAAAACGCTATAGCGATTTGGCCCGCATCTTTCAGTCGATGAAGCCCGCCAAAGCGGCGCCGGTGTTCGAGAAGCTGAGCCCCGACGTGCAGTTCCAGGTGGCGCAGCGGATGCGCGAGCGCAACGCCGCGCTGATGATGCAGGCCATGTCGCCCGATGCCGCCGCGACCTTGGGCATGGCGCTGGCGCGGGGCGGAATGACCCAGCTCAAAGCGGCTGCAGCGACACCCGCCAGGGCCAGCCGCGCCGCGCCTAAATGAGAACGCCACGCATTACTGTAATACTACAGTACAGACAGGAGCGGTCCGCTAAGATCATCTTGCGATAAGCGGGGTCCTTGAGCGGAGACACCAGTGACGATCCCCGACTCGGACAGTGTGCCATTGTCGAGCGAAGATGCGCTGCGTCGTGCGGTACTGTTCGCGTCCGGCCTGCTGGCGCTGCGCGATTCTCCGCGCTTCAACGAGCTGATTCAGGAATTGAGCCGCACGATGGACGTGCCGATCGCGGGCGTCAGCGTGATCGACAGCGGATTTTGCTGGCTGCCAGTGCTGCATGGCGTCGATCTCGACTCGGTCCCATTGTCCGAATCGCTATGCGCCGGTGTCGTCGAAACCCAGATCCCCATGGCCGAGACCGATCTGCCGGCGAACCCCGAGTTCGCGAACAATCGCTTCGTCGCCGGACCGCTCGCGCTGCGCGCCTATGCTGCCGTACCGATGCGCGGCGTGCAGGGGGCGAAGCTCGGCACGGTGTTCGTGGCCGATCAGCGCGTCCGGCCCGATTTCGCCCATCGCGCCATCCCGCAGCTGGAACGCGCGACGACGCGAATCCTGGAGGAAGCTTCCTCGCCGCATCACATGCGTCGCGTCGGACGCACCACGGTCGAGGGGCTGGAGTCGCTGATCCGACAGGCGACGCGTGACGGCGATGATGCGCTGGTCACCGCGATCGACCGGGTGATGCGCGAAGTGTTGCCGCTGACCGGAATGCGGGGGATCTAAATTACGGCGCGCCGCGCGCGGGGCTGGTGCGCACTTCGAGGATCAGCACATGGCCGGCCTGCGGATCGGCGGCATGTGCGGCGGTATCGAGCGCATGGGCCAGCGCCTCGGCATCCACCGCGATCCGCGGTGACGCGTTCAGCTGCGCAAAGTCCAGCAGGGCCGACAGCATCGCCGCGCGCAATGCGGGTTGGGCCGCGCCCAGCACGCCTGCATCGACACCGTCGGCTGGAGTAATGGCCAGCTCAAGCTCGAGGTCGCCATCGAGCCGTCCGGCATCGATGATCGGAACGCGAAACTTGCCCAGCGGAACGACGGCAGCCTCTCCCCCGCCGCCGCCGGCAGCTCCGGCGGGCGCGGCCACGGCCAGCAATGCGGCAGCGGCAGTCAGGCGGGCAGCGGATCGGCGCATGGGGTCTCCGTCAAAGGCGTGCAGCTGGGACCGCACCCGGCCCCGCCCTTCTATAATAGATTGAAAACCCCGTGTTGGGACTTGCCCCGTTGGGATTTGAATGAGTCACGATCAAAAGCCAGCGCGGATCCGCATTGTCGGTAGCGGCACCTCCGACCGCCGTTTGGGCGGCGGCTTTGCCACCGGCCCTGCGCCACGCCGCGCCGCCACACCGCGCGCGTCCGACAAAACGGGGATCGGGCGCGTGGTGATCGCATTTCTGTTCCTGTCCGCCGCGCTGGTCGGCGGCGTGGTCCAGGCCTGGTTGCTGCTGCGCGCATGACTCGCCCGGCACCTGCCCTTGCGCTGCTCCTGTTGGCCGGGAGCGCCAGCGCCGCGATGGCGGCGGGCGATGCCAAGCCCGCCGCCCCGGCGCATGGCGCGCCGCCGCCGACAGCCGCCAAGCCTGCCCCCGGCGGCGCGGTGGCAAAGCCAAACCCCTTCGCCGCCCAGCTTGCCGAAATGCCGCGCGCCGCGCCCGGGGCGCGTGCCGCCATCGACGCCCCCCTCGCCTGGTCGCTGATCGCGCGCAGCACGGCGGAGACGCGACAGGCCGCCCGCTGGAAGCTGGCAACCGCGCTGATCGATACACGGCGCGGCGCGGAAGCGCTTGGGGTGCTGGAAACGATGCAGCGCGATGACCATGCGCTCGAACTGGTGCCGGCCTGGCGGCTGGCGATGGGCAAGGCGAGCGTGCTGGCCGACCGCAACGCCGCCGCGCTGACCTGGTTCAACGCGCCCGAATTGCTCGCCGATCCCGAAGCCTGTGCCTGGCGCATCCGTGCAGGCGCAGTGATCGACGGCGCAGCTGGCAGCGCACTGCTCAAATGCGCGGTGCCCGCGATCCTGGCGCACCATGGGGCGGATCGGATCGCCTTTCTGCTCGATGCAGCCAACGGCCTGATCCGGTCGGGCCATCACGCCCGCGCATTGCGCTTTCTTGCCGCGATCCCCGATCAGCACGTCGCGGCCAATCTGCAGCGCGGGATCGCATTGATGGCGACCGGTCAGCCGCAAGCGGGCAAGCTGCGGCTTGAGCGCGTGATGCTGTCGGGCACGCCGGCCGAGCGCGCCGCAGCCGAACTCGCGCTGATCCGCGATGCGGTTGCGCGGAGCACGATCAAGCCAGGCGAGGCGGTGAAGCGGCTCGACGCCCTCACCTTTCGCTGGCGCGGCGGCGCGGTCGAGCGCGCGGCGCTCGAGCTCAAATGGCAGATTGCCGAGCGCGCGCAGGATCCAGTGATCGCACTCGTCGCATCGGCGACGCTGTTTCGCCATTTCGACCTTGGCGCGCAGACCGGACCGACGCTGACACGCATCCAGGCTGGCCTTCAGGCGCTGGTCAACGATCCCAAGCGCCCGATCGCACAGGCGGCTGGGCTGTTCTGGGAATATCGCGACCTGTCCCCGACCGGCGCGCCAGGCGACCTGCTGGTCAGCACGCTGGCCGATCGGCTGTCCGCCGCCGGCCTGCATGTCCGCGCCGCCGAATTGCTGCAGCATCAGATGCAGAACCGCGCGATCGACATTGCCAAGGGGCCGTTGTCGGTCCGCATCGCGCGCCTGCTGCTGCTCGCCGACAAGCCCGACCAGGCGCTGGCGATCCTGCGCCGCAGCGATGGCCCGGACTATCCCGCCCCGATCGCCGCTGACCGCCAAAAGATGCAGGCGATCGCCACCTGGCGCATGGGTCGACGCGGGGACGCACTGGCGATGCTCGACCAGATCGACGCCGCAGACGACCTGCGCGCCGAAATGCTGTGGCAGGCGCGCGATTGGGCACGCTTTGCCGAGGCCAATCGCGCGGTGCTTAGCCCTGGACGCAATGCCACAGTGCTGCGTCAGGCGGTTGCGTTGGTGATGCTGGGCGACGAGCCGGGCCTTGTCGCATTGCGCAAGCGCTATCTGCCCGCGTTACGCGGGACCAAGGCGGGCGAGGCGCTGGGCGCGCTGGCCGCGTCCAGCGGCGCGGTCAATCCGGCCGCGCTCGACGCCGCCATGGCAGGCGTGTCCGAGATCGCCGCCGATGGCGACCTGTTGCTGCTCGCACGCGGATAACGTCCCGCACAACCTACCCCGTCGTCACGCCTTGCACGCCGCCTCACTATGTTGGGGTCGGCGCGTGGTGCATCGACGCCGCCATTCGCCGCGCAAATGAAAAGCGGCGGTGCCGGGTGAGGCACCGCCGCGAGGTTCAAAACCGTCCGGGGGAATGTCCGGCCGGCTCGGGGATCAGAATTCGTCCCAGGAGTCGCTCTTGCGCACGAGCGACGGGATCGCCGCAGCCGGCAGCGGCTTGATCGGCGACTGATAGACATGCTCGCTCGACTGGCGCGGGGACTTTGCCGCCACCTTGGGCGCGGGCGCAGCGGCGCGCGGCTTGGCCGGAGCCTTGGTCACCGGTCGCGGTGCGCGGACCGGTGCAGCCGCATGCGACCCCGAACGCGCCTGCGTGCGGAAGCTGTCGGCGCGTTCGCCAAGCACGCGGACTTCGGAATTGAGGCTCCGCGCCGCTGCCGAGGTTTCCTCGACCATCGCCGCATTCTGCTGCGTCGACTCGTCCATCGTGCCGATCGCCGATGCGATCTGCTGCACCGCCGCCGCCTGCGCCTGATTGTCCTGGGCGAGGCCGTTCAGCATTTCATGCACCGCCGACACGTCGGACGAGATGCCGACCAGCGCGCCGTCGACGCGCTCGACCGCGCCAACCGCGATTTCGACGTCATTCTGGGTCGCCGTCAGCTGCTCGCGGGCGCGCTTGGCTTCTTCTTCGGAGCGCATGGCGAGCTGACCAACCAGATCGGCAACCACCGCAAAGCCACGGCCTGCTTCACCGGCACGGCCGGCTTCGACCGCCGCGTTCATGGCGAGAACGCGGGTCTGGAAGGCGATCTTGTCGAGCCCTTCGATCACGCTGTCGATGCCCTTGGCGCTTTCGGCGACGCGGCCCATGGCCGACACTGCTTCCTCAGCCGTGCCGCGGCCGGTGCCAACGGTAACCATCGCCTGATCGGCGCGACCGACGGTGCGGGTGGCCGCTTCGGCGCCGGTGCGCAGGCGATCGTTGATCTGCGCGACCGCAGCCGAGGTTTCCTCAAGCGAGGCCGCCGCGCTTTCGGTGCGGCGCGCAAGATCTTCCGACGCCGCCTCGATCTCGGTCGAGCCGGAGCTGATCGAGCGGACGCTTTCCGTCACCGACTGGATCAGATCGCTGAGCGACGTGACGGCGGCGTTGAAATTGTCCTTCAGCACGACATAAGAGCCGGTGAATTCGGTGTTGATCGGCCGGGTCAGGTCCCCGTGCGCCAGCGATTCCAGATGGCTGGAGACGGTTTCGATCACCATCTTTTGCTCGGCATCAGCCTGGGCCTTGGCGGCGGTCAGGCGCTCCTGTTCCTGCGCATTGTCGCGGAAGACGAGCACCGCCTTGGCCATCGCGCCGACTTCGTCACCGCGATCGGTGCCGTTGACGTCGATGCGGTTATTACCCTCGGCCAGCGTGCGCATCGCGCTTTCAAGACCCATTAGCGGGGCGATGATCGTGCGGCGGGCGATGAAGATGCCAAAGCCAACGGCAAGAACGACACCGAGCAAGCCGGTAACGAGCATCGAGGTGACCGCGCTGGACGTCATATCGGACAGTTCGGCGCTCTTCTTGGTCGCCGCTGCGGCGCGCTCGGTGGTAAAACGGCGCAATTCCGCCCGGACCGCCTTGGCCTTCGGATCGGCGGTCGCGAGCGCCTTGCCCGCTTCTTCGTTGCGATCCACCTTGCCCAGTTCAATGGCCTGCACGGTGAGCTTGTGCAGCGCATCGAGGTCAGCGACGATGGGCGAAATGGCGCTGGCGCTATAGGGTTCCGATTTCGCGATCGATTCGAGTCGGGATTTCGCATTCTTGTACGAATCCAGTTCCGACGCAATCGCCTCACGGCTTCGCTCACTCCCGCCAGGATAATACATCACCTGATAACCGGAAAGGCTCATGTCGATCACACCCTGATAGGCGCGCGCGAGTTCGGTGTTGTTGGGCAGAGTGGTGCCGGTGAGGTAGTCATATTCCTTGTCGACATGCTTCAATGTGCTGACGCTGTTCAGGACAAGGCCAATGGTCACGGCGCCGAGCATCAGCAGCAACGCCGCGATCTTGTACGCGATTTTCAGGTTGGTGAAGGCCTTCATGTTCAGACTCCGGTTCGGGTCATTCGGTAAGTTGCGGTACAGGGCTGTCCCGGCTGGACGCCGGAAAATGGGATTACCGCAAGTAATTGAGCAGACTGAGTTCATTGAGCTGGGTGAAGACCGAGTAGCTGGCCTCCAGCGTCGTCTTGTGCATGGCCAAATCCATTGCGACCTGCGCCAGGTCGGCGTCTTCGTTACGGCTGATCACATCTTTTAGAACGAGCGCGCGCTCATTGGCGCGATCGACCAGTGTTTCTGTTTGCGCAAGCCGCCGGCCATTTTCGGCGTTGAGGCGGCGGATCCCGCCGACGGCATCGTCGAGCTGGGACTTGATCGTGGTCAGGGTCGCCTTTTGCGCATCGGTGAGCCGCTCACCGAATGGACCGGCCTCGACCAGGCTGCGGTAGATGTCGGTCATCTCAACCCCGAGCTCGGACGCAGTGATGCCATAGTTGAGGTCAAGGCCGTCGCCGACGCGGGCGCGGGCAATCGCCTCGCCATCCACGAAATGGTCCTCCGCGGCCGTTCCGATCAGATCGCCGATCTTTGACGGGGTATAGGGGGCACCGGAGATGCCGCCACCGAACAGCGGCAGTCCGCCCTCGCTGGTGTTGAGCATCGAGCGGAACTGATCGAACGCAGCGGAAATGGCTTCGTCGAGGCCAGCCGCCTCGCCGGTGCCGACCGCCAGCGACAGGCGGTTGCCAAGTTCCATCGAGCCATTTTCGATTGCGGTGATCGAGGTTTCGTAGAGGCTGAGCGTGGTGCCGAGCCGGGTCGCGGTCTGGGCATGCGCCTCCTGCTTGGCCAGCAAGGTATGCGCCGACAGCGTGCGCACCGCCTCGCTGCCCAGTGCGGCGAGATCCGGCGCCTTTTTGCCGGTCGACAGCTGCGCCTGGGTGACCGACAGCTTCTCCTGCGCGCGCTGGATCGAGATCGCGGTGGTCTGTTGCAGGGGGATGGTGGCGACGCGCATCGTTCAGGTCCTCAACCCACGGTCCCGAGCAGGACCTGGTACATTTCGTCGGCCACGCGCACGACGCGGGCGGAGGCAGAATAGCTGTTCTGCAGGACGATCATCATCGACAGCTCTTCGTCGATGTTGACGCCGGAAAAGGAGTCACGCCGGTTGATCGCGTCCTGGGTGCGCGCCGATGCGTCCTCGTAGCGGGTCTGCGCATTTGCAGCGCTGGTGCCGGTTTCGCCCAGGATCAGCGAGGCGAAGCGCTCCAGCGAGACATTCCCTTCCTTGCCGAGGTCGTTCACCTCACTGAAGCTGTCGGTGTAGAATTGCGCGGCGCGCGTGTCGGAAGCGAGCACGCCGCGTTCGCCGACTGCAGCGCTGGTGTTGAAGATGGCGAGCGGCAGCTTGCCCGGGCTGTTGCGCAGATCGGGCGCGACGCCGCCTGCAGCCAGCCCGCTGACGCTGCCGGTCAGGCCCGACAGCGCGGAAAAGGAGATGCCGGTGCCATAGCGCGCGGTGGCATCGGACGGGATCGAGATCGACGTGCCGGTAACGCCGGCCGCCTGGTCGAAGCGGAAGCGGCCGCTGGAGTCGATCGAGAAGGTGCCGAAACCGCCGAGCTCGCTGGCGTTGAGCTGGGTCACGAGGTCGCCCATCGTGCCGCCCGCCGCAGCGGTCATCGTCGTGCGCGCAATCACGCGCCCCGAGGAATCGCGCAACATGATATCGCTGGTGCTGCCGGCGGCAAAGCCGTGCGGATCGCCCGAAGCAAAGCCCGGCGGCACCATCAATGCGCCTTCGGTCCGCACCACATCGTTTAGCCCGAAATATTGGCTGAACCCAACCCCGCCACGATTGGACGGGGCGGCAGGATCATCGCCCACGGCGACGCCGCGACCGGTGCCGACCGCATCGATGGTCAAACGGCCATCGGCGAAGCTGGCCGTCCCCGCGCCACCCAGGCCCGCATTGATTGCGGCCACAGCGTCGGCGACGGTGGCACCCGCGCCCATCGCATCGAAATCGACCCGGGTCCGCGCAACGATCGATCCGTCCGATCCCATTACTGCAAACACGACGGCCCCGGTGAAGCCGAGCCGGTCGCTCGCTGCCAGCGCGGTGGTCGATCCGTTCAGCCGATTGGGCGGCGGTGCAGAGCTGGCGGCATTGGACGCGCCGTTGAGCGCGCGGGCGAGGCCGGTGAACAAGGTGCCGAGCTGATCGCGGAAACCCGGCAGCGTGCGGTCGCGCAGCTCGAGCAGCCCGCCGAGCTTGCCACCCACCGCCGAGGATTCGATCCGATCGCCGGTCGCCGCGCCAAGTGCGCCGGAGTCGGTCGCAAAGCGGATGTCGATGCCGGGATATTCGGCCAGTGCCGCGCCCGATCCCGATTTCGAGGTCGGATAGGACAGCAGGCGCATGCGCGTATCGAGCAGCGGCGCGCCGCCGGCGGTTTCGATCAGCAACCGGCCATTTGGTTGTTCCCGCACATTCACCGCGAGCAGGCTGCTGAGTTCCTGAACGGCATTGTTGCGCTGGTCGGCGGTACCCGCCGCGCTGCGCCCCAGCCCGTCAAGCCGCGACACGGCATCGTTGAGCGAGTGAATCTGCTTGAGCAGCGCGTTGATCCGCTCGACCGTCAGGCCGGTTTCAGCATCGACGTCGCCGGTGAGCATCGAGATGTCGGTGTCGAGCCGCTGGAGTGTGCCGATCGCGTCGGTTGTGCGCGCGATGAAGTCGGCCGCATTCTGTTCGGCACCCAGCGCGCCCGTCATGGCGATCGCCGCGCTGTTGATCGCATTGAGCCGCGCCGGAATGCCCGATTCACCGCCCGGCGCGCCGAGCAAGGTTTGCATGCGATCGAGATAGTTGGCCGTCACCTCCGAATTGCCAAGGTCGTTGGCGCGGCGATAGACGGCAGCTTCGAGGAACTTGTCGGCGATCCGGGTCGGCTCGCCGACCACGACGCCGGTGACCCGGCCGCCATGGATGGCAGCGGACTGATTGGCGCGCTCGCGGGCATAGCCGGGGGTGCCGACATTGGCGATGTTGGTCGACACCGTCTTGAGCCCGGCCTGCGCCGCGCTCATGCCGGATACGGCAGCCCCCAGAATCTCCCCGATCGACACGCCCAGTCCCCCGCCGTTTCAGCGATCAGCGCTTGAGGTTGCTGACTTCAGCCAACATCTCGTCGACCGTGGTGATGATCTTCGACGACGCGCTGTAGGCGCGCTGGAAGCGGATCATGTTGCTGAACTCCTGCGCCAGATCGACGGTGGAGGCTTCCAGCGTGCTCGAGCGGATTTTGCCCGCGCCCAGCGCGCCGGCAATGTCGATCGAGGCGTTGCCCGACCGGTCCGACAACAGATACGCGTTGCCCGAAATGCGGGTCAGCCCGTCCGGATTGGGGAAGGTCGCGACCGGCAGCTGGAACACCGGGCGGGTCACGCCATTGTCGAACACCGCGCTGAGCACGCCCGCTTCCGAAACCTGGATCGAGGCGATGTTGCCGAGCACGCCGCCATCGGTGGTTGCCGCGATCATCGCCGATTCCGAACCGAACTGGCTGAGGCCGCTGATCGTGCCATTCTCACCAAGGCCGAGGCGCAGCGGAACCGATCCGGCGCCATTGGCCCAAGTGATCGCAACCGGATCGAAAAAGCCCGAAGTGTAGACGGCATCGTCCTTGATCAGGCTGCCATCGGGGTTGAAGCGCAGTTCGCCACTGGCCAGTACGCCGCCGGCGGCGGTGACGTCGCTGGCAGGCTCGGCGAAGAGCTCACCCTGCCACGTGTTCGCGCCGGTGCGGACATAGGCCATGGTGACGCGGTGCGATGTGCCCTGCGCATCATAGATGTCGAACGAGCGGCTGAAGCTCGGCTCAATGGTGCCGCTGGCGATATCGCCAACCGCATAGGCACCCGTGTGCAGCGGCGCGGTCGACTGAAGATTTGCGCGGATGTCGATCTTGGTCGACGGCGCGGCGGCACCCGTCAGGTCGCTGACGCGCACCGGAGTTAGCGCCTGGACATTGCCGGTGTTGGTGAACTCGCCAAAGCTGTCGAGGCGCCAGCCCTGCAGGTACATGCCCGCCGCGTTGCGCAGGAAGCCAAACTCATCGGGGCGGAACGAACCGGCGCGGGTGAAGGCGACGTCGTTGCCGTTCAGCGTTTCGCGCACGACAAAGAAGCCGCCGCCCTCGATGCCGAGGTCGGTGGTGTTGCTCGACGCCTGAAGCAGGCCCTGTTTCGAGATCAGCGCCTGGGGAGCCGCCATCACGCCGCCTGCGGTATAAGCCGACCTGGCGCGACCGTCGCTGACCAGCGTGCGGAACTGGATGTCGTTCCCCTTGTAGCCGATGGTGTTGATGTTGCTGATGTTGTCGGCAACGACCGCCATCGCAGTCGCTTCGGCGCCGAGACCGGCGACACCGGCATAAAGTGCGGAATAAAGGCTCAAGGACTGTCTCCGGTTCGTGCCCCTGTGGGCTGACATGGCCATGATAGAAGAGCAGCGACGCTATCGGTCTGCGGGGCCGCGCAAAATTTGCTGGGCGGCAATTTTTTCCGGGTGCGGGACCGCGCCCTACCCCGCCCTTCTATGAAAGCAGCAATGCACAAGATGAGGACGTGACGATGCTGCGAATTTCACTGCGCGACGGCGAGGCGCTGGTGGTCAACGGAGCGATGCTGCGCGCCAAGGGCCGCACCGAACTGGTGATCGAGAACAAGGTCGCGCTGCTGCGCGGACGTGAGATCATGGCGCCGGAAGAGGCCACCACGACCGCGCGTCGCCTCTATTATGCGACGATGATGGCGTATCTGGGCGACGAACCCGAAGCGCACAAGAACCAGGTGATCGACGAGTTGACGCTGCTGATCCCGGCAATGGGAAGCGACGAAGGCCGCGCCGCGTGCGTGCGCTTTGCGCGTCAGGTTGCCGAGGGCAGTTTTTACCGGGGTCTCACGACGTGCCGCGCACTGATCGAGTTCGAGGATGCGGCCACCGCCCCGGCGAACGAAGCGGCCTGAGACGCATCGCGTGCACAGCCTGTCTTCCGCCGCCCAGACGATCGCCGCGCTGCCGCTGGAGCAGCGCTATGGTCGCGTGACAGCGGTGCGCGGTGCGCTGATCGAGGTCGAAGGCCTTGCTGGCGCGGCGCAGATCGGGGCGCGGATCGATATCGACACGCCGGAAGGAATGATCCCGTCGGAAGTGACGGGGATCGAGGCGGGCCTTGCGCAATGCATGCCGTTCCGCGAGCCACAGGGGCTGCGTTCGGGCACCATGGCCTGGCTGCACCCCGGCGCGCTGTCGCTGCGCCCGTGCGATGCATGGCTCGGCCGGATGGTCGACGGCCTTGGCCGCCCGGTCGATGGCAAGGGGGAGCTGCCGCAGGGCGCCACCCGCCAGCCGATCAAGGCATCCCCGCCCCCGGCCGCCTCGCGCGCCAGAGTGGGTGAGCGGATCGAAACCGGCGTGCGCGCACTCGACTTGTTCGTGCCGCTGTGCACCGGCCAGCGGCTCGGCCTGTTTGCCGGATCGGGCGTCGGCAAATCGGTGCTCTTGTCGATGCTGGCGCGCTGGACCGAATGCGATGTCGCGATCATCGGGCTGATCGGCGAGCGCGGTCGCGAAGTGCAGGAATTTGTCGAGGATGACCTCGGCCCCGAAGGCCTTGCCCGCAGCATCGTCGTCGTGGCGACGTCGGACGAACCCGCGCTGATGCGGCGTCAGGCGGCGTGGACTACCCTGGCGCTGGCCGAGCATTTTCGCGATCGCGGCCTGCGCGTGCTGTGCCTGATGGACTCGGTCACGCGCTTTGCGATGGCACAGCGCGAGATCGGCCTGGCCAATGGCGAACCGCCGGCGACGCGCGGCTATACCCCGACCGTCTTTGCCGAACTGCCCCGCCTGCTCGAACGTGCCGGTCCGGGCCTTCCGGGACAAGGGTCGATCACCGGCCTGTTCACTGTGCTGGTCGATGGCGACGATCATAACGAGCCGGTCGCCGACGCGGTGCGCGGCATTCTGGACGGCCATGTCGTCATCACCCGCCGTATCGCCGAGCGCGGCCGCTATCCGGCGATCGACCTGCTCAAATCAGTGTCGCGTACCCTGCCCCGCTGCCTCAGCGAGGATCAGAATGCGACGCGGCTGGCCGCGCGGCGGGTGCTCGGCACCTATGCCGATATGGAGGAAATCGTCCGGCTCGGCGCGTACAAGGCCGGGTCGAACGCCGAGGTCGATCGTGCCGTGGCGATCGCGCCGCAGATCGAAGCGATGCTGACCCAAAACAAGGGCGATCGCGGCCACGCCGATCAGGCTTTTGCCGACCTCAACGCATTGGTGGAGGCAGCGCATGCGCACGCCCTATGACGCCGCGCTGCGCGCGCTCGACCGCGACATGGATGCACTCAAGGGGCTGATCGCCGACGCAACCGCCCGGCTTGAAGAGATGCAGTCGCTGCACGAGGCGCTGGGCACCCAAATCCTGCGCGAACGCGCGCTGAGCGCGATGGATTGGCAGCTTTATGCCGAAGCCTATCTCGACCGGGCGCGCGCCGAGCGCCGCCAGCTGGAGCAATTGCGCCACGATGCCGAGATCGAACTGACGATGCTGCGCCGCCAGGCGGCCCAGCAATATGCGTCGATGAAGGCGATCGGCAACGCCGCCGATGCGTATCGGGCCGAGGCCGAACGTGTCGCGCAGACGGCGGAACAGGCGATGCTCGACGATCTCACCGCAGCGCGCTTCGTGCGCCGCGCCCGCGACCTGCGCAGGAGCAGCCGATGACGACGATCCACACCCGCCCGCTGGGTGCGCCCGAAACCGCCGCGACCGCCGCTGCGATCCACCGCAACGCGTTGGGTGCGGCGCAGAAGCGGCTGTGGCAGGCAGCGATCGGCACCATGGCCCCGGACGCGCAGGCCAAGGTGCCACAAGGCCCCGAGATGGAGAAGCTGGACCTCGACGCCTTGCTCGAGCTGTCGGGTCAGGCAACGCAGCCGCGCCCGATGGCCGCCATGCTGCACAGCCCGGAGTTCCGCGACACCGATCTGCGCAGCCTGGAAACACGCCAGCCGGAAGCGGTCGGAGCGGCAACGCTCGATCGGACGCGGCTTGGCACCAATGCCCGGCACGCCCCCGCGCTTGAGCGCGCGGCGGAGCGCACCGGCATCCCCGCCACCGCGCTGGCCGCGATCGTCAATGCCGAGGCGGCGAAGGATTCGAGCGGCCAGTGGAACGTCTATTCGCGCAACAGCCGCTCATCGGCGGCGGGGCTCGGCCAATTCCTCAGCGGCACCTGGCAGGGCATGGCCGAAACGCGCGGCACCTGGCTCAACCAGACGGCACAGGCCAAGGGCTGGCTCGACCGGTCGGGTCAGGTCCGTCCGGCAGCGCGCGCGGCGCTGCTTCAGCTGCGCTATGACGCGACCGCGTCGATCGAGACGACCGCCGACTATGCGCAGGCCAATCTGAAGCTGCTCAAGCGATCGGGGATCGCCACCGGCGAGGATCCATCGGCGGTCGCCCGCACCGCCTATCTCGCCCATCACCTTGGGCCGGGCGATGCCGCGCGATATCTCAAGACCGGCCTGACCGACGCGCGCGCCAGCCTGTTGCTCCGCGCGCAGATCGGCGGCGGTCGCGCCGCCCAGGCAATCGCCCGCAGCGGCGATGCCAGCGCCGCGCATCGCGCATGGCTGGACAATTATGTCGGCAGCCGCGTGCGCCCGGAACGCTTTGCTTAACTAGGTAAAAACCCAATACCGACCGTCACTCCACTATTTGTCCTATAAAATCAAGGAACTCGGTTGAACTGGAAGCCTCTGCCATGACCGTAAGCGCCGAACTCGTCGAACGCCTTGCCTTTGCCGGGTTTAGCGATATCCAACGCGCCGCGTTGACCAAGTTCGGCCCGACGCTGGAGCGCGAGCTCCCCGGTATTCTCGACAAATTCTACGCCAATCTGCGCAGCTGGCCGCAGCTGGCGGCGATGTTCAAGGACAGCGAAGCCATGCCGCGCGCCGCAAACGCGCAGGCGGCGCACTGGAAGATGCTGTTCAGCGGTCGGTTCGATGACGCCTATGTCGCATCGGTCAGGAAAATCGGCCTGATGCACAGCAAGATCGGGCTGGACCCGCAATGGTATATCGGCGGCTATACCTTCATCCTGCGCCACCTGTTCGAGCTGGCCGCACAGAGCAGCGGGCCCGCGTTCAACCCGGCAGGCGCGCGCCGCACGGCGGACCTATGCACCGCGATCAACATGGCGGTGATGATCGACATGGACCTCGCCATCTCGGGCTACATCGTTGAGAACAAGGTTACCTTTGACGACAAGCTGGGCAAGCTCGCCGAGGACTTTCAGACACAGGTCGCCGGTCTCGTCGAACAGCTGAGCGTTGCATCGAACCAGCTGGAAGCCAGCGCCCAGTCGATGACCAGCAATACCGGTGAGGCCAACCATCGCGCTCTTGCCGTCGCCGCTGCCGCTGAACAGGCCAGTGCGGGCGTGCAAACCGTGGCGTCGGCCGCAGAGGAGCTGTCGGCATCGATCCAGATGATCGCAGCGCAGGTCACCGAATCCAGCCACACCACCCAGCGCGCCGTAACCGACGCCCAGCAGACCGACCAGACCGTTCGCGCGCTCGACGAGGCGGCGGAGCGGATCGGCACCGTCGTCGGCCTGATCGGCCAGATTGCAGGCAAGACCAACATGCTGGCGCTCAACGCGTCGATCGAGGCGGCACGCGCTGGCGAGGCCGGCAAGGCATTCGAGGTGGTCGCCGCCGAGGTCAAGGCGCTCGCCAGCCAGACTGAGCGCATGACCGAAGAGGTTGAGGCGCAGGTTCGCGCGATCCAGCAAGCGACCCGGCAGGCGGTCACGGGCCTGAGCAGCATCACCGAGACGATCGGCCGGGTCGCCGAGATCAGCACCAGCATCGCCAGCGCGGTCAACCAGCAGAATAGCGCAACCGCCGACATCAGCCGCAACATCCAGCAGACCGCCCAGGCGGCGCATGAGGTGTCGGCCAACATCGTCGGTGTCAGCCAGGCGTCGGAGGCCACGGGCACGGCGGCAAGCCAGGTTTTCTCCTCGGCCAGCGCGCTGTCGGGGCAGGCCAGCACCCTGTCCGACCAGGTCCATCGCTTCGTCAGCCAGGTGCGCGCGGCGTGAGGCACAACTACTGTAGAAGCACCATATTGTGGAATTACGTATAGGAGTAGTTTATTCCTATTTACTGCAATCGGCGATCATTCCCCTGCAGCCGGAGCAGATATCGCGACGGCAAAGACGATCGAGGGGACGATCATGTCGAACACCACCGCCGCGCTCGAGGTTGCCGTCGCAACCGTCATCGAGAACATGGCCAAGGACGGCCAGCCGCAGACCAACCGCCAGCGCGTTTACGGTGAGCGTGCCTTCGCTCAGGTGCTGAAGCTGCTCGCGCCACGCATCCGTCACTTCATCCGCCAATATGGTCTCGCCGCCCATTGGGACGATGCCGAGCAGTGCTGCGCGATCGGCGTCCACCGCGCGATCCAGGCCTATGACTCCGAGCGCGCCCAGTTCACGACCTTCGTCAACTGGCAGCTGCGCGGCGAGCTGCAGAGCCTGCGTTTCCGCGTCATGACCGATCAGCGCCCGTCGGCGAAGAAGGTCGAGGCGACCACCGTCTCGCTCCATGCGATGAGCATCGGCGTCGAAGGCGAAGCCAACACGCTGGAGAGCATGATCGAGGACGAATACGCCCTTGAGCGCACCGAAGCGGCGGCCGGCGAGCATTTCGCGGTCAAAACCCGTGAAGCACTGCTCGACGCCTATGTCGATCATCTGCGCAGCGTTGCGATGGAGCAGCTCAAGCGCCGCGCCCGCAGCACCCGCTCGGTACAGGTCCAGGACCCGCGCCTCCCCCGCTACCGCGCCGGTGCTGCAATCATCGATCCGGCCGAGATCGCCGAGCTGGAAGAAAAGCTGGAGGCACAGCGCCGCACGGTTGCGCGCCGCCTGTCGGACGACGCTGCCGATATCGAGCTGGAAGCCGATCCCCAGGAGCGCGAACGCCAGCGCCAGGTCGCCAAGCGCGCGGCAAAGGCGATTGCCGACATCGCGGCAAATGACCCCCGCTTTGGCGGCATGTTCGAACGCCCCAAGACCATGCCGCGTCGCCGCGCGAGCGACAAGGTCGACACGCCCTCGATCGGCGTGCTGCCCGATCACAATGCGCCGCATAACCGGCTGAGCCGCGTGATCGCGGTGGTACCGACGGAAATGGAAGAAACCCCGGCCGTTGAGCAGGACGAGCGCGAAGCCGCGCTGGTTCGCGGCGCCACCCGTTCGCGCTGAGCATAACCGCGTGATCCGCGAGAGCATCATGACCGCTCAGAGCAGCGCCGACGGCCTTATGCCGTTCATCGATCCGGGCCTGGACGAACTGTCCAGGGAATTCTGTCACAGCGCCCGCTATTGGTTCGACCAGTCGGGACATCTGATCGCCGTTTGGGGCGTGGGTACCAATGGGCATTTCGGTGTCAGCTGGGACCGCTGGCTCAAGCGCGAGGAAATCGCGCCGCTGCGCGCTGCCCGCAGCTGTGAGCGGCTTGCCGCACAATTGCTCGAGCGGGTTCGCCAGCGCTGGCCGCTGGGCATGGCGCCGCACAGCATCGGACTGATCACCGATGGCAGCGGCGTTGCCGTTGCGCCCGAAGACCCCTGGCCGCTCGCACCGGGCTGGCTCGACCGCCGCATTGCGCGTCCCGGCAGCCTCGTTGCCCTGCGCCGCTTCGATCCGGCCGGCAATTGGGCGCTGATCTCCCAGCCGCCACGGTCGATCGCTGCGCGCCGGGCGGGCTGACCGCTGCCCCGCTAAAAGCTTGGAACTATTGGGGATGCCTGCTATCCTATACCAAAATGGGTATAGGAGTTCGCGGCATGGATGCGCCCGTAGTATTGAGAACTGCGGTTGCCCCCGGGGCGGTGCCGGTCGATCCGTATCGGGCGTTCATCTTTCCCAATCACATCCGCGAATTGCGTCGGCGCGCAGGATATCAAAAGCTGATCGGCCTGGCGCACCGTTTGCCGGGACTGACCTATATCCGCCTGTCCAAGATCGAACGCGGCGAGGTCACGGCGCGGGCGCATGAACTGATCGAGATCGCGAGCGTGCTCGGCGTCACGCCGGACGCCCTGCTGGTCGATGTCGACGCGCGGGGCTTTTCGATCGAGGATTGGGCAGCGCCCTTTGTCAGCGCGCCGATCCTGGACCTGGAGCGGGAGCAGTTCGCCGTGCTGCTCGCCGCAGCCGTACGGCAGCTGCGCTCGACCGATCGGGCGCTGACCATCCAGGCGATCGGCGAGCGGCACGGGATCGCGCCGGTCAATCTGTCGCGCATCGAAAATGCGCAGCGCAGCTTTGAGGAGTGGAACGCCCCTACCCGGCTGGCGATCGCCGCATTGTTCGGCACGGCGAGCGAGGCGGCGTTGCGCGCGCGTATCGACCAGCTGCACCGCTCAGGCGACCTCGACCCGTGGATGGCATCGGTCAGTGATCCGGAAGCGCGCCTGTTCCGGACCCGCGAACGGATCGCGGCATTGCGCGCCGAGCTGCGCGGCGAGGCGGCAGGGTCGGCGGCGAGTCCCGCGACCATCGCGACGGTCGGCGATCCCTCTGCGACGATTCCCGTCCGCGGCATCGCCGGGCCGGATGGACTGGTCCTCGACCAGGAAACGGGCGAGCGCATCCCGCCTCCACCCGGATGCGGGGTCCAGGTGATCGCGCTGCGCCTGTGTCGTGCCACGCTCGGCGCCGGACTGCCCGGTCAGGCGATCCTGTTCATTGACCCCGACCGCTATCCGGTGGCCGGCGGCCTGGCCGCGGTGCGCGAACCGGGCGGATTTCGCATCCTTGCGGTCGCGGCTGGCATGGATGGCACGCTGGTGGGACACAGCCAGTCACCGCCACGCGCGTTGCCGCTCAATGAGTTGACCCAGGACGAAGTCCATGCGGTCGTCGCCGCGCGGTTTGTCTAACTGGTTGTAACTTCATCCATTATGGGTAAACTCGGGGCAAGAAACCGGGTTGAGGCTGTAATGGGGGGAGCGTGGAGCCGAGCCGTATCTGGTTTCCAATCGGGTCGATTCGCGGACGATTAGCCGCGAGCTGTTTCGCGCTGGCCGTGCTGGTTTGCCTCATCGGTCTCCTCGGCTGGATCATCGACTCCCCGCTATTGCACAGCACCATCCCCGGGTATCCGTCGGTCTGGCCCCCTTCCGTTGCGACCAAATTGCTGCTTGCCGTGACGCTGATCGCGGTCAGCGTATCGGATGCCGTATCGCGCAGGCATGTCGCATTTGTGGGGATCGGCGTTGCCGTCGTCGCGCTGATCCTGCTTGCCGTCTCGATATCCGCCGACGGTGGCGGCAGCCCGATCTCATGCCTGCTCATCCTGCTGCTCGGCATTGCGACGGTGATCCTGTTCCGCACCGATCACGATGGGGCGCCGATCGCGGCGTTGGTCGCGGCGCTCGTTATCAGCTTTGCGTTGCTGACACTGGCCGGCCAGATTCTCGCCACCGAGGTGCGCGGTGGCACGGTTCAGCTCTGGCATATCCCCGTCCTGACCAATGTTGCCGAGCTGCTGCTCGGCCTTGGCCTGCTGCTCACCGCGATTGACCAGACGCTGGCGGAATATCGGGCCAGCGGCGAGGAACGCTGGCCATTGCCATTGCGCGCGGTGCCGGCGCTGATGGTGGCACCGGCGCTCGTGCTGGCCGCCGACCTGATCCTGTTCGGCGATCCGGAATTTCCCGAGACGACTGAAATCTGGGGCATGCTGGCAAATACGCTGATCGTGGGGTCGGTGCTGCTATGGGCCATTGCGCGACTGACGCGCCAGCGCTCGACCCTGCGCATTTATGCCGCGACGCTCGACGTCCAGCCGATCGTGATGACCGACCCGGCGGACCGGATCATTCACTGGTCGCGGGGTTGCCAGCATTTGTTCGGATTCAGCGCAGAAGAGGCGTTGGGGAAGGTCAAGACCGAGCTGCTGCAGACCCGCCCCGTCGAGGGGGTCGCCGAGGAGGAGCTGGCGGTAGACGCTCGCGGCGCATGGCGCCAGCACCGATGGGTCGAAACCGCACGCGATGGCGGAGCAGTCCAGGTGCTGGAGCAAGCCCAGGATGTCGAGGACCGTGAGCATGGCCATGTCACCGTTCTTTCCATCACCGATCTCGGTCCACTGCTGCGCGCACAGAGCGCGATTGCAGAGAGCGATCAGCGCCTGTTGCTGGCGGCCGAAGCGCACAAGATCGGCATTTTCGAATGGGATGTGACTTCGGGCGGTCTGACCTGGTTCGCCAATACCGAGCCCTTGCTGGGCGTACCGGTGGGAACGCTCAACGACTTTGCGTCATGGCAGGAGTTCGTGTTTCCCGAAGATCGCGAGCTGCTGGCCAAGCGGCTGGAGGCGGCGGTGTGGAGCAGGGCCGATCAGATCAGCCTGTCCTATCGCCTGCGCTTGCCCGACGGATCGATCCGCGCAATCGAGGGGTCGGCACGCTGCTTCTACGATGAATCCGGAGCGCTGATCAGGGCGGTCGGCGTCAATATCGACGTAACGGACCGGGTTCAGCAGACCGCGCAGCTCGCCGCGCGTGAAGCACAGATGCGCTCGATTCTTGAAACTGTGCCCAGCGCGATGGTCGTGATCGACATCCACGGACGGATCCTGAGCTTCAGCCCGGCCGCCGAGCGGATGTTTGGCCACAGCGCGAACGATGTGATCGGCTCCAACGTCTCGCTGCTGATGAACGACGAGTTCGGGCTGCGGCATGACGGCTTTCTCGCCAATTATCTCCGCACGGGTCAGCGGCGGATTATCGGACGGCCCCGCATCCTGACCGCACGGCATGCCGACGGCAGCGAATTTCCGATCGAGCTGCACGTGGGCGAGGCGGTGTATCAGGACAATCGCGTCTTTACCGGCTTCATCACCGATTTGTCGGAGCGGCTGCGCAATGAAGAGCAGTTGGCGCAATTGTCCAGCGAACTGACCCAGATCGGCCGGATCAACGCCATGGGCGAACTTGCCGCTGCACTGGCGCATGAGATCAACCAGCCGCTTTCGGCGATCGCCAACCATATCGCCACGGCCGAGATCATCCTGGAGGATGAACAGATTTCCGATCCGTTGCACGAACGGCTGTTCGACCAGTTGCGCGCAACGCGGGCACAGGCGCTGCGTGCGGGCGAGATCATTCGGCGCCTGCGCGATTTCGTCGCGCGGCGCGACGACCGTATGTTTTTGCCGTTCAATTCGACCAAGGGCGAGGGCAGTATGGGGATCGGGCTGTTGATCTGCCGTCGGATCGTCGAGGCGCATGGCGGCAAAATTTCAGCTGGAAATGAAGAACATGGCGGTGCCACGTTCCGCTTTACCGTTCCAGGTGTCGAGCGGACATTGGGGGAGGACTGATGCAGAGTGTTTACATCGTCGACGACGACCAGGCGGTACGTCAGTCGCTCCATGGGTTGTTGTCCGAGCGTCCCAACCTGGTGATCCGCGTGTTCGCGTCGGGAGACGCGTTTCTCGACAATATCGAGGCGAGCGACGGTGGCGTGCTGTTGCTCGATTTCCAGATGCCGGGACGCAACGGGATTGAGGTGATGCGCGCGATTCAGGAACGCAGCGGGAAGTTCCTGACGATCATGCTGACCGGTCAGGGCGACATTTCACTCGCAGTGCAGGCGATGAAGGCGGGGGCGACCGATTTTCTCGAAAAGCCCTATGACCCCCACCATCTGCTCAACCTGCTCGACCTGTCGCCCCGCACGGTGGAAATCTACCGCGCGAACATGATGGAAAAGCTGGACGTCAGCAGCCTGTCCGAAGCGCTGCGGCTCGCTTATGCTGCAGAGGTTGCGGTGCCGGTATAGGTGGCGGCACCGCTGTAACCGATTGCGTTCACGCCGCCATGCGGCCTTCGCCCAGCCCCTCAAGCAATGAGCGGTTGACCTCGATCAGCGGATCGATCGCTTCACGGCCCTTCATCACCTCGCTGGCGTGACGATTGACCCACAGGGCAATCGAGATGATCGACGCGCGCAACGTGTCGGGAAGTTCATTGCCCGGCGCGCCACAGGCGCTGGCAAACGCATCCCACATTTCGCGATTCCAGTGCAGCGCCTCCATCAGTCGGCCACCGCTATAGCCCAGGTCGCGCGCTTCCATCAGTGCCGCCGTCACCTCGCGGATCAGTCGCTGCTCGGTTGCACGGGGCGTTTCGACGAGCGTGCGGGCACGTTGATAAGCGTTCAGCGACATGCGGGTTCCTCGTTCGCGTTTACACTTATCTAGAATGGTCCTTGCCGGTCCGGTCGCGTGCGCATCGACCGGGCAAACAAATATCTAAAAGACGTGCCGCGCGTCCGCCGCCCCCGCGCCCCTCCTATAATCCACGGGATCACCACATACGGCAGGGGACCGTCACCAACATGCTTAACGGCGTCGGATTCGTCATCATCATGATCTGCGTGTTCGGCAGCTACATCATGGCTGGTGGCAAGATGGAGGTGATTCTCCACGCGCTGCCGCATGAAATGATGGCGATCGGCGGCGCCGCGATCGGCGCGTTTCTGGTGTCCAACCAGATTGCGGTGGTGAAGGCTGCCGGCAAGGGCATCGTCAAATCGTTCAAGGGCAGCCGCTGGAAGGATTCCGACTATCGCGATCTGCTGACGCTGATGTTCGGCCTGTTGTCGGCGTTCAAAAAGGGCGGCGCGACCGCGATCGAACCGCATCTCGACTCGCCCAAGGACAGCCCGATCTTCAGCCGCTATCCGCGCCTGATCGCCGACCATCACCTGACCGAATTCATCTGCGACTATCTGCGCATGATGACGGTGAATTTCGAAGATCCGCACCAGATCGCCGAAGCGATGGAAAACGATATCGAGGCGCATCACCACCATGAAATGCACCCGCAGCACGCGCTGCAGCAAATGGCGGACGGCCTGCCCGCAATCGGCATCGTCGCCGCGGTGCTGGGCGTGATCAAGACCATGGGGTCGATCGACCAGCCGGTCGAAGTGCTCGGCGCCATGATCGGCGGCGCACTGGTCGGCACCTTCCTCGGCGTGCTCCTGTCCTACTGTTTCGTCGGCCCGCTGGCCGCCAAGCTCGGCCAGGTCATCGAAGCGGACGGCAAGCCGTTCGTGATCGCCAAGACTGCCATCGTCGCGCACGCCCAGGGCATGCCGACCCAGGTGGCCGTCGAGATCGCCCGCCGTGCGACGCCTTCGGACAAGGCGCCGACCTTCCAGCAACTCGAAACCGCGCTCGAGGAGGCAAAGAGTGACTTCGCAGCCCAACCCGCTTGAACTCGCACCGTCGCCGGGGGGGATCATCGAACTTCCCAAGCACGGCGTCACCGTGACCGCCGAAGAGCTGAAGGTGCGCCTGGTGCTCGCCGCCGATGCCCGGGACGACATCGTCGTCGATGCCGGCGCGGTGGAGAGTGTCGGTCAGGCCGTGCTGCAGTTGCTGCTCGCCGCCCGAATCGAATCCGAAGCGCATGGCCATCGCTTCGTCATCCAAAACCCCAGCCCCGCCTTCCTGGCCAGGACCGAGGCGCTTGGTCTGACCGACCGACTGGGCCTGAGCCACCAAGAGGAACTGCAATCGTGAGCAAGCTGATTCTTACCGTCGACGACTCCGCCAGCATGCGCATGCTGCTCAAGGCGTCGCTCACCGCACAGGGGTTCAAGATCGAGGCTGCCAATGACGGCCGCCACGGTCTGGAGCGGATGCAGGAGGTCAAGCCCGACCTGCTCATCACGGACATCAACATGCCCGAAATGGACGGCTTCGAGCTGATCGAAGCGGTGCGCGGCCTGCCCGAATTTCGCGGCACGCCGATCCTGGTGCTGTCGACCGAATTCTCCGACGAGAAGAAGGCGCGCGCCCGCTCTGCTGGCGCCACCGGCTGGATCACCAAGCCGTTCGAGGCGGAGAAGCTGGGAGCGGCGATCCGCCGCGTTTGCCCATGAGCGACGATATGGACGATATCCAGGCGATCTTCTTTGAAGAATGCGCCGAAGGGCTGGCCGCCGCCGAACAGGGGCTGTCGGCGATGCAGGCCGGCGATGTGTCGGCCGGCACGATCGCGGCCGTGTTCCGCGCGGTGCACTCGATCAAGGGTGGCGCTGGCGCGTTCGGCCATGTCGCGCTGACCGCCTTTGCCCACAAGTTCGAAAATCTGCTCGACGAAGTGCGCGCTGGTCGTATCGACCCGACCCCGGCCACGGTGGGCGTGATGCTCTCCGCGCTCGACATCCTGTCGGATCATGTCGGCGCGTCGCAGGGTAGCGTGCCCTTGCCTGACGACAGCGCTTCGCTGGCAGCGATCCAGGCGATCCTCGACGCCGATCATTCGGCCCCTGCTCCTGCCCCCGAAGCGCCTGTGGCGCAGCCGGAAGCGGCGGTTGAAGCGGAGCCGGATCCGTTCGGGTTCGAGCCGGTCGCCGTTGCGCTGGATTTCGATCTCGATGCGCTCGAAGAGACCGCCGACGCACCGGAAGCCCCCGCTGCGGAAGCAGTGTGGCGCGTCGAATTTGGCCCGTCGCGCGATGCGATGGCCGCCGGTGCCGAACCGGTGCTGGTGATCCGCGAGCTGGAGGATAATGGCGGACGCGTGGTTGCGGTCGATTGCGACGCCCTGCCCCCGCTGCGCGACCTGGATCCCGAGCAGGCTTATCTGCGCTGGACGATCGAGCTGCCCGGCTGGACCGCCGAGGCCCGCATCAACGATGCATTCGACTTTGTCGCGCCGGATTCGCATATCGCGATCACGCGCGTCGAGCCGAGCGCAGTCGAGGCCGAACCTGTCGAAGCACGGACCGAGCGCCTGGACGATGCACGCGCGCTGATCGAGCAGGTTGCCGCAGCCACCGCGGCCGCGCCGACGCTGACCGCCGTCCCGGCCGCGCCGGCGCCGACGGGCGACAGCGGATCGCAGACGATCCGCGTCGATCTGGTCAAGCTCGACATGCTGCTCAACCTGGTCGGCGAGCTGGTCATCCGCAACTCGATCCTGTCCGATCGCCTGAGCGCCAAGGATCAGGAGCGGGTCGAACTGCCCGAACTCGCCCGCCTGACGCGCGAGATTCAAGACAATGTGATGAGCCTGCGCGCGCAGCCGATCAAGCAGGCATTCAGCCGCGTGCCGCGCATGCTGCGCGACCTGATGGCCGAGACCGGCAAGCAGGTGAACCTGCAGACGCATGGCGAGATGACCGAAGTCGACAAGGGCGTGATCGAGAAGATCGGCGACCCGCTGACCCACCTCATCCGCAACGCGGTCGACCATGGCCTGGAAAGCACCGAGGAGCGCCTGCGCGCCGGCAAGTCGCCGCAGGGTACCATCGTGCTGTCCGCCGAGCAGAAGGGCGCGCGGATCATCGTGACCGTGTCGGACGACGGCAAGGGCATCGACCGCGCCCGCGTGCGCGCCAAGGCAGTGGAAAAGGGCATCATCGCCGCCGACGCGGTGCTGAGCGACGAGGAAATCGATCAGCTGATCTGCGCCCCCGGCTTCTCGACTGCGGCAACGATCTCGAACATTTCGGGTCGCGGCGTGGGGATGGACGTGGTCCGTTCCAACGTCGAGGCGCTGGGTGGCCGGGTCGAGATCGCATCGGTTCCGGGCAAGGGGACCAGCTTCACGCTCGTCCTGCCGCTCACGCTGGCGATCCTCGACGGCATGGTCGTCCGCCTCGCCGGACAGCGCTTCGTGCTCCCGCTCGCCACCGTGATCGAGGCGATCCGCCCCGAGCCGGGTCAGGTCAGCGCGACCACCCCGGGCAGCGAAGTAATCGAGATTCGTGGCGATTACCTGCCGGTGCGCCGCCTGACTCAGGTGTTCGGGCTGCACGCCAACGAAGATCGCCCGGTTCATGAAAGCCTGGTGATCATCGTCGAGAGCGAGAGCGCAGGTCGCGTCGGACTGCTGGTCGATACGATCGACGACCGCCGCGAGGTGGTGATCAAGAGCCTGGAGCAAAATCTCCACCCGATCCGCGGTCTGGGCGGCGCCACCATTCTTGGCGACGGTTCGATCGCACTCATCCTCGATGTCGAGGCGCTTGTCGCCCCGGCCGGACAAACCCGCACCCTTCTGAGAGGACTGGCAGCATGAACGAGCAAGAGACCCCCGCTGACGAGATCAAGATCGTCACCTTCACCCTGGGCAGCCGCCATTTCGGCATCGACATGCGCTCGTTGATCGAAATCCGCGAATGGGCCGAACCGACCCCGCTTCCCAGCGTGCCGGGCTATATCCTGGGCGTCACCAACCTGCGCGGCACCGTGGTGCCGGTGATCGGCCTTGCCGACCGACTGGGCTGGACCCCGAGCGAAATCCACGCCCGCTCGTGCGTGCTGGTCGTCAACATCGCGGGCAAGCAGGCCGGCTTCCTGGTCGACGAGGTCGATGACATCGTCGCCATTCAGGAAAGTGCGATCCAGCCCGCTCCCGATGTCGAGCTGCAGGAAGCTTCGGTCATTTCTGGCCTGGTCCAGATCAACGCCCGTTCGCGCGACGGCAGCGAGCCCAGCGCACAGATGGTGCTGCTGCTCGACCTCGACGCCCTTTCGATCACCCGTCACCTGGATCTGGCCGCATAATGAGCATGTCGCTGGCGCCTGCGCCGATGAGCCCGCTGCTGTCCGACGGCGCCCCGCCGCTCGGCGACAGCGAGTTCGCGGCGATCGCGCGGATCATGATGACCGAGGCGCGCATCAGCCTGCCCTCGACGAAGAAGGTGCTGGTGCATTCGCGCCTGTCGCGCCGCCTTCGCGAACGCAGACTGGCGTCGTTCAAGGACTATATCGCCTTTGCCGAGAATGATGCGGAGGAGTTGCGGCTGCTGGTGACGGCGCTGACGACCAACCACACGCATTTCTTCCGCGAAAGCCATCACTTCGACCATCTGCGCGACGTGCTGATGCCGAAGCTGAAGGCTGATCCCAGCCGTGCCCCGGTGCGGATGTGGTCGGCTGGCTGCTCCAGCGGCGAGGAGGTCTACACGCTGGCGATGACGCTGATGGGCACCGACCGTGCCCAAGCGGAATGGATGCGTAACCGCGACGTCCGCCTGCTGGCGACCGATATCTCCGAGCCGGTGGTCGCTGCTGCTGCCGAAGGTTTTTATCCGGCGAGCGGCGTCGATGGCGTGCCCGAGGCGTATCGCAAGGCATGGATGGTGCCCGAAGGCAGCGGCTATCGCATGGCCGAGGCAGCGCGGGCGCTGGTGACGGCGCGTCCGCTGAATTTGTTCGGCGAGTGGCCGATGCGCCAGCGCTATGACGCGATCTTTTGCCGTAACGTCATGATCTATTTCGACGATGCGGCGAAGGAGGAACTGGAAGCGCGGCTGGTCGATCTGCTCAAACCGGGCGGCTTCCTCTATATCGGTCACAGCGAGCGGCTGATCGGCCCGGCGGTGTCGCGCATGAAGAGCTGCGGCAACACCATTTATCAGCGCACGGACGGTGCCGCATGAGGCCCGTTCGCGCATTGATCGTCGATGACAGCCCGTCGATGCGGGCGGCACTGACGCGCATCCTGTCCGGCGATCCAGAGATCGAGGTGATCGGTGCCGCGCCCGAGCCGCACACCGCGCGCGAGATGATCAAGGAACTCAACCCGGACGTGTTGACGCTCGACGTCGAGATGCCGGGGATGGACGGTCTGTCCTTCCTTGAGCGGATCATGCGGCTGCGTCCGATGCCGGTGGTCATGTGCTCGTCGCTGACCGCGGCGGGTGCGGAAGTCACGATCGAGGCACTGCGCCTCGGCGCGGTCGACTGCATCGCCAAGCCCTCGGGCGGACCGGTCGAGCTTGCACTGGGTGCAGAGCAGCTGCGCGCGACCGTCAAAGGCGCAGCGCGCTCCCAGGCGCGGCGTGGCCTTCCGTCCACCGCTCCGGCGCACCAGACCCCCTCTCCGGCGGCGAGTCAGGCACCGTTCCGCGACGTCGTCATCGCGATCGGCGCATCGACGGGCGGCGTGGAAGCGCTGTTCCGCGTGCTGGGCGAACTGCCCACCGACTGTCCGCCCGTGCTGGTCGTGCAGCATATGCCGGCCGCCTTCACCGCCAGCTTCGCCGCCCGGCTCGACCGCGGTTGCGCGGTTCGGGTGGTCGAGGCGACCGACGGCGCACGGCTGGAGCGCGGCACGGTCTATATCGCGCCCGGCGGGTCGCATCACATGGTGCTCGACGGCGGCACGACCGGCCGTATCAAGCTGGTCGCGGCCGACCCGGTCAATGGCCACCGCCCGTCGGTCGATATGCTGTTCGATTCGGTCGCCAAGCTGGGCAAGTCGGCGGTTGCCGCGATCCTGACCGGCATGGGCAGCGATGGCGCCAATGGCATGCTGGCGATGCGCCATGCGGGTGCACGCACCTTTGGTCAAAGCCGCGAAGACTGTGTCGTCTGGGGTATGCCGCGGGCGGCAGCCCAGATCGGCGCCGTAGAAACCGAAACCAGCCTGTCAGCCATGGCAGGAGCCATCCTCGCCGCCGCGCGCGGCAAGTATCAGGAGCGTTAAATGCCCGCCGCGTCAGCCATCCGAGTCATGGTCGTGGACGACCAGACGAGCATGCGCGCGATGATTCGCCGTGCGCTGCAGGACTTTGGATTCAAGGACATTCGCGACAAAGCGACCGCGCCTGAGGCGCTGTCGGCGATGCGCGTCGACCGGGTCCATCTGATCATCTCGGACTATAACATGCCCGAGATGGACGGACTCGAGTTCCTGGAAACGGTCCGCAACGATTCCGTGCTCGCCAAAACCGTGTTCATCATGCTGACCGGATCGTCCGACCGTGAGGTCGTGGCGAAGGCGGCGGCATTGGGCGTCAACAATTACCTCGTGAAACCCTTCGCGCCCGCCGCGCTGAAGGAAAAGATCGAGCGCGTCTTCGGTGACCTTTCATGAGTGTTGCGACCGCCAGCAAGATTTCGATCATCCAGGGCGAGTTCGCCGTGATCGGGAAGCCAGATGTGGTGATTTCGACCCTGCTGGGGTCGTGCATTGCCGTTTGTCTGCACGATGCGCGGGCGCGGGTCGGCGGCATGAACCATTTCCTGCTCGGCGAACCCAGCCCGGACCACAAGGTCAGCCAGACCGAGCTGCAGCGTTACGGCGTGCACGCGATGGAGCTGTTGATCAACGGCATGATGAAGGCCGGGGCCGAGCGGTCGCAACTGCGCGCGCACATGTATGGTGGCGCGAACATCATCGCAGGGCTCGGTGGGATCGGCACGGCCAATGCGGCCTTTGCCGTCCGCTTTCTCCAGACCGAAGGCATCGCCATCGGCCACAATGACACTGGTGGGACACAGCCGCGCAAGGTCGAGTTCCGACCCTATGACGGCAAAATCCGATGCACTTATGTCGCGGAGCCGCCGCCCGTCACCCTGCCGCCGAAAATGCCTGCGCATGGCGGCGAAATCGACCTGTTCTAAAGGGGTTAGCAATGGAAAAAAACAACGCCCCAGCCTCCGGCACCGACCCGTTGATCGGCGTGCTGCACAGCGCGGTCGCAGGCGAGCTGCGCCATGTCCGCACCCTGATCGAGGAACTGGCCGAGGTGCTGGTCGGCGATGAGCACTTCGTCGACCGCTATCTCGACAAGCTTCAGGCGTTCGATCTGCTGGTCCAGTGCACCGAGGAGAGCGCAGCCGTGCTCGACCGGCTGGCCGCCGGCGCCTGCACGCGCAGCGCAATCGCGCCCGTGCGCCTGGGCCAGATCCATGAGCGACTGCACACGGCGCTCCAGGCGGCACACTGATCATGGCCAGCCAGGCACCCAACACACGCCCGATCGTGATCCGCAAGGTCAAGAAGGTGGTCGGTGGCCATCATGGCGGCGCGTGGAAGGTTGCCTATGCCGACTTCGTAACCGCGATGATGGCGTTCTTCATGCTGCTGTGGCTGATCGGCAATCCGGACAAGGATACGCTGAAGGGGCTCGCCGAGTATTTCTCGCCCGGCCCGCCGATGGTGGGTGCAGCGGGCAATGCTGCGGGCGGCGCGCAAGCGGGTTCGGGCGGTCATGGTCGCGCCAAGAATGCCGATCAGGCGCAGGCGAAAGGCGTGCCCGCGATGGACGCACAGAGTGTCGGCACCGCCCGCGGGGGATCGGCGACGATCCCTGACGCGACCTTGCGCGTCCTGGCACAGGAGCTGCGTGTTTCGCTCGACGCGATCACCAGCGATGCAAGTGCGCAGCAAAAGGTGGAATCCGACGAGGATGGTCTGCGCATCACGCTGATGGACAGCGTCCGTCAGCCCATGTTCCGGCCCGGCACCGCGCAACTCAACGACCTGGCCCGTCGCCAGCTGAACACCGTGGCGGAAAAGCTCGCCCGGTCGGGTGCCCGCCTGACGATCGAGGGCCATACCGATGGTGCAGGCGGGGACAACGAAGCCAATTGGCGGCTTTCGGGCGAGCGCGCGCTGGCCGCGCGATCGACGCTGCTGGGCGGAGGCATCACCGCCGACCGCATCGCCGGCGTGATGGCGCGCGGCGCGAGCCAGCCACTCTATCCCGGCGAACCCGACCGGGCGGAAAACCGTCGCATCACGATCATCGTCAAGGGCGAATCCCCCGCCACGCCCGCCGATTCAAGCTTCAAGCTGTGAGCCGAGGACCATGAAGAAGATCCTGTTCCCCATCATATTGCTGATCACGGGCGGCGCCATCGGAGCCGGCAGCGGCTATGCGACCAACTTCTTCCTGGGCACCCCGGCGGGCGCGACCACCGCAAAGCCCGAGCCGGTTGAGGAGGAACCCGGCAAGTTCGTCACTGTGCCCCCGATGACCGCACCGCTGGTGCTCAAGGACGGCAAGCTGTCCGGCTATGCGACGTTTGAAATCCAGCTGGAGGTCGATGAGAGCCAGGTCGATGCCGTGACCGCGCGCCTGCCGTTCCTGCAGCATGCAATCAACCTGCGCACTTTCAAGGTGCCGCTGGCGGCCGGCAATGACGGGATGCTGCCCGACCTCGACAATTTCCGCCGCGTGGTGATCGAAGCCGCGCGCGAAGCGATCGGGCCAGACAAGGTGCGCAAGGTGGCGATCACCAAGGCAGAGCCAGCCTGATGTATAGCGACCACCCCGAACGCTGGGACAGCGCACCGACCGGGTCGGGCGACCGGCGTAGCGGTGGCGAAACGCGGCTGGTCACAACCCTGCTCGTCGGCCGTCTCGTGACGCCGCATGGCGACGTCGTGTGCCGCGTCCGCAACATTTCGGAGAGCGGCGCTCGGGTCGAATGCCCCGTTGCGCTGTCGCGCGGTGACAAGGTCCAGCTCGAACTGCGCGGCGCCCCTTTGCTCGACGCGGAGATCGCCTGGTCGCAGGGCGGGGCATGCGGCCTGCGCTTCCTGTCCAGGGTTCCGGCCGAAGTCATTCTCAAACCGGCCCCTTGCAAGCAGGGCTGGCACAACCGACTGCCCCGGCTCGATGCGGAATGCGGGGTGCTGCTAACATGCGACGGCCGGCGCATGGCCGCGACGCTGCGCGACATCAATCAGCGCGGGATGCGAGTCGATGGACTCAACCGCACGCTGACGCAAGGGACGCTGGCAGTGCATGTACCGCAGCTCGGGACCGTCAATGCTGCCGTTCGCTGGCAGCGTGAGGGTGCGGCGGGATTGCAGTTTCTGACGCCGCTGCGCTTTGAAGCTCTGTCGGCGTGGCTGATCGATCCTGCAAGCCGCTTCGGTCGTCGCGACTAGCCTACCCGGTCCCGAAACTTCGGATCAGGCTGCCTGCCACCAGCGCCCAGCCGTCGACCAGCACGAAGAAGATGATCTTGCATGGCAAGGCGATCGTCGTCGGTGGCAGCATCATCATACCCATCGCCATCAGCACCGCCGATACGGCGAGGTCGATCACCAGGAACGGCAGCAGCAGCAGAAAGCCGATTTCGAATGCGCGACGCAGCTCCGAGATCATGAAGGCGGGGATCAGTGTCCCCAGCGGCACTTCGGCGCGGGTCTTGGCGGGTTCGGCGGCAAGGCCGTTGAACAGCGCGATATCATCGTCGCGCACCTGGCTCAGCATGAATTTGCGGAACGGCGCGGCGGTCTTTTCGAACGCAACATCCTCGCTGATCTTGCCTTCGGTATAGGGCTTGATCCCGGCGGTCCATGCTGCCTCCAGCGTCGGCGTCATCACGAACATCGACAGGAACAGCGCCAGGCCGATGATCACCGGGTTAGGCGGCACGCCCTGTGCGCCAAGGCCGGTGCGCAGCAGCGACAGGGCGACGACGATGCGGGTGAACGACGTCACCGTCATCAGGATGCCGGGCGCAAGGCTGAGCACGGTCAACAGCGCGACCATGCCGATCGCCTTGCCGCTCAGCGACCCGCTGACCGCTTCCAGCGCCGATCCCCCTGCCCCGTCGCCGCCAGCTGCAGCCGCAGCAGTCGCGGGGGCGAGCAACAGGATCGCGGTCAGGCCATAACGCAGCAGCTTAGGCATGACGCGCGATCCGCGCATTGGCGAAGCTGTGGACGCGCTCGAGGTTGCTGAGGAATGCGGTGGATCCGGCTGCGTCGCCACCATCGCGCGCGGCGTCGAACATCGCGACCGGATCGGGTTCGACCAGTGCGGCAAAGGCGGGAGCCGGCTTGGACGCGGGCGTATCGATCAGGCGCAGCGCCGGCGTGTCGGTGCGTGCCTCATGCAGCACGACATTCCCTTCGGGTGCCATCAGCACAAGATGTTCGACATTGTCACGGCGCACGAGCAGCAGTGAACGCTTCGGGTCGACGGTCAGCCGCTCGACCACTTCGAGCCGCTTGTCCGGCGGGCCGCCCGCACCCAGCCGTCCAGGCAGGCGGATGTCGAACCGTCGCACCGCCCACAACGCACCGGCCAGCAGGCCGAGCACGATCGCGAGCGCACCGAACATGCGCAACAGGGCAAGGATCGTCATGCCACCGCACTCGCGGGCAGGACTTCGGAGATTTCGATCGACATATGCTCGCCGCTCACGATCACGCGGCCCTTGGCGACCAGCGTGTCGTTGACATAGATCAGCGTCGGATCGGCGTCGGTGCTGTCGAGCGCGACAATCGCGCCGCGGCTCATCTTGAGCACCTGGCGGATCGGCAGTCGCGTGGACCCCAGCACGATCGACAGTTCGACCATGATATCGTTGAGCACGGCGTTCCCCTGCGTGGTCGTCATACCGTGTTTATAGGGGGCAGAATTTGCCCCCGGTCCGACCGACCCGGAAAAACTTGCCTATAAGAAAGCTGTCGGGGGCAATTCCTGCCCGCCGCGCCGGATTTGGGATCATGGACCTCAAAAGTGCCGTCTCGGTCTCCGCCTCGGGCCTGCGTGCCCAGTCGTTGCGGATGCGCGTGATTGCGGAAAACCTAGCCAACCAGAGCTCGGTGTCGCAGACGCCGGGCGGCGACCCCTATCGCCGTCGGGTCGCAACTTTTGCCGCCGAAGTGGATCGCGCGACCGGCGCGACCAAGGTTTCGGTCAAGGGCGTCGCCACCGACAAGTCCGCATTCCAGCGCGTCTATCAGCCGGGCAACCCCGCTGCCGATGCGCGCGGCTATGTGAACATGCCCAACGTCAACGGCCTGGTCGAGACCGCCGACCTCAAGGCCGCACAGCGCTCCTACGAAGCCAATCTCAGCGCCATCGAAGCCGCCAAGGGCATGACGATGCGCACCATCGACCTGCTGAAATAAGGGAAGCATCCATGTCCATCGGAGCATTTGACGCCGCCACTGCCTATGGCCGCGCCGCCGGCGTTTCGCCGCTGTCGCGCGGTCCCGGTATCGGCGGCCCCGGCGGCACCGACGCGCCGGTTGCCGGCGGCTTCGGCCAGCTGGTCCAGGGCATGGTCGGCGAAGCCTCGTCGAGCCTGAAGGCCGCTGAAACCGCGTCCACGCGCCAGATCGCCGGCAAGGGCGACCTGATCGACGTGGTGACCGCCATGGGCGCGGCTGAAGTCGCGCTCGACACCGTCGTCGCCGTGCGCGACCGCGTGGTCAACGCCTATTCCGAAATCATGCGGATGCAGATCTAGGCCGGAGCGATGGATGCAAATTCCGCCATCGAAATCGGTCGCGCCGCGCTGATCCTGACGCTCACTGTCGCCGGGCCGCTGCTGTTCGCCGCGCTGTTCACCGGCGTCGCGATTGGCCTGCTTCAGGCGCTGACGCAGATTCAGGAACAGACGCTGACCTTTGTACCCAAGATCATCATCATGGGGATCACGCTGTTGCTCAGCTTTCCGATGATCGGTTCCGCACTCGGCGACTTCATGCGCGTGCTCAGCGACAAGATCGTCCAGGGCGGCTGACCATCCAATGATCGAAGACCTGCCGCTGCATGCTACCGCCTTTCTGATCCTGTTTGCACGGGTCGGGTCGGTGCTGATGCTGTTGCCGGTCTTCTCCGAAGACGCGGTCCCCGCGCAGATCCGCTTGTTCGCCGGGTTTGGCATGACGCTGGGCCTGTGGAGCTTTCTGTCGGCCAAGGTGATCCCGATGGCTGATGTCACCGACCTTCAGCTCGCCGCGATCCTCGTCGCGGAGCTGCTTGTCGGGATCGGGCTCGGCCTGATCATGCGGATCATGTATCAGGCGATCTCGATCGCCGGGTCGCTGATCAGCCTTCAGATCGGCCTCACCTCCGCCATGGTGTTCGATCCTGCCCAGTCGGGCCAGGCACCGATCCTGTCCAAATTCGTCGGCGTCGCCGCAGCGGTCGTGTGTTTCGCCATGGCGGTCCACCATCTCTGGCTCGGCGCGGTGATCAAATCCTATGGTCTGTTCCCGGTAGGCGTCGTGCCCAACAGCCATGACTTCGCCCAGCTGGCGGTGAAGGTCGCGGGCAATTCGCTCGCGCTCGGCGTATCGCTCGCCGCGCCGCTGCTGGTCTATGGCATCGTCTTCAACACGGTCCTCGGCCTGGTCGCGCGCGTCGCACCGGCACTGCAGGTCTTTTTCATCGCCCAGCCGCTCAACCTGCTGCTGGGTGTCACCATCACCGCGGCGACGCTGGGGGCGACGCTCGTCACCTTCGCGAACAGCATCGCGACGTGGATGAACATGGGCTGGAGCTGACGCAATGGCCGATGACACGCAGGACAAAGACTCCAAAACATTTGCCCCGTCCGAAAAGCGCATCGAGGATGCGCGCAAGAAGGGCGATGTGCCGATGGCGCCGGAGATGCGTCAGGCGGCGATGTTTGTCGGATTGATCATCGTCACCGGCGGCCTTGGTGCGCATGCAGCCTCGTCACTCGCTGGCTCGCTCGCCCGCATCTGGGGTCGGGCGGACGATTTCATGTTCCGCCCCGACGGAGCGCAGATATTCGGCGGCTTCATCCTCGGCGAGCTGGCCGCGGCGCTACTGCCGGTGCTCGGCGCCTTGTTCGGCTGCGCGCTGCTCGGCGGCTTTGCCCAGGGGCGGCCGATGATCAGTTTCAGCCGCATCGCGCCCAAATTCACCAAGATCAATCCGGTGTCGGGCTTCAAGCGCATGTTCGGCGCGCAGGGCCTGTTCGAATTCGCCAAGACCCTGGCCAAGCTGATCGTGGTCGCGACGATCGGGACGATCATCCTGTGGCCGTTTCTGCCCGGATTCGAGAACATGGTCGGCGTTGGCCCGACCACCATCGCCGACCTGTCGCAACAGATGATCATGAGCGTGCTGACCATCGTCGTGGTGCTCGTCGCGCTGATCGCTGCGGTCGACTTCATCTACCAGCGCTACAGCTGGACGAAGAAGAACATGATGTCGCTCAAGGACATGAAGGACGAGCACAAGGAGCAGGAGGGCGACCCCAAGATCAAGGGCAAGATGCGCCAGATTGGTATGAAGCGCTCACGCCAGCGGATGATGCAGGCGGTGCCCTCGGCGACGGTCGTGATCACCAACCCGACCCACTATGCGGTCGCACTGAAATACGACCATGGCGCGATGAATGCGCCGATCGTGGTGGCCAAGGGTACCGATGCGATCGCGCTGAAGATCCGCGAGATCGCGACCGCCAATGGCGTACCACTGGTCGAAAACCGCCCGCTCGCCCGCGCGCTGCACGCCAGCGCCGAGATCGATCACCCGATCCCGCTGGAACATTATCAGGCGGTGGCAGAGGTCATCAGCTACGTGATGAAACTGGCGCGCGCAGAGCAGTAAACGCGGGTTCAACATGCGCCGGACCGGCAAAACCGCCGCTCCGCGCCGTTAACCATCTCCATTCAGGATCGTAATCAGACCGTGCGGTCGTGCTTGGCCAGTTCGACCCGCACGCGCAATTCGATGTCGCGCGCGATGTCGGCAAGCTCGGGATCGTCCGGCATTTCGAACAATGCGGCCCATTGCGACAGCGCGTCGAGCGCTGCCGCGTCGGGCAATCCCTTGACCTGGGCGGCGTGCAGCTGTTCGAGGATCTCGAGCCCGCGCGCCGCCGGGCGTGCCTCACGCCGGCGCTTGTCCTTGGGCGTTTCCAGCGCGGTCGCGGCGGCGAGCAGCACATGCACCGTGGTCGCGGCCTGCAGTGTCGGGGCGGCCTGCTGCCCCTGTCGCGGCGCTTCGGGCATCTCCATTTTCGGGACAGCCAGGCGCAGGGCGGCGTCGGATTTGGACAGTGCGTTGAGCACCATCTGCACCGGCATCGGAACGCCCTCGATCCGCACTGCTTCTCTTCTCCGCCAAGACCGGAACGGCCTTCTTCTTTCTATAAGAAGATTAACGGCGTTCCGGAGACGATGGACAGGTTTATGCACATTTTGAGGTTCCTGCTGCTGGCTCTGGTCCTGGCGCTGCCCGGCACCGCCGCGGCAAACAGCGCGCATCGCATCAAGGACATCGTCGACATCGAGAATGTCCGACCCAACCAGTTGGTCGGATATGGTCTCGTCGTCGGCCTTGCCGGTACCGGTGATCGCACGCGCAACACGCCCTTCACCGAGGAATCGATGCAGGCGATGCTGGAGCGCATGGGCGTCAATGTGCGCGGGTCGCAGCTCAAGACGATGAATGTCGCCGCCGTCTCGATCACCGCGACCATGCCGCCCTTCGCCCGTTCCGGATCGCGCATCGATGTGACGGTGTCGGCGATCGGCGATGCCACCAGCCTGCAGGGCGGGACGCTGATCGCGTCCTCGCTGCGCGCTCTGGATGGCGAAATTTATGCCGTGGCGCAGGGCCAGGTGATCGGGCGCGTCGGCAGCACGCTCACCCGCGGCAAACGAGCCTGAAGCTGGCGCTGAAGAACCCCGATTTCACCACCGCCAATATGATCGCGGGCGTCATCAATTCGACCTTTGCCGGAACCGCCGAGGTGCTCGACCCGGCTACGGTCCAACTCAAGCCCGGACCCGGCTTCCCGGGATCGGTCGTCGATCTGGTCGCCCGGATCGAAAACCTGCCCGTCACGGTCGATCAGCCCGCCAAGGTGATCGTCAACGAAGCATCGGGCACGGTGGTGATGGGCGCAAATGTCCGGATCAGCCCAGTCGCGATCGCGCAGGGGGGGCTGACCATCAGCGTCGCGGAATCGCCGCAGGTGTCGCAGCCTGCGCCGCTGTCGCAGGGCCAGACCCAGGTCGTGCCCCGGACCCAGGTGACGGTCGATGACGGCACCGGCCGCTCGCTTGGCACGCTCGGCGGCGAAACCTCGCTCGCCTCGCTGGTCGCCGGCCTCAACGCGCTGGGCGTCAGCCCGCGCGACCTGATCACCATTCTTCAGGCCGTGAAGAGCGCCGGCGCGCTCCAGGCCGATATCGAGGTGCAGTGATGAGCCCCCTTTCCACCCCCGCCGCCGCGACCACTGGCGCTGCGCCGAGCATTCCGACGCCCAAGAGCAAGGAAACCGCGCAAGCGTTCGAGGCGACCTTCATCGGCCAGATGACCCAGTTGATGCTGGAGAGCGTCGAGGAGGGCGAGTTTTCCGGCGGCCATGGCGAACAGATGTTTCGCGGCGTGCTCGCCGAAAACCTTGGCACCGCCATCGCGGCAAAGGGCGGCATCGGCCTGGCCCCGGCCGTGATGGACCAGATCATTAAGCTTCAGGGGGGCAACCCACATGGAAACTGAACTTCTCGACCTGTTCCGGTCGCTGGCGTCGATCAGCGAGGAAGAAACGATGCTGTTGGCACAGGGCCGTCGCGGCGAGATCGCGGGGCTGGTGCAGGCCAAGATACGGCTGGTCGGCGCGGTCGACCATGAAGTGGCACGGCTCGACCGCACCAGCCCCGACTGGCGCGATGCGCTCGACCCGGATGTGCGTGCCGAACTGGCCGAACTCGCCGCGCGGCTGCGCGACATCTGCTCCGCCAATGGCGCGGCGCTCAAGCGTCAGATCGACCTGTCGGACGAGATGATGGCGGAAATTGCCGCCGACGCCCGCCGCCGACGCGGCAGCGGTAGCGGCGCCTATGGCGCATCGGGCGGAATGGCCTTTGCCGGGGCGGCCGTCCCGATCTCGGTCAACGCAAGCTTTTGAGGGCAGGGCTCGCCCTCGCGGTGGCGGTGCCACTGGCAGTACCGGTGGGGGCATCGATCATGCCCCCGCCGGACGGGGCGATGCTGATCGCGCCGATCGTCCCGGCCCGGCAGGCCGAGATGATCGACTGGATCACGCGCGCCGACGCGGGACTGATCGGCAAGGGGCCATTGCCTGGATCATTGGTCGTTATCGGCAACCGCGACGCCGTGGTTCGCGAAAGCGGGCGACACGGCGCAATCATAATCGCCGCACGACCGCAAAGTTGTACCGGAAGGCAGAGTTGGAATGAGTGAGTTGACGCTCGACGGCATCCGCAAAACAGGGCTGACGCTCGTCATGGGAGTGGCCGGAACATTGTCGCTCGCGGTGCTCGCCGGGATGCTGGTGACCGGCGCGGACGGCATCATGACCGTTGCGCTCGCCCTCGCCGCTTTGCTTGCCTACCCCACCTGGCTGTGGCGGCGCGGTGAGATCGACAGCACTGCGCGTATCGCCGCGAGCATGACACTGGTCGCGATTCCGGCGGTCATGCTTTGCGCATTTCGCGGCATGGCGTGGCAGGTCGATCTGCACATGACATTCTTTGCCGCGCTGGCAATCACGGCGGTGCTATGCGACTGGCGCGCGATCATTGGCGCGACAGGCGTGGTCGCGGTCCATCATCTGCTGCTCGGCATGGCGATTCCGGACTGGGTATTTCTTGGCGACGCGTCCCTAATGCGGATCGTGCTGCACGCAGTGATCCTGCTCGGCGAGGCCGGGGCACTCGTCTTCATCTCCGCGCGCGTCGTCGCCTTGCTCGACGCCATCGCCGAGAAGGATGCTGCGCAGCGCACAACCGAAGCCGCAATCGCGGCCGAGCGTGAGCAGCGGATGCGCGAGCTGGAGAGCGCATCGACCGCGCTGGCACACGGGCTGGAAGGATTGAGCCGCGGCGAGTTGCACCATCGCATCACCGGCACGATGCCGAGCGGCTATGCGGCCATTCAGGCGCATTTCAACGAAGCGGTCGAATCGCTGCGCGTACTGGTTCAGGCGGTGTCGGGCGGCGCTTCGCAGCTCGAAAACAACTCAAGCCAGATTGCCCATGCAGCCGGAGATCTTGCCGCCCGCAGCGAGCGGACCAGCGCGCGGATCGACGAAGCATCGGCCGCGATCGGGCAGATCGATGCACGGCTGAACGACGGGAACGGCACGGTTCGCGAAACCGTCGCACGCGCCGATGAGGCCATCACCAGCGTCCGTCGCGGTCGCGGCGTCACCGATGATGCGGTCCAGCGCATGGAACAGGTCGCGCAAAGCGCGGCCGGGATCGACGCGGTGATCGAAGGACTCGACAAGATCGCGTTCCAAACCCGCGTTCTGGCGATGAACGCTGCGGTCGAGGCCGGTCGCGCTGGCGAGGCAGGGCGTGGCTTCGCCGTGGTCGCCGATCTGGTCGGCCAGCTGGCCATGCGCTCCGAAGAGGAAGCCAAGCGTGCGCGCGAGCAGCTGACCTCGACCCAGGATCAGGTCGCCAATGCGGTGACGGCAATCGGCCAGGTCGATGGCGCGCTGAACGGCATTGAGCAGGTGGTCGAAGGTGTCCACCAGCTATTGACCGGACTGGCCGAGGACTACGGCTCGCACGCCGGCGCGCTGAGTGAGGTCAGTGCTGCCTTCGCGACGCTCAACGACTTCACGCAGCAGAATGCGGCGATGGTCGAGGAGAGCAATGCTGCCGCACGCGCGCTGTCGGACGAGGCACGCGCGCTGGCCCGGCTGACCGAGCGGTTCGCGCTCGACGATGTCACGCCGCAATTGCGCAAGGCGGCCTGACGCAGCGTGCGCCAACAAAAAAGGGGGCGTCCCGGCCGGGACGCCCCCTTTTTTTGCATGCGCTCTGCGTCGCGTCAGCCGCCGCCCTTGCGGCCGAGCGCCGACTGCATCAGCCCCTGGCTCTTGCGATAGAGGCTGGTCATCGCGGCGAAGTCCGCCTGGATCTGGCCCATCTTGAGCAGCTGATCTTCGAGCGTGACATTGTTGCCGTCGGGCTTCGTCTCGCTCGTATCCGCGTCGAGCATCACGCTGCCCGCCGAGATCGGCGCGCGCGCGCCGAGTGCTGCCATGCTGCCGGTCAGCTGAACCCGCGGCCGCGCGATCGATGCGCTGCTGTTGCCGGTGTTGATCAGGTCGCTGAAGTCGGGTGCGCGCACATCGCGCGCCTTGAACCCCGGCGTTTCGCTGTTGGCGATATTCTCGGAGATGACGCGCTGGCGTTCCGAGAGATGCTTCATGTTGCGGGCAATGCCGCCGATCAGATCACTCATGATGTCAGAACCCTATGGATGTCGAAGGGCCGGATGTGAGGCGGGTGAGCGCAGCTTGATAATTGGCAATCTGGGCTTGTTCGCGCGCGGTGCTTCCGCCCCCGCGCGCGCCTTCGACCAGTGCCTGCTTGCCGTCATCCCAGTAAAGCGAGCGATAACCGGTCTGGGCAATCGACAGCGCGGATTTCAGTTTGGCGAGCGTTGCCGTGGCCGCCTTCTGGTCGACGATCGAAAGCGCCGGATTGAGGCCCAGTCCGAAACTGCCGCCCGGACGGACCCGGGGCGCATTCTTGTCGATCGGGTCCATGCCGGAGACGCGCGCGGCCGGCAGACCCAGCTTTTCCAGCGCATCACGGCCGTTCGGGCCGGCGATGAACTCGATGTCGATCCCCGCCTTGGGCGCCACGCGCAGCATTGCGCCATCGTCTTTCTTGGGCGTGGTCACCAGCGCTTTCGATCCGGTGATCTTGCGTACCTTGTCGGCCAGGCTGGCGAGCGTCTCTTCCTTTGCGATCGTGATCGTGCGGACCACGCCGCCGGCGACGCGCATCTGGAAGCTGTCGCCTTCGCGCAAGCTCGACCCGGTGGTCAGGCGTAGCGAGCCGTCGGGCGTCACAACGCCGCGACCAAGGCCGAGCGCATCGACCTTGCTCGACCCGCCGTCCGACGCGGCGACGCGCACCGGCTCGGTGCGCAGGGTTGGCTGGCCAAATTGCGCGACCTTCTCGACACCGCCGCTGGCCGGATCGATCCGCGCGACGAAGCCATCGGTGGGACCGCTGCGTGTCCCGCCAAAGTCGCCCGTCGTGCGACCGCCGACATAGAGCTTGCCGTTACTGAAAGCGAGGCTGTCGACCTGCTCATTCCCGCCGGTGCCGAGATAGGTGACCGCCATGCCGGTACCGTCCGCCGCGAGCCGCGCCACGAACCCGTCACGGCCGCCGGTGATGCCGTTGACCTGGGTTCCGGGCAGCGCCGAGAGCGTGGTTCCGCCGATGGCGATCGATCCGTCGGGCGCCATGGCGATCGCGCGTGCATCGGCAGTGCCGAGGTCGATCGTATCGAGCACCGTCCCGGGGCTGGCCGGATCGAGGAAGCGCAGTTTCGACGTCGCACCCTCCTTGGTCAGCGCGGCGAGGCGACCATCGGCGGTCATCGCCATGGCGGTGATACTTTCATCGCCCGCACCAGGCAGCTTGACCCGCTGTGTCACCGCTCCCGTGCCGCTGAGCCGGGCGACGAATGCGTCACCCCCGCCCTGCCCCGCGCGCCCGCCGACCAGAATTGCGCCATCATCGGCAATGGCGATGCTGGTTGCGCGATCCTCTCCGGCTGAGCGAATGCGGCTGGCGAACATCTCGTCGCCATTGTTGGCATAGCGGGCGACGAGCATGTCGGCGTCCGCGCTGGTCCCGTTGAAACTGCCCGACACCGTCCCGGCAACGACGATGTCGCCATTCTCGGCAACGGTGACGGCGGCACCCGACGCGCTGTCGGCGGCACCCAGCGCGCGTTGCCACACGACATTGCCGACGCTGTCCATCTTGGTGAGATAGAGGTCCTGCGTGCCCGCGGCGCGGAGCTCATCGAGATCGCCCGACGCCGTTCCGACGACATAGGCAAAGCCATCGGCGTCGGTCGCGACCGCATCGGTGGTGGTCGCCACCGCCTTGGTCGTCAGCCGGTCCTTGGCCTCGATCGTGGTGAGCGTCTTGTTGGTCATCGCCGCTTCGGGATCGTCGATACGCAGCACCCGCGCGGCAGTCGGCGTTTCAAGGCCGGTGCGCCCGGTCGCGACGATCAGCGCGTCGGGGGCGTCGACCTGATCGATCGACACGCTCTCCAGGCCCTGGCGGTTGATGCCCATCGTCCAGCCATCTTCTTCGGTCTTTTTGGGCTCGAAATTCACTTTCCACTTGGGCGCGGGCGTCCCGTCGCTGTTGAGCACGATGTTGCCCCCTGCATCGCGCATCGGGATATTGGCGATCGCCTGATTGACCAGGTTCGCCACGCTGTCGAGCGTCGGTGGCTCGGGCAACGAGCCAAGGTCGATCACGACCGTATCGACGCTGCTGCCGCGCTCCAGCGTGACCCGGAACCGTTCGGTGCCCGACATTTGCGACAGCACTTCGTCGCGCTTGGCGACAACGCCTTTACCCGACACGCTGACCGTCAAGCCGCCCGTGCCCGGCGCGACGACCGTGCTCTCGGCCCGGCGCACCGGCTGCCCGAAGGACAGCTCCAGCTTGTCGGACGGCGCGGTGCCCATATAGGTCTGAAGGTCGGCGAGACCCTTGGCGAAGGTCGCGGCGAGCTGCCCGCGTTCGGTGGTCGACAGGCCGGGCTTCGCCGCCGTCGTGGCAAGGACATTGAGCCGGTCGAGCGCCTTCCACGTGGTGAACGCCGACTGCACGTCGGTCGGCAGCGCGCGCACGCCGGTCAGCGGCTTGTCGATGATGGTGGCGAGGCGGCGGATCGTGGCGATCTGGGTCGAGATCGATCCGGTGGATCCGGCCTCACGCCAGGGGGGTGTGGTTTCGGGCAGGGTGAACTGAGCCTTGGCCTCGCGCACGGCCTTGCTTTCCACCGTCAGGCCCGCGCCCGAGGTCGAATACCAGCTCGTATCGGCACCCAGCAGGGTCAGTCCCGCCAATCCCGAATTGATGTTCATGATCCTGTCCTCACGCGACCGGGATCCCCCTTTCCTGTCCATAATAGGAGGATCGTGCGCGAAACCGACGGGTTAACCACGAATAAATGCAGGGGAACTAGATGATGATGATGACTCCGGTCGCGGAACCGCCAGAATTTAAGCGGCTGAACCAGCGGGAGCGTGCTGCGGCACTGATGCTCGCGCTGGGCCAGGAGCATGGCGCCCCGATCTGGGAGCAGCTGTCGATCGACGAGGTGAAGGAGTTGTCGCAGAGCATGTCGCAGCTCGGGCGGATCCCGTCGAGCCTGATCGAATATCTGCTCAACCAGTTCCAGGTCGAAATGTCGTCGATGAGCTCGTGCCACGGCTCTTACGAGACGACCGAGCGGCTGCTCAACAGCGTGTTGGACGCCGACCGCGTCAAGGAGATCATGGAGGATATCCGCGGTCCGTCGGGCCGGACGATGTGGGACAAGCTGTCCAACGTCAACGAAGGCGTGCTCGCCGGCTATCTGCGCAACGAATATCCCCAGACAATTGCCGTGATCCTGTCCAAGCTCAGGTCCGACCATGCCGCACGCGTGCTCGGCGCGCTGCCCCGCGACATTGCGGTCGATGTGGTACAGCGGATGCTGCGGATGGAAACCGTGCAGAAAGAGGTGCTGGCACAGGTCGAAGCGACGCTGAGAACCGAGTTCATGGCCAATTTCGCCCGCGCCCAGCGCCGCGATCCACACGAGGCGATGGCCGAAATCTTCAACGCGATGGACCGCTCGACCGAGGAAAGCATGCTGTCCGCGCTCGACTCCCGCTCGCCCGATGCCGCCGACCGCATCCGCTCACTCATGTTCACCTTCGAGGATCTGGGCGGCCTGCTGCCGGCATCGATCGCGGTCATCGTCCGTCAGGCCGACAAACGCCAGATGGCGCTGGCGCTGAAGGGCGCGCCGGAGAATATCCGCTCGCTGTTCTTCTCCACGATGACCGAACGCTCGGCCAAGCTGCTGCGCGAGGATATGGCGTCGATGGGCCCGGTCCGCGCCCGCGATTGCGAAGAGGCGCAGTCCGCACTCGTCCGCCTTGCCAAGAACCTCGCCGATATGGGGGAGATCGTGCTGGTCGATCCCAAGAGCGACGAAACGATGATCATCTAGGGGACGGCACATGGACCTATCGTTCAGCACCAAGCCGTTCGGCTTTGACCGCGTATTCACTGCGCGCGAAGCGAACCGCACCGTCGACCATGAGGATACGATCTCGCTCGTCATCAAGGTCGAGGCCCTCGAGGATGAATTGGCGCACCTGCGCAAGATGCAGAATGAGGAGTTGGCCCGCGCCCGCGCCGATGCGTTTCAGGCCGGGCTCGATGCGGCCCGGTCGGATCGCGACAATGCCCTGCTCGCGGCCATGGATGCGCTCCACGCCGGGGTCGAGGGCATGGTCGAGGAGCGCGCAGATTTCCGCGCCGACACGGCCCGCGAAGCGGCCGAGCTGGTGCTCGCGGTAGCGCAGCATCTTGCCGGCCATCCGCTGCTCGCTTCTCCTGCCCAAGCGATCGACGATGCGATCGGGCGGGCACTGGCGCAGGTGGCGCGCGGCACCGAACTGGTGGTGCGCGTCCACCCCGATATGGCCGAACAGATCGAGGAACGCATCGCCGCGCGCCAGGCCAATGACCGCCGCCGCCTGAACCTGCATGTCACCCATGACCCCTCACTGGCCAGCGGCGACGCGCGGATCGAATGGGACGAAGGCGGCCTGACACTTGACCGCGCCATGCGCGAGGATGCGGTGCTGCGCGAACTCAACAATCTTTTTCCGGTTGGCGACGGTCCGGCTGACTGATCCTCTATCAATAGCGTGTCGGACGGCTCGGCTCCCCTGCCCGGCCGCCGCCGCAATCGGCGCCCCCGGACTTCCCCCGTCCGGGGGCGCTTTTTATTTGCGATCCAGCAGGCTCGATCGGCGCGGCACCGCCCTCCGCAGCCTGTCCGTCGATGGGTCGCATCGCCGGAGCCTTGGGCTGCTCCGCCCGCTCCCCCACCCGGCCACCCATAGGATGCTGTCGCTGGATGTGCGCGTGTGGGAGCGGACCGGTGCCACAGAAATCCACTCGGCAATTTTTTCCCACCGGCAAAACCTGCCGCGCCGCCGCCATCTATAATTGACCTGAGGAACATGCAGTTCCGGCTGGTTGATAGGGTGCCGCTTGGAGCAGGTTAAAGGGCTGATCGCACAATTGGGGGCCAAACGGCTCATCATCATGGGCGGCGTCGCGGCATTGATCATGGCGGCGCTGGCGATGGTCGCGCTGCGTGGTGAGAACACCACGATGGGCTTCCTCTACACCGACCTCGATCCGTCGGCGGCGGCTGCGATCTCCGAAAAGCTCAAGTCGCAGAACGTGCCGTTCGAATTGTCCGCCGACGGCACCGCCGTCATGGCTCCGGTCGACAAGCTGGCTGAGCTGCGCATGGCGATGGCCGGCGAGAAGCTGGGCGGCAAGATCGGCTATGACGTGCTCGACGAGGAACAGCCCTTCGGCGTGTCCGCCAGCCGCGCCAAGATGAACGAAACCCGCGCGATCGAAGGCGAACTGGTCCGATCGATCCAGAGCCTCGACGCCGTATCGGGCGCGCGCGTGCACATCGTGATGCCCGAACGCGCGATGTTCGCCGCCGAAGCACGCCCCGCCACCGCATCGGTTACCGTCAAGACCAAGGGTCGCCTGCCCGCCGAAACGATCCAGGCAATCCGCTACCTCGTCTCCTCCGCAGTGCCTGAGCTCTCGCCGGAATCGGTGTCGATCGTCGACCAGTCGGGCGCGCTGCTCGCCCGGGCCGGCGAACAGGGCGCGGCAGGCGGTGGCAGCATCGACGAACGCCAGTCGCAGATCGAAGCAAAGATGCGCGAGGAGATTGTCGCGCTGCTCGAACCGATTGTCGGCCAGGGCAAGGTCCGCGCCGAAGTGGCGGCGCAGATCGACCGCGATGCGACGCGCGAGGAATCGAACGTCTACGACCCCGACAAGCAGGTCATTGCGCGCCAGGTGACGGTCGAAAGCGACGACCAGACCAACGAGAATAGCGGCGAACAGGCCGCGACCGTCGGCAATCAGCTGCCCGAAGCGCAGCAGCAGCCGGTCGGGGCCAATGGCGGCGACACGCGGCAACAGGCGCGCAAGGAAACGTCGGAAGACGTGACCTATGCCAACAGCGCGACCCGCAGCGTCGTGACGCGCGAACCCGGCAAGCTTACGCGGCTGTCGGTCGCGGTCACGGTCGATGGCGGCGCTCAGGGCCTGCCCGAAGCGCGCAAGCAACAGCTGACCCGGCTGGTCGAGAATGCAGTCGGCATCGATACCGAGCGCGGCGACAGTGTGGTGGTCGAAAGCCTCGCCTTTGCCACGCCGGCCGAACCCGCCGACGCGCAGGCCGCCTGGTACAGCTTCTTCACCTCAGATCAGGTGGTCGGGCTGCTCAAGATCCTGCTGGTCGGTGTCATCGGCCTGATCGTGCTGCGCATGCTCCGCTCGCGCGCCAACAAGGAGACCGAGGGCGAAGTTGGTCCACCGATGCTGCCCAGCGATCAGAATGCCGACATGCTGGCGATCGCGCAGCAGGCCGCCGAGGGCGACCCGGAGGCGCTCAAGCAACTGGAATCGATGCAGGGCAATCGTCCCGACGTCCCCCTGCTCGACCATGATGTCCAGCTCAACAATGTCGATGGCCAGATTAAGGCGTCGCACCTGCGCAAGATCGGCGACATGGTCGCCGCCAATACGCCGGAGGCGACCGCCGTGATCCGCCAATGGATGAACGCATGATGGAGACTCCAATGTCCGAACCCGGCGAACCGATCGAGGGCCACGAGAGCGGCGCGATGATCGAGAGCGACGCCCCGCCGTCGTTCGAGGAATTCGCCACCGACGGCCCCGCCGCCGATACCGGCCCCGCCGGGTCGCTGTCCGCGGTCAGCGAGGTGCCGGTCCGCGTCCAGGCGGTGCTCGGCCGCGCGCGCGTGCCGGTTGGCGAGCTGATCCGGATGAAGTCGGGCATGGTGCTCGAACTCGATCGCCGCGTCGGTGAGCCGGTCGATGTCTATGTCAACAACCGGCTGGTGGCGCGCGGCGAAGTGATGCTGGTCGACCATGCGCTTGGCGTCACGCTCACCGAAATCGTTCGTCAGGAAGGCTGAACATGCAGCTTCGCCTGATGATCGTCGGCGCCAGCAGCGGCCCTTTCGGTGAGGCTGCGCGCATGGCACAGAGCCTGGGCGCCGAGGTGATGATCGCCGAAACCCCGTCCGACGCGCTCGAGCATCTGCGTGAGCGCGGCGCGGGGCTGGTGATGATCGATGTCGACAGCGACGTTCCCGGCTTCATGCGTGCGCTGATTGCCGAACGCTTTGCGGTTCCGGTACTCGCCTGTGGCATCGATGCCCCCGCCCAGCGCGCCGTGGCCGCGATCCGCGCCGGCGCGCGCGATTACATCCCCCTGCCCCCCGATCGCGAGCTGATCGCAGCTGCGATCGCGCAGATGGCGCAGGCCGATTTCGCACCGATGGTGGGTGAGGATCCCGCTTGGCTGCGCGCGCTGGACTTTGCCCGGGCAATGGCCCCGGCACACGCCCCGATCCTGATCAGCGGCGAGCGTGGCACCGGCAAGGAACGCGTCGCACACGCCACCCATGCCGCGTCGGGCCGCTCCGGCTTCGTGACGATCGAATGCAACGGCGTCGCGCCGGAAGTGTTGCATTCGGAGCTGTTCGGCCATGCGGCAGGCGCATTCGAAGGCGCGCTGGCCAGCCGTCGTGGCGCGTTCGCGACCGCCAGCGGCGGCACATTGTTCCTGCGCGACATGGATCGCCTGCCCGCAGCGCTGCAGCTCGACGTGCTCAAGGCGATGGCGGCACCGGGCGCGCCCAACGTCATCGCCAGCACGCGCCGCGATCTTGCTGCGATGGTCGATGCCGGGCAGTTTCGCGGCGACCTGCTCGCCCGTTTCGCGCTGGCGACCGTCGCGTTGCCGCCGCTGCGCGCACGCGGCGGCGACATCCGCCTGCTGGCAGCAACCTTTGCCGCGCGCTTCGCGGCGATGCAGTGCCTGCCCAGCCCGCTGATCGATCCGGCAACCGAAACCTTGCTGGCCAGCCATGACTGGCCGGGCAATGTCGCCGAGCTGCAAGATGCGATGCACCGCGCGGTGCTGTTGTCGCCCGACGGCTATATCGGTCCGGAAGCAATCGTACTGGCGGACGGATCGCGGCTCGCGCCGCCCGCACCGACCGTAGGCAAGCCGGTCATCGCCTCGCTCGTCGGTCAGACGGTGGAGGAGGTCGAGCGCCAGCTGATCCTGCAGACGCTCGAGCGGTGTCAGGGCAACCGCACCTCCGCCTCCCAGATCCTGGGCATTTCGGTCCGCACGATGCGCAACAAGCTCAAGGCCTTTGTTGAGGCCGGTATCGCCGTTGTCCCCGCGACCTGACGAAAGCTGAATCATGGACGGCATTTCTGCATTTCTGACCCGCATCGGCGCGACCCGCGACATCGCGCTCGCGGTCGGTGTCATCGCGATCATCGGCATGTTGATCCTGCCGATGCCGGGTTGGCTGCTCGACCTGGGCCTCGCCCTGTCGATCACGTTGTCGGCGATGATCCTGATGACCGCCCTGTTCATCGAAAAGCCGCTGCAGCTGTCGTCCTTTCCGACGATCCTGCTGATCGCGACAATGCTGCGGCTGGGCCTCAACCTCGCGTCCACGCGCCTGATCCTTACCCATGGCCATGAAGGGCCGGATGCGGCCGGCGGCGTGATCGCAGCGTTCGGGGACTTTCTGATCGGGGGCCAGATGGTGATCGGCCTCACCATCTTCATCATCCTGATCGTCATCAACTTTGTCGTCATCACCAAGGGCGCCGGCCGCATCGCCGAAGTCGCCGCGCGCTTCAGCCTCGATGCGATGCCCGGCAAGCAGATGGCAATCGACGCCGATCTTTCCGCCGGCATGATCAACGAGGAACAGGCCCGCGCGCGCCGTCAGGAAGTCGAAGCCGAAAGCGGCTTTTTCGGGTCGATGGACGGTGCGTCGAAATTCGTGAAGGGCGACGCGATCGCGGGCCTGCTGATCACCGCGATCAACGTGATCGTCGGCCTGATCATCGGCGTTGCGATCCACGGCGTCGAGCTCGGCACCGCGTTCCAGAGCTATACGCTGCTGACCGTCGGTGACGGTCTGGTCAGCCAGATCCCAGCCCTGATCGTTTCGACCGCAGCGGGTTTGCTCGTGTCGAAGGGTACCCAGGCGGGCAAGACCGGCGCGGCACTGGGCGAACAGCTCGGCCGCTATCCGCAGGCATTCGGCATGGTCGCCGTGCTGATGGGCCTGCTGGCGCTAATGCCCGGCCTGCCCTTTATTCCATTTTTCGCCTTTGCCGCCGCATCGGGCTATGCCGCCTGGTATCTGTCGCAAAAGGCGAAGCAGCGCGCCCGCATCGAAGCGCGCCAGGTCGAAGTGGCCGAGGCGGAAGCCGCAGCCGTCGTCGAGGAACCGATCTCGCGCACGCTCGCGATCGACGCGGTGCGGATCGAGATCGGCTATGGCCTGCTCCCGATCATCAACGACGCCGCGCGCGAACCGCGCCTCGACGATCAGGTCCGCGCGCTGCGCCGCCAAATGGCGACCGAATATGGCTTCGTCCTGCCCTCGGTCCGCATCATCGACAATATGGGGCTGCAGGCGAACCAATATGTCATCTACATCAAGGAGACCGAGGCAGCGCGCGGCGACATCCGGCTCGACCGCCTGCTGGTGATCAATCCCGGCGACGGTCCGGCGGGCATTCCCGGCGAGCCGACGCGCGAACCGGTGTTCAACCTGCCCGCGCTGTGGATCGATCGTGAGCTGCGCGAGGAAGCGGGCTTCCGTGGCCTGACCGTGGTCGATGCCGGCACGATCATCACCACGCACCTGACCGAACTGGTCAAGGACAATATCGCCGACATGCTGAGCTACACCGAGGTGCAGAAGCTGCTCAACGAGGTGCATACCGACTCGTCCAAGCTGGTGGCGGAGATCATTCCGTCACGCATCTCGATCTCCGGCGTGCAGCGCATCCTGCAGAACCTGCTCGGCGAGGGCGTGTCGATCCGCGACGTGCCGACGATCCTGGAAGGGATCGCCGAGGCCGCGCCGATCACCACCAACCTGACCCAGATCACCGAACATGTCCGCGCGCGCCTCGCCCGGCAGATCTCCGCCACCCAGTCGCGGGAAGGGGCGATCCCGATCGTCACCCTCTCCCCCGAATGGGACGCGGCCTTTGCCGAAAATATCATGGGCCAGGGCGATGAACGTCACCTCGCCATGCCGCCCTCGATGCTGCAGGGCTTCATTGCCGCCGTGCGCGAGACCTATGACCGGATGGCGAACAGCGGCGAAATCCCGTGCCTGCTCACCAATCCGACGATCCGCCCGTTCGTGCGCAGCGTGATCGAGCGCGTGCGCCCGGCGACCGTCGTCCTGTCACAGAACGAAATCCACGCCCGCGCCCGGGTGCGCGCGCTGGGCACGATTGGCTAAGCGATGCGACCGGACGGCACCCCGCACCTCTATGAAGGCCCTATGGTGCCAAACCCTCTGCCCTTTTCCGCTGCCGTCACGACGGGCGGCGGGCCGACCCAGCCGAGCGTTGCGGGGCCGGTGGCGGAGCCAGGCTTTGCCGCCATGTTGGGCATGGCGACGCCGCCCACGTCCGCAGCTCCAGCCAGCGGCGTGACGGCACCGGTGCCGGTAATGCCGCAAGGCAAGGCGCCACTGCTGGGGCTGACCACAGACCTTGCGATTGCGCCAGTCGACGCAGCTCTGCCCGAGCAAGCCGAGATTGCAGACCCGATCGCGGTTCCAGTCGTGCCGCAACTGGCGCTGGCCGAGCCGGTCGCCCAACCGGCTGTAACTGCACCCGCACCGCCGCCTGCAGCCGAAGTCACGGCGGACCCGGCCCCGACGGCTCCCGCTGCCAAACCCAAGACAAACGCACCCGTTCCGACGCTCACGCCCGAGGGTGGGAGCGTGACGACCGTCGATGGGCCGCGCAAGACGGTCGTTCCAAACCCGGCGCAGATCGGTGAAACGCCGACCGAAGGTCCGGCCATTGCCACGCCGATCGCGAAACCGCCCCAGCCGGTCGCTGGCACCGGCGGCACCGTCACCACGGTGGATGGCCCAGAAAAATCGATCCTGCCCCCGACGCCGACCGGATCGGACACGCCGGCCGCCCCGGTCGCGCCGGTGCGCAAGCCGGTCGACCCTGCCCCCGTTGCCGGCCCACCGGGCGGCACCGTCACCATCGTCGAGCCGGTGCGCAAAGCTGAAACGCCGACCCAGGTCCAGCCCAAGGCGCTTCCTATGCCGGAAGATGGCAGCGTCACGGTGACCGATGGGCCGCGCAAGCAGATCATCAACCCGATGCCGGAAGCTCCGGTAGAAACCGCGCCGATCGCGATGGAGGCGATTTCAGTTAAGCCGATCGCCGCTGAGCCGGTCGCTGTTGAGCCGGTCGCTGTTGGACCGGATACGGTCATGCCCGCCCCGATCGAGGACGCGGCGCCACAGGTCGAAGCAGCCGCTGAACAGATCCCGGCCCAGCCCCAGATGTCCGTGATCGCATCGGTCAGCCCGGCGCCGATAACGCCAGTCATCGCGGCACCCGCCGCTGAGCCGGTGCCGGCTCCAGCCCAGATCGAGGCGCAAGCCACGGCTGCAGCACCGGTCACGCTGCGCGTGGTGGAACCGGCCCCCGCTGACATCGCCAGCGAAGCACCGGTCGATGACGGCGCGTTCGATCACCTCGTCACCACTGCAAGCGAACATGACGCCGATGCGCTGAGCACCGCGAGCGACGGCGCGGGCGACGCGATGAACCGCGACGGCAACCGCCAGCCGACGCCGCAGCCTGCAACGCCGGCGCCGGCGCCGGCAGCGGCGCAGGCCGCGGCGACACCGCTACCCGCCTTCGATCCGCTCGCAGCCGGCGCAGCCAATGGCGCGACGCAGACGCCTGATCCCACCGCTACCGAACCTCGCGCCCGCGCCAGCGCACTTGGTGAGGATGTTGGCATCGCCATTGTCCGCCATGCCGATAGCGGATCGGGCGACGTGCTCGTGATCCGGCTCGACCCGGCCGAACTTGGCAAGATCGAAGTGCGGCTGCGGATGGATGAGGCGCGGCAACTGAGCGCCGAGGTTACCGCCGATCAGCCCGCGACGCTCGACCTGCTGCGCCGCGATTCCGACAATCTCACCCGCGCGCTCAACGATGCCGGCTTCCGCGCCGATGATCAGAGCCT
>NCEF01000036.1 GCA_002280565.1 Sphingomonas sp. 32-66-10
CGCGTCGGCCAGCTCGGGATCGGTCATGATCGTCGCCGGGTTCGAATTGACCAGGACGATGCGATAGCCCTCTTCCTTGAGCGCCTTGATCGCCTGCGTACCCGAATAGTCGAACTCGCACGCCTGACCGATCACGATGGGACCAGCGCCGATGACGAGGATGGAGGAGATGTCAGTGCGTTTTGGCATTGTTAAGCTAGGCCTTTATCGCTGCAACGATCGCGGCGAGACAGCCTGCGACCTGTACGAAACTTGTAAATGCGGGATCACGAGCAAGCTCCATTATCCCCTGCCTTGGAGGATTAGGCAGGTCCAAAAGAACCTGCAAAGCTCTAACCAATCCAATGATTTGCGACCGACTCTCATTGTCAGTCATGCCTTCGCATATATCCTCAATCTCAGACACGATCACAAGAACCTGCCTAATTTGTACAGGCGCAACTATCCCGGTCCACGAAGACGAATCGACAATTATAGGCGGAGAAGGCTCTTTACCAAGAACAGAATATCCAAGTGGCGACAGGCGATAAACCTCAATCTTGGAATATTCTTGTGCCTTAACGTACCCACGCTCGACCAAGTTTTTTAGCGTCTGCCGAGTCGTCAAACTATTCGCATTCAAATGCTGGCGGACACCGGCGCTAGTTACCCATCCTTCGTCGGTTTCGGGAAGTCCGGTATTCCAATGGCGAGGCCGGTATTCCGGCAATGAGGAAAGCGCCGTTAGCACCTGCATTTCCCACTCCGTTGGAGTGGCCACGCTCACCGCAGCATCCCCACAAACCGCTCGAACAGATAGAAACTATCCTGCGGCCCCGGCGAAGCCTCGGGGTGGTACTGCACCGAAAACGCCCGCCCGCCGTCGATCTCGATCCCGCAATTGCTGCCGTCGAACAGCGACACATGCGTCTCGACCACGCCGGCGGGCAGGGTCGCGCTCTCGACCGCAAAGCCGTGGTTCATCGACGTGATCTCGACCGCGCCGTCGCTCAGCCGCTTGACCGGATGGTTCGCCCCGCGATGCCCCTGGAACATCTTGGTCGTCTGCGCGCCCACCGCCAGCGCAAGCAGCTGATGGCCAAGACAGATGCCGAACAGCGGCTTCCTGGTCGCCAGCAGCTCGCGGATCACCGGGACGGCATAGGCGCCGGTCGCGGCGGGATCGCCCGGCCCGTTCGACAGGAAGATACCGTCGGGGTTGAACGACAACACCTGCTCGGCGGTCGCGGTCGCGGGCAGCACCGTCACCTTCGCCCCGGCCTTCACCAGATTGCGGAAGATATTGTGCTTCGATCCATAATCGATCGCCACGACATGCGGCCGCGCGCCATCGCCATCGACCTCATAGCCGAACCCCAGCCGCCACACGCCGCCTTCCCAGCCGAAATGTGTCTCGGTGGTCACGGTGATGGCCAGGTCCATGCCCTCCAGCCCCGGCCAGGCCTGTGCCTGCGCGATCAGCGCGGGAATGTCGAACGCGCCATCCGCCGAATGCGCGATCACGCCGTTTGGCGCGCCCTTGCCGCGAATGCGCCGCGTCAGTGCGCGGGTGTCGATCCCCGACAGGCCGATGCGGTTATGCTTGCGCATCCAGTCATCCAGCCGCTCGACGCTGCGGAAGTTCGACGGCGCGGTCACATCCTCACGCACGATCATGCCGAGCGCGTGCGGATTGTCCGCCTCGACGTCATCGGGGTTCGCGCCGACATTGCCGATATGGGGGAAGGTGAAGCAGATCATCTGGCCCGCAAACGACGGGTCGGTCATGATCTCCTGATATCCGGTCATCGCGGTGTGGAAGCAGACTTCCCCCGCCGCCGCGCCCTCGGCCCCGAATCCACGGCCCCAGATGACCTCGCCGCTCGCGAGAACCAGAACGCCTGTAGCTCCTTCAGGCACGATAATAGGCGTGGCTTCGGCCATCAGAGAAGGTCGCTCCTGTCAGTTTTTCCGGCGATGTCGCTAAGCGCTGCCCGCTAGACCCCTACCCCCCTCGCGTCAACCGCCTGTCGCGACTATCTGGGGACAATTCCGATTCAGTTGAAAGATAATCCAAATGATCCGCGACGATATCAAGGCTGCCCTCGTCACCGCCATGAAGGGCGGCGACAAGGACGGCACCGCCGCCATCCGCCTGATCCAGAGCGCGATCAAGAACCGCGATATCGAAGCGCGCACGCAAAGCGCGGTCGCCGACGATGACGCGCTGGTCGTCGAAGTGCTGCAGAAAATGGTCAAGCAGCGCCGCGAATCGATCGAAATGTTCGAAAAGGGCGGCCGCCAGGAACTCGCCGACAAGGAAAAGGCGGAGATCGCAGTGATCGAAGGCTTCCTCCCCGCCCAGATGAGCGCGGAAGAAACCGCCGCCGCGATTGAAGCGATCAAGGCCGACCTCGGCGCCACCGGCATGAAGGACATGGGCCGCGTCATGGCGGAGTTGAAGGCCCGCCACGCCGCCAGCCTCGACGTGAGCAAGGCCAGCGCAGCGGTGAAGGCGGCGCTGAGCTGAGGGACGCATGATCCTCCCCCTCGCGGGGAGGATCAGCCGCGCCAAGAATTCCTTCCGCCAACAATGCTTGGCGTTGCGGCAATCCCCGCCTAAACGCCCCTGATCATGAACCAGCCCAACTCCTTCCGCGCCCAGCCCGATGACCGCGGCCATTTCGGCCAGTTTGGCGGGCGCTATGTCGCCGAAACGCTGATGCCGCTCGTCCTCGACCTTGAACGCGAGTATAAGGCCGCGAAAGCCGACCCCGCTTTCAAGGCGCAGTTCGACGACCTGCTCGAACATTATGTCGGCCGCCCCAGCCCGCTTTATTACGCCGAGCGCCTGACCGACGCGCTGCGCAAGGACGCGCTCGAGGGCATGGGTGCCAAAATCTGGTTCAAGCGCGACGAGCTCAACCACACCGGCGCGCACAAGATCAACAATTGCATCGGCCAGATCCTGCTCGCGATCCGCATGGGCAAGACGCGGATCATCGCCGAGACCGGCGCAGGCCAGCACGGCGTCGCCACCGCCACCGTCTGCGCACGCTTCGGCCTGCCCTGCACCATCTTCATGGGCGCCAAGGACGCCTCGCGCCAGCAGCCGAACGTCTTCCGCATGAAGCTGCTCGGCGCCGAAGTCCGCCCGGTCACCAGCGGTGCGGGCACGCTCAAGGACGCGATGAACGAGGCGCTGCGCGACTGGGTCGCCAACGTCCACGACACCTTCTACATCATCGGCACCGCCGCCGGCCCGCACCCCTACCCCGAACTGGTCCGCGATTTTCAGAGCGTGATCGGCAATGAAGCGCGCGCGCAGATGCTCGCCCGCACCGGCCGCCTCCCCGACCTGCTCGTCGCCGCGATCGGCGGGGGCAGCAACGCGATCGGCCTGTTCCACCCGTTCCTCGACGACGCCGATGTCGCGATGCTCGGCGTTGAAGCGGCGGGCGAAGGGCTGAACAAGAAGCACGCCGCGAGCCTCGCGGGCGGCGAACCCGGCATCCTTCACGGCAACAAGACCTATCTGTTGCAGGACGAGGACGGCCAGATCACCGAAGCGCATTCGATCAGCGCCGGCCTCGACTATCCCGGCATCGGCCCCGAACATGCCTGGCTCAAGGACATCGGCCGCGTCACCTACACCAGCGTGACCGATACCGAAGCGCTCGACGCGTTCCAGCTGCTCTGCCGCACCGAAGGCATCATCCCCGCGCTCGAACCTTCGCACGCGATCGCAGCCGTCGCGGTCAAGGCACGGGAAATGCGGCAGGATCAGGTGATCCTCGCCAACCTGTGCGGTCGCGGCGACAAGGACATCTTCACCGTCGCCGAGGCGCTGGGGGTCGCGATTTGATGGATGCGTCTCTCGCGGTCGGCCTGCTCTTCATCGTTCTGGTCGTCGTGCTGCCATTTCTCCTCGCCGTTATAAGTGGCTACGAAGCACCAGCATCATTTGGCGAATCCGTGCAGCGTTGCGTTCAAGGAACGCTTACCGGGTGCATCATGATGGCCGGACTGAATTTTGGTCGAGTAGGTGCCGATTATGACCAATGGTATTGGGAAATGTTGCTGGTCATCCCCGTGATGGCGGGACTGCAACTGTCCATCGACTATCTGGCAATGCGCCGGCAAGCTAAGCGAACAACGATATGACCCGCCTCGCCACCACCTTCGCCGCCGCCGCGCGCGACCACCGCGCCGCGCTCGTCACCTTCGTCACCGCGGGTGACGGCGACACCGCCGCGATCCTCGACGCGCTTGTCGCGGGCGGGGCCGATGTGATCGAGCTCGGCATGCCCTTCACCGATCCGATGGCCGATGGCCCGGCGATTCAGGCCGCGAACCTGCGCAGCCTCGCCGCCGGCACGCGCACCGCCGACGTGCTCGCCATCGCTGCCGCCTTCCGCCAGCGTCATCCGGAGACCCCGCTGGTGCTGATGGGCTATGCCAACACCATGACCCGCCCGACGCCCGAAGCATTCGCGCAAAAGGCAGCGGACGCCGGCGTCGACGGCGCGATCATTGTCGATATCCCGGCGGAGGAAGCGGACGAGATCGCCGCCTTCGCCCCGCACGGCATCGCCACCATCCGCCTCGCCACCCCCACCACCGACGCCGCGCGCCTGCCCGCCGTGCTCGATGGCGCGAGCGGCTTTCTCTACTACGTCTCGGTCGCCGGCATCACCGGCAAGCAACAGGCGGCGCAGGACAGCATCGAAGCCGCCGTCGCCCGGCTCAAGGCCGCGACCGACCTGCCAGTCGCAGTCGGCTTCGGCGTCCGCACGCCCGAACAGGCCGCCGCGATCGGTCGCGTCGCCGATGGCGTCGTCGTCGGCTCGGCGATCATCGACATCATCGCGGCAGAGGGCGCCAATGCCCCCGCCGCCGTCCGCACCTATATTCAATCCCTGTCGGCCGCGCTGGCCGCAGCACGCAAGGAAACCGCCGCATGAGCTGGCTCACCCGCGTCCGCAACGCGATCTCGCTCGTCATCCCGAACAAGGCGGAATCGCCCGACAATTTGTGGCACAAGTGCAAGGGCTGCGGGCAGATGGTGTTCGTCAAGGAACTCCAGGAACACCAGTCGGTTTGTCCGATCTGCGACCATCATGAGCGCATCGGCGCCCGCGCGCGCTTCGACCAGCTGTTCGACCCCGGCTACACATTGTTCGCCAACCCCAAGGTCGCCGAAGACCCGCTCAAGTTCCGCGACCAGAAGCCGTATCCCGCCCGCATCAAGGCCGCCCGCGCCAGCACCGGCGAGCAGGACGCGTTCCTCAACGCATCTGGCACCATCCTCGGCCAGCGCGCGGTGATCGGCGTGCAGGATTTCGCCTTCATGGGCGGATCGATGGGCCAGGCGGTCGGCGAAGCCTTCATCGCCGGCGTCGAGGCCGCCATCGGCGCCCACGCGCCCTATATCGTCTTCACCGCCAGCGGCGGCGCGCGCATGCAGGAGGGCATCCTGTCCCTCATGCAGATGCCGCGCACCACCGTCGCCATCTCGATGCTCCACGACGCCGGCCTGCCCTATATCGTCGTGCTGACCGACCCGACCTCGGGCGGCGTGATGGCCGCCTATGCGATGCTCGGCGACGTCCAGATCGCCGAGCCCAAGGCCACCCTCGCCTTCACCGGCCGCCGCGTGATCGAAAGCACGATCCGCGAAAAGCTGCCCGACGATTTCCAGACCAGCGAATATTATCTCGACCACGGCCTGATCGACATGGTCGTCCACCGCAAGGAATTGCGCGACAAGCTCGGCGCCCTGATCGGCCTGCTGGTGGAGGAAAAGGCCGCGGCGTAACTTTAAAACCCCCTCCCCTCCGGGGAGAGGGTCGGCACGCAACAAAATCGCGCAAACGCGCGATAATGTTGGTTGTCGTTTAGGTTTCCGTGCTGGCGGACGCCGATCAATCGGTCTATCCGCGCAAGGCGGACAGCAATCGCAAGAGATTACGACCCGACGCTATTTGCTTATCGTTCGGCGGCGTCCGAAACGGAGTCACAATGGCCAATCGACGCAGCGCTCTGGCCTTCTTGGCGGCAACGCCTTTCTTGACCGGGACGGGGCAAAGCCCCAGTTGGAGGAGCATCGGCGACCTTGGGTCGGATGTTTACGGCACGTGGGAAAATCGGGCCACGGGCGTTGTGGTCAACGTCTCGTCGCGCGGAATAAACATTTCTCACCGCCTCGACGAGTTCTGGATTCAAGATCCCGGCCTGGTCCCATCCTTCAGTCTATACGCTATGCAAGGGGAAACCCTTCAGCTGATGCAATACGACTACCGGGCCGCGCCGATCCTTATGCAGGCGCCGGTGACTCTGACGCGCACGCAGCTCGCACCGCCAGCCACACTCCTCTCTCAGGCCGACACCCTGCCCTCTCGCACGGTGTTCAACCTCATTTGCCGCAGTTTCGACCGCTACTATCCGTTTTTCACCGAGCGGCGGGTCGACTGGAGCAGCGTTGGGCGCGCTGCGGAGACAACGGTCCAAGATGACGTCTCACTATTTGACGCGCTCGCGGGAATGTTGCGTCTGCTCGGCGACGGCCATGTCAACCTCAGCCGAGGCGAGAGAACTTTCAATGCCGGCAGATCGGTGCTCCGAGACCGCCTGACCCAAGAATGGCGCGCCAGTGGATCCCTCGGCACCGAAGGCGCGTTCGTCTCCAATTGGGCTCAATCAATTAAAGCGTCGGCAATATCGGTCCTGGATCAGGGCACTTATCGATCGGGCGCCAACGACGCGCTCGAATGGGGCTGCATTGGCAAAGTGGGCTATCTCCGGATCAACCGGTTCTCGGGTTTCGCCGCAGGCGCTGCCCCCCGCCACGCGCAGATTGCGGCACTAGGTCAAGCGCTATTGGAATCGGAAAAGTCGTTCACCAATACCACCCACCTGATCGTCGACGTGGTTCAAAATGGCGGCGGCAACGACGCCGCCGCACTATTCATCGCCAACCATTTCGCGGACAGGCACCGCAACGCCGTCACGTATCAGTGCAAGGGCGTGAGCGATCAGGCCGTTTATCTCGACCCGATCAGGCCCTACCCTCGGTTGATCACACTGTTGACGAGTGAAATTACTGCGAGCGCCGCAGAAATCTTCGTATTGATGATGCGTGCCTGCTCGCATGTGCGTCATGCTGGCGAGGCTACGCGTGGCATCCTTTCATCCATGCTTCCGAAGCCCTTTCCCAATGGCTTCATGGCGACAATGGCGTATCAGCGTGTTTTCGGGGCCGAGGGGAAGTTATTCGAACCGATCGGCATCCCGCCGACTTTCGATGTCCAACTGTTCCCGCACGGCGACCTCGTCAAGGCCTACCCATTATCGATCCGCAGATTGGCAGAGGCAGCCAACAGCGTCAGCTAGCGCGTCTCAGCGAAGCAGCGTCGCGCTGCCCCCCTCCCCACCGCCCCCACACCCGCTATACACCCCCGCGATGCCCGACCACGCGACCTCCTCCTCCCCCGCCGTCCAACGCCAGCTCGACCGTCTCTGGGCGCTCGGCCCCGGTGCCGATATCCTCGGCCTCAGCCGCATTACCGCGCTGCTCGACCGGATCGGCAACCCGCACCGCAACCTGCCCCCCGTGCTCCATGTCGCGGGCACCAACGGCAAGGGGTCGACCTGCGCCTTCCTGCGCGCCGCGGTCGAGGCGGCGGGGCTCACCGCGCATGTCTATTCCAGCCCGCACCTGGTCCGCTTCAACGACCGTATTCGTCTCGCCGGAGAGCTGATCGACGACGCGACCCTCGCCACCCTGCTCGAACAGGTGCTCGATGCGGGCGGCGATATCGGCGCGAGCTTTTTCGAGGTCACCACCGCCGCCGCCTTCCTCGCCTTCGCCCGCACCCCGGCGGACGCCTGCATTATCGAGGTGGGCCTGGGCGGCCGGCTCGACGCCACCAACGTCATCCCCGCCCCCGCCGCCTGCGCCATCGCCCAGCTTGGCATCGACCATCAGGCATTCCTCGGCGACACCGCCGAAGCCATTGCCGGGGAAAAGGCCGGCATCGCCAAGCCCGGCGTCCCGCTCGTCACCATGTCCTATGGCGACAGCGTCACCGCGCGCATTGCGGAGGTCGCCGCCGCCGCGAACGCCCCGGTCCACGCACGCGGCACCGCCTGGGACTTCACCGTCACGCCCGATCGCCTGATCTATCGCGACGCGCAGGGCGAGGTCACGACCCCGCTCCCCACCCTCGCCGGTCCGCACCAGCCTGCCAACCTCGCGCTCGCCATCGCCACGCTGCGCCACCAGCGCACGCTCGCCATCCCCGACAGCGCCTTCGCCGCAGCCGCCACCGCCGCCCGCTGGCCCGCGCGGATGCAGCGCCTTATCCCCGGCCCGCTCCACGCGCGCCTGCCCGCCGGAGCCGAAATCTGGCTCGACGGCGGCCATAACGAGGCTGCCGCGCAATCGGTCAGCGCCACGCTGGCCCAGGTCGCCAACGGCCGCCCCGCGCACCTGATCCTCGGCATGTTGTCGAACAAGGACGCGACCGGCCTGCTCGCCCCCTTCGCCCCGCTCGCCGCCAGCTTCACGGCAGTCCCGGTTCCCGGCCACGCGCACCACGACCCGGCGGATCTCGCGGCCACCGCCCGCGCGCTCGGCATCCCCAGCACCGCCACCGCGCCCGATGTCCCGACCGCGCTCGCCAGCCTGCAAGGCGCAGAGGCGCCGCTCGTCCTAATCCTCGGCTCGCTCTACCTCGCAGGCGAAGTGCTCCGGGAAAACGACGAACTGCCCGACTGACCCTTATTGCGATTGACTATCAATAGAAGGATGGCAGACTGGCATTCCCGAACATGGAGTCGCCCGTTGCGCCAATCCCCCGCTCGCGCCGAAACCCTCGGCACCCTCCTGCCCCGGCTCCAGCCCGAGGATCCTGCCGCCCGCCTGTTGCTGTTCGGCATCCGTCAGCTCGGGGCGCACGGCCTGGGCGATGCCGCCACCGCGCACGCCTTCATCACCGCCTTCGGCAAGGGCTTCCGCCGCCCGCTCCTGCTGCTCCGCACACTGATGGCCGAAATGTCCGCAGCGAGCGCCGGCCCGATCCAGATCGCCCCCTGGTGTTGCGCGCGCATGACTGCGTCGGAAGGCGCGCTGATCGAGATCATCGCGAGCGTCGAACGCGACAGCAAACGCGCCCGCCTGCTGCTGTCCGATCTGCTCGGCGTGCGCCGGGTCGACAGCGTGCTGGCCACCGCCCACGCGCTCGCCAACGCCTTCGCCGATGCGGGAATGCCGGTCGAGGTTTAGCTGTCCCGCGCGCGCAGTTGCGCGAGTGTATCGGCGGCCCAGCGATACATGTCCGCCTCCGCCGCGCGCTGCTGCCGATCGAGCCGCCGCGCCCGCGCCTCGACCTCTTCCAGCTGTTTGCGCGCCTTGTTCTCCCACCCCTGCGCCAGCAGCAGCGCAGCATAGCGACACCGCGCTTCCTCTCCGGGCAGGCGCGTCACGATGTCGGCGTATAGGTCCAGCGCCTCCTGCGCGCGGCCAAGATGCTCCAGCATCCGCGCGCGCAACAGCGATATCCGGTCCCGTTCGGCCTGGCCGGACGGCGGATCGAGCGCATCGATCAACGCCAGCGCTTCTGCGGCATGACCTTGCTCGAACACGACCCGCGCGATCTTGCGCTCGATCGCCGCATCGCCCGGCGCGCCGTTGCGCGCATCGCGATAGGCGGCCTCCGCCTCGCTCCATCGCCCAAGTTCGGCATAGGCGTCGCCCAGCCGGACCTTGTTCGCCACCGTATCAGCCAGGTCGAGCGCGTCGCGCGCCGCCCGCAGCTCGCGCTCGGGGTCCAGCGCGGCAACCGCTTTGGCCCGCACCGTCCGCACATGGCGATTGCCCGCCAGCCCGGGCAGGATCTCGACGATGACATAGGCGATGCTCCCCACCACCGGCAGAAAGATCAGCGCCGCGAGCCACAGCGTGTTGCGGCCCGTCTTCACCATGTGCACCACCAGCGCGACCTGGATGCCGATCACCGCGAGATAGGCGATCATGCCGGGGCCTTCTCCGCCCGCGCATCCCCCTCGCCTTCGGTCCCCGCATTGCCGATCGACCGGTCGACCAGCCCCGACGTCATCATCCACCAGAACAGCAACACCCCCGGCAGCGCCAGCACCGTCGTGAACAGATAATAGTTCACATAACCCATGCCCTCGATCAGCAGCCCGGCAGTCGTCCCCGACAGGAACCGACCGAGGATGCTCGCCGCCGCCGACAGCAATGCGAACTGCGTCGCGGTAAAACTGAGGTTACACAGCGCCGAGAGATACGCGACCACGCACACCCCACCGACACCGCTCGCGAAATTCTCGAACCCCATCGCTGCGGCCATGCCGATATTGCTCTTGCCGCTGGCCGCCAGCGCGGCAAATGCGGCGTTGGAAATCATCATCAGGAACAGGCTGAGCATCACCGACCGCTTCATGCCAAGCTTCACATAGAGCACGCCGCCGACAAAGATGCCGGCCAGCAACGCCACGAAGCCGACGCCGACGTCGTAGAACGCAATCTCGGTCTTGGTGAACCCCAGATCGTTGAACAGCAGCCGCAGGGTGAGGTTCGCCAGCGTGTCGCCGAGCTTGTGGACAAGCACGAACAGCAGCACGACCGCGCCGCCCTCCCGCCGGAAAAACTCGATCAGCGGCCCGACCTTCCCGCTATCGGCGGGCGCAGCAGCGACCGGACGCAGCAACCCGATGCCCAGCAGCGCGGCGGCCCCCAGCACCAGCAGCGCGATCGCCAGCGGATCGCTCCACCCGCGCCACAGCCCGACGCTAACCCCCGCGACCGTCACCAGCCCCAACCAGGTCAGCGCGCTCGGCTTGCCCGCATCGCGCGCGCGCCGGGCGGTCAGGTCGAACAGCGGGAACAGATAGCCGACCAGCACCATGTTCGACAGGATGTTGACCCCCAGCACCCCGTCAATCCAGCGCCCGACCAAATACAGCGGAACGAACGTCAGGATGAAGATCAGATAGGGCCGCTGCGCCATGCGCTCGGGCCATTCCCGGCTCACCTTGCGCTCCGGCTCGCCGACGATCAGCCCGGCGAGGATCGCTGGCAGCGCAAAGATCGCGCAGGCGGCATAGGCAACACCCCACCCCGCGCCATCGGCGACATAGAGCGCCAGTCCACCCGCACCGGCCGACCCGATCCGCCAGCCATATTGCGACATGCCCGACCCGATCCCCAGCTGGCGCGGCTCGAGCAGTTCGATCCGGTATGCATCGATCACAATGTCGAACGTGGCCCCCGCCAGCCCGACCATGATCGCCGCCGCCACCACCCAGCCGAGCGAGTCCGTCGGATCGAGGCTACCTAGGAACACCACCGCCGCCGCGACGAGCGCCCCGGTGACGATCAGCCAGCTGCGCCGCGCGCCGATCGCGCCCAGCACCGGAATGCGGAACTTGTCCACCACCGGCGCCCACGCCCATTTGAGATTATAGGCGAGGAAGGTCAGCGCGAACGCCGTCACCGCCGACTTGGTGATCCCGTCCTGCGCCAGCCGCGTGGTCAGCGTTGCGCCGATCATCGCAAACGGGAAGCCAGAGGATATGCCGAGCGCGAGCGCGGCGAGCGGCGCCTTTTCGAAATAGGGCCTGATGCCGTCGATCAACGATCCACTGGCCGGCGTCACCGCGTCACTCATGCAATCCCCCACGCTTTGGCGGCGACCCTAACGCGAAAAACGCCGCTGCAAAGCCCGGGTACGGATTATTGCGCGACGGGCTGGAACAGGCGCAGGGCGGACGGAATGCGTTTCGGCGTCCGGCCCTCGGTCAGCGCCTCGCAAATGTCGATCGCTGCCACCAGATCGCGCTGCTTGTACGGCTTGCTCAGGCAGCCAAGACCGATTGGCTCGAACTCCGCCGGGTCGCGCCCAGTGATGATCAGCACCGGGATGTTTTCGGCGCACGCCGCATGCGCCACATCAGCGCCATTGCCGTCGCGCAAGCCCAGGTCGACCAGCACAATGTCGGGTTTCTCAACCGCGATGATGTGGCCGATCGCCTCGCCCACCGAATCGGTCGTCGCGACCACGGTAAAGCCTTCATCCGACAGGAAATGTTCGGTGTCGAACGCCACCAGCGGCTCGTCCTCGACGATCAGCACCCGTACGATTTGCCGCTTTTTCTTGCCGAACACCATGACCCACCCGACCGTTACGCCCTGACAACGCGTTAAGCGCCCCGGAGTTCGTCTCCGCACAAGATTTTTGCGCGAAAGCCAAACCCGCTGTATCGCGCCTCAATGTCCCCCTCATCGACCAATC
>NCEF01000057.1 GCA_002280565.1 Sphingomonas sp. 32-66-10
GGCAGGTTCGGCTTAGACACCCAGTTCCTAATTCAGATCAGAGGCTTACGCCACTCCCGCCAACCCTTCAGGACACTTTTGGTGAATAAGGCGGGCTAGGCGATGCGCAGCGCGGTGACAAATGAGGAGGCGGGGACGCTGGCGCTGGGCGCTTTGGCCTGGGCCTTGTCCGATTCGGCGCGCGCGCACCGGCTGCTCGACCTCACCGGCCTGTCGCCGCACGACCTGCGCGCCCGCGCCGCCGATCCGCAGGTGCTGGCCGCCGTGCTCGGCTTTCTGGAGGCGCATGAGCCCGATCTGATCGCCTGCGCCGACGCCACCGGCACCACCCCCGCCGCACTTGTCGCGGCCCGTCAGGCGCTGGAGACCCCATGAAGCCGCTCTTGATCTGCGACTGCGACGAAGTGTTGCTGCACATGGTGCGGCATTTCGGCACCTGGCTCGATGAAGCGCATGATATCGAATTCGACCTGACCAGCCATGAATGGGCACGCGCGATGAAGCCGCGCGATGGCCGCGCCCTGACGGCCGAGGCGATGTGGGGCTATCTCGATAGCTTCTTCCCCGCCCAAATGGCGCGGCAGACATTGGTGCCGCACGCGCGCGAATCGCTGGAGGCGCTGTCGGAGCAGGCCGACATCGTGATTCTCACCAATTTGCGCGACCATTGCCGCGAACATCGCATCGCCCAGCTCGACACCCATGGCATCGTCCATCGCGTCGAGTGCAATCAGGGCGGGAAGGGGCGTCCGGTGGCGCAGCTGGTCGCGGAACATGGCGCCAGCGTCGCGGTGTTCGTCGACGATCTGGCCACGCACCACGAATCGGTCGCGCGTGAAGCCCCGCACGTGTTCCGCCTGCATATGGTTTCCGAACCCTTACTCGCCCCCAATGTCCCGGTCGCGCCGCACGCGCATGCCCGCATCGACGACTGGCGCGAGGCGCAGCGCTGGATTTCCGCGCGCTTCGCCGATGGCACGCCCGCATCCCAATCATAACCCCACGGAGACACCCCATGACCGACGTCCACGCCCGCCTCGCCGAACTCGGCCTGGAACTGCCTGAAGCCGCTGCGCCGGTCGCCGCCTATGTCCCCACCGTCACGGCTGGCGGCTTGATGCACGTGTCGGGGCAGCTGCCGTTCAAGGACGGCGTGGTGATGACCGGCCGCCTCGGCGAAGATCGCGACCTGGCCTATGGTCAGGAAGCGGCCGAGCGCTGCGGCCTGATGGTCGTCGCGCAGATCGAAAAGGCGCTGGGCGGCTTTGACCGGGTCGAGCGGATCGTGAAGCTCGGCGTGTTCGTGAACTCCGCCCCCGGCTTCACCGAGCAGCCCCAGGTCGCCAATGGCGCATCGGAGCTGATGGAAAAGCTGTTCGGCGAAGCGGGCCGCCACGCCCGCGCGGCCGTTGGCGTCGCGGTGCTGCCGCGCGGCGCTGCGGTCGAGATCGACGCGATTATTGCGGTCAAGTAACGGTCGCACCTGTTACAATTCTGTTGCGCCGCCGCAACAGCGGTGGCGCAACTTGCCACACACATCCGAAATTGAATTGTGCAGCGCAACGAATTGCGGCAGCTTTCTTTTGGTGGGAGGCAATAGCCGCGCCGGGACGTGCGTCCTGAGCCATGTGGCAGCCCTTCCACTGCAGGTGGGGACCGAAATCGCACCAAGACGAAAGGGATCCCATGCGTTTCACCAAGTCCATCGCCGGCGCGCTGCTGCTCGCCGCCACCGCCACCCCTGCATTCGCGCAGGAAGAAACCGAAGCGCCTGACGCGTTCACGATCACCGGTTCGGCGACCGTCGTCAGCGACTATCGCTTCCGCGGCTTCAGCCAGACCAACGAAGAAGCGACCCTTCAGGGCGGCTTCACCGTGGCGCATGAAAGCGGCGCCTATGTCGGGACCTGGGGCTCGGGCATCGGGTTCAACAACGGCAGCGAAATCGACGTGTTCGCCGGCTTCGCCAAGGAAGTGACGTCGGGCCTGACCGCCGATATCGGCATCACCGCCTATCTCTATCCGGGCGCGTCGGACACGACGATCCTCGAGCCCTATTTCGCGCTGACCGGCACCGTCGGCCCGGCGACGATCAAGGGCGGTGTTGCCTGGGCATGGGGCGGTCAGGACGCGCTGGGCGACGATAGCGCGATCTATGTCTACACCGACGCCGCAGTCGGCATCCCGGACACCCCGCTGAAGCTCAAGGCGCATCTTGGCTATGCCAAGAGCGACAGCTTCCTCGGCGGTCTCGACGGCGAAGTGTTCGATTATTCGATCGGCGCGGAAGTGACCTGGAAGGCGCTGACGCTCGGCGTGTCCTACGTCAACACCGACGAAACCACGGCGTTCGGCTGGAAGGAAGGCATCGGCGCGGACGGCGCAGTGCTGTTCACCCTCGGCGCGGCGTTCTAATACCAACGCGCGGTGAGCCTGACTCACGCGAGGGATTCCCAAGAGGTTAAAAATCTGATTCGACGTTGCAGGCACAGGGAGGCATGCGATGGCGT
>NCEF01000058.1 GCA_002280565.1 Sphingomonas sp. 32-66-10
GCTGTTGCTGATGACGACCGATGGCGAACTGAAGCGCCAGCTCGAACTCCCAGCAACCGGGGTCGAGCGCAGCTACCGCGCCCGCGCCTATGGTCAGGCCAGCCAGGAGCAGCTGGAAGACCTGATGCTCGGCGTCGAGATCGAAGGAGTCCGCTACGGCTCCATCAACGCCAATCTCGAACGCCGCACCGGCGCGAATGTCTGGATTGAGCTGACGCTGACCGAGGGCAAGAACCGCGAAGTCCGCCGCGTGCTCGAACATCTCGGCCTCAAGGTCAGCCGCCTGATCCGCACCCGCTACGGCCCGTTCGAACTAGGCGACATGCCCGTCGCTGCTGTGGACGAGATTCGCCAGCACGACCTGATCGTCTTCCGCAAGGCGCTGACCGGCCCCGGCGGCGGCAAGGCTGCGTCAAACCTGCAACTGTCCGGCAAGTCCAAGGCAGTGGACGCCGCGCCGGAAGAGGCACCGGCAGAACCCGCCGCCACGCTTCCCGCCAACCGCGCCGAACGCCGCAAGGTCGTCGCGCAAACCAGCGAGCCTGAGGCCTATAAACCCGCACGTCCGCAACGCCCCAAGGCCGAAAAGAAAGGCCCCGAGAAGTTCGGCGTCGCCCAACGTCGCCGCCATCAGGCTGTAGCGGAACGAAAAGCCAATGCCTCGCCCGCGCGCGCGGGGATGCCACTGGAGCAGCGGCGACCGCAGCGCGATCCCGCTGGCGGCGCGCAGAAGCCGGAGCGCCGCCCGCGCCAGGACTCGCCCGGTCGTCCTCCGCAGCAAAAGGGCAAACCGTTCGCCAAGCCCAGCGCCGCGCGCCATGCCCAGCATGACGATGACGGCAGCCCACTGCTCGACCGGCCCAAACGCGCCCACCGCCCCGATGATCGCCGCCCCGGCACGCCTCCGGGCAAGCGCCCGCCGACCGGCAAGGGTGGACCGACCAAGCCCTCGCGCGGCACGCCCGCGCCCAGCAAGCGAGGTCCGCGCACATGAGGATCATCGCCGGAACCTGGCGCGGCCGCCCGCTCGTCGCACCGAAGGGTGACGCCACCCGCCCCACCGCCGACCGCACGCGTGAGGCGCTGTTTTCAATGCTCACCAGCCGCGTCGGCAGTTTCGAAGGGTTGGCCGTCGCCGACCTGTTCGCCGGCTCCGGTGCGCTGGGGTTCGAGGCGCTGTCGCGCGGCGCCGCCTCGTGCCTGTTCGTCGAACAGGACCGCGCCGCGCTCGACGCCCTGCGCGCCAATGCCGACAAGCTCGGCATCCGCCCCGACATCCGTGCGGGATCGGTACTGTCGCTCGGGGTCGCCGCGAAACCGCTCGACCTCATCATGATGGATCCGCCTTATGGGACCGGCGCCGGTGCAGTCGCACTCGACAAGCTCGCCCGGCTCGGCTGGACCAGCCCGGCCACCTGGATCAGTATCGAAACTGCCAAGGGCGAAAAGGTGGAGGTCGACGGCTTCGTCACCGATACCGAGCGGGTTCACGGCAAGGCGATGCTGACGATCTTGCGGCCCGCCTAGGTTCTCGGTCGCAGGCTTACCAACGCCACCAGGCTCAACGCCGCAGCCGCGCTCAGATACCAGCCAACGGGGGCCAGACCCGCGTCCATCGCCAGCTTCTGCGCGATCACCGGGGTCAGCCCGCCACCGATCACCCCCGCGACGTTGAACGCCATCGACACGCCGGTATAGCGCACCCGCGCCGGGAACAGGTCGGTCAGCCACGCGCTCAGCGGCCCATAGACAAACCCCATCGCGAACAGCAGCAGCGCGAGGAATGCGAACACCCCGCCCAGCCCCGCGCCCATCAGCGGCGCGATCACGAACCCGCTCGCGGCGACCATCACGCATCCGCCCGCCAGAACGCGGCGTGGATCCCAGCGCGCATCCGCCGCCCATGCCGCGAGATATATCCCCGCCGCCATGAACAGGATCGCAACCAGCTGAACCCCCAGGAAATCGCTCATGGCATAGCCAAGCGACTTGGTCCCCCAGCCGAGCAGGAACGCGGTCGCGATATAATAGGTCGCGAAACAGCACACCGCGCCCAGAGTCCCGCCGATCAGCACGCCGCCATGCCGCCCGACCACTTCGCCCAGCGGCACCTTGGCCGGCGGCGCTTCGGCGAGCGAAGCCTTGAACTCCGGCGTCTCGCCCAGCTTCAGCCGCACCCACAGCCCGACCAGCACCAAAGCCGCCGACAGTGCAAACGGGATGCGCCAGCCCCAATCGGCAAATTCAGCCGGGCTCATCCAGCTGAGCAGCAGCAGGAACAACCCGTTGGCGGCAATGAACCCCGCCGGCGCGCCCATCTGCGGCGCGCTGCCGAACCGCGCGCGCCAGCCCGGTGGCGCATTCTCGACCGCCAGCAACGCTGCCCCGCCCCATTCGCCGCCCAGCCCAAAGCCTTGGCCAAAGCGCAGCACGCACAGCGCGAACGGCGCGACCCAGCCCGCCATTTCATAAGTCGGCAGGAACGCCACCAATGTCGTCGACAGCCCC
>NCEF01000037.1 GCA_002280565.1 Sphingomonas sp. 32-66-10
GGGACGCAGCTTCCCTTGAACGTCGTGGTCTCAGTCTTGGGGGGCGACGTGCCATCCTGTGCCGATACGGATCCGACGAAGCAAACAGTGGCTGCAAACAGAACGGGAAGCTTGCGCACGGCGGCTCCAATCAGGATTGTTAAAGCGTTGCCTCGATCTCGCGCGCCGCGAGGTCGGGGTCTTCGGCCTGCGTGATCGGGCGGCCGATCACGAGGATCGATGCGCCAGCGTCGAGCGCGGCGCGGGGGGTGACGACGCGTTTCTGGTCGCCGCTGTTGCCGTTAGCGGGACGCACGCCGGGGACGACGAAGAACCCGTCCTTCCACGCGGCGTGGGCGGCCTTCACTTCCTCGCCCGAGCAGACGATGCCGTCGACGCCGGCGGACCTGGCGAGTTCGGCGAGGCGGACGACCTGTTCGTGTGGGTCGGGCGACAGGCCGATCGAGGTGAGGTCATTGGCGTCGAGGCTGGTGAGCATCGTCACTGCCACGACCTTGGTCCCCGTCGGTGCGGCGGCCTTGGCATCCTCAAGCATCGCGCGGCCGCCAGAGGCGTGCACGGTAATGATCGCGGGTTCGAGCGGGCGGAGCGCCTGTACCGCCTTCCCCACCGTATTGGGGATGTCGTGGAATTTGAGGTCGAGGAAGATCGGCAAGCCGATATCGGCCATTTCATGCACGCCGTGACGACCGTTCGCCATGAAGAATTCGAGCCCGAGCTTGATCCCGCCGACATGGTGGCGGACGCGGGTCGCGATTGCCTTGGCGCGTTCGATGTTCGGCGTGTCGAGGGCGACGTAGATCGGGCTCATGGCGTCACCAGTGGCGGCGCGGAGGGCGTTTCGGGTGGTGTGTCGAGATCGCCCGGATCACCGGTCACGACCGGGGCGGGCGGAGACGCCGGGGCGGGGCGGAGATCGTCGACGGTGCGTTCCAGCATCGCGATCCGGCTGCGCATCCGCCAGCGCACGGTGTGGTAGATCGCCAGCATCGGCAGCAGCCCGCCGAGATAGACCACGAACAGCAGGAAGGGCAGATTTACGTCGGCGATCAGGCCGCTCCACAGATGGATTTCGACCGGATGCCAGTTGGTAACGGCAAAGGCGGCCGCGAGACCGAGGATCAGGAACCAGAACAAAGCCTTCAGAAACTGCATCCGCCGCGATCACTCTGTTGCCGTCAGACCCTGTCTTAGGGCGCGGGGGGCGGCTTGGCCAGACTCAGCCGATTTCCTTGCGCAATTGCTCGAACAACCCGGGAATGGCGTTGAGCCGGGGCTCCTCCTCCTCCAGGATCGCCAGGAACAATTCGCGCTTGATCGTGGCGATGCGCCCGGGGGCGAGGCGCGCGCCAGGGGGAAGCGTGGAGAGGATGATATCGACCAGCCGCTCCGCACCGTGCAGCCGCCCCCAGAGATAGTCATTCTCACGATAGGCGCGGCTGAAAAAGGCCCCGAAATTATTGAACTGGATCCCCTTGAGCGTGGCGCGCGCACCCCCGCTGCGGATCGACGTGGCATCGTCCGGGGAAATGCGGTCGACGCGGATCGGGTCGAATTCGTTGAGCCCCTCCCCGCGCAGCAGCGGCAGGGTCGCGATGTCGAAAAAGGGGAACCCCAGATAGGCGAGCAGCATTGGACGGCGCAGGTCGCGCGGCAGCTGGCTGAGCCCGTCGGACAAGCGCTGATCCGTGTCCTCATCCAGTGTGCGCAGGTCCATCCGCGCCGCCAGCTCGTCCATCAGTGCGGCGGCATTGCAATCGACGGCGCGAATCGATTCGCGCATCCCCAGAAACGGGTCGGCGCGCTGGCATTCGAGATAGTCAGCCAGCGATTCATAAATCGCGGTGCGGATCGGGGCCAGCTCGGCGCGGCTATTATCCTGATCGAGCTCGGTCGCGCGCCGGGCGAGCAGGCGCAGGCGGCGGATGCGAAAGCCAAGATCGTGCGCCCGCAGCAACTCCAGCGTCGCAGGGGTCGCCGCGGCGCTGTGCTGGACACTGAAATCGTCCGCACCGCGACGGGCGATTTCGGCGCCGATTGCCGCGCGCATCCGACGCCAGCGATCAGAGCCGTGCAGGTCGCCAATCTGGTTCAGATGCGTCGCGATCCGGTCGGCGACGCCTTCGACCTTGAGCAAGCCATAGGCGGCATGGCCATAGCCGGCGCGCGATGCGGCCGCCTGCTGCGCGCGCGCCCGCCAGCTGGCGAGCCGCTTGGGGGTCGGATAGTCGAGGAACAGCGTGTAACCGAACAGCGATTCGACCTGTCCCTCCACCTCCGCCCGAATGCGTTCGATGATCGCCAGCATCCGCTCGATCTGCGCCGAGCGCTGGTCCAGCGATTCCAGATTGTCGCGGATCGGCTGCTGGCGCGGCAGTTCGGACAGCGCGCCGATGATGGTGCGGAAAAAGCCGGGGCTTTCGCCCGACGCCTCTGGTGTGATCCCGATGTGATAGCCGGGTGTGGGGTCGATGAAGACGAAACGCCGGTCGATCTGGCGGCGGGCCGGGCGTTCGCGCAGGGCATCGATCGCCGGCCGGAATGGGGCATTGGCCAGCACCGACCCGTCGATCAGCGGCGCGGTCTCGGCCACACCGGCCGCAAACTGGCGGGGCAGGGCATGTTCGAGAAATGCGGCGCGCCCCGGCCACTCGCGATTGCGTTCGGCCAGCACCGCATCGACTTCGGCGACCGTCGCGGGCGGGAAGGCGCCGGGAAAGCTGGACGTCGCGCGCGCGGCGAAGGCCAGCTCGGCATGATCGGCGAGCGGTCCGGTCGCGCTGCCATGGTCGCTGAACGAAAACACCAGCCGGTGTTCGGTTTCGACGACCTCAGGCGGCGAATTGAGGCGCAGCCGCTCGGGGTGGCCGCGAAAATCGGTGACCGTGACGAACAGGTCGAGCGGCTGACCATCGGGCAACAGACGCGGGCCGGCCGGCGCGGCCTGCATCGCCTCCAGCGCATCCAGCATCATGTGCAGCAGCTGCTTCCCGCCAAAGGGCGGTTCGAACCAGCGCGAGCGCACGAATCGCTCCAGCTTGGCGCGAACCTCGGCGCGCGCTGCGGGCTCCACGGTCTGGTCGATATCGGCATCGCGCCCGGCGACCATCCAGGCGATCGGCAGCGCCCAGATTTTGGCCAGCCGATGTGACGGGCCGTGATCGGGATTGAGCAGCGCCTCGACATCCGCAATTTCGAGCCACAGATCGGTCAGCGGATCGAGCGACTGGCCACTCGTCACTGCCTGGGCCAGAAACACGCCGTTGATGCCACCCGCGCTCGCCCCGGCAACGATATCGACCATCACGCGCAGGTTGAGCCCCGCCTCGTCCGCAACGGCGTCAAGCAGTGCGTGATAGACCCGTTCGCTCGCCCCTGAAGCCGGCTCGAAATCGCGATGCGCACGACTGGCGCAGGCGAGGTGCCAGATTTCCTTGGTGATGCCGTGCATGTAGATGGCGAGGCTGATCCCGCCATAGCAGACGAGCGCGAGGCGAAGCTCCTTGTCCTGCATCAGCCGCGCTCGACCTGGGCCCAGATCGGCAGATGGTCGGACGCAGTGCGCGCCGCCGCGCTGTCATTCACGCCGCACTCGGCAATCTTCAACTCGCGCGACACCATGATCCGGTCGAGCCGTGCAACAGGCCGCCGGGCGTGAAACGAGCGACCGGTCGGCGCGAAGACGAAGTCCTTGCCGAAATCGCGCAAACAGCCCGACTGGGCGCTCCAGTCGTTGAGATCGCCCATCATCACCGTCGGCATCGCCCGTTCGCTGGCGGCGAGGTGCGACAGGATGGCGTGCGCCTGACGCCGCCGCCACAGCCCCGACAGGTCGAGATGCATGCCGACCACCCGCAGCGCCTGCCCGCCGATGCGCAGGTCCGCCATCACCGCACCGCGCGGTTCGAGCGCGGGCAAATGGATGACCTCGCAATCGAGGATTTGCGCGTCCTTACGCACCAATATGGCATTGCCGTGCCAGCCCATCGACCCGGAGCGAACGCCGAACGATACCGCCTTCCACGGGCTGTGCTCGTCGAGCATGTGCGGCGAGATTACCCCCTGGCGCTGGCCAAAGCGGCGGTCGCATTCCTGGAGCGCGACGACATCGGCGTCGATCTCGCGCAGCACCTCCAGCGTCCGCTCGGGGCGACGACGGCGGTCGGTGCCGATCGCCTTGCGCATATTGTAGCTGGCAACTTTCAGCATCGGCCCTGTTTGGGCGGCGTAGCGACGCGACGCAAGGGCAGGATCAGCGTGTTTGCGACGGCAAGGGGATCGAGTCCTGGTTGCGCGCTTCGGCCGCGGCCGTTTGCAGGCTGCGCGCAGTGGCATCGGCAGCGTCCGGGGTCATGGCGACCGCGACGCCGTCGGGGCCGTCGAGCAGAACCATTCCGGATTCGGCGCTGGCGATCCCCGATTTGCGATGTGGTTCGCGTCCCTGACCGTGCATCGCCTTGCCTTCCCTGTCATTGACCTTAGGCGCGCCAAACGCGCCGTAGAGGCATAATATCCCGGGTTTTACAGTCGCTTTGTCGTGTTTTGCATCAGCGACTGAGCCATTGCGCAACGATGCGGGGATAAAGGCGATGTTCCTCAGCCAATACGCGTTGTGCAAGGGTGTCGGGCGTGTCGTCGGCCAGGATCGGAACCTTTGCCTGACCCAGGACCTCGCCGCCATCGAGTTCCTCGGTGACGATATGGACTGAGCAGCCGCCATGGCTGTCGCCGGCAGCGATCGCGCGGGCGTGGGTGTCGAGGCCCTTGTAGAGCGGCAGCAGCGAGGGGTGGATGTTGACGATCCGCCCGCGCCAGCGCGCGACGAAATCGTCGGACAGGAGGCGCATGTAACCGGCAAGGGCGATGGCTTCGACGCCGGCGTCGCGGAGGGCCGCGTCGATCGCGGCTTCGTAGTCGGCTTTGGCCATGCCCCTGGGGGACTGGGCGAAGGTGGCGATCCCATGCGTTGCCGCCCAGGCGAGGCCGGCGGCTTCAGGCTTGTCCGAGGCGACCAGCGCGACAGTGTACGGGGCGTCGGGACGGCGTGATCCTTCGACCAGCGCCTGCATGTTCGACCCGCGGCCCGAGATAAGGATGCCGAGTTTGCGGGTCATCCGTTTCCCTCCCGCGTGCGGGAGGGTAGATTATGCATTGTGCGTGGCTTCCCAGGCGGCGCGGGCGCTCCAGGTTTCGACGCTGCCCGAAACGGTGCAGCCACGCGGCCCCTCGACGATTGACCCGATGCGGTGGACGGTTTCGCCCGCTTCCTCGAGTTCCGTCGCAACCGCATCGGCCCGATCCGCCGCAACGACCGCGACCATGCCGATCCCGCAGTTGAAGGTGCGCGCCATTTCCTGCGGCTCGATATTTCCCTGCGCCTGCAGGAACGCCATCAGGCGCGGCTGCGTCCAGCTGTCGGCATCGACGCGGGCGTGGCAGCCCTCGGGCAGGACGCGGGGGATATTCTCCAGCAACCCGCCGCCGGTGATATGGGCGAGGCCGTGGATCGTGCCTTTGCGAAGTTGCGGAAGCAGACTCCGCACATAGATGCGCGTGGGCGCCATCAGCGCGTCGAGCAGGATGACTTCGGGATCGAACAAAGCCGGGCGGTTGAGCTTCCAGCCCTTGTCCGCGGCGAGGCGGCGGACAAGCGAATAGCCGTTGGAGTGGACGCCGGTCGAACCGAGCCCCAGGATGACGTCGCCCGGCGCGATCTTCTTGCCGTCGAGCAGCGACGAGCGCTCGACCGCACCAACGCAGAAACCGGCGAGGTCATAGTCGCCGTCGGCGTACATGCCGGGCATTTCGGCAGTCTCGCCCCCGATCAGCGCGCAGCCGGCCTGTTTGCAGCCCTCGGCAATGCCCGCGATCACGCGTTCGGCGACGCCATTGACCAGCTTGCCGGTAGCGAAATAGTCGAGGAAGAATAGCGGCTCGGCGCCCTGGACGATCAGATCGTTGGCGCACATCGCGACCAGATCGATGCCGACGCCGTCGTGCGAGTCATGGTCGATCGCCAGCTTGAGCTTGGTTCCGACACCGTCATTCGCCGCGACCAGCAGCGGATCGGTGAACCCGGCCGCCTTGAGGTCGAACAGGCCGCCGAACCCGCCAAGATCGGCGTCGGCGCCCGGGCGGCGCGTGGAGCGGGCGAGCGGGGCGATGGCACGGACCAGCGCATTGCCGGCGTCGATCGAAACACCCGCTTGGGCGTAAGTATAGGACTCGGGATCGGTCATCAGAGGCGCCTAGCCACATCGCGCTTGGATTTCCACGCCCTCTTCGCCAAAAGGGCGCGGAATGTCTGTTCGTCCCTCTCCTGCCATCGCCGCGATCGGCATCGCCGCCCTGCTGGCATCAGCCGGATTCGCCGTCGCGCAGTCCGGCAAGGGCGCGGCCAAGGCCGATGCGAGCGCTGACGCGGGCAACAGCTCGGGCAGTTTCGAAGTCAGCGGCGTCGATGTCGATGTGCGCGGCAAGAACGCCGAGGCGGCGCGCCTTGGCGGCTGGCGACTGGCGCAGCGCAAGGGCTGGTCGATGCTGGCGCGCCAGCTGACCGGATCGTCCTCCAGCCTGTCTGATTCGGCGCTGGACGGGCTGGTCACTGGCATCGTGGTCGAGAATGAGCAGATTGGCCCCAACCGCTATGTCGCGCGGCTGGGTGTGTTGTTCGACCGCAATCGCGCGGCTTCGATTCTGGGGGTCGGCGGCACGCTGATGCGCTCGCCGCCGATGCTGCTGGTGCCGGTGCAGGTTTCGGGCGGCGCGCATCGCGTGTTCGAGGGCGGCAATGCGTTTGCCGATGGCTGGGCACGGTTCCGTACCGGGAACAGCAGCATCGACTATGTCCGCCCCAACGGCTCTGGCCCCGACCGGTTGCTGATGAACGCCGGGCAGGTGGCGCGGCGCGGACGCGGCTGGTGGCGTTCGATCCTCGACCAATATGGTGCGACCGATATTCTGGTTCCGACGGTCGAGTTGCGGCGCAGCTATCCGGGCGGGCCGGTCACGGGCATCTTCACCGCCGGGCATGGGCCCGACAATCGTCAGCTCGCGCAATTCGTGTTGCGGGTGAATGACGGCAACGCGATCCCGGCGCTGATGGACGCCGGCATCGCGCGGATCGACAAGGCGTATCAGGATGCGCTGCGTGCCGGTATCCTCAGGCCCGATCGGCTGCTCGTCACCGAACCGCCCCGCCCCGAAATTCCGCTTGAGGAAACCGGTGAGGAGGAGCTGATCGACACCGGCGAGACCCCGACGGTCGCGACCGGGACGGCGATCACGATCCAGTTCGACACGCCCACCGTCGGCGCGCTGACCGGGGGCGAGGCGGCGTTGCGCGTCGTTCCCGGAGTCAGCTCGGCGATCACCACCAGCACCGCGCTGGGCGGCGTGTCGCTGATGCGTGTGACCTATGACGGGAGCCAGGCCACGCTGCGCGCGGCGCTGGAAGCGCGCGGATGGCAGGTGCAGGAGGGGGCGGGCGTGCTGCGCATCCGCCGGGGTGGTGGATCGCCCGCACCCGCGCAACCCGCCGCACCCATCCCGGAAGCGGGGAACAGCAGCAGCGAATGAGCCAGCTTTCCCTGCCGCTCGCCCGACCCCCCGGCGCGCGCGAGGACAGGTTCCTGATCGGCGAGTCGAACGCACAGGCGGTGCAGCTGCTCGAACGCTGGGCGACCTGGCCGGTGCTGACCGGGATCATCACTGGGCCGCGCAAATCGGGCCGCAGCCTGTTGGCGCGGACCATGGTCGCGCGCAGCGGCGGCACGATGATCGACGATGCCGATCGTACCGACGAAGTCGCGCTGTTCCACGCCTGGAATGCTGCACAAGCCGACCACCGCCCGCTGTTCCTGGTCGCTGAACGTGCGCCGCCGAGCTGGGCGGTGCGACTGCCCGATCTGCGATCCCGGCTCGGCGCAAGCGTTGTTGCCCAGATCGGGCCGCCCGACGATGCGCTGGCGCATGATCTGCTGGCGCAATTGATCGACCGTCACGAACTTGTCGCGCAGCCGGATATAGTGGCGTGGATCCTGCGGCGGATCGAGCGGACGCACCTTGCGATCCTCCGCACCGCCGAAGCGCTGGAGGAAGATGCGAGCCGGCGGGGTAACCGACGCTTGTCGATTCCCACGGCGCGCGCCACATTGACCACGGCGGGGCTGCTTCGCGAGCCCGACGCCCAAATCTGAAACGAGGACCGATGACCCGCGCGCATGCCAACGCCGATCTGCCCCGAGTTGAGGGCGGCGAGAGTCCGACCACCGTCACATCGTCGGATGCGCGCTACTTCAACCGTGAGCTGTCCTGGCTGGCGTTTAACCGCCGGGTGATGGAGGAAGCGTGCAATAGCGCGCATCCCTTGCTGGAACGGCTGCGCTTCCTGTCGATATCGGGCTCGAACCTCGACGAATTCTTCATGGTCCGCGTCGCGGGCCTGAAGGGGCAACAGATGCAGGAGGTCGAGGCGCACTCGACCGACGGCCTCACTCCGGCGCAGCAGCTTGCCGCGATCGTCGCCGACGCCGCCGATCTGGTGGATAGCCAGCAGACGGTCTGGCAAAATATCCGCGCCGACCTGGCCGATCGCGGAATCGAAGTGCTCGATGCGGACGGGGTCACCGGCGAGACGGCGAAATGGCTGGAGGACCATTTCCGACTGCAGATTTTCCCGATCCTGACGCCGCAGGCGCTCGATCCGTCGCATCCGTTTCCGTTCATCCCGAACAAGGGACTGAGCGTGATTTTCGACCTCGTCCGCATCAGCGATGGCGAAGCGGTGCGTGAGCTGGTGCTCTTGCCCGCAGCGACCCCGCGCTTCGTGCGCGTGCCGGGCGAAACCGCGCGCTATATCGCGGTCGAAACGCTGGTGAAGCAGTTCGCGCCGGTGCTGTTTCCGGGTTTCCAAATTCGCAAATCGGCCACGTTCCGCGTGTTGCGCGACAGCGATATCGAGCTGGAGGAAGAGGCGGAGGATCTGGTCCTCTACTTCCGCACCGCGATCAAGCGTCGGCGTCGCGGGCGCGTGATCCGGCTGGAGATGGAGGAGGGGATCGACCCCGGCCTTGAGGCCGTGCTGAAGGAGGAGCTGGGCGGCAGCGAGGCGTTGCTGACCGAGACCGGCGGGTTTCTCGGCAACGGCGACCTGGCGCTGATTGTGGACGAGGATCGTCCCGACCTCAAATTCCCGCCCTTCGTCGCCCGCTTTCCGGAGCGGATCCGCGAATATGACGGCGATTGCTTTGCGGCGATCAAGGCCAAGGACATCGTCGTCCACCACCCTTATGAATCGTTCGACGTGGTGCTGGCCTTCCTTAAACAGGCAGCGAGCGACCCCGATGTGATCGCCATCAAGCAGACGCTGTATCGCGCAGGCAAGCAGTCGGCGGTGATCCAGGCGCTGATCGCCGCAGCCGAAGCGGGCAAGTCCGTGACCGCCGTGGTCGAGATCAAGGCGCGGTTCGACGAGGAGCAGAATCTGCTCTGGGCGAGTGCCCTGGAACGTGCGGGCGTGCAGGTCATCTATGGTTTTACCAACTGGAAGACCCACGCAAAGGTGTCGATGGTGGTACGGCGCGAGGGGGACGAGTTCCGCACGTACTGCCATTTCGGGACGGGCAATTATCACCCGGTCACCGCGCGCATTTACACCGATCTGAGCTTCTTCACCGCCGATCCCCGGGTCGGGCGCGATGCCGCCAAGATCTTCAACTACGTCACCGGCTATGTCGAGCCCGAGGGGCTGGAACTGCTGACGGTGTCGCCGCGGCATTTGCGCGAACGGCTGATCGAACTGGCGGATCAGGAGATCGCCAATGCGCTGTCGGGCAAGCCCGCGGCGATCTGGGCGAAGATGAACAGCCTGGTCGATCCGGTGATCATCGAGAAGCTGTATGAAGCAAGCAATGCCGGGGTGGTGATCGACCTGATCATCCGGGGGATTTGCTGCCTGCGCCCCGGGATGCCGGGAATGTCGGAGAATATCCGGGTCAAGTCGGTCGTCGGGCGTTTTCTGGAGCACAGTCGCATCTGGGCGTTCGGCAACGGCAAGGCGCTGCCGAATGACGGCGCGTTGGTCTATATCTCCTCGGCGGACTGGATGCCGCGCAACTTCGACCGTCGCGTGGAGTTCATGCTTCCGATCATCAACCCCACGGTCCACGATCAGGTGCTGGATCAGGTGATGGTGGCGAACCTGATCGATACCGAACAAAGCTGGGAGTTGCAGCCAGATGGCCGTTATGTCCGCGATGAGCCCGGCGCAAAGCCGTTCAACCTGCACCGCTATTTCATGACCAACCCGTCCTTGTCGGGGCGCGGCGCAGCGCTCGAATCGAGCGGTGCCGTCCCCAAATTGTCACTGCGCCGGTGGCGCGCCGAGCGCGGCGCTTGAGCGTTTCCAACCTGTTGCAGCGCAAACCGCGCGCGCTGGCGGTGCCAAAGGCGCGACGCACGGCGATCATCGATATCGGGTCGAACTCGATCCGTCTGGTCGTCTATGATGGCGCGGCGCGATTGCCCGCGATCCTGTTCAACGAAAAGGTGATGGCGGGGCTTGGCCGCTCGCTCGCCGAGACCGGCGCGATTGGCGACGATGCGCTGGTAGTGGCGACCACCGCCCTGGCCCGCTTTTCGAGCCTGGCGCGCGAGATGGAGGTCGATTCGCTCCGCACCGTGGCGACGGCGGCGGTGCGTGACGCCAGCAACGGCGACCGGCTGCTGGACATTGCCCGCGCGCTTGGCCTGAAGGTCGAATTGCTGTCGGGTGAGGCCGAAGCATTGGCGGCCGGTTATGGCGTGCTGTCCGGCATCCCTGAGGCCGACGGCATTGTCGGCGACCTCGGCGGCGGGTCGTTGGAGCTGGTCCGCGTCGTCGCCGGGACGGTGACCGACCGGGTGTCCTTTCCGCTCGGCGTGCTGCGGCTCGAGGCGATCCGCTCGCAGGGCAAGGGCGTTCTCGACAAGACCGTCGCGCGGATGCTCGACGAAGCCGGGTGGAACAAGCGCGGGGAGGGGCTGCCCTTCTACCTCGTCGGCGGTTCGTGGCGCGCACTGGCACGGCTCGACATGCACCTGACCGGCTATCCGCTGCCGGTCATCCACGAATATGCGATGCCGGCATCGACCATCACCCGGCTGCAGCGGACGATCGCGCAGATGGGCAAGAGCCGCATCCGGTCGGTCCCGAACCTGTCGTCGGGGCGCGTCGCGACGTTGGAACATGCGGCGGCCTTACTCGGCGCGCTGATCCGGCATCTGGGCAGCAGCGAGACGGTCGCATCCGCCTTTGGCCTGCGCGAAGGGCTGCTGTATGGCGAGCTGACGCTGGAGGAGCGGCGTGCCGATCCACTGATCGTCGCGGCACGCGATGAGGCACGGCGGTCGGGACGCTTTCCCGAACATGGCGATCTGCTCGACGCTTGGATCGCGCCGTTATTCGGCGATGAGGATGAATCGCTTACCCGGCTACGCCACGCCGCTTGCCTGCTCGCAGATGTCGGCTGGCGTGCGAACCCGGAATTTCGCGCCGAGCGCGGGATGGAAATCGCGCTGCATGGCAATTGGGTCGGAATCGATGCGCGGGGCCGGGCGTCGCTTGCGCAGGCGCTGTTCACCTCGCTCGGCGGGGGCCTGGAATCGCCGACCCCGGTGGGTCAGCTGGCACCGCCCGAGGCGCTGGAACGGGCGCGGTTATGGGGACTGGCGATACGGCTGGGCCAGCGCCTGTCGGGCGGTGTTGCGGGACCGCTGCGCCGATCGCGCGTGGCGATCGAGGGGGAGGTGCTTCAACTCCATCTGCGCGAAGACGACGCCGCGCTTTATGGCGAGGCAGTCGAGAAGCGGCACCGCGCGCTGGCCGGTGCGCTGGGGCTGACGGCTGGGGTCGAGGTGGGCTGATGATTACGCGCGCCGGAGCGTTGCTTGGCGCGGTCGATCACCTGCGGCTTGGCCTCGCGGCCGACCAGGGGCTGAACCCGGTCGGCATTGCATTCACGAATGCCGGTCCCGGGTGCGGGACGCTCATAGCTGCAGGCAGCGAGGGTCAGCGGCACTGCGATCAGGGCGATTGCTTTCATGGGTTCGGCTCCTCGGTACGCGTCATCTTGAGCTTTCCGTTACGCACGGTGAACCCAAGCTGACCCTCGACCAGAGCGAGTGCATCGCGGCCGAATTGTTCGAAGCGCCAGCCGCGCAGGATCGACAGGCCCTCGCGCTGCCCCGCCGCTAGTGCCTCCAGATCGTCGGAGCGGGCGAGCAGGCGGGCGGCAACGTTGATGTCGCGCGCACGGATCTTGAGCAGCAGTTTGAGCAAGTCGGCGACGAGCGCGCCTTCCTTGCCCAGCGGAAGCTTGCGGTCGTCGCGCGGGGGAAGTTCGTCGGACGGCATCGGTTCGGCATTTTCGAGCGCCGCCATCAGGCGACCGCCGATATCATTGCCGCCCCAGGTCGCGGACAGGCCGCGCACCTTGGTCAGATCGGCCTGCTTGCGTGGCGGGTTGCCCGCCAGATCAGCGATCGTCTCGTCCTTGACGATGCGGCCGCGGGGCAGGTCCTTGCCTTGCGCTTCGCGCTCGCGCCATGCGGCCAGCGCCTTGAGGCGACCCAGCACTTCTGGCTTGCGGCTGGAGATGCGGATGCGCTGCCACGCCTTTTCGGGATCGCTGCGATAATTTTCGGGATCGCCGATCCGCTCCATCTCTTCGTTTAGCCAGTCGCCGCGGCCGGTCTTTTTGAGCTTGGCCAGCATCTTGGGGAAGATCTCGGAGAGATAGGTGACGTCGCAGATCGCGTAATCGATCTGACGCTTGTCGAGCGGACGGCGTGACCAGTCGGTGAAGCGCGCGCCCTTGTCCACCGTGATGCCGAGATAGGTTTCGACGAGGTTGGAATAACCGATCTGTTCACCCTGACCCAGCGCCATCGCCGCGATCTGGGTGTCGAAAAGCGGGTGAGGGGTCTTGCCGGTGAGGTTGTAGACGATCTCAAGATCCTGCCCGCCGGCGTGGAATACCTTGAGCACATCCTCATTGTTCACGAGCAGGTCGAGCAGCGGGGTGAGATCCAGACCCGGCGCCATCGGATCGATCGCCGCTGCCTCATGGGTGTCGGCGATCTGGATCAGGCACAGCTCGGGATAGAAGGTGTTTTCCCGCATGAACTCGGTATCCACCGTGATGAACGGTTGCTGCGCGAGGCGGGTGCAAAGGTTGGCGAGGGTTGCCGAGTCTTGAATCAGGCCGTGAATATGCATCGCAGGCCCATAGCCAAGCCCGCGCGGGTTGACAAAGGGGCGTGTGGGAAGGAAGCGCGCGACCTGATATTTTTCACCTCAGACCCGTTGGAACACGCCCATGCACGCCTATCGCACCCACAGTTGCGGCCAGCTGACCGCCGATCAGGTCGGTGAGACCGTCCGCCTGTCGGGCTGGATCCATCGCAAGCGCGACCATGGCGGCGTGTTGTTCGTCGATCTGCGCGACCATTATGGCGTGACCCAGATCGTGTGCGACAGCGATTCGCCCGCGCTGCCGGTGCTGGAGGGGCTGCGCGTCGAATCGGTCGTGACGATCGACGGCGTGGTCAAGGCGCGCAGCGAGGCGACGGTGAACGCCAACCTCGCGACCGGCGCGATCGAAGTGTTTGCCAAGGGCGTGACGGTGCAGTCGGCGGCGCAGGAACTGCCGATGCCGGTGTTCGGCGATGCCGAATACCCTGAAGAAATCCGCCTGCGGAACCGCTTCCTCGACCTGCGCCGCGAAGGGCTGCACGCCAACATCATGCTGCGCAGCCATGTCATCGCGTCGCTGCGCCGCCGGATGATCGACCAGGGCTTCACCGAGTTCCAGACGCCGATCCTGACCGCGAGCAGCCCCGAGGGCGCGCGCGACTATCTGGTGCCGAGCCGCGTGCATCCGGGCAAGTTCTACGCGCTTCCGCAGGCGCCGCAGATGTTCAAGCAGCTGCTGATGGTCGCGGGCTTCGACCGCTATTTCCAGATCGCACCCTGCTTCCGCGACGAGGATGCGCGTGCGGATCGTTCGCCGGGTGAGTTCTACCAGCTCGATTTCGAGATGAGCTATGTCACGCAGGATGATGTGTTCGCGGCGATCGAGCCGGTGCTGCATGGCGTGTTCGAGGAGTTTGCGAACTGGCAGGGCAAGGGGCGCACGGTCAGCCCGCTGCCGTTCAAGCGCATCCCCTACCGCGAATCGATGCTGAAATATGGCAACGACAAGCCTGACCTGCGCAACCCGATCCTCATTTCCGATGTCAGCAGTCACTTCGAAGGTTCTGGTTTCGGGCGCTTTGCGTCGATGGTTGCAGCGGGCGATGTGGTCCGCGCGATCCCCGCGCCGAACACCGCCGAGAAGAGCCGCAAATTCTTCGACGACATGAACGCATGGGCGCAGGCCGAGGGCTTCCCCGGCCTTGGCTATGCGACGCAGAAGGACGGCGTGTTCGGCGGACCGATCGCGAACAACCATGGGCAGGAGGGCATGAAGGCGATTGCCGATGCGCTCGGCCTCGGCCCGAATGACGGCATCTTCTTCGCCGCCGGCAAGGAGGCTCAGGCCGCCAAGCTCGCCGGCCTCGCGCGCACCCGCGTCGGCGAGAGCCTGGAGCTGATCGACAAGAGCCGGTTCGAATTCTGCTGGATCGTCGACTTCCCGATGTTCGAATATGACGAGGACGCGAAGAAGATCGACTTCAGCCACAACCCGTTCAGCATGCCGCAGGGCGAGCTGGAGGCGCTGGAAACCAAGGATCCGCTCGACATCCTCGCCTGGCAATATGACATCGTGTGCAACGGCATCGAGCTGTCGTCGGGCGCGATCCGGAACCATCGCCCGGAGATCATGTACAAGGCGTTCGAGATCGCCGGCTACAGCCAGCAGGACGAAGTACGGCGCCCCGCCGCATGGCGGTTCGGCTCCGGGCGTCGACCGCATCGTCATGCTGCTGGCCGATCAGCCCAACATCCGCGAAGTCATCGTCTTCCCGATGAACCAGAAGGCGGAAGATCTGATGATGCAGGCCCCGTCGCCGGTCAGCGACAAGCAGCTGAAGGAGCTGCATATTCGCCTCGCCCCGCAGGCGCTGGACAACAAGGGCTGATCCGTGACCAAGTCGATCGACCTTTCCGACTTTGAAGAGGGCGGAAAGGTCGACGACTATGCCGACCGGCTCGCCGCGCTGCAGGAGCGGCTGGGGCATATCCAGACCGCGCACATCATCCACAAGCGCCGCGCGATCATCGTGTTCGAAGGGTGGGACGCGGCGGGGAAGGGCGGGATCATCCGGCGGCTGACCGCCGACTGGGACCCGCGCTATTTCGAGGTCTGGCCGATCGCTGCGCCGACGCCGGAGGAACTGTCGCACCATTTCCTCTGGCGGTTCTGGCGACGCTTGCCGGCGCAGCACAATATCGCGGTGTTCGACCGCAGCTGGTATGGCCGCGTGCTGGTCGAGCGGGTCGAAGGCTTTGCGAGCGAAGCGGAGTGGCGGCGCGGCTATGCCGAGATCAACGATTTCGAGGCGCAGCAGGCCGAGACCGGCGCGACGCTGATCAAGATCTTTGTCCATGTGACACAGGAAACGCAGGACAAGCGCCTGCGCGAGCGGATCGAGACACCGTGGAAACGGTGGAAGACCGGCCTCGACGATTATCGCAACCGCGCGCGGCGGGCGGATTATCTCGACGCGATGCACGAGATGTTCGCGCGGACCAGCTCCGAAGTGGCACCGTGGATCGTGGTCGACGGCAATGACAAGAAGGCGGCACGGATCGCTGCGCTAACCGCGATTGCCGATGCACTGGAGGCGCGGGTGCCGATGGACCCGCCGGCGCTTGACCCGGCAGTCGAAGCTGCGGCGCGGGCGGCTGGCGTCATCGACTGACGCGATGGACGGCGCGGCACCGAACGTCTAAGTTCGTATCAAATGATATGACTGGTTGAGAGAGTGATGCTGGACCCCAACGCTGCGCCTGCGCGCGACCGCGCTGAAGCGACGATCGGTCTGGCCGACCTGTTCACCATCGGGATCGGCCCGTCGAGTTCGCATACCGTCGGGCCGATGCGCGCGGGCTTTGCGTTCGCAGAGGCTGCGCTGGATCGCGGACCGCCGGTCTCGGTGTCGTGCGAGCTGTTCGGGTCGCTGGCGCTGACAGGCAAGGGGCACGCGACCGACATCGCCGTGATGCTGGGGCTGGCGGGGCACCAGCCGGAGTGCGTCGACCCGGATGCGGTCCCGACCATCATCGACACGATCCGCGCCGAGGCACAGCTCAAGCTCGGCGGGCATGTGCCGGTGTCGTTCGTGGAGGGGACGCACCTCGTCTTTCGCGGCGACCGGTTCCTGCCCGCGCACCCCAACGGCATGCGCTTCGTCGCGCATTATGCGGACGGCGAGCCGTACGAGACCTTCTGGTATTCGATCGGTGGCGGTGCCGTAGTCGAGGGCGGGTGCGACTTGCCCCAATCGAATGTGAGGCTGCCTTTTGCGTTTTCCTCGGGCGCGGAATTGCTCGCAGTGGGCGAGGCGGAGGGCAAGAGCATCGCCGATATCGTCCGCGCCAACGAAGCGGCGTGGCGCGACGATGCGGAGACCGACGCATTCCTGGACAGCCTGCGCGCGGCGATGTCGGCATGTATCGAACGGGGCATGCGGGGTGAGGGCG
>NCEF01000038.1 GCA_002280565.1 Sphingomonas sp. 32-66-10
CGTCTTGATCCACAGCCTGGAAAACCAATACAGCAGCGCAGGCGCCATGAGCCACAGCCACTGCACATTGGCATAGCGCGCTTCAGTAGCGGGGGTGGCCACATACAGCCCAAAAACCACCACGGCACACAGGCTGGCGGCAATGCCCAGGGGCCAAAGAACCACCAGGTCTTCGGTCCGGTAGTCCCGGCCGTGGCTTGCGGTACGGCCCGCGCTCTCCAGAAGCACCAGCTCGGCACAGCGCTTGACCAGCGCGAGGCTGAAGAAGGTGAACACGCTGAATGCAAACAACCACGGCGTGACTTCGATCGCCACCGCGATGGAAGCGGCGGTCCGGGAAAATCGTGGCCGCGTCGTTGCGTTCGAACAATATGTGCGTCGCACGCTCGAGGCGGCGGATCTGGCGAGCGTCTATCTTGACGAGCGCTATCGCGGGCAGTTGCGCGCGAATGGCGACACCGCCACGCGCAGGATCGTCCTCCCGCAATTTTTCGATCCCGTGATTAGCGGCGCGCAGATCGCCGATGCGCAGGGCAATATTCGGTTCAGCACGCATGGCGGACCAGCGCCAAGCGTCCGCGACCGTCGCGTATTCCGAGAGGTGCGGGACACGCCCGGTGTCGCGCGCGCCATTTCCAGCCCGACCCGGCAGGCCGATACTGGCGAAACCGTCCTGCTGGTCGCGCGATCGTTGCGCGACGCACGGGGGCGATTCGTCGGGGTCGTTGCAGTGGAGATCCCGGCACGGCGCTTCGTCGATTTCAATGCGGGGCTGGTGTATCGCCCAGCCGATCTGATCTCGATCATCTCGCTTCGCGGCTTGACGCTCGCGCGGCGCGAAGGCGCGGTGGTCAGCTGGGGGCAGGATCTCAAGGGCACGCTGGTGATGGAGCGCCAGGCGGCGGCACCCAATGGGGAATATTGGGGCCCCAGTGTGCTCGACAACAAACGACGCCTGTTCAGCCATCAGCGGCTGGCCAACTACTCCATCTTCGTCACCTCGGGCGTGGGGGAGGCCGATGTTCTGGGTCCGGCGAACCGCCGCGCGGGCTGGTTTCTCAGCCTGGCCACGGCGCTGACGCTGGTCGTGGTCGCGCTGCTCGCGCTGTATTTCCGGCACATCCACAACCAGGCACAGGCCCAGCGGCGGTTCGACCAGATGCGCGACGAGTTTGCGCATTCGGCGCGGGTATCGTCGTTGAGCGAGATGGCGGCGGGGCTGGCGCACGAGCTCAACCAGCCGCTGACGGCAGCGTCCAATTATCTTGCGGTCGCGGAGTTGATGAATCGCGGCGACGGAACGCGTGAGGGGGTATCGGCGCAACTCCATCAGGTGCGCGGCCAGATCGCGCGTGCGGGCGACATCATCCGGCGTATCCGCGACTATCTGTCCAAGGGGAATGCCGAGCTGCGGGTCGAGTCGATCGATGCGACGATCCTTGACGCGATCGCGCTGGCGCAAGGCGCAAACGCGGTGAGCCGTGCGCGCATTACCTATTTCGAGGGGCATGCGCATACCCGCGTGCTGATCGACCGGGTCCAGATTCAACAGGTGCTGGTGAACCTGATCCGTAACGCCGAGGAGGCCATGGCCCATATGCCGGTCGAGCGGCGCACCATCCGCATTCAGGTCAAACCACAGTCGGAAGAGTTGCTCGAAATTCGCGTGGACGATGACGGCCCCGGCTTTCCGCCCAGCGTGCTGGAGCAATTCAACCTGCCGTTCATTTCGACCAAGGCTGCGCATGGCCTGGGCATCGGCCTGTCCATCTGCCGCCGGATCATCGAAGTGCATGGCGGCGCGTTGAAGGCGTGGAACCGACCCACCGGGGCGAGTGTGAGCTTCACGGTCAAGCGCGAGGCGGTGCTGCGCGCGGTGGCCTAGCTATCGCGCGACGGGAGCGCCGGGTGCCACGATTTCGACGATCACGTCCTGCGGCTCGAGCGCATGTGCGGCCTCTTCGAAAAAGCCATGGGGTTCGCCATTGCGATAGATGCGGACGCCAAGGCCGGTGGCGATCGCCGATAGCGGCTTGCCGATCTCGTCCGGCGTCACGGAGCGTTCGGACAAATGCACCCGCCCGTCGACCGAGGCGAGGTCGAGCATATAGTCGGCGACATGCGTCCCTTCGACCGATCCGGCGAGCAGCAGGCCGGCAAAGCTGACCGGATTGATCACGGTATTTGCCCCGGCGGCGCGGGCGGGCAGCTCGTTATCGTCCGCCTTGATGATGATCGAGATCGGAACCGCGGGCGCGAGATGTCGCGCGGTCAGCGTGACGAGGATCGAGGTATCGTCGCGGCCGGTCGCGACGATCAGGGTCTTGGCGCGATCGATCCGGACGTCGTGCAACGTCTGATCGCGGGTCGCATCGCCGACCAGCACATTGCACCCCGCCTCTTCGGCGCGCGTCAGCGCGTGTTCGTCGCCGTCAACAACCACAATGCAGGCGGGGTCAGTGCCCCGCGCAATCAGCTCATTGACCGCGTCCGACCCGGTCTTGCCGAACCCCGCGACGACGATGTGGTTGGTGAGCATTTTCTGAATCTGGGCCATGCGCCACCTGTCCCATGTGCGTTTGAGGATGAACTGATAGGTCGTCCCGATGAAGATCAGGATGACGAAGATTCGGATCGGCGTCACCACCAGCGCGTCGAACATGCGCGCGCCGGGCGAGATCGGCACGATGTCGCCATAGCCGGTCGTGGTGATCGAGATCATCGTGAAATAGATGATGTCGAGAAAGCTGATGTGATCATCGAAATTGTCGCGCAGCCCTTCCCGGTCAAACCAGTGGAAGGCAACCGCAAACGCATAGAGGCCGAGCACAGCGGCGATCCGCCATGCAATCGACACCCAGGGCGATATGCTGGACTTGCGGCGCAGCGCGGCGTGGTGCGGGATGCGCGGGCGGCTCAACGGGCGGGCAATCTCGGCAGCGGATCGACGGGAGTGCGACCCTGACGCAGCTCGAAATGCAGCTGCGCGCGGTTCGTTCCGCTGTCGCCGGACAGCGCGATCATCTGCCCGCGCTTGACCGACTGTCCGCGCTGGACGAGCAGCTGGCCGGCATGTCCATAGACGCTGGTCCAGCCGCTGCCATGCTGCAGAATCACGAGGCCGCCGAGCGAGGGAATTTCGCTCCCGACATAGGCGACGGTGCCGTCGGCGGCGGCGAGGACCGGCGTGTCGAGCGGCACTGCGATCTTGAGCCCGTCGCTGCGCTCACCGCTCGCGATCGGGCCGAAGCGGCGCACGATCGTGCCCTTGACCGGCCAGGCAAAGCCGCCACGCAACGTCGTCGGCCCGGCGACCGCGGCATCGGGCGGTAGGATGCGCGCCGACGATGCGGTCGGTCGCGTCGGGCGAGCGGTTTCGCCAATCGCCGGCTGGCCGCCCGTGACGATATCGTCGATGTTGAGGCGGAAGGCGGCGGCACGTTCCTCCAGCGTCATGGTTTGCGGATCGCCGGGGATCAGCAGCCGCATGCCCGTGCGCAGGATATAGGGTTCGGTCAGATCGTTTTCGGCCACGATCCGGCTCCAGTTCACGCCATAGGCGCGGGCAATGGCGATACCGGTCTCGCCCTCCCGGACGAGATGGTAGCGCCCGCCTGGGATCGACAGCCGCTGCCCGACGCGAATCGTATAGGGTGGGGGGATATTGTTGGCGCGTGCAATTGCCTCCGAACCGGCCCCTGTCCTGTCGGCAATGCGCCGCAGCGTGTCGCCGCTGACAACCACATATTCGGATGCCGAAATCGTGCGCGCGTCAGCGGTGACGCGACGCGCTTCCCATGCCGACACCGGTGCGGGCAGAGCAGGGACATCCTCGCGACGCGGCGCGGCGGTCGGATCTGCCTCGCGCTGGGCAGGTGCCGGGCGCGCGGCTGGCCCCGCGCCGGGCGGGATGCAGCCGCCAACGAGCGGCCCTAGCAGCAGTGCCCCGATCAACCCTGCGTTGGTCCTCATCCGCCCCATATCCCGCCCGGCTTAGCCAAATGTTCGGTCAAGCATAACAAGCGATTCACGATGCGTCAGGTCCAGATGCAGGGGCGTAACGGTAATCCACCCCTGCTCGATCGCCTCAAGGTCGGTATCGGCGACCGGCGAGTGCGGCACGCGCCCCAGGCCGAACCAGTAATAGTCGAATCCGCGCGGGTCGGTGCGCTTGTCGAGTTTGAGCCGCCCATAGTCGCGCAGCCCCTGTCCGACGGCCTTGATCCCGGCAACCGCGTCGGCGGGCAGGGGAGGGAAGTTGACGTTCATCAGCGTGCGTGGCGCCCAGTCGGCGGCAATCAGCGGGCGCAGGACACGCTCGCCCCATTGCTCCGCCGCCTCGAAACTGACCCGCTCGCCGGGCGCCAGCGCGGCGTAGCGCTGGCTGAGCGCGATCGAACGGATGCCGGCCAGCGCGCCCTCCATCGCCGCAGAGACGGTCCCGGAATAGCTGACATCCTCGCCAAGGTTCGCACCGCGATTGACGCCCGACAGGATCAGGTCGGGCGGGCTGTCCTTCATGATCTCTGCCAGTGCCATCATCACAGCATCGGTCGGCGTGCCGGTGACGGCAAAGCGCTGCTCACCGAATTTACGCAGCCGCACGGGTTCGGTCAGGCTGAGCGAACGGCCCTTGCCGGACTGTTCCTCCAGCGGTGCGACGATGGTGATGTCGTCGGACAGCGTGCGGGCGAGGCGCTCAAGCACCTCCAGCCCGCGCGCATGAACGCCGTCGTCATTGGTGAGGAGGATCCTCACGCGCGCGGCTCAAGCCGGTTCACGCCGCGCAGATAGGGCTGAAGCACCTCAGGCACCGCCACCGCGCCATCCTCCTGCTGATAATTCTCAAGCACCGCCACCAACGTACGTCCGACCGCGAGCCCAGATCCGTTGAGCGTGTGCACGAAGCCGGGCTTGCCATCCGCACCCCGATAGCGCGCGTTCATCCGCCGCGCCTGGAAATCGCCACAGGTCGAACACGACGAAATCTCGCGATAGCGCGCCTGTCCGGGCAGCCACACTTCAAGGTCATAGGTCCGCGTCGCGCTGAACCCCATGTCGCCCGCGCACAGCAGCATGCGGCGGAAGGACAGGCCGAGCCGCGTCAGGATATCCTCGGCGCAGGCGGTCATGCGCTCATGCTCCGCCTCCGACTGGTCGGGCGTGGTGATCGACACCATCTCGACCTTTTCGAACTGGTGCTGGCGGATGAAGCCGCGCGTGTCGCGGCCCGCCGCACCGGCTTCGGAGCGGAAGCAGGGGGTCAGCGCTGTAAGCCGCAACGGCAGCTCCTCGCCGCTCAGAATCTGCTCGCGCACGCTGTTGGTCAGGCTGACTTCCGATGTCGGGATCAGCCAGCGGCCATCGGTGGTGCGGAACGAATCCTCGGCGAACTTGGGCAGCTGGCCAGTGCCGAACATGATCTCGTCGCGCACCAGCACCGGCGGCACGCATTCGTCATAGCCATGATCGCCGGTCAGCGTGTCGAGCATGAACTGCCCCAGTGCGCGATGCAGTTTGGCCGCCGGGCCGCGCAGCAGCGTAAAGCGCGACCCGCCGAGCACCGCCCCGGTGTCGAAATCGAGGCCGAGCGCAGGACCGAAATCGTGATGCTCGCGCGGGGTAAAGGCAAAGGCGGGCTGGGTGCCGTTCGTGTGAACGAGCTGGTTGTCGTCCTCGCTCGTGCCCTCCGGAACATCGGCGGCCGGCAGGTTCGGAATAGCGGCGAGCGCGGTGCGGAGAGCCTCATCGGCTGCACCTTGAGCCAGGTTGAGGTCTTCCAGCGTCTGCTTCAGGCCTGCGACCTCGGCCATCAGCGCCTGTGCGCGCGCCTCGTCCTTCGCCGCCTTGGCTTGCCCGACCTGCTTCGACAGCTCGTTGCGGCGGGTCTGCGCCTCCTGCTGCTGCGTGGTCAGTGCGCGGCGCGCTTCGTCGAGCGCGACCAGCATTTCGGCCTGCGGCTCGGCACCACGGCGGGTAAGGGCGGCGTCGAACGCCTCGGGGTTCTCTCGGATGGCGCGGATGTCGTGCATGGCGGCAGGCTATGGCGAGCCGCGCGGGACTAGGCAACCCGGCGCGCGCGGCATGCGTTCAGCCTGTACAACCCTACAAGGAGAGAATGATGCACGTTCCGCATAACGCGATGGTCGTGGTTGCCGATGGCCGCAAGATGCTGTTCCTCAGGAACGAGGGCGACGATGTTCACATGAACCTGCAGGTCGAGCGCAAGCGGGTGCAGGACAATCCGCCCGATCGCGAACAGGGGACCGACACGCCGGGCCGCAGCTTCTCAAGCGTCGGACCGGGGCGTAGTGCCTATGAGGAGACCGATTTCCACCAGCTTTTGGAAGACCGGTTTGCGGCGGAGACGGCGGAACTGCTCAAGAAGCGTGCGCTGAACAACGACTTCGAATCGCTGATCATCATCGCGCCGCCGCGCACGTTGGGCGAGCTGCGCAAACATTATCACAAGGAAGTGAGCGAGCGGCTGACCGGAGAGATCGACAAGACGCTAACCGGTCATCCGATCCCGGATATCGAACAGGCACTGATCAACGCGGAGTAACCCGGCGCTGGTCGCCGCGGCGCTTATTCAGCCGCCGCGGCGTCCTTTGCCTTGCGGTTCTGGAACCGCTTGCGCACCACCAGCGCCGCTGCGGCGGCGCCGAACAGCAGCACCATTGGCGGCGCGGGAACCGGATCGGGGCCACCCGACGAGCTGCTGGTCCCGCTCGACGTGCCCGACGAGGTCGAGCTGCTGGTGGACGTGCTCCACCCGCTCGACGTGCTCCACCCGCTAGAAGTCGAGGAGGATACGTCGCCCGACGACGACGCCGAGGTCGACGAAGCCGAGGAGTTGGACGACGAGGTCGACACGTCGCCCGAAGAGCTGGCCGAAGTCGAAGTAGACGACGACACATCGCCCGACGACGACGCCGAGGTCGAGGACGACACATCGCCCGACGATGACGCCGAGGACGAGACGTTGCCGCTCGACGAGGATGATACGTCGCCCGACGATCCGCCCGAGGCCGAGCTGGTCGAGGACGACGAACCGCCCGATGAGGTCGAGCTCGACGACGCGCCCGACGAGGTCGAGGATGACGAGCCGCCGGTCGAGGATGAGACATCGCCGGACGAACCGCCCGACGAGGTCGAGGAAGACGAACCACCCGTCGACGACGAGACATCACCCGACGAGGTCGAGCTGACCGCACCGCTCGACGTGGACGAACCGCCGGTCGACGACCCGCCGGTCGAGGAGGTCGAGCTGACACTGCCGCTCGACGAACCACCGGTCGAGGTCGAGGAACCGCCGGTCGAGGAACCGCCAGTCGAAGTCGATCCGCCCGAGGTCGAGGTCGAACCGCCGCTGGTGCTGCTGGTCGAGGAAATGACGATGCCGCCGCTGCCCGATGCGCCGCTGCCGCCACTCGATCCGCCGAAGAAGCCGCCGGCGAAGAAGCCGCCGACAAAGCCGCCGCTGCTTCCCCCGGTGACCGCTGCTGCGGCCCCACCGCCGCCACCGCCGCCACCACCGACGACCGGCATCTCGCCGCTCGATCCATAGGTGGGCGGGGGCAGGGGGATTGCAGTGCCCTGCGTCGTGACGGTCAGCACCTGGGGCTGGCATTGTGCGGTCGTGGTGACTGTGCGGCGCACGACGCGCTTGCGCAGCGGGCGCTTGACGACGCGGCGCTGGACCACGCCCTGCTTCACCGACTGGCGCTGCTGCTGATAGCCGCGCTCGGCGCGGGTTTCGGCGACATGCACTGCGCCACCGCCGACTACGGCTCCGCCGCATGCGCAGGCGCACAGTTTTGCCAAGGCCATCCGAACCGACATTCTGCTTCTCTCTTGTCCCCGGCCGCCGCGCGGTGCGCATTGCACCCGTTTGGCGGGTCATTGCCGTAGAAGTGCAGAAGAAAGTATTAAGTTCAATGTCATTAACCATGGTTTCGCGATGATCTGAGCCATTATTTGACGTTGCTTGGGATCATCTATGGTTAATGTGCCTTAAAGGGACGGAATGGTTGGCCGCAGTTAATTTATGCTTAACCACATTGGCCGGTTTAGCGTGATAAAACTGCATGTTGGTTCAGCGCGCTGTAATTTCCCGCATGCCAAGAACGGCTTGGCGCACGAATCTGTGGATTCGGTAGCTTGTGATACCCAATTTGCCCCGATATAGGGCGCGCCGGGGATAAGGGGATTGTGATTGGCCCAGCCATCCGGTCTCGTTGTGGAGTGTGGGATGGCGACCGTTTTCGATCACCGCGACGATCCTGAGAAACCTGTCGCTGCGAACGATTTGCCCGATGGCTATCGTCCGACCGCCGACGAGCCGTTCATGAACGCTCGCCAGCAGCAATATTTTCGCGAAAAGCTCCTTGCCTGGAAGGACGCAATTCACCGCGAAGCCGCAGGAACGCTCAACCAGCTTCAGATCGATTCGCTACGCGAAGCCGATCTGACCGACCGCGCATCGAGCGAGACCGACTGGTCGATCGAACTGCGCACCCGCGACCGTCAGCGCAAGCTGATTTCCAAGATCGACGCCGCGCTGCGCCGGATCGAAGAGGGCGAATATGGCTATTGCGAGGTGACCGGCGAGCCGATCAGCCTCGCGCGGCTGGAGGCCCGTCCGATCGCGACGATGACGGTCGAGGCGCAGGAGCGCCACGAGCGCAACGAAAAGGTTTCGCGCGAAGAATAAGCGGGCGTTTTCGGGACCGAGTTAACGGTTTCGATAGCCATTGCTGCTCTAAACTCCGCGCGTAACACGTGGACATGAGCGGCAGATGGACCAGTTCTCTTCCGACCCCTTCAGCGGGCGCTTCAGCGACGATCCCGCCAGCCAGCGCAATGCCGTTCGCGACAGCCTGTTTCTGGCTGCAACGCTGCGCATCGAAGGGACCGAGGTTTCGGTTCGCGTTCGCAACATCTCGGCCGGCGGGCTGATGGCGGAATATGGGGATCCGGTCGATTCGGGCATGCCGGTCGAAATCAACGTGCGCGGCGTGGGCTGGACTCGCGGTCACGTCGCGTGGAGCGCGGAGGGCCGGATCGGCATCGCGTTCGACCGTCCGATCGACCCGCTGCTGGCGCGCAAGCCGGTCGGCAGTGGGGTAAGCACGCCGCACTTCGCGAAACCGCATATCTTTCGGGGGTGAACTGCGCCGCTGTCCGCCATTCTGGTGCGGGCGAGGATCGGCGTAGCAGTGCGTTGATCGCGCCAGTATCGCGGCGCCGAGGGGCCGCCCCGCAACGGCGGGGCAACCCGGGGAGCCGCGTCAGCTAAACGCGATTTCTTCCTTGAGCTTGAGCTTGCGCCGCTTCAAGTCGGCGAGGATCATCTGATCGGGCGCTGGCCGCTGCGACTCGGCGACGATCCGCCGGTCCAGTGATGCATGCTTGGCCGCAAGTGCCGAGAGATGCGCGTTTTGCATGGAAGCAATCCTCCTGCTCTGGTTGGGGGACAGCAAATAGAACATGATTCGCGGGCGATGTCGCCCCTTGCATAACTACCCATCGACAGGGCAACGGCGACATGCGACGGGTTGAGTGCGGGGATGGGCGGTTGATGGACGAAAGCGAGATTCTGCGGCGGCTCGAGCTGCTTCGCGTCGATCATCGCGATCTGGACGCTGCGATTGATGCGCTCGCCAAAACGGCCATGCCGGATCAGCTCCAGATCGCCCGGCTCAAGAAGCGCAAGCTGCTGTTGCGCGACGAGATCGCGATGCTCGAGGATCAGCTGATCCCCGACATCATCGCCTGACCCCACCCCTAAACCTGCCATCGCGCCGCTTTGGGACATACGGGGTGTGCAGATCCCTATTTCGTTCATGAAATCTTTCTGTCAGCGTTCATGCCCATGACCGGGGAAGTGGAAACCTTGCGCGTCCATCGCGCGCTGATCGACTCGCTCTATACCGAGTCGATGCTGCTCGCTGACGAGGCGCGCGCCTATTTCGACGTCGTGGGGCGCGAACAACGCGACATGCTGGGTGCGATGGATCGGGTGATCTTCTCGTGCGAATCCCTGAAGGTGACGACCCGTCTGATGCACAGCATTGCCTGGCTGCTGACCCAGCGTGCGCTCGTGGCGGGGGAGATTGGTCCGGTGGAAGCCCGGCATCCCTCGCGTCGTCTGGGTGAGGCGCCGGTGACCGACAGCGCGGCGCTCGACGCAATGCCGGTCGGTGCTCAGCATCTGATCGCCGCCAGCATCGATCTGCATCGCCGCATCGCACGGCTCGACGCGGCGCAGGACGAGGATGTGGGTGTCCCTGTCAGCCCCGCGCGAACGATGCTCGATCGGCTCGCCCACGCCTTCTGATCTTCGGCCTGCGATTAACCCTGTAACCCGGCGCACGTTCGGTCTATGTTCCGTCGCCGACGGAGCAGAAGGGAAGTGGCGTGTCGATCGAAATGACAGTGGCTTTGCTGGTGACGCTGGCGGTCGGGGCGCTGCTCGGCTGGTTTGCGGGAAGCCGTGCGAATGCCGCGCTGCGGGCGGATCGCGACCGGCGAGAGGCAGACTTCAAGGCCGCGATCACCGATCTTGCCGCCGCCGAGGAACGGGCGCGAGAAATCCCGGAGCTACGCGACCAGCTCGACGCGATCCGTGACCAGCGCGACGCGGCGCGGATCGAACTGGCTGAGCTGCGGGTCAAGGCCGAAGGGCTGGAGGAGCGGCTGACGGGCCAGTTCCGCGAGGTGGCGGGGACGATGCTGGCCGAGACCCAGGCCGCCTTCCTCAAGCGCGCGGAAGACCGGTTCAAGGAATCCGAGAGCGTCGCTGGCCAGAATTTGAAGGCGCTGCTCCAGCCGGTCACCGAACGGCTGCAGCGCTATGAAGAGGGCGTCGCCAAGGTCGAGGCAGAACGGCGCGATGCGTTCGGCGAACTCAAGGGCCAGATCGAACAGATGCGGATCGGGCAGGAGCGGGTGAGTACCGAGGCGGCAAAGCTGGTCAACTCGCTGCGCAATGCTCCCAAATCGCGCGGCCGCTGGGGCGAGCAACAGCTGCGCAACGTGCTCGAAACCTGCGGCCTGTCCGAACACACCGATTTCATGACCGAAGTGAGCGTCGCGCAGGAGGATGGCGGGCGGCTGCGCCCCGACGCGATCGTGCGGGTTCCGGGCGGCAAGGCGCTGGTCATCGACGCCAAGGTGTCGCTCAACGCCTATCAGGACGCGTTCGGGGCGGTTGACGAAAGCGAACGCCATATCGGCCTCGGCCAGCATGCTGCGGCGATGAAGGCGCACGTCAACGCGCTGGGCAACAAGGCTTACTGGACCCAGTTCGACGACGCGCCCGATTACGTGATCATGTTCGTTCCGGGCGAGCATTTCCTCTCGGCGGCGCTCGAACATGATCCGACCTTGTGGGACTTCGCGTTCGAGAAACGCGTGCTGCTGGCGACGCCGACCAATTTGATCGCGATCGCACGCACGGTGGCGGCGGTGTGGCGACAGGAAATGCTGGCCAAGGAAGCCCGCCAGATCGGTGCGCTGGGCAAGGAGCTGTACGACCGGCTGGCCAAGGCGCTGGGCGACCTGCGCACCGTCGGCAGCGGGCTCAACACCGCGGTCAAGAATTTCAACGCCTTTGCCAGCTCGCTTGAGACCCGCGCCTTGGTGTCGGCGCGCAAGCTCAAGGAGCTGAATATCGAGACCGGCGCGCGTGAGATCGAGAGCGTGCCCCCGGTCGAACTGCTGGCCAGCCATGCGACCGCGGTCGAACCAGAAGGCGAGGACGACCTTAAGGCCGCGGAGTAAGCGCCAGCGTCCGGTCGCACAGCGCGCGCGGGGCTGGGCGGTGGGATACCAGGATCAGCCC
>NCEF01000008.1 GCA_002280565.1 Sphingomonas sp. 32-66-10
ACGCCATCGCATGCCTCCCTGTGCCTGCAACGTCGAATCAGATTTTTAACCTCTTGGGAATCCCTCGCGTGAGTCAGGCTCACCGCGCGTTGGTATTAGCCTTGAAAAAGTTCGTCAGGGCTTCACCATCTTTTTGATGGGCGTTGGGGAAAGTCTTGAAAAGATCATTGTACCCTGAGCGAACACCGTCAGCAGTCGCCTCTTGTGGCTTGGTTCTTGCCTCTTTCCAAAGTTGGGTTGGGTTCCCGGCAGAGTCGATAAAGCCAATAAACTTCAAAACACCAACAACGGAACGATCGTTGCTGCTCTTGTAACCCCAAACCGGAAGTTCTTTTGTTGTAAACTTGTCGGGCACGCCGTGAGAACCGATCGCCTTGATGACGCCGATCAAGCTTCCCGTGTTTTGGGTATACGGGTACATTATGCCTCCCCCTTGCAGATTCACCTGAAGCTAAGCCGATGGTTCAATACCTGCAATACCTAGCCCACATCGTCCTCATCGTACGAGCCTGTGACGAGCGCTCGCTTTCTACGTCGGCAAGCTAGGGTTCGAAGTGGGTGAGATGTTGCGACGACAGCTTAATGAGTATGCTAATTCTGCACGGTTTCCGGTAGCATTATATCTATTTCAATAGTGATACCGACACTGCGCCACCTGCAGCGTCTGATCCTTGCCGCTCCCTGCCACGCGGTACACCAGCCGCTGTTCCCACCCCATCCGCCGCGACCACCAGCCTGACAGGTTTCCGCCCAGCGGCTCGGGCTTGCCGGTCCCCTTGAACGGGTGCCGTCGGCATTCCTCGATCAGGCCGTTCAGTTTTTCGAGCATCCGTGCATCATGGTCCTGCCAATGGCGGTAATCTTCCCACGCCGTCGGCCAGAACGTCACGTTCACGGAAAGTCGATGCCCTTCGCCTCGCCCGCCTCGAACCCGCGCACCGCCTCCAGCAGCCGCTCGGCATTCTTGGGCGAGCGCAGCAGGTACAGCGTCTCCTCGATCGACGCCCATTCGCTTTCGGAAATCAGCACCGCACCCTCCCCGCGCTGGCGGGTGATGGCCAGCGGCGCGCGGTCGGCGACGACCTTGTCGATCATCGCCTTTAGGTTTTCGCGCGCTTCGGAATAGCTGACGGTGTGCATGGGCGAGATATGGACAATACGTCGTACAATGTCAATTGGCGCCACTTCCACCTCACTCCCCACCCCGCTACCCTCCCCCCATGTGCAACGAAGCCTATCGCCGTCGCGAGCTGGACAAGATCCACAATGAATGGGCGAACCTGCGCGTCCCGCTGCTGTTCCCGGAGGGCAAGCCCAACTTCGCGCCGCTCGACGGCTTCAAGATCACCGACCGGGTCGAGATTATCCGCACCGCCACCGCCACCCCCGGCGCGGTCGAGATGGTCACGCGCCGCTGGAGCTGGCCCGCGCCAAACCAGCGCCCGGTCTATAATTTCCGCTCCGACGGCCGCACGATCCCGGCCCCGCAACGCTGCCTGATCCCGGTCGACGGCTTTTTCGAATTCACCGATGCCCCCGCCGACGATCAACCCGGCCTGTTCGGCGACGAACCACCCCGAAAGGGCAAGCCGCTCAAGGCTAAATGGGCCTTCACCCTCGCCGGGCATGACGGCTTCGCGATCGCCGGCATCTGGCGCGCGCACCCACAAGTGGGGGAGGCATGGTCGATGCTCACCTGTCCGCCCGGCCCCGACATCGCGCCCTATCACGATCGCCAGGTCGTGGTGATCGCGCCCGCCGACTATGCCCGCTGGCTCGACCCCGCTGTTCCCGCCGCCGATCTGTGCCGCCCACTCCCCGCCGGGTCGCTGCAGGCGACGCGGGTCCGCTAGAACCGACCCGCACCGCCTGATGGATGCCCAATCGCCACACTGGCATCCAACAGGGTCCAACACGCCCGAAAACCTCCGTGACATGTTGGAACCGGCATGGTTCATCCTGTCGGATGAAGCACGGCCCTCCTTCACCGCCGATCGCATTGCCCCGCGCGGAATCGCCCCAGGCACAACCAGCACCGTCCCTGTCGCCCCGATGTCGCGCACATGACGCCTGCCAGTCGCCTCGACGCCACACCCGGTCGCCCGCCTGTCGCGTCGCCGTCGCCCCGGTGCAGCTCTCCTGTCGCGCAGGTGTCTCGTCCCCGTCGCGTCGCAGGCCGCTTCCGGTCGCAAACCGGTCGTTTCGCCCGCATCCACCCGCATTATCGTCAGCTTCGTCGGACAGCCGCACAACCCTGCCGCCCGGCCCCGTTCAATCGGTGCGGCGCGCAATTGCGTGGCGACTCGGCGCGCACTGTGGCATCCTTCGCGCGAGCCAAGGTGAGGGGGGTGCACATGCGGTGGTTCGGGATGGTGGCGGCGCTTGCGCTCGCCGGTTGCGGTGGTGAGGGTGGCGACGCGGGCAATGGCAGCGGCGCAATGGCGGCCGCACCGGCTACGACGCCGCCGCCTCCGGCGTGCAAGGTGCTTGAGGCGCTGGACGTTGCCACGCTGCTCGGCGGTGCGCCCGTGCTGACCGAACAGACCAATATCGACAACCCCCAGACCGCGCTGTCGCAATGCATCGCCCAGGCCGGAAGCCGCAGCGCCAGCCTTCAGCTGCGCTATGACAAGGGGTCGCCAAGTCCGTCTGCGGAGCAGCGGGTGACGATGCGCGCCAGCTTCGACAACAAGGAACTCTATTCCTTCCCCAACGGGCCTGAGGCAGCGGAGGTCGCGATCGGCGACGCAGCTTTATGGGTGGGCGCAACAGGGCAGTTGATCATCTGGCATCAGGGCGGGCGGGCGCAGTCGATCGTGACCGTCGATCAGCCCAGCGCGCGCAACCGCAAGGATGCCGAAACGCTCGCCCGCGCGCTCGTCGCCCGCTACCCCTAGCGCGCGGTGATCCGGGGGCGGGGAGGGGGGCGATGGCTCCATGTCCCCAATGCTCCCCGGTTCCGGGCGTCAGCTCTTGATCGTCACCATTGCGACCGGCTTGTCCTTGGTCGTCGGGTTGGCCGCATTGCCCTTGGGTGGCTTTTCCGCCTTGGGCTTGCGGATTTCGCGGTTCGACTTCTTCTGGCTCTTGGCCATGACCTGTTCCTTCGGGGGCATAGCGCCCGACGGAAAGCCTAGGCGCTTTGTCGCGCGCTGGCTTGCGAATTCGCCGCCGCGGTCAATGCACCGCGCGTTCGGTCAGCACCGTCGCCTTGCCATCCTTCCAGGCGATCTCCATCGCCGGTTCCTTGGGTTTGCCCGGTGCGAACAGTTCGTACAGGATCCGCCCGTCCTCGACCTGCCGGCTCTCGATCACCCGCTCGGGGGTAAAGGCGTCGGCGGTCGCGGCGGCGGCGGCGCGGACGGGGGCAGGGGCTTGCGTCCAGGCGATATCGCGCTGCACCTCGACCGCCTTCAACGACCCGTCGGGCTGGACGAGCATATCGATCTCGACCTCGCTGCCGTCCGGCCGCGTGCCCTCGACATCATAATAGGTCCGCCCGTCACGGTCCTTGCGCTCGGCCTCCGCAATCCGCATCCCTGGCACCGTCGCCTCGGCCAGCTCGGCGACGCCAGCGGGCAGATCGGTCGCCGCGACGTTGCTGATCGCCGTCTCCGGACCCTCGGCCAGCACGCCATTGGCCGGGGCCGCGTCATTGCCGCCGCCGGGCGAACAGGCGGCCAGCGCGATCAGGGGCAGAGCTAGGAAGCGCATCGCGTTCTCCTGGAAAGGTTACCGGTGTCATCGTGCGCGCGCGCTGCGTTGAGCGCAAGCTCAGGCTGCCGCAATTCGCGTGCCCAAACCCCGCCGCCGCGCATCGAATCGCTGCCACGCCCGCTCGTGAAAGAAAAACGCCACCGCGTTGATGCACGGCTCGATCAGCGCGATTCCGCCCGCCAGCGTGACCGATCCGGTAAAGGCATAGGCGACGCTGAACCCCACCGTCAGGTGGATCGACAGATAGGTGAAGGTCTTGGTCAGATCACGCGACATGGGCGGCATCCTGTGAAGATATGCCGCCCATATGGAGTTCGGGGCAATCGATCCGAAACGCGAAGAAACGGCTTCAGTGATCGTCCTGCTCGATCAGTTCGCGCGGTTCTCCATCCGCGCGTCGTCGACATCGTCGATCGCGTCGGCCCTGGCCTCGCCCGCGTCTTCGACATTGTCGGCCTGCTGCTCCAGCGCCTCTTCCATCGTCTCGTTGGGCGCCATGTCGGCCTGCTCCTCGAGATTGTCGGCCATCGCCTCGGCATTGGCCTCGACATTGTCCGCCGCGCGGTCATCCGCATCGCCGCCGCACGCCGCCAGCGCAATCAGTCCGGCACCGGCCAGCGCCGCCTTGAAGATGGATTTCATCGAATTTTCCTCCTGTTGATGCCGCGCATCAATGAGCGGGAGGGACAGCGGTTCCACGCGGACCGCAGACGCGGCCCTGTAACCTTCAGACGGAATTGGGGAAAATGGTGCTGCCGGTGAGGATTGAACTCACGACCTCAGCCTTACCAACGTGGTTTTTACTTTAGCGTCACGACGGGCGCGAATCTGGTGCAGGTGGGCATGCGAAGCGCGTGCGCGGTCGCATTGAGAATGTGCTCGACACAGAAAAGGTGAGGGGCTGCGAGCGGGTGAAAACCCTGCTTGGCTAACGGGGCATTTGGCGCTGCCGCTGCCGAAACAGTCGAAGCTAAGAAAGTAGCATCATGCTGCGCTGCCCTACCGCGAACGTCCATCTATCCTGGTCGACCTTCGGGAAAGACCGGCGAAGGCGGCCCGTGCGCTTGCTCGATGGATACGGCACCCACGATTCATTGCGTTTGAGCGATGAGAACATCGATACGATGTTACAGAAGAAAGTTAGGCTTCAACTTCATTTTCCGTGGCGATCTGACGTCGCAGACGGGCGTGCTCGCGATGTCCCAGGCGGTAGCCGAGCGCCGCGAACGCGCAGAGAAGCCCCCCAGTGGCCGGTACCGTTCCGGTCATCCAAATGATTGCGGTGCGAACGTCTTCCGGCTGGACGCCCCCGGCGCGATAACCCGCGACGTCGAGCACGAGCCCGAGCGCCATCGCGCCAAGACTGATGGCAAGCTTCATCGCGAAGATGAGCAGCGCGAAGAGCATCGCATCGGGCCGGCCGCGCCCCGCGGCTTCGATCTGCTCGACGACATCGGGCGCCATCGCCCAGATCAGCATATAGAGCCCGCCCAGCCCCAGCCCGCACCACAATCCCAACGCGGCGATGACCCAGCCGCCAGGCTGAAACACGGCTACGGCGAAAAAGCCGGACGCAGCGATCAGATGACTGGCGGCGAGCGCATATGCTTTTTCGGTCGCTGCCCCCAGCCACGACCAGAACGGGATGCCGACAAGCTGGCCCAGCACCATCGCCGACAGGCAGGCGCTGACCGAGTGAGGTTCATCGAGGACATATTGGCCGAAATAAAGGAATGTCTTCGCGAACAAAGGCGGGAACAGGCCGGTCAGAATCGTCACCCCCAGCAATATTCGCGCGTCGGGCGAGGCGAGGATCGCGGCGACCTGTTCGCGCAACGCCATCGGCACTGGAGCGGCAGGACGGTCCAAATGCCCTGCGGAGAACGCGGCGATGACCAGCGTCGCCACCGCACCCCCCGCAGCGACCAGCGCGAGGATCAACAGCGTACCGGGCCGATTGGCACCAGCCAGCATCAGCGGCGCGGCCAGCGAGATGAGTAATGAGGCGATGCTGCTGAACGCCATCCGATAGCCCGCAATGCGCGTCCGTGCCCGGCTGTCGCGGGTCATCCGGGTGATCAACGCATTGTGCGGGATATCGGCGATTGCGAACAATGCGCGGAACAGGGTCACCGCCGCGGCCACCGTCAACGCGTCGCGCACGTCAAGGAAGGGCAGGCTGTACAACAGCACAAAGGCCGCAGCGCAAAGCGGCGCGCCGATGAGGATATAGGGACGGAACTGACCGAATCGGGTGCGGGTGCGCTCCGCCGACCAGCCGACGACGATGTCGAGCACTGCGTCGCACGCCAGTCCGATGAAGAAGATGGCACCAGCCGTTGCAGCGGGCAGGCCGATCATGTCGGTCAACATGAACAACAGGGTGATGTCGGCGGTCGACCAGAGGATATTCTTGCCAAAATTCCCCGACGCATAGCCGAGGAACCGGGCTTCGCGCCGCGCTGCGGGGCCGATCGCCGCAAGGGAGGGTGTCCGCACGAGGTGTGCGGATACCCGCCCCGTGCTGCTCTGTCGCCTGCTAAGTCGCGCGGACAACCGGTGCCGGCAATGCTGCGCCGGCACCGGACGCCCCCCGGCGTCAGAACTTGATCCGCGTACCCACGATGAACGACCGCCCGACCTTGGCAGCTTCGCTCGCCAGGTCGCGGTCCAGCCCGGTCTTCACCGCATAGGTTGCGTCGGTTACGTTTCGCACCGCGAAGGTCAGCTCGACCGGGTCGACCACGCGGATCGCGAGCTTAGCGTCGAGCGTGCCGTAGGGCGCGATCCATTTGTCGTTCAAAGCGGGTTCGGCGGCCACCGACGGCCGTGACTGAAACTCGCCGGTAAAGGTCTCCCCGGCCCAGTTGTAAGCGACCGAAAGTTTGACCGGCCCGATCTCGTAAAGTCCCGTGATGTTGGCGATCTGCTGCGGCTGATTGCGCAGGCCGTCGATGCGGCGGCGCGTGCCGTCGTCGAGAACCACATCCCAACGACCGTCGAGATAAGTATAGTTGGCGATCAGCCCCAGCCCGTCGAGCGGCCTCGGAAGGAAGCGGAGGCGTTTCATCACGAACGATGCCTCGATCCCGTTCACCTGAGCGCGACCGTTGCTGGAGAAGCTGGTCGTGCGGATCGTACCGATCCCGCTCGGATCGGCCGGATTGTCGGTGATCACGGTCTGCGCGAAATGCTCGTTGCGGATCTTCTTGTGGAACAGCCCCAGCGCGAAGTAAGCGTCGGCGCGGTCGAGATAATATTCGACGCTGGCATCGAAATTGTCGGCGAGGCGCGGCCCGATGTCCCGATTGCCGGTGACCACCGTGCGGTCGAATCCGTTGTTCTGGATTGACGAGCCAAAGGCAAAGGCTTCAAAATCGGGCCGGGCCAGCGTTTGGGTATACGCCAGACGCAGCTTCAGCGGCTCCACCGGCGCGTAGCTGACGTGCAGAGAGGGCAAAATTTCCGTATAATCCTTCTCGAAGCTGTCGGGTGCGACGACACCGTCGGTTACGACGAACAGATTGTCGCGCAGGTCGGTCCGTTCGATCCGGACCCCGCCGATCACACGCAGCCGGTCAGTCGAATACAAGCCCATCGCATAGCCAGCGACCACGTCCTCCTGAAGCCGATAGTCTGCGCCGCGATTGAGCACATCGTCTGCGCGGGCGCTGCCGTTGGCACCGATGAACGTCCGCAACTGGTCGCGGTCGATGCGGATTGCCGGGTCAAAGAAGTCGACCGATGCAAGGTCGGGACGATTGGTTGCGAAGGTGTAACTCACCCCCGGGTTCAACGATGCCTCCCGCACCACGCGGTCGTGATCGCGATCCAGCCTCCGCCACCAAAGCCCGGCGCGCGCACCGAAGCCCTGCGAGTCGGCATAGCTGTTGTGCTCAAGATCGATCCGGGCGCTGTAAAGATCGTCGCGTAGTCCAGTGTCTTCCTCATAGGTCGCGCCGCCATAGACATAAGCGGACGGCACGGTGCCCACGTTTCGGTTGCGATCGAAAATGCCGAAATCGCCGGTGATGTCGAAGGTGCGCGAGGTGCCGAAATTGACGACATCCTCGAAATCGCCTGAGGAGTAGAAATCTTCCTGCAGCCGGACGCGCGACCAGGACGCTCGCGCCTTGACCACGGTCGCTGCGCCGATCCGGTAGTCCGCACCGCCGGCGAGCAGCAGCGTGTCGATGTCGCGGGTGAAGTCTGCAACCTGATACCCATCGCTGCCACGCGTGGCGGTGCCAGTGCCTTGCCCCGGGGTGCGGACGCGGTCGGGCCGGGTGTCGACGAACGCGCGGCGGCGGTCGACCTCGACTGCATCGTCCACCTCATAATAGTTGAGCGTAAGGAAGGCGTAGAGACGATCCGCCTCGCGCACCTCCAGCTTGCCGAACACGCTTCGGCTCTGCTCGTCGGTGCGCGAACGCGCGTAACGCCAGGTGCCACGTGCCGGGATTTCATAGGTCTGCCCGCCGACCGTCAGCAACTGTAGCCCGTCGCGCAGATCATAGCTGTCCTGATAGGCCGCGCGGCGTTGCATGTCGAAGCCGACGACCGCGCCGATATTCCCGTCGCTGAACGTCGTCTTGCCAACCGCGTCGATCCGGTAATTGTCCTTGCCGATGCCCTGATCAACCCAGCCATATTCGGCATGGCCCTTCACGTAAGTCTGTCGCCCGCCATCGAACGCGCGAAGGGTGCGAACGCTGATATGGCCGCCGAGCGAGTTGGCGTCGATATCGGGGGTGAGCGCCTTGATCACGTCGATCTGATTGACCGCCGAGGCAGGGAGGAGGTCGAGCTGAGTGCCGCGATTGTTCTCGCTCGAGTTCCAAATCGGGTTTCCGTCCAGATCGGTGCTGTTGTAGCGCGCATCGAAACCGCGCAGCGACAGAAAGCGTGGCTGGCCGTTGAACGCGGTGCCGTAGACGCCCGGGATGCGGGCTGCGGCCTCGGCAAGCGTATAGTCGCTAGTGAGCTCGATTTCGGCATTGGTGAGCGTGTCGAGCACGCCGTCGGACTCGCTTTTGGTCTGGCCGACTGACCGCACGATCTCTGGAAGGCCGGTTACCACGACTTCTTCGACCGCCGGGTCGTCGGAACGTGTCTGAGAGTCGCCAGTCTGTCCCGCGGCGGCAGACGCGCTTGAGAGCAGCATGAGCGCCAGGGCGCTCTGGCCGGCATGCGATTGCCAATCGATCCTGGTTGTCATGTCCCCGTCATCCCATGCTGAGTCACGGTATTCACCGCCATATCCGCGGGCATAGGTGGGATATGGGTCATTTAAATTACACTATGTAAATTAAACGACCCACATTACTGGGTGGAACGCGAGGAACTGAACCAGCGATGCAACTTTCCAGCAGCGAGCGACGCGTGCTCAACGCAATCTGGCGACGCGGGCCCATCGCCCGTGGCGACCTTGCTGTCGCGACCGGGCTCACGGCCGCATCGGTCACGCGGGTCGTGCAAGGTTTGTTCGAACGCGAGATGGTGCGCGAAACGGTCGAGCGGGTCGGGGCTCGCGGCCAGCCGATCCGACCGGTCAGCGTCCGCATCGACGGCGCGCACGCGATCGGCGTGTATTTCTCGCACAGGAGCGTCGAAATCGGCCTGGTCGACATGGGCGGCAGCCAGCTCGAAACGCGCACATTGAGCGCGGAGGCCGGCACGCCCGAAGCAGTGGCGCAAGTAACGCGCGCGTTCATGGCAGATATCGTCGCGCGCAAGCTCATCCGCCCTGACACGCTTGCCGGCGTGGGAATTGCCCTCCCTGGCGATTTCATCCTGGGCGCTGAGCAGCTCAACGCGCACGAGTTTTTCCCTGCGCTGGGCAAACCCGGTGCAGTTCGGATGATGGCGCACGGTGTCGACGTGCCCGTGTTCGTTGAGAATGACGCCGCGAGCGCGGCATTGGGGGAGCGGTTGCTGGGCGCGGGGCAGGGGCTCAACGACTTCCTGTTTGTGCATGTCGGCCATGGCATCGGCGGCGCGCTGTTCCTGGGCGGTCGCCTCTATCGTGGTGTCAACGGCAATGCCGGCATGATCGGCATCCAATTCCCCAACGATCGACCGCGACCCTCCGGGCAGGATCTGTTCGCATATCTGCAACGCGAGGGGGTGGCGGTAGAGGATTTTCCGCAGCTAGAGGCGCTTTCCATCTCCGGCTGTCCCCCGCTCAGGGCGTGGATCAAGCGGGCCGGGGCGCAGCTGCGGGTACAGCTTGCGCAGACGACGCGTATTCTTGATCCAGGAACGATTTTGATCGGCGGCCGCCTGCCGCTTGCGATGCTCAATGCGCTTGTCGCGGAGATCGACACGTCCGAATTCTGCAACGAGGGCGCCGGATTGCCGCGTCCACGCGTGATGGCGTCGCCGCTCGGAATCAAGGCGGGGATGATCGGCGCCGCCTCGCTGCCGATCTTTCGAACCTTGATGGACGAAACAGATGGCCTCCCCACCACGACCGCGGGAATCGCGCTTTAAGGACGCGAGCAGAGCTCTTTCGCCGTGGTCGGATTGCAGCGGATATAGGCGCCGTTGGGGAACCGAACGGCGTAGTTCGAATAGCGCCGGTCGGGAATCGGGAAATCGGTGGAGATAATTGACGCGCCGCTGGCAAAGGCCCTGTCGCGGTCTGAAGTGTCGGCCGTGCGGGCCGCTTCGGTATTGGAGTCCGCTCGGGTATAGCTCAGCATACCGGCGCGGATCGCATCGGCCATCCGGGCATCGCCGGGCTTGGGCAGAATCGCCCAACGCGCGCGACGCGTGGGGAGCGCTGCCTTCTTTGCCGGACGTTCGCCAGTAAACAGCAGCGACAGGCCTTTTGTCGCGGCGGCCTTGCGATAGCTCTCCGCTGCATCGTCCTCGTCGAGCAAAAAGAAGAGGATCTTGCCCCGCGCCGCATCGATCATCGGCCATGCCGAAACAATGTCGACCGGACGCAGGATCGCATCGCGAGGTATGATTGCGGTGATTTCGCCTTCGAGACGCGCCCAGCCATCCACGCACAGGCCAGCGCAGGCCGCGTCGGAGGGGCCACCTTTGGCTTCGATCATTACATAGATCGGGACATGGTCCGGGTGCCGCGCCGACCACTGCGCGATCTCACGCAGGCAGTCCTTGAACACCGGGCAGGTGCTGCGCGGATCGTAATGTTCCTTGTGAATTGTCTTGAACCCAGGGCGCTTCATCGCCCCGTCTGGATCCCAGGCGGATGCGGGCGGAAGTCTGCGTTCGGCGAGCGCGCGAAAGATCGCCGGCTCGGCGAACCGTCCGCCCTGCGGGTCGTCATAAACATCGAGCTCGAACGCCCGGATACCGAGTTCGAGCTGAGTTTCGAGTGGAAGGTTCGAATAGGCCGTCGCGCGTGCCAGCCGCGGGCCGGACCAGTCCGGACCGTCGCGGTAGCCCGAGCTAAGCAGATACAGCACCATCGTCGGGTCTGGTGCGAGATGATAGCTGTTGTGCGTTTGGATATACTGCACCTGATCAAGCCGAAGGTTGCCCAGATCGGCGTGTTCGGGGCGGGGCGCCACAGCCGGTGTCAGCAACGACGCCATGCTAAACGTTAGCAACGCTTTCATCATCCAACCGTCCCAGTTTTAATTTTCAAAGAGCAATTTAATAGCGCTGTCAAGACGCGAGGTTTGGCCAGGCGGTTAGCCGGCACAACGCCAAAGCGCCCGATCAAGCCAATCTCGATGATACGCAGCGCAAGCGCGCCGCCGTGACGCCGGCCATTGCGGCCGCCGTTGCGCGCCATCTGGACCTTATGCGCGCATCGAGGCACTTCGCGCAGCAGCCGCTGGGCTGGCGTAATTGACTTGGGCTTCGCCCATTGGCCGATACCGGCGGTGATGCTAGAGCATGCCGAATACCATTGATGGAGGCGGTTACGTGTCGCGCACCGCGATCATCGCGCGCAAATTCGCAGTGGCGCTGCGCCAGCCGGCCTTTGTGTGGCTGTGGCTGGTCCCGGCATGGCTGCTGATCGGCATGTCATCTGCGATGATCGCCCTGTTGCCGTTTCGTCGCATCGCACCGTGGCTGGGCGCCAATCTGGGCGCGACCGCGCATCGTCCCGCCGCCACCCCGGAACAGGCTGCGCGCGCGCGGCTGATCGGCCGGGCGGTTTCGATCGCCGCCGGTTACGCCCCGTTCCGGTCCAACTGCCTGCCCCAGGCCATGGCGGCCAAGGCGCTGTGCGCCCTGTGGCGCGTGCCGTGTGCGGTGATTCTGGGGGTCGAGCGGGAGCGGCCCGAAGGGGATCTGCGCGCCCATGCCTGGACCAGTTGCGGCGATGCGACGCCCACGGGTGGTGCGTGCAGCTTCGCAACGCATGTGCCGCTATCCTGCTTCGTCCCCGCATACGTAGCGGCGCAGCTTCAGCGCTGAGCCGGGGGGCGACGCATCGCGACGGATGGCGCACCGGCGTCCGGGGCGCTGGCGACAAAGCCCAGTCGCGCATAGATTTGGCGCGCCGGATTATCGGCGGACACCTGCAGCGTCGCGGGCAGGGCGTGGGCATCGGCAACGGCCAGCCATGCGCCCAACAGCGCGCGCGCCGCACCGATTCCGCGATGCTCGGGAAGCACTGCGATATCGACCAAATGGGTGTCTGCGGCGTTCCACGCGATCAGCGCATGACCAATGGGCGCCCCCGCGCGCAGCACGATCCGGTGCATCGCATCGGGAAATGCGCCGTCATGCCCCGCCCGCTGAAACTGCGCCTGTTGCGCCAGCATCGCGTCGGGCAGCAGGCCGACCAGCGTCGAGCAGGCGACGGCGCAGTCCAGCAGGAACGCCATGTCGTCGGGCGTGCGCGGGCGGCATTCGAGCGCGCTGCACCGCTCGGCAAAGGCCAGATCGAACGCGGCATCCACTTGGGCCTGGACGGCGTTCAACGATCAGCCTCCTCGCCCCGGCGGTGCATGTCAGGCTGCGGCGCGCAGCTCCAGGCGTTCCCAGATCTCGACCAGCGCGGCGGTCAATTCGGCCATCATCTCCGCGCTGTGCGCCGGCCCGGGCGTGAAGCGCAGCCGTTCGGTTCCGCGCGGGACGGTCGGATAATTGATCGGCTGAACATAGACGCCATATTCGGCCAGCAGGATATCACTGATCTTCTTGGCCCATACGGGGTCGCCGACCATCAGCGGTACGATGTGGGTCGTGCTGTCCATCACCGGCAACCCGGCATCGGCGAACATCGTCTTGAGCCGCTCCGCTGCCGCCTGCTGCCCGTCGCGCTCCTCGCTCGATTGCTTGAGGTGCCGCACCGACGCCAGTGCACCCGCGACCAACACTGGCGAGAGCGAGGTGGTGAAGATGAAACCCGGCGCATAGCTGCGGATGACATCCACGATCGTGCGATCGGCGGCGATATAACCGCCCATCACGCCAAATGCCTTGCCCAGCGTGCCTTCGATGATCGTCAGGCGCGCCGCGGCCGCGTCGCGCTCGGAAATGCCGCCGCCGCGCGCGCCGTACATGCCGACGGCGTGGACTTCGTCGAGATAGGTCAGCGCGTTATATTTGTCGGCGAGGTCGCAGATTGCGTGCAGCGGGGCGATGTCGCCGTCCATCGAATAGACGCTTTCGAACGCGATCAGCTTGGGCACCGAGGGATCGTCCGCCGCCAGCAATTCCTCGAGATGCGCAAGGTCGTTGTGCCGCCACACCCGCTTCTCGCACCCCGAATTGCGGATGCCCGCAATCATCGACGCGTGGTTCAATTCGTCCGAATAGATGATGCAGCCGGGCAGCACCTTGGCCAGCGTCGACAGCGTCGCCTCGTTCGAGACATAGCCGCTGGTGAACAGCAGCGCCGCTTCCTTGCCGTGCAGATCGGCCAGTTCAGCCTCAAGATGGACGTGATAATGGGTGTTGCCGCCGATATTGCGCGTGCCGCCCGATCCGGCGCCGACATCGTGCAGCGCTTCTTCCATCGCCGCGATCACCTTGGGATGCTGGCCCATCGCAAGATAGTCGTTCGAGCACCAGACGGTGATCGGCTTTGGCCCGTTATGCCCGGCAAAGCACCGCGCATTGGGGAACATGCCCTTGTTGCGCAGAATGTCGATAAAGACGCGATACCGGCCTTCGGCATGCAGCCGGTCGATCGCCTGATTGAACACGCGCGAATAATCCACCGCGCGCGGAGTTGCCTCGCTGGTCATCAGGCCCCGTTAGCGAAATTTGGGGCGCGACGCCACTAGGGCAAATTGCCTATGTTATCGATCACTGTGATCGGACGGTCGTTGCGCCTCCGTTTGCCCCAGATCAGGGCAGGTCTTCGCTAAATCTGCTATTGGAGCCGCACCGCAGAACGGGATGTTGGGCATTTCCGCGGCTGAGAGACCGGCCCGCTCCCCCTTTGAAAACTGGGAGATTTCCGATGTCGCAGACCGATATCGATTATTTTGCGCAACGCGAACGGGCCGAACGCGACCGGGCGGCCAAGGCCAACGACTCGGGCGCGCGCCATGCTCATCTCGCCATGGCCGATGGCTATGCCAAGCGCGTCAAGGTGATGAGCGAGACGCCGGCGATTCCGCTGCGCTGAACCGCCGCCGGTGGGTCAGAGCGTCTCGATCCGGTCGAGGCCATAGGTCGCCAATGCCGGCACCAGCGCGGGATCGGGCGCGGCGGTGAACACCGCGACGCCGGGCGCAGCGCGCTCGGGCCAGTCCTGCCCCGCCGTCAGATGCGCGATTCGCCGCGCAATGCCGGGCCCGCCATCGACGAAGCGCACCCGATGCGGGGCGGCGGCGGCGAGTTCGGCCTCGACCAGTGGAAAATGGGTGCAGGCGTTGACGATCACGTCGATCCGGTCGCCTCCGGCCTGCCCGAACAGGCCATCCAGCACGGCCCGATACTCCGCCGGATCGGTGACGTCGCCGCGGAGCTTCGCCTCGGCCAGTTCGACCAGCTCGGCGCTGCCATGGCGCAGCACGGTGCAGTCGGCGGCGAAGCGCGCGGTCAGATCATCGACATAGGGCTGACGCACGGTCGCCTGCGTCCCCAGCACCCCGATCACGCGGGTGCGCGAGGCCTCGGTCGCTGGCTTGATCGCCGGTACCGTCCCGACGATCGGGACATCGAGCGCGGCGCGGACATGTGTCAGCGCGATGGTCGATGCGGTGTTGCAGGCAATGACGATCAGCCGCGGCTTGTAGCGTTCGGCGAGCCGCCCGAGCAGCGCGGGCACGCGCGCCGCGATCTCCCCCTCGCTGCGCGTGCCATAGGGAAATCCCGCGCTGTCGGCGACATAGACCAGCGGCGCATCGGGCAGCAGCGCCCGCGATGGTGCCAGCACCGAAAGCCCGCCGACGCCCGAATCGAAAAAGAGAAGGGGCCGGATGTCGGCCATGCAGAGTGTCCGCTGATCGAGATTGTTGCGCCCGATTAGCGAACGACCTAGCCTTTGTCCAAGCAAGGGGACTCATGCAGACGCAACTCGTCAGTTTCGCGCCGGTGCTCGCCATCGCGCTCGGCTATCTTCTCGGCTCGATCCCGTTCGGGGTGGTGCTGACCAGCCTCGCTGGGGCAGGCGACCTGCGCCAGATCGGATCGGGCAATATCGGCGCGACCAATGTGCTGCGCACCGGGCGCAAGGGGCTGGCGGCCGCAACTCTGCTGCTCGACCTGCTCAAGGGCGCGGCGGCGGTGTGGATCGCCGAAACGCTGTGGCCGGGCCTTGGCATGCTGGCCGCGGCGGGTGCGTTCATCGGCCATTGCTACCCGGTCTGGCTCAAGTTCAAGGGCGGCAAGGGCGTCGCGACGCTGATGGGCATCGTGCTCGCGCTGCACTGGCCGTCGGGCATCGTGTTCGCGGTCGTGTGGCTGGGCCTGCTCGCAACGCTGCGCATCTCCTCGGTGGCAGGGATGGCGGCGGCGATCAGCGCGCCGGTCGGCGTGGCGGTGATGAACCGGTTCAACCTCGTGCCGTTGCTGGTCGTGCTCGCGCTGATCGTGCTGTGGAAGCATCGCGAGAATATCGAGCGGCTGATGGCCGGAACCGAACCACGCATCGGGCGCAACCATGGCTGACGAGGCTGCGCGCCTCGCCCGCCTTCGTCTGATCCGGTCCCCACGCATCGGCCCGGTCACCTATCGCCAGCTAATCGCGCGCTTCGGCGATGCACAGGCGGCGCTCGATGCGCTGCCGGCGCTGGCACTGCGCGGGGGCGGTCAAACGCCGACGCTGGCCGATCCCGCACATGCCCGGCGCGAGCTGGCGGTGGTGGCACGGCTCGGCGCGCGCCATGTGTTTCTCGACGATCCGGACTATCCCGCCTTGCTGGGTGAGCTTGAAAATGCGCCACCCGCGCTGATCGTGCGCGGCGATATCGGGCTGCTGGCGCGGCCGTGCGTGGCGATGGTCGGCGCGCGCAATGCCTCGGCCGCAGCATGCCGCTTTGCCCGACAACTGGCGCAGGGGCTGGGAGAGGCAGGGGCGACCGTGGTCTCGGGTCTCGCGCGCGGTATCGACACCGCCGCGCATCACGGATCGCTCGCCAGCGGCACGGTGGGCGTCATCGCCAGCGGCATCGACATCGCCTTTCCGCCGGAAAATGCCGAGCTCCAGGAACAGGTTGCGCAGCGCGGCCTGCTGATCGCCGAACAGCCGCCCGGCGCCGAACCGCTCGCGCGCCATTTCCCCTCGCGCAACCGCATCATCGCCGGCCTTGCGCAGGGGACGGTGGTGGTCGAGGCCGCGCCGCGTTCCGGTTCGCTGATCACCGCGCGGATCGCGGCGGAGGCAGGGCGGGAGGTGATGGCGGTCCCCGGCTCCCCGCTCGACCCGCGTGCACAGGGCTGCAACCTGCTGATCCGCGAAGGCGCGACATTGGTTCAGGGGGTCGACGACATCCTCGAAATGATCCGCCCGATCGACGCCCGCGCCGTGCGCTCCCCCGTATCGCCCTTCGGTGCCGAGCCGGGGGCGGAGCCCGATGCAGCGGAGCGCAACCGGGTGGAGGGGCTGCTCGGCCCCGTCCCGGTCCCGGTCGACGAACTGATCCGCCAGTCCGGCCTGCCCGGCGCGGCGGTGCAGCTGGTGCTGCTCGAACTCGAACTCGCCGGCCGGCTGGAGCGGCACGCCGGCGGCCGGGTCAGCCTGATTTGAGCGGGGGCGATCCGGATCGGCTGGAGGTTGCCGAAATCCTTCGCGAAGCCTCGGCGCTGATCGGGGCGCATCCGCTCGCCTTCATTCTCGCTACCGCGATTTACACCGGGTTCGGTGTCTGGATCGACGATCAGAACCCGTCGTGGAGCGCGCAACTCACCATGCTGATCGCCCCGGTCATCGTGCAGGGGCTGCTGCAATATCTCCTGCTCCGTAACGCCTTTGGCGGTGCGGCGGGCGGCTGGGTCGGGCGCGCGCTTGCCCCGGTGATCGTCATCACGCTTCAGCTCGGCCTGTGGACGGTGATCGGGCTGGGCTACATGCTCCTGCTGTTACCGGGTCTGTATCTCGCGGCCCGGACGTCGGCAGCGCTCGGCATGGCGACGGTCGAGCACAGCGGTTTGTTTGCCAGCATCGCCGGAAGCTGGCGCCGCACGCGCGGGTCGGTGTGGCCGCTGGTGATGGTCCATGCCATCCTGCTGTTTCCGATCGTTGCGGTGTTGGCCGGATTATTCGCTGCGGCCCTTTTGGACCAGGGCATCGCCTATGAATCGATCGAGTTCAGGGCAACCACCAACCTTGCGTTCGGCGTTGTGACGATGGCGGGATGGGCGGTGGTCGGGGCGGTGTACCGGCTGACGATCCCGTCACACCAGGCGCATGAGGAGATTTTCGGCTAGCGCGGCGTTTCAGCCCGCACCCATCCGCGCATTCGCCTCACGCAGCGTGATTGTCCCGCACGACAATGCGAGCGGGTAGAGAATTTCATTCTCGATCCGCACCCGCGCCGACAGCGCGGACAGGATGCGCTTGCTCGCCTCGTTGAACAGCTCGCGGTCGCTTTCGATCTCGTCGGCCGTCCATTCCTCGACATAAGCGCGCCATTCGCCGGCTAGCTCGTCGAAATCACCCATCGCGATCTCCGCCGCCTCGCGCTGCGCCATGTCGCCCTTGGCGAGCAGGTGCGGATAGACTTCAAAATCCTCGGTCGCCAGATGCGCGGCAAGTTCAGTGTCGAGCCCGATGATCATCGTGCGCAGCATCGTTGGCGAAGCGCTCGCAGCCGCCTGCAACAGTGCGTCACTGCGCGCGCTGATCTGCGCATGTTCGTCAATCAGCCGTTCGACCGAAACCATTCGTCAACCCTCCTCTGCCGACTCGTATAGGGGGTGCTGGTTAAGAGGGGGTGGCGTTCCGCTTGACGCCCGCTATTCAGCCTCCCCATCCTCGCGCGTACACGTAAGGAACCGCCAAACCTCATGCAGCTCGTCATCGTCGAATCGCCCGCCAAGGCGAAAACCATCGAGAAATATCTGGGCAAGGACTATCGCGTCCTGGCGTCCTACGGTCACATCCGCGACCTGCCGCCCAAGGATGGGTCGGTGCAGCCCGATGACGGCTTTGCGATGGAGTGGGAGACCTATCCGGACAAGGCCAAGCAGCTCAAAGCGATCACCGACGAGGCTAAGAAGGCCGATCGCCTGATCCTCGCGACCGACCCTGATCGCGAGGGGGAGGCAATCAGCTGGCACGTCCAGGAAGTGCTGGCGAAGAAGAAGGCGCTCCCCAAGGAGGTTGAACGCGTCACCTTCAACGCGATCACCAAGGCGGCGGTGCTGACCGCGATGGCCGCACCGCGGCAGCTCGATACCGACCTGATCGACGCCTATCGCGCGCGCCGGGCGCTCGACTATCTGGTCGGCTTCACCCTCTCGCCGGTGCTTTGGCGCAAGCTGCCCGGCGCCAAGTCGGCGGGCCGCGTCCAGTCGGTCGCGCTGCGCCTGATCGTCGAGCGCGAGCGTGAGATCGAACTCTTCAAGGCACAGGAATATTGGTCGGTCGTCGCGCATCTCGAACATGACGGCACCGCGTTCGACGCGCGGCTGGTGCGGTTCGAGGGGAAGAAGCTCGACCGGCTGTCGATCGGTACCGAAGGCGTGGCGATGCGCGCCAAGGCCGCGGTCGAACAGGGCCGCTTCAGCGTCGCCAGCGTCGAGACCAAGCCGGCGATGCGCAACCCGCCGCCGCCCTTCACCACCTCGACCCTGCAGCAGGAAGCGGCGCGCAAGCTCGGCTTCTCCGCCAGCCACACGATGCGGATCGCGCAGGCGCTGTATGAGGATGGCGCGATCACCTATATGCGCACCGACGGCGTGCAGATGGACGGCAGCGCCATCGACGCCGCGCGCAAGGCGATCCATGACCGCTATTCGGGCGCCTATGTCCCCGACAAGCCGCGCCAGTATCAGACCAAGGCCAAGAATGCGCAGGAAGCGCATGAGGCGATTCGCCCGACCGATTTCAGCAAGGATCGCGCTGGATCGGGCGACCACGCGAAGCTCTATGAGCTGATCTGGAAGCGCGCGCTGGCCAGCCAGATGGCGTCGGCGCGGATGGAGCGCACCACGGTCGAGCTGGAAGAGCCGACCGGCCAGGACGCGCTGCGTGCCACCGGCCAGGTGGTGCTCTTCCCCGGCTATCTCGCGCTCTACGAAGAAGGCCGCGACGATGAGGGCGATGAGGACAGCCGCCGCCTGCCGGTGATCCGCCAGGGCGACACGCCGGCGAAGAAGGGCGTCGACGCCGAGCAGCATTTCACCCAGCCGCCGCCGCGCTTCTCGGAGGCCTCGCTGGTCAAGCGGCTTGAGGAGCTCGGCATCGGTCGCCCCTCGACCTATGCCTCGATCATTCAGGTGCTCAAGGACCGCGCCTATGTGCGGGTCGAAAAGAACCGCTTCTTCGCCGAGGAAACCGGGCGGCTACTGACCGCCTTTCTCGAACGATTCTTCGAGAAATATGTGAACTACGACTTCACGGCGGGGCTTGAGGAAGAGCTGGACGATGTGTCCGGCGGCCGCGCCGGGTGGCAGGCGGTGCTCGCCGCCTTCTGGCGCGATTTTCAGCCGCGCACCGCCGAAGTCATGGTGCAAAAGCCGAGCGAGGTGACCGCCGAGCTCGACAAGTTCCTCGAACCCTATCTCTTCCCCGACAAGGGCGATGGCACCGACCCGCGTCTTTGCCCGTCCTGTGGTGTCGGCAAGCTGGCGCTGCGCGGCGGCAAGTTCGGTGCGTTCGTTGCCTGCTCCAACTATCCCGACTGCAAATTCACCCGCCGTTTCGGTCAGCCGGGCGGTGAAGATGGCGGCGATAGCGGGCCGGAAGTGATCGGGCAGGACCCGGAGACGGGCGAGGACATCTCGCGCCGCTCGGGCCGGTTCGGGCCGTATATCCAGCGCGGCGAGGGCAAGGAGGCGGCGCGCGCGTCGATCCCGAAAGATATTCCGGAGCTGGACTTGGACTGGGCGGTCAAATTGCTCAACCTGCCGCGCACGATCGGTAATCACCCGGAAACGGGCAATCCGATCACCGCGTCGATCGGCCGCTATGGCCCCTATCTGGCGCATGACGGCAAATATGCGCGGTTGACCTCGACGACCGAAGTGTTCGAAACGGGTATGAATGCCGCGGTGGTCAAGCTCGCCGAAGCCGCGGCGGGCGGCGGGCGGCCGCAGCGCGGGTCGCGCGAGCCGCTCAAGGTGATGGGCGCACACCCGGTGTCGGGCGCGGAGATCAAGCTGATGGAGGGCCGCTATGGCGCGTATCTCACCGACGGCACGACCAATGCGACCCTGCCCAAGACGGTCGATCAGGCGGTGCTGACGCTGGACGAAGCCGTCCAGCTCATCGACGCCAAGGCAGCCGCCGGGCCGGCCAAGAAAAAGGGCGGGCGCAAGGCTCCGGCCAAAAAGGCTCCGGCAAAGAAGGCCGCGCCGAAAAAGAAGGCGGCGGCGAAGACCTAACGGATCAGGCCGCGCGCAGGCTTGTCATCTGCAGCCAGGCGCGCGCCTGTTTCTGGGCTTCGATGATTTCGCGCGCGGTCATGTCTTCCGCGACTTCGGCGCGCATATAGGGCGCCTCGGTGCTGCCCCCGAGGGCGGCGATGTTGAACCATTTATGCGCTTCGATCAGGTCCATTTCGACGCCCGATGCGCCGCTCGAATAGACCATCCCGAGCTCATAGGCCGCGTCGACGCTTCCGCGCGCCGCATCGGCCAGTCGGCTGTCGATCAGGAACTGTGCGCTCTTAATGCTGTTGCCCATGACATTGCCCCACTTTTGATCGCTCTCATCATGACAGCGAGCTTGGGGCATTCATGGTAAGCAAATGGTTAACGCGATTTACGGTTCAATCCGGGGCCGCCACCGCAACATTGTCGATCAGGCGCGTGCCGGCAATCCGCGCGGCGGCGAGCAGGCGGCGGGGCTGTCCCGCGACCGGTGCGCCCAGGCTGTCGGCATCGACCAGCTCGACATAATCCACTTCGAAACCAGCCGCTTCCAGCGACGCGCGCGCGGTGGCCAGCGCGGCGGCAGGGTCATCGCCCTTCTCGATTCCGCGCACCGCGACGCCCAGCGCGCGGGGCAGGGCGACCGCAGCCGCGCGATCCTCGGGCGCGAGATAGGCGTTGCGCGACGACAGAGCGAGGCCGTCATCGTCGCGCTGGGTCGGCACGCCGCACACCTCGATGTCGAAATCCAGGTCGGCGACCATGCGGCGGATCACCGCCAGCTGCTGGAAATCCTTTTCCCCGAACAGCGCGACATCGGGCTTCACCTGATTGAACAATTTGGCGACCACGGTCGCGACCCCGTCGAAATGGCCGGGCCGCGCGGCACCGTCGAGCGGCTCGCTGACGCCAGCGACCGAAATGTTCGTCGCATGCCCCTCCGGGTACATCACCTCGACCGGCGGCATCCACAACAGGTCGACCCCCGCCTCGGCCAGCATGCGCGAATCCGCCAGTTCCTTGCGCGGATAGCGGGCCAGATCCTCGTTCGGCCCGAACTGCTTGGGATTGACGAAGATCGACACCACCACCCGCTGCCCGGCCAGCTTGGCCTGCGCCACCAGCGCCATATGCCCGGCGTGCAGCGCGCCCATGGTGGGGACGAACGCGATCCGTTCCCCATTGGCGCGGAATCCCGAAACGGCATCGCGAAGGTCGGAGAGCTGACGGATGGTTTGCACGCGCACAAGGCCTTGGATATGGAACGAAGCGCGGCCTTCTATGGGGGGCAGGCCCGCTGTTCAATCAGGGAAGTTGAGTGACCGACGCATCGAACTCACTGCACGTGATCGTCTTCGCCAACGAAAAGGGCGGGACCGGCAAATCCACGACCGCTGTCCACACCGCAATCGCGCTGGCGATCAAGGGCGCGCGGGTGTCCTGCTTCGACCTTGACCACCGCCAGCGGACGATGGGCCGCTATCTCGACAACCGGCTCGAAACGATGAACCGCGCCGGGCGACCGCTGCCGATGCCGCGCTTTGAAACCCATGACGGGGAAAGCATCGCCCGCTTTTCCGAATCGCTCGAGCGACTGGGGCAGGACACCGACTTCCTGATCATCGACACGCCCGGGCGCGACGACAAGTTCGGGCGGATCGCGATCACCAATGCCGATACGCTGGTGACGCCGATGAACGACAGCTTCGTCGATTTCGACCTGATCGGACAGGTCGATCCTGACACCTTCCGGGTGACCCGGCCTAGCTTCTATTCCGAGCTGATCTGGGATTCGCGCAAGCGCCGCGCCAAGGCGGACGGCCAGACGATCGACTGGGTCGTCCTGCGCAACCGCATGCAACATATCGAGGCGCGCAACATGAAGCGCGTGTCGGAGGCGATCGACCAGCTCGCCAAGCGCGTCGGCTTCCGCGTCATCCCCGGCCTGTCGGAACGCGTGATCTATCGCGAGCTGTTTCCCAAGGGGCTGACCATGCTCGACAGCCGCGAGTTCGGCGAAATGGGCCTCGCCCATGTCGCCGCGCGACAGGAATTGCGCGAGATGATGGCGGGTCTCGCCCTGCCCGAGGTCGAAGCGGCAATGCCGCTGTTCGCATGATCGCAAAATTCCTGATCGGCGTGCTGCTCGCCTGGCTCGGCTGGCGGCTATGGCATGGCTGGGGCCGCCCGCTGCCCGGCACGCCCAAGCCGGCCCCGGCACCCACCGCACGCGATCCCGAAGAGGCTGCCGCCTATGCCATTCTCGGCGTGGCACCGGGCGCCGATCCGGACGAGATCCGCGCCGCGCACCGCCGCCTGATCACCAGCGTCCACCCCGATCGCGGCGGCTCGCCCGAGCTGACGCGCCAGGTCAACGCCGCGCGCGATATGCTGCTCAAGCCCAAGTCCGACCCGAAAAACTGAAACGCATTGCCATTAGCCGCGTTTGACGGTTGCACTTTGCGTAACGCGCGCGAAATGAAGCGCGTCGAATTCCCTGGAGGCCCAATGACCCATCGTTTCGATCCGACCTCGCTGCGCGAATATGACATTCGTGGAATCGTGGGCAAGACTTTGGGGCCGGACGATGCGCGCGCGATCGGGCGCGGCTTTGCCACGCTGCTGCGCCGCGCCGGCGGCACCCGCGTTGCGGTCGGTCGCGACGGGCGCGTCTCCTCGCTCGAGCTTGAGGCGGCTTTGGTCGAGGGGCTGACCGCATCGGGCTGCGATGTCGTGCGCATCGGGCTCGGGCCCACGCCGATGCTTTATTATGCCGAAGCGACGCTAGAGGTGGATGGCGGCATCCAGATAACCGGCAGCCATAATCCCGGCAATTATAACGGCTTCAAGATGGTGTTTCAGCACCGCCCATTTTTTGGCCAGGATATCCAGACGCTGGGCAAGATGGCGGCCGAGGGCGACTGGGACGCGGGCGAAGGCACGGTCGGCGACGCCGACATCCTCGACAATTATGTCGGTCGCCTGCTCGCTGGCTATGCGGGCGGGACGTTCCGCATCGGCTGGGACGCCGGCAACGGCGCCGCTGGTCCGGTGATCGACAAGCTGGTGCAGCTGCTGCCTGGTGAGCATCACACGCTGTTCACCGATGTGGACGGCAATTTTCCCAATCATCATCCCGATCCCACCGAAGAAAAGAATCTGGCGCACCTCAAGGCGCTGGTCGCCGAGAAGAACCTCGATTTCGGATTGGCATTCGATGGCGATGGCGACCGGATTGGCGCGATCGACGGGCAGGGCCGCGTGATCTGGGGCGATCAGCTTCTGTCCATTCTGGCTGAACCTGTCCTCAAAAAGGACCCCGGCGCGACGATCATTGCGGACGTGAAGGCCAGCCAGGCGCTGTACGACCGCATTGCGGAACTCGGCGGTCAGCCGCTGATGTGGAAGACCGGCCACAGCCTGATCAAAACCAAGATGAAGGAAACCGGCGCGCCGCTCGCGGGCGAGATGAGCGGCCATATCTTCTTCGCGCAGGACTATTACGGTTTCGACGACGCGCAATATGCCGCGGTCCAGCTGATCAACGCGGTCCACCTGATCGGCCGCTCGATGAGCGAGATCCGCAGCGCGATGCCGGCGATCGTCAACACCCCCGAAATGCGCTTCCAGGTCGATGAAAGCCGCAAATTCGCGGTGATCGACGAAGTGCTGGAGCGGCTCAAGGCGGAAGGCGCGGACGTCAACGACACCGATGGCGCGCGGGTCAACACCCCCGACGGCTGGTGGCTGCTGCGCGCGTCGAACACCCAGGACGTGCTGGTCGCCCGCGCCGAGGCAAAGGATCAGGCGGCGCTGGAGCGGTTGCTGGCGATGATCGACGCGCAGCTCGCCGCCAGCGGGCTCGAGCGCGGGCCGCAGGCGGGGCATTGAGCGACGCGGTCGCCGCGTACCTCGCCGCGCTCGATTCGGCCGATCGCGCGATGGTCGATGCAGTGCGGGCGATCGTGGCGGGGGCGGCACCCGATCTGGTCGAGGAGATCAAGTGGAACGCGCCCAGCTTTCGCGACGGCGCCGACCACAAGGTGACACTCGGGATCGAGCGCAAGGGCGGGGTGCGTGTGGTTCTCCACCGCGGCACGCGCAAGCTCGACCCGCTCGATCTACGTGCGCTGGACCCTGAGGGCAACGCTGCGTGGCCGGCGACCGACCGCGCGGTGGTGACGCTGGCGGACCGCGCGGCGATCGACGCGGGCGAGTCGGCGCTTGCTGCGCTGGTCCGCCGCTGGATTGCCGCTACCCGCTGAGTCTTGATCGCTGGACCTTTGCGTTGGCAGCTCCCAAATGGGGGGCATGGCTCCCGCCCCGCCCCAGATCATCCGCGTCATCGACCTCGAGACCACCGGACAGGCACCACCGCAGCATGGCGTGTGCGAGATCGGGTGGCAGGATGTCGCGCTGGGCAAGGATGGGCGCTGGGAACTGGAGGGCGAGGGCGGCGCGCGCCTCGTCAATCCCGGTCGCCCGATCCCGCCGCTGACCATGGCGATCCATCATATTCGCGATGAAGATGTCGCCGATGCCGCCTGGTGGCACGATGTCGCGCGCCCGGTGCTCGATCCCTGGCCGCGTCGCGTGGCGCTAGCGGCGCATCGGGCGAGTTTCGAGGAGCAATTCTGCACCCCGTCCCTGACGCGCGGAGCCGACTGGATCTGCACCTATAAATGCGCGCTGCGGCTGTGGCGCGACAGCCCGGGCTTCTCGAACCAGTTCCTGCGTTACTATCGCATGCCCGAGGGGCTGGAGCATGAGCGCGGCCTGCCTGCGCACCGCGCCTTTCCCGACGCCTATGTGACCGCGCATCACCTGCGCGACATGCTCAACGAGGCCAGCGTCGCGCAGCTGATCGAATGGTCGAAACTGCCCGGCCTGCTACCGCGCGTGCGCTACGGCCCGGATCGCGGAAAGGAATGGAGCGAGATCGACGATGAGTCGCTCGATGCCTTCCTCCAGGACCGCGACGAGGACATCCGCTACACCGCCCAGGTCGAGCTTGAACGGCGTCGCGGCCGGGGACCGGAGTTCAAACCGGTCCGCCAGCCGCAGCTGTTTTAAGGCGTTCTGCCCCGGAACACGCCTCCCCGGTCAGAGGGGACCCTTGCCGCAGGTGACGGAGGGGGAGGAGGCGTGGCGGCAAGCGCCAGAAGGGGATCGCCGTCCTCCCCCGCCGTCCGGCGGCGCCTGCCACCTCCCTATGACGGGGGAGGATCGAGACGCCGCCCGCAGGATCAATATTCGATCCGCGCGCTCTTGATCTTGCGCTTCTCCAGCATGACTTGGACGCTGTCCGGGCCGGACAGATGGCCGGCACCGACCGCCATTAACACCACGCCCGGCTTGTCGAGGCGCGTGTCGATCCACTCGGCCCAACGCGTGTTGCGGTCGGCGAGCAGCATCTTGCTGAGTTCGGGCGAGCTGCGCATCGCTTCGTTCATGATCGCGGCGAGACCTTCGGCATCACCCGCCGACCATTCGTCGACCATCTTCTGAAATTCAGGGCCGACATTGCCGAGCTGCGTCAGCGTTTCGGTCAGGAACTGGATCTGCGCAGCCTCCGACAGGCTGTCAAAAAAGCCGAACTGCTGTTCGATCGTTTCGACGCCCGAAATCGGCTTGTTCGCCGCCTTGGCCGCCGCGGTCAGCGCGGATTCGGCGCCCGATGCCGGGTTATAGCCCGCCTTCATCAGCGCGACGAGCGACAGCTGGTTGGCTGCAAACCACGGCTTCAGCCGGGCAAAGGCTTCGGGGGGAATGCCGGCTTCGGCGACCGCCTTGGCGAACGCTTCGCGCTTGTCGGCGGGCAGACGATCGGCCAGCGCGGGACCGGTCGCGGCGACGCCATATTTCATGATCAGCGGCTGGACAGCAGCCGGATCGGGCATGTCGCCGATTTCGGTGACCAGTTCGCCGCTCGCGTCGAATGCCGTCTTCACCGCCTCGTCGAACCAGCTAAGGCCGGCCGGCAGCACATGGATCGTGCCGAACAGATAGATGGTCGTGTCCTCGTCCTTGACCACCCACAATGCGGGATCGGCGTCCTTGACCTGCGCCGGTGCAGGCGCCGGTGCCTGCTGCGCCAGGGCGGCGGGGGTCACGAACAGCAGGGCAAGCGCCGTTGCTGCGCGGGGCAGAAACTTCTTCATCTAAATTCTCCGATATCAATGGGTTGGTTCAACTCAGGGACGTAATTTCTTGTAGCCATAGGCCAGCATCATCACCGCGAAGGTCGCAACGGCGAGCACTTCATGCTGGGGCTCGCGGACCAGCTCGCCGCGCCACCACAGATACCAATTGGCATAGAGCGCGAGGTAGAAGTTGAGCGCGACCGTCGACGCCCACAGATTGTCGCGTCGTTCGAGCTCGTCGGTGACGCGGTTGTAGCGCCACCCGCCATAGGCGATTGCAACGGTGGTGATCAGCGACGCGGCGATGGCCCAGGCGGCGGGGATGCCTTCCAGAAACGCGCCGCCATCCACCTCGAACATCGCCGAGAAGAAGCCGACGACCGCCCCGGCGCCCATCAGCGTGAACAGGATGATCCGCTGGCGCCGCGTCCGGGCGCGGGCTGCGGCCAGGCCGTCCTTCATCTCATTCGGCATCGTCGTGCTCCGCGTCATCGAAAATCTCCTCGATGCTCAATTCGAACAGTCGCGCGATGCGGAAGGCGAGCGGAAGCGAGGGATCATATTTCCCCGTCTCGATCGCATTCACCGCCTGTCGCGACACGCCGAGATGGCCGCCAAGCTCCGCCTGGCTCCAGTCGCGTTCGGCGCGCAATACTTTCAGGCGGTTTTTCACAGGCCGTCACTGCTCCATGACATTATGTCATCCACAGATGACTATATGTCATGTGTGCATGACATGAGTCAAGCGGATTTTTTGCCCTTGGGAATCGCGGCGACGAGTCCGGCCGCGAGCGTCCCGATGCACAGCAGATAGGGGAAGGCGAGCGCGGTCGATCCGAACGCAAAGGGCTGGAGCAGGAACACGGTGACAAAGCCGGTCAGCAGCGCGGCGATCACCGATGCCGTGTTCCCCCGCGTCGTGAACAGCGCGACGGCATAGACGCCGAGCAGCCCGGCATAGGCGAACGCCATCACCGACAGCACGAATTCGAGCAGCGGCATGTCGCTATGCTTCTGCCAATAATAGCTCAGCACTGCGGTCGCGAACATCGCCACCGCCACCGCGACCATGCCCCAGCGCCCGGCATGGACATAATGCCGATCCTCCGCCCCGCCGCGCGCCTCGCGCCACGGGCGGTAGAAATCGCTGACCAGCACCGACGACATCGAATTGAGCGCCGAGGTGACGGTCGACACCGCCGCGGCGATCACCCCGATCGTCACCAGCCCGCGCAGCCCGGGGGGTAGCTGGGTCAGGATATAGTGGACGAACACCGTGATCTTCTCGCCCGCGAAATTCGCCGAGACGCTATTGGTGCCCCCCATGAGGTCGGGCCGGTCGTAGAAGATGTGCAGCATCAGCCCGATCGTCACGAAGATCGCGATGATCGGCACGCTGCCCAGTGCGGACATGATCAGGCTGCGCGCGCCGGTCTTGGCGTCGGGGCTGGCGAGCAGCCGCTGGGTGGTATCCTGATCAAGCCCCGCGCTGGCGGTGTTGAGCAGGAATAGCCCGGTAACTGCGGCGAGCAGCGTGAACGGCTTGGACAGATCGGTCGACAGATCGAACAATCGCAGCTTGTTGGCGCCATCCGGCGCATTGCGCAGTGCGTCGATCAGCGCCGCGTTGTCGAGCGGGATGGCTGCCCGCAGAAAGATCAGAACTGCCACCGCTGCGACGGCATAGACGATGAACTGGACGAAATCGTTCCAGATGACCGACTTGAGCCCCCCGCGCAGCGTGAAGGCAAGGCTCGCGAGCATCACCGCTGCCGCCGACAGGATGATCGATCCCGCATCGATCGCGTTGAACCCGACCATCGCAATGGCGATCGCCGCCAGATAGACGCGCGCGCCGCCCGACAGGACACGCCCCGCGAGATACATACCGCCCGCCCAGCGCATCGCCCGCGCGTCGTAGCGCGTCTCGAGCAGTTCATAGACGGTGGCGACGCGCAGCGCGTAGAAGCGCGGGATCAGCACATGCGCGACGAAAAACGCCGCCAGCACTGCGCCCACCACTGCGCCAAGGTAGCTGTAGTCGCTGCGATATCCGTAATCCGGGGCGCCCAGAAAGGTCGCGGCGGATTGCTGTGTCGCCAGTACCGACACCGCAGCAAGCCACGCCGGCACGCTGTTCCCGGCGAGGAAATAATCCCCCGTACTGCGCGTCTCCACCCGGTTGAAATGCCAGGACAGCCCGGCCAGCACGGCAAGGTAAAGCCCGACCACCAGCCAGTCGAGCGCGGCGAAATGCTGCATCATCGGCAATGTGTAGCAGAGGTCTTTCCAAGGTCACGCGGCAAGTTGCGGAACGACTCCTCGCCTCAAGCTTTGAATCGGCTTCGCAACAATAAGGATGTCCGATGGCAGCGCGCGCATATTGGCAGGGGCAGATTCGTCTCGCGCTGGTCTCGATTCCCGTCGAGATCTACAGCGCAACAAAATCGGGCGCGACGGTGTCGTTCCACCAGATCCACGAACCGTCGGGCAAGCGGATCAAATATGAGAAGGTTGTGCCCGGCCTCGGCGCGATCGACACCGATGAGATCATGAAGGGCTTCGAGGTCGAAAAGGGCGAATATGTCCTGCTCGATCAGGACGAAATCGACGCGGTCAAACTCGAGTCGAAGAAGACGCTCGAACTCACCCAGTTCGTCGACGCGCATGAAATCGACGTGCTCTATTACGAAAAGCCCTATTTCGTCGTCCCCGCCGATGATCTGGCCGAAGAGGCGTTCGTCGTACTGCGTGAGGCGCTCAAGCGCACGAAGAAGGTCGGGCTCGGTCAGCTCGCGATGCGCGGGCGCGAATATGTCGTCAGCCTGAAGCCGTGCGGGCGTGGCATGGTGCTGGAAACGCTGCGCTACGCCGATGAGGTGCACAAGGCGCAGGGCTATTTCCGCGACATCCCCGATGCCGAGCCGGACGCGGATCTGCTCGGCCTTGCCGAATCGCTGATCGAGAAAAAATCCGCCAAGTTCGATCCCGCCACGTTCCACGACCGCTATGTCGACGCGCTCAAGGGGCTGATCGAACGCAAGCAGAAGCAAAAGGGCAACCGCAAGATCATCGACGACAAGGATGGCGGCGCAGACCCGCGCGGCGGCAATGTCGTGGACCTGATGGCGGCGCTCAAGAAGAGTCTCGAAAAGCCCGGCGCGGCGAAGAAGGCGACCGCCGAAAAGGCTCCGGCGAAGAAACCCGCCGCAAAGAAAGCGCCGGCCAAGACCCCGGCGAGGAAGCGCGCATGATTCCCCTCCCGCTTGCGGGAGGGGCTAGGGGAGGGTCTGTCCCCACCCGGCTTCTGACAGGCCCTCCCCCGACCCCTCCCGCAAGCGGGAGGGGGGAAGAAGAGGCCGCATTCAGAAGCGGGAGGGGAGTATGACCAAACCCGATCCGCTCGCACGCTACAATGCGAAGCGCGATTTCGCCAAGACAGCGGAACCGCGCGGCGAGATCGCGAAGGGCGAAGGGCGGACCTTCATGGTCCAGAAGCATGACGCGACGCGCCTCCATTGGGATTTCCGGCTGGAAGTGGACGGCGTGCTCAAAAGCTGGGCGGTAACGCGCGGCCCCAGCCTCGACCCGGGCGAAAAGCGCCTCGCGGTGCGGACCGAAGATCACCCGATGTCCTATGCGACGTTCGAGGGGACGATCCCCAAGGGTGAGTATGGCGGCGGCACGGTGATGCTGTGGGATCGCGGAACATGGGCGCCGGTCCCGGGCAAGAGCGCGAAGGACCTGGACAAGGGCCATCTCCACTTCACCCTCGAAGGCGAGCGGATGAAGGGCGAATGGCTGCTGATCCGCCTCAAGCCGCGTGGCAAGGAAAAGCGCGAGAACTGGCTGCTGCGCAAGATCGACGACGGTTATGCCGGGGCGACCGACACCTTGGTCGAAACGGGACTGACCAGCGTCGCCACTGGCCGCACGATGCAGGAGATTGCAGAGGGCAAAAAGCCGTCGCCCCGGCGCAGGCCGGGGCCGCCAAGTGATCGCGCAAATCCGAGCGCCCCCCGCCCACGCCGGGGTGACGCCAAGCGCCCCGCCTTCCGCCCACCCCAACTTGCCACGCTGGTTGATACTGTCCCCGCCGGCAATGGCTGGCTGCACGAGATGAAATATGACGGCTATCGCGCGCTGGTCGCGATCGGCGAAGGCGGGCCACGCGTCTACACGCGCAGCGGGCTCGACTGGACCGACAAGTTCACCGGAATTGCTGAGGCCGCCGCGACGCTCCCCGCCGCATCCGCGCTGATCGATGGCGAAGTGGTCGCATTCAAACAGGGCAAACCCGATTTCTCGACGCTGCAGGACGCGCTGTCGAACGGCAGCGGCGACCTCGCCTTCTTCGCCTTCGACCTGCTCGAACACGACGGTGAGGACCTGACCGACCTGCCCCAGATCGAGCGCAAGGAGCGGCTGCGCACCTTGCTGGACGGCGCCGATTCGCGCCTGCTGTTTTCCGAACATGTCCTTGGCGCGGGCGAGAAACTGTTCGAGGCGATGTGCCGTGAGGGGCATGAGGGCGTGATCTCGAAACGTGCCGATGCCCCCTATCGCTGCAAGCGGACCAAGGGCTGGCTCAAGATCAAATGCACGCGGCGGCAGGAATTCGTGATCCTCGGCTGGCTGCCGAGCAGCGCCAGCGGACGCGGGCTGAAATCGGTGTTGCTCGGTGTGCATGAGGGTGGCGCGCTGCGCTATGCCGGGAAGGTCGGCACGGGCTTCAACGCGACCAACTCCGCCGATCTGATGGACAAACTCGCCAGGATCGAACGCAAGACGCCGCCCGCTGATGTGCCCAAGGTTGCAGCACGCGGCGCGCAATGGGTGACGCCCAAGCTCGTCGCCGAAGTCGCCTTTGCGGAATTCACCGCCGAGAATGTGGTCCGCCACGCCAGCTTCATCGCGCTGCGCGACGACAAGCCTGCTGCCGAAATCGTTCCCGAACGCGTCGCCCCGCCGCCCCCCGCGTCGCAGAGCGACGTGAAGATCAGCAGCCGCGACCGCGTGATCTTCCCCGATTCGAAGATCACCAAGGGCGACCTCGCCGACTATTACGCCGCCGTCGCGCCGATCCTGCTGCCCTGGCTCGCCCATCGCCCGATCAGCCTGGTCCGCTGCCCACAGGGCCGCGCGAAGCAATGTTTCTTCCAGAAACATGATGCGGGCAGCTTCGGCGCGCATGTCCACCATGTCGACATTCGCGAAAAGGACGGGTCGATCGAACCCTATCTGTGGGTCGACGATGCCGATGGCGTGCGCGCCTGTGTCCAGATGGGGACGATCGAATTTCACGGCTGGGGCAGCCGGGTGGAGGATGTCGAAAGGCCCGACCGGCTGGTGTTCGACCTCGACCCCGACGAAGGACTCGACTTCGCCAGGGTGAAGACGGCCGCCGAGGATCTGAAACAGCATCTCGCCGATATGGGCCTGACCAGCTTTCCGATGTTGACCGGGGGCAAGGGCGTGCATGTCATCGTGCCATTGACCCCGCAGGCAGAGTGGCCCGCCGCCAAATCCTTTGCCGATCGCTTCGCCCGCGCGCTCGCGCAGGCCGAGCCCGACCGCTTCACGGCCAACCTCAAAAAGGCCGAGCGCAAGGGCCGCATCTTCATCGATTATCTGCGCAACCAGCGCGGCAGCACCGCGGTGATGCCCTATGTCGCGCGCGCACGCCCGGGGGCACCGGTGTCCGCGCCGGTCAGCTGGAGCGAGTTGCGCGACGCCGACAGCGCGCAATTGTTCAGCGTCCGCGACGCCGCCCTGCTGCTCGAGCGTGCAACCGGACGGGCGCTCGCTGGTTGGGGTCAGGCGGATCAGGTTCTCCCTGATCTGTGATCTTTGTTGCACCTGCGCAGCAACCCCGCCACAGAAGTTGGCGTCCAAGGGGGTAATGAATGGCGAGCGCTGTTGCGGACACCGGCTATGATACGGCGGCGATCGCGCGACGCTGGCTGACGGATTATCGCGCCGCGACCCCCGCGACCGACATGCTCTACGCCGCCGGGCTGGACGATCCGGCGTGGAATGCGGCGCTTGAGGAGCTGGCCGAGCGCGCGGGCGAGGATCTGACTTCAGCGCGCGAACGGGCGCAGCGCCATGCCGAGGATATCGGCACCGGTTTTCGCATTCCCGGCGAGGGCGAGGAACGGCCCTGGCCACTCTCGCCGATCCCGCTGCTGATCGAAAAGGCCGAATGGCAGGGTATCGTGGACGGCGTTGCGCAGCGCGCCGACCTGCTCGAGGCGATCCTCGCCGACAGCTATGGGCCGCAAAATCTGGTGCGCGGCGGCAGCCTGCCCGCGACCCTGCTGACCGGCAGCCCCTATTTCCTGCGCCCGATGATGGGGCTGGAGCCGCCTGGCGGCTGTCATCTCCACTTCGTCGCCTTCGATTTGTGCCGCGGGCCGTCGGGCGAATGGCGCGTGCTCGCCGATCACCTGCGTGCGCCCGCCGGGGCGGGCTATGCGCTGGAGAACCGGCTGGCGATCGCGCGGATGCTGGGCGGGTTGCAGGGGCGGCTCAATATCGAGCGGCACGCGCCTTTCTTCGCTGCGTTCCGCGAAGGCATCGCCGCACGGTGCAAGCGTGCCGATCCGCGCATCGGGCTGCTGACCCCCGGCCGGCTCAACCCCAGCTATGCTGAACAGGCGCATCTCGCGCGCTATCTCGGCTTCCTGCTGGTCGAGGGTGGCGATCTCGCGGTGCTCGACGACCGGGTGTATCTGCGTACCATCGCCGGGTTGAAGCGGATCGATGCGTTGTGGCGCCGCGTCGATCCGCGCATGATCGACCCGCTCGCGTTCGATTCGCACTCGGCGATCGGCGTGCCTGGGCTCATCGATGCGATGGCGCAGGGCGAAGTGGTGATCGCCAATTCGCCCGGCGCGGGGATGCTGGAGGCACCCGCCTTCGCCGCGTTCCTGCCGCGCGTCTGTGCCCGGCTGACCGGTGAAAGCCTCAAGCTCGCCAATATCGCGACCTGGTGGTGCGGTCAGCCGCGCGAATGCGCCGAAGTTGCCGGCGACCTCGACAATATGGTCATCGCCCCGGCGTTCGGCGTCGCGACCAATGCCCTCTCCGACGCCAAGCTCGGATCGGCGATGTCGCCCGAAACGCGCGCCGCCCTGATCGCCGATCTCGATCGCCGCCCACAGGATTATGTCGGGCAGGAAGTGGTGCGGCTGTCGACCATGCCGGTGGTCAGCAATGGTCGGCTGGAAGCACGCCCCTTCACCCTGCGCGTGTTCGCGGCGCGCGGCGCGGACGGCAGCTGGCACGTCATGCCCGGTGGCTTCGCGCAGATCGGCGACAAGCCCGACGCGCGCGCGGCGGTGATGGGGGAGGGCAATTGGTCCGCCGATGTCGTCATCCATGGTGGCGACCCGGTCGCCCCGGTCACCTTGCTCCAGCCGAGCGATTCCACCCAGCTGCGCCGCAACCCCGGCACCCTGCCCAGTCGCGTTGCCGACAATCTGTTCTGGCTCGGCCGCTACCTCGAGCGCGGCGAGGCGCGGCTGGGCGTGATCCGCGCATTGCTTGGCCATTCGATCAGCGCCGACAGCGGCGCTGCGCTCGCCGCCGACACGGTCGGGCGGCTGGTCGGGCTGGTGGTTCAGGCGGGCGCAGCGCCACAGCCCGACAATCTCGGTCGCGCTCAGCTGACCCGCTTTGCCGAGGCGGCGATGGACGCCACCGATGGCTGGTACAGCGTGCGCGCGATCAACCGTCAGGCGCGCGCCATCGGCGCGGTCAGCCGCGACCGGCTGTCCGCCGACATGATCCGCCTGCTCGATGCGCCCTATCCGACGCGCGGCAGCGCGCTCGACCGCGCCGGGTCGCTGCAGCGGCGCTATTCGGCGCTCGCCGGACTGTCGTCCGAACATATGGCCCGCACCGACGCGTGGCGTTTCCACGACCTTGGCCGCCGGGTCGAGCGCGCGGTGACAACCGTCTCCGCCCTGCTCGCGCTCGGCGATCCGCAAGCGACGAGCGACGATCTGTCGGCCCTGCTCGACCTCGCCGACAGTCAGATCAGCTATCGCCAGCGTTACCTGACCGGCATCGCGCGCGTGCCGGTGATCGACCTGATCGCGCTCGACCCCGGCAATCCACGCGGCATCGCGTTCCAGGTGGCGGCGATCGCCGCGCATCTCGAAGCGCTGCCACGCTTGTCCGATGACGGCATCGCCGAACCGCAACAGGCGCTTGCGCGCGAACTCGCCGCGATGGTCGCGACGGCACAGGCCGCCAGTTTCGGCCGCGATCAGCTGTTCGCGATCGACAACAAGCTCGCCGCGCTCTCCGAAGCGGTCGCCCGTCGCTATTTCCTCCACGGATCGGAACCGTTGCGCGCCGCCGGGCTTGTTGTCGGCTGATGCGCTACGCCATTCGCCACGTCACCCGGTTCGACTATGCCGAGCCGGTCGGCTTCGCCCGCTGCAACTTGCGGCTGAAACCGATCCACTGGTCGGGCCAGGAACTGCACGATTACAGCCTGACGATCCTGCCCGGCGGCGACACCGCGCCCGCGCGCGCCGAGGCGGGCCTCGCCAATGTCGTGCGGCTGGTGGTGACAGAGGCGGTGCGCAGCCTGACGATCGAAAGCAGCTGCACGATCACCGTCGACCGCCCGGTGCCGATGCCCCGCTCCGACGATCCCACGCTGGCGCAGGTCGCGGCGGAGGCGCGCGCCAGCCGCGATGCGGGCCCGGCCAGCCCGGCATCCTATCTCTTTCCCTCGCCACTGATCCCGCTCGACCGCGACATTGCGGCGTGGTGTGCGCAGGAACTGGATCCCGGGCGCGGCGCGCTCGAAGCCGCCATCGCGCTCGCCTGTCGCATCCAGAATGAGTTCGCCTTCGATCCCACCGCGACGCTGGTCGACACCCCCCCGCGTGAGGCGTTTCTCAAGCGCGGCGGCGTGTGTCAGGACTTTGCCCAGATCATGATCTCCGGCCTGCGCGCCGCCGGCCTGCCGGCGGCCTATGCCTCGGGCTATCTGCGCACGCTCCCCCCGCCCGGCCAGCCGCGCCTGGTCGGGGCCGACGCCACCCATGCCTGGGTATTGCTGTGGTGCGGGCATGCGCGCGGCTGGGTCGGGGTCGATCCGACCAACGGCATCTGGATGGCGAGCGACCATGTCATCATCGCGATCGGCCGCGACTATACCGACATCGCCCCGATCGACGGCATCGTGCTGGGATCGGGCGCGCAGGATATGACGGTTTCGGTGGACGTCGAGCCGCTCGATCAGCCCGCCTGACTTGCAACATCGCCCGCGCGCGCCGATGTAGCGGGCTAACACGCCGAACGATAGCCAACAGGGAAACAACGTGGCCGATCCGTATTCGACATTGGGAATCTCGCGCGGGGCCAGCGAGGATGAGGTGAAAAAGGCGTATCGCAAGCTCGCGAAAGAGCTGCATCCCGACCGCAACCGCGACAACCCGAAGGCGGCGGAGAAGTTCGGCACGGTGACGCAGGCCTATGACCTGCTGATGGACAAGGACAAGCGCGCGCGCTTCGACCGGGGTGAGATCGACGGCGACGGCAACCCGACTTCGCCGTTCGGCGCCGGGTTCGGCGGCGCGCGTGGCGGACCGCAGGGCGGGTTCCGTCCGGGTGGCGCGCAGTTCGATTTCGGCGGAGGTGGCGGCGACCCGGGGTTCGAGGATATCCTTGAGGGGCTGTTCGGCGGCCGCGCCGGGGCGGGACAGCCGGGCGGCTTCTCCAGCGGCTTCGGCCGCCGCCCGCCGCCCGCGAAAGGTGCCAATGTCGCCTATCGCCTGCGCGTCCCGTTCGAGGATGCCGCCGCGCTCAAGCCGCAGCGGATCCAGCTGCGCGACGGGTCGACCATCGACCTCAAACTGCCCAAGGGCGTCGAAACCGGCACCCAGATGCGACTGGCGGGGAAGGGCGATGCCGGGCCCGGCGGCAATGGCGACGCGATCGTGACGATCGAGGTCGAGCCGCACCGCTTCTTCACCCGCGACGGCGACCATATCCGCCTCGACTTGCCCGTAACGCTCAAGGAAGCGGTCGCGGGCGCGGCGGTGCGCGTACCGACGCCCGAAGGGGCGGTGAACCTCAAGGTTCCGGCCGGGTCCAGTTCGGGCAAGACATTGCGCCTCAAGGATCGCGGCTTTCACGGCAAGACGGCGCGGGGCGACCTGCTCGTCACCTTGATGATCGAAATTCCCGGGGCCGACCCCAAGCTCGCCGAGTTCGTCGCCGACTGGACCGACCAGGGGAACCCGCGCGCCCGGCTGGGCGTCTGAACGGATAACGTGACCGATCCCGTCTCTCCTGAATCGCCTGAGGCGCGCAGGCACGGCTTCCACAAAAGGCTGTCCGATCTGGGCGTCACCGAACGCATGATCGAGGTGACCAAGCGGGTGGTTGTCGGCGCGTTCAACGACGGCTTCACCCATGCCGGCAATCTCGCCTATCTCAGCCTCGTCACGCTGTTTCCCTTCTTCATCGTCGCGGCGGCGATCGCGCGGCTCGTCGGGCGGACCGGGGACGGGCTTGCGGCAGTCGGCGCATTCCTGCGCACCGTGCCGCCTGAAGTCGCCGACCTGCTGCGCCCGGCAATCATCGAGGTGCTGGAGGGGCGTTCGGGCTCGTTGCTCTGGCTCGGCGCGCTGGTCGGGCTGTGGACGACGTCGGGGTTCATCGAAACGATCCGCTCGATCCTGCGTCAGGCCTATGGCATCCCGTCGGTCACGCCCTTCTGGCGGCTGAAGCTGGCAGCCATCGGCATGGTGATCGCCTCGGTCATCCTGGCGATGATGGCATTCAGCTTCCAGGTCATCCTGCTCGCCGCGGAACAGTTCATCTGGCGCTTCATTCCGGTCGCGGCGAGCACGGCGCAAATCCTGTCGATCTCGCGGATCGCCCCGGCGCTGGCGCTGTTCGCTGCAATGTATATCCTGTTCTACACGCTGACCCCGTCGCGCTACCGCAAGTCGGACTGTCCCAAATGGCCCGGGCCTGCCTTCGTCACCGCGTGGTGGATGGGCTGCACCGCTGCGCTGCCCGCTGTGATCGGCACGTTCGGCGGCTATGGCCTGACCTATGGCAGCCTCGCTGGCGTGATGGTCGCGCTCATCTTCTTCTTTCTCATTGGCTTTGGCGTCGTTATCGGCGCCGAGCTCAACGCCGCACTGGCAGAAACGCCCGATAACGGGTTAGAGAAGCCGCTAGAGGGACCGGAGGGTAAGACGTGACCGGATTGATGCAGGGTAAACGCGGGCTGATCATGGGGCTCGCCAATGATCGTTCGCTGGCATGGGGCATCGCCAAGAAGCTGCGCGAACAGGGCGCGGAACTGGCGTTCAGCTATCAGGGCGAAGCGCTGGAGCGGCGCGTGCGCCCGCTCGCGGCGGAACTGGGCAGCGATTTCCTGATCGACTGCGATGTCAGCGACATGGCGGAGCTCGACAAGACGTTCGAGACGCTGGCGGAGCGCTGGCCGACGATCGACTTCGTGGTTCATGCGATCGGCTTTTCGGACAAGAACGAGCTGCGCGGCGGCTATGTCGACACCAGCCTCGACAATTTCCTGATGACGATGAACATCAGCGTCTATTCCTTCATTTCCTGATGACGATGAACATCAGCGTCTATTCCTTCGTCGCGGTGGCGAAGCGGGCGAGCGCGATGATGCCGAACGGCGGCTCGCTGCTGACGCTCAGCTATTACGGCGCGGAGAAGGTCATTCCGCACTATAACGTCATGGGCGTGGCCAAGGCGGCACTGGAAACCAGCGTTCAGTATCTCGCGGTCGATCTCGGTCGCGACAATATCCGCGTCAATGCGATCAGCGCCGGCCCGATCAAGACGCTCGCGGCCAGTGGCATCGGCGACTTCCGCCTGATCCTCAAGTGGAACGAGCTCAACGCGCCCTTGAAGCGCAACGTGACGATCGAGGATGTCGGCGGCGCCGGCCTCTACCTCCTCTCCGACCTCGCCTCGGGCGTGACCGGCGAAACGCATCATGTCGACGCTGGCTACCACGTCATCGGCATGAAGGCCGAAGACGCCCCGGATATCGCGCTGGTCTGATCGAAAGAGCCGCTGGGTAGAGGAAGCGAGCATGCCCGTGATATTCCGTGACGGGGGCTATCGCTTTTTCTTCTATGCGCATGAGGGCTATCCGCGCGAACCCGTTCACGTTCATGTGGCGCGCGCGGGAGCTGATGCGAAGCTATGGCTATATCCCGAAGTCAGAGTCGCCTATAATCGCAAGATGAATCCGCGCGAGTTGCGTGAGATTGAGGAGGTCGTCGAGCGGCGGCGTCAGGAAATAGAAGATGCATGGAACGCCTTTTTCGCCTGAACCCACACACGTCGAGTTCGACGAAGACTCGATGTGGGTGACGCTGGAAGATGGGCGCACGATCGGGGTGCCGTTGGCGTGGTTTCCGCGCTTGTTGAAAGGCAGCGCGGAAGCGCGGCAGGATTTCTTCCTTTCGCCGAGCGGAATTCATTGGGACACGTTGGACGAAGACATCGCGATTGCCGGTTTGCTGGCCGATCGCATGGAAGTTCCGCCCCCCGCTCGCGCTGCTTGATAATCTGCCGATGACTATCACCATCCGCCCCGCGACCGGCGGTGACGTCGCCGCAATCGACGCCCTGCTCCGGCGCAGTTTTCCGGCGGCGGATGAGGCGAACCTCGTTCGCCAGCTGTGCATCGATGGCGACATGGTGCTGACCCTCGTCGCGGATGACGAGGAAACCGGCGCGTTGGCGGGCATGGTCGCGTTCAGCCGCATGGCGGTGGCCGTCAACGACGTGGCGCTCGCCGCCGTCGCGCTCGCGCCGGTCGCGGTCGAGACGGCGTATCGTCAGCAGGGGGTGGCCGAAGCGCTGATCGCCGCTGGCCACCAGCATCTTGGCGACGCGGGCTATCTGCTCAGCTTCGTGCTCGGGGATCCGGCTTATTATGGCCGCTTCGGCTATGCCGCCGATCTCGCGCGCGGGTTCGACTCGCCCTATGCCGGGGGGTATCTGATGGCGCTGGCACTGCAGGACGGGAAGGTCCCGTGCGGCGTGCGCGGCGTCGCGGCCCATGCCGGTGCATTCGCGGCGTTGGGGGAGCAGGCGGAGGCATAGCGGGCGTTGCCCGGCCCAGCGCCCTTCTTGCTTCCAAATCGGCGGCGTTTGGGCAAGGGATGACGCCATGAGCTTCAACACCTTCGGCCGCGTGCTGCGCTTCACCACCTTTGGCGAAAGCCATGGCCCCGCAATCGGAGCAGTCGTCGATGGCTGCCCGCCGCGCCTCGACCTCAGCGAAGCCGATATCCAGCCGTTTCTCGACAAGCGCCGCCCCGGCCAGTCGCGCTTCACCACCCAGCGGCAGGAACCGGATCAGGTCCGCATCCTGTCCGGCGTGTTCGAGGGGCGCACCACCGGCACGCCGATCGGCCTGCTGATCGACAATGTCGACCAGCGCTCAAAGGATTATTCGGAGGTCGCCAGCGCCTATCGCCCCGGCCATGCCGACTATGCCTATGACGCCAAATATGGCTTTCGCGACTATCGCGGCGGCGGGCGCTCCTCGGCGCGCGAGACGGCGATGCGCGTCGCGGCGGGGGCGGTCGCGCGCAAGGTGATTCCGGAGGTGACGATCACCGCCTGGGTCGAGGCGATCGGTGGTGACGCCATCGACTATGCGAAGTTCGACGCGGCGCAGATCGGCAACAACCCGTTCTTCTGCCCCGATCCCGACGCGGCGGCGCGCTGGGAGGCGCTGGTGGACGATGCGCGCAAGGCGGGCTCGTCGCTCGGCGCGGTGATCGCGTGCGAAGCGACCGGCGTTCCCGCAGGCTGGGGCGCGCCGCTCTATGCCAAGCTCGACAGCGAACTGGCCGCTGCGATGATGAGCATCAATGCGGTCAAGGGCGTCGAGATCGGCGATGGCTTCGCTGCGGCGGCGCTGTCGGGTGAGGCCAATGCCGACGCCATGCGGCCGGGCGCGAACGGCCCCGAATTCCTCGCCAATCACGCCGGCGGCATCGCGGGCGGCATCTCGACCGGTCAGCCGGTGCGCGTGCGCGTCGCGTTCAAGCCGACCAGCTCGATCCTCACGCCCGTAGAAACCATCAACCGCGACGGCGCGGCGACCGAAATCCGCACCAAGGGGCGCCACGACCCCTGCGTCGGCATTCGCGGCGTACCGGTGGTCGAGGCGATGATGGCGCTGGTCCTCGCCGACCAGAAGCTGCTCCACCGCGCGCAGTGCGGCTGAACGCTTTGCCTGACGCGCGCTACGGCTGACGGCCAAAGCGAGCGCGCGGAGGGACGGGGCGAGGAACCGGATTGCGACCGGGGTGCATTGGCGCTCGTTCAACTCGCGCCGTGTAACCAGGAGTATCCCATGCGCCACAAGACGCTGTTCAGCCTCATCGCCCTGTGCGGATCGTCCGCTGCGCTCGCCGCAATCGGCACGCCGCAGATCGAACCGCCGCTCCAGAACGACATGACCAACCAGGTCGCGCCCGACGACACCACCGCGCCCGACACGCTGTCGAACGCGACCGATGTCGAGCCGAGCGCGCAGCCGGCCGATCCGACGCAGGATGGGACCGAGACGATGCCGGAGCCCAATTCGACCTACTACTGAAGCCCTTCGTCCCCGGACGCGGTCCACCGCGTCCGGGTTAATTTCAGTCCGCGAACGGATCGCGGACCAGAATCGTGTCCTCACGCTCCGGGCTGGTCGAAACCAGCGCGACCGGGCAGCCGATCAGCTCTTCGATCCGCCGGATATACTTGATCGCCTGCGCCGGCAGCTGCGCCCAGCTGCGCGCGCCCGCGGTCGACTCGCTCCAGCCCTCGATCTTCTCATAGACCGCGACGGCGCGCGCCTGATCCTGCGGGCTGGGGGGCAGATAGTCGTAATGCTTGTCGCCGACGGTATAGCCGGTGCAGATTTTCAGCGTCTCCATCCCGTCGAGAATGTCGAGCTTGGTCAGCGCAATGCCGGTGACGCCGCTCAGCGCGACCGACTGGCGCACCAGCACCGCGTCGAACCAGCCACAGCGGCGCTTGCGGCCCGTGACCACACCGAATTCGCGCCCGCGCGTGCCGAGCAGCTCGCCGATCTCGTTATCCTGCTCGCTCGGGAACGGCCCGGAGCCGACGCGGGTCGTGTACGCCTTGACGATCCCCAGCACGAAGCCGACCGACCCCGGGCCAAGGCCAGAGCCCGACGCCGCCGCGCCGCTCACCGTGTTGGACGAGGTCACGAACGGGTAGGTGCCATGGTCGATGTCGAGCAACGCGCCCTGTGCGCCCTCGAACAGGATGCGCTTGCCTGCTTCCTTGGCGCCCTTGAGGGTCAGCCACACCGGCGCGGCATAGGGCAGCACCGACGGCGCAATCTCGCGCAGTTCTTCAAGCAGGCGATTGCGATCGATCGGCGGCTGGCCGAACCCGGCACGCAGTGCGTCATGATGCGCGCAAAGGCGATCGAGCTGCGGCCCCAGATCGTCGAGATGCGCAAGGTCGCACACCCGGATCGCGCGACGGCCGACCTTGTCCTCGTACGCCGGGCCGATGCCGCGGCGCGTGGTGCCGATCTTGCCCGAACCGCTCGCATCCTCGCGCAGCGCGTCGAGGTCGCGGTGGAAGGGGAGGATCAGCGGCGCGGTCTCGGCGACCTGCAGCGTCTCGGGCGTAATCTCGACGCCCTGCGCGCGCAGCTTCTCGATCTCGTCGCGGAAATGCCAGGGGTCGAACACCACGCCATTGCCGATCAGCGACAGTGTCCCGCGCACCAGTCCGGAAGGGAGCAGCGACAGCTTGTACACCTTGTCGCCCACAACCAGCGTGTGGCCCGCGTTGTGCCCGCCCTGAAAGCGGACCACCAGATCGGCGCGGCTGGCGAGCCAGTCGACGATCTTGCCCTTGCCCTCATCGCCCCATTGGGCGCCGATCACCGCGACGTTCGCCAAATTCCCGATCCTTTCCGGTATGCGCGGCTCCCCTAGAGCGCGCGCGCCGCTACGTCCAGCATCGCGCGGTCAGCTGTCGAGCGCAGCGCGGACCTTTGCGGCGAGCTGGGCCACGCCGAACGGTTTGGCGATCAGCGCGGCGGCGATCCCGGCGTCGGTGGTGATCGCATTCTCATCGGGGGTATAGCCGCTGGTGTAGAGCACCTTGAGCCCCGGCTGGCGCTCGCGCGCGCGGCGGGCCAGCTCGTCGCCGGTCATCTCCGGCATCACCACATCGGTGAACAACAGCGAAATCGGCTGCTGCCCGCGCGCCATGATGCGCAACGCCTCGATCCCGTCGGGCGCCTGCAGCACGGTATAGCCCAGTTCACGCAGCGCCTCGACCGAATGGTTGCGCACCCGCTCTTCGTCCTCGACGACCAGCACCACCTCATCGGGCGATCCAGTGCGCAGCGCCGTCGCGTCCGTCGCCGGATCGACCGCGTCGGGCACCACGTCATGGCGCGGCAGCAGCAGTGTGACGCGCGTGCCCCGGCCGGGCGCGGTGTCAATCGCGACATGGCCACCCGACTGGCGCGCAAAGCCGAACACCTGGCTCAGGCCAAGCCCGGTGCCCTTGCCCACCCCCTTGGTGGTGAAGAACGGGTCAAACGCACGCGCCGCCACCTCTGCCGACATGCCCGACCCGGTGTCTGCGACCATCAGCGCGACATAATCCCCCGGCGCCAGGCCCAGCTCGCCCGCCTCGCCCGCCTCGAGCGTGCGGTTGGCGGTCTCGATCGTCAGCCTGCCGCCATCGGGCATCGCGTCGCGTGCATTGACCGACAGGTTCAGGATCACATTCTCAAGCAGATTGGGGTCCGCCAGCGCGGGGGCCAACCGACTCTGCAGCCGCGTCTCGACCGTGACCTTCTCGCCCAGCGTCCGCATCAACAGCTCGATCATGCCCGAGACGAGCGCGTTGATGTCGAGCGAAACCGGCGCCAGAGGCTGCTGCCGCGCAAAGCCGAGCAGGCGTTGGGTCAGCGCCGCGGCGCGGGTCGCGCCATCCTTTGCCGCAACGATATAGCGGTCGAGATCGGTCGCACCCTGCGCGATCCGGCGTTCGAGCATGTCGAGCGATCCGATGATCACGGCGAGCATATTGTTGAAATCATGCGCGATACCGCCAGTGAGCTGGCCGACCGCTTCCATCTTGTGCGCCTGCCGCAAGCGTTCCTCGGCCGACATCAGCTGGCGCGTGCGCTCGTCGACCGCCTGCTCCAGCTCCTGCCGCGATCGCGCCAGCACCTCACGCGCATCGACAATGTCCTGAATGTCGGTGCAGGTGCCGAACCAGCGCGTGATCGCGCCATCGTGGTCGCGCACCGGCTGCGCCCGCCCCAGCACCCAGCGATACACTCCGCTATGATGCCGCAACCGATATTCGATATGATAGGGCTCGCCGCTGTCGAGGCACGCGCGCCACATGGCCCAAGAGCGCTGCTGATCGTCGGAGTGGAACAAGTCCTTCCACGCGTCGCCATCGGTCGATCCAGGGGGGACACCGGTGAACTCGTACCAACGGTCATTATAGTAATCGTGATAGCCGTCGGGCTGCGTCGACCACACCATCGGGTCGATCGAGTTGGCGATCGCGCGGAACTTGGTCTCGCTTTCGCGCAGCGCGATGACGGCGGCGGCGCGCTCGACCGCGTCCCAGCTTGACTGGGCGACGGCCTCGATCAGCGCGACCTCTTCCGGGCGCCATATGCGCGGCACCGCCTGGTTGGCGTAGAGGCTCCCGACCCACGCCCCGCCGCGCATCAGCGGCACGCCCACCGCTGCGGGCGAGTAGCGCGACAGGTCGCTGCCGGTGAAGCGCGGGTCATTGGCCGCGTCATGCGTGACCAAGGTCAGTCCCTGCCGATAGATCGCGTTGGCCGCGCTCATCTCCAGCCGGCGTGTGCCTTCCAGCGAGGGCAGCTTCCCGCTGGTGACACACGGGCCGAACTGGACCGCGTCATTGTCAGCGATTCGGTAGAAGCCGACCCGATCGATCCCCAGCCGCTCGGCAATCGCGCCGGCGCCAAGCCGCATGATCGCCTCGGGCGTGTCCAGCGCACGCTGGCGCCCGGCAAGGTCGAACAGAAATGCCTGATCCTGCGTCGCGGCTTCCAGGTCGGCGGCGGCCTTGCGCGCGGCTTCCTCCGCCTCGCGGCGCTCGGTGATCTCGAAGATAACGCCGGGAAAGCGCACCGCACGGCCCTCGGCGTTGTAACTGGCGCGCCCTTGGGCCGTGACCCAGCGCACGCGGCCGTCGGCATCGACCAGCCGATACTCGCTCGAAAACGGGTCGCCGCTGCGGACCGCCTGCCCGATCTCGGTGCGCAGCCGCTCCACGTCCTCCGGATGGACATGGCTGAGAAACGCTGTGCTCGACTCACCCCGTTCGGCCAGCGTCGGATCGACCCCGTACAGGCGCGCCAGCCGCGCATCGGTCTTCAGCCGGTCGGTGGCCAGATCCCAGTCCCATACCCCGACGATGTTGGTCGCCTGCAGCGCCAGCTGAAGCCGCTCCTCGCTCTCGCGCAGCCGCGTCTCGGCGACCACCCGCTCGGTGACGTCATTGGCCTCGATGAAGATTGCGGTAGTCGCGCCGGCACCGTCCTTGATCGGCTGAAACACGAAATCGACCAAACGGGTCTCATCGACCCCGTCGCGGACCAGCAAAACGGGCTGAGCGCTGGCGCGGTATGCGGCACCGGTTTCAAACACCTGGTCGAGCAGGTCGACAAAGCCCTGTTCGATAATCTCCGGCAAGGCTTCCGCCACCGGTTTGCCGATCAGCTCGGCGCGTCCGGTCAGCACATGATAGGCCGGGTTGGTCAGCGCAAAGACATGATCCGGCCCCTCCAGCAACGCGACCGCGCCGGGCGCCTGCTGAAACAGCTCGTGCAGCCGCTCGATCTCCGCGCGGCGTTCGCGCTGCGACAGCACCGTCGCGGTCGTCTCATTGCCCTGATTGAGGATGCCGCAAACCGTGCCGAATTCGTCGCGGATCGGGGTGAAGCTGTAGTTCCAATAGGTTTCCTGCGGCTTCCCGCCGCGTTCCATGTCAAGCCGCTGGTCATAGGTGGCGAATCCCTCGCCCGTCGCAATCACCTGCGCGAATTGCGGGCCGACCACATCCCAGATTTCGGGCCAGACCTCCGCGCCGGGGCGACCCAGCGCGTCGGGGTGCCGCTCCGCCGGGATCGGCGCCCAGGCATCGTTGTAGAACAGCCGCAGCTGCGGACCCCAGTAGATCGCGGTCGGCATCTCCGAACTCAGGCAGATACCCAGGGCAAAGCGCAGCGCCTGCGGCCAGCTGTCGGGTGGCCCAAGCGGCGTCGCGGCCCAGTCATGCTCCCGAATACGGCGGCCCATCCCGCCGCCTTGCTCCAGGAATCGAAGCTCGGAATACATGTGTTGAGCGTTGCGGGTTGCGTCCGCGCCTGTCAATGCGGGTTGGTCAAGGACTCGCTGAAAACCAGACGGTTAGAAAGGCGGGCCAGGAGCAGGAGAAGCAGCGTGAAACTCGCCAGTCTGAAACAGGGGCGCGACGGTCGCCTCGTCGTCGTGTCGAGCGACCTCGCCTGGTATGCCGATGCCGGCCATATTGTCGGTACGTTGCAGGCCGCACTCGATGATTGGGACCGCTATGAGGGCGCGCTGCGCAACCTCGCCACCGATCTCGACCATGAAGTGATCCCGCGTGAGCGGTTCCATGAGCGCGAGGCCGCAGCGCCACTGCCGCGCGCCTATCAATGGGCCGATGGCTCGGCCTATGTGAACCATGTCGCACTGGTCCGTCAGGCGCGCGGGGCAGAGATGCCCGACAGCTTCTGGCACGATCCGCTGATGTATCAGGGGGGCAGCGACGGCTTTCTCGGGCCCCGCGACCCGATCCCGCTGGCGAACGAGAGCTGGGGCTGCGACCTCGAGGCCGAAGTGGTGGTCGTCACCGGCGACGTGCCGCTGGGCGCGAGCCGGGAGGAAGCGCTGGCCGCGATCCGGCTGGTCGGCCTGACCAACGACGTCTCCTTGCGCAACCTGATCCCCTGCGAACTGGCCAAGGGCTTCGGCTTTTTCCAGTCCAAGCCGGCCAGCGCCTTCTCGCCGGTGTTCGTCACCCCCGACGCGCTCGGCGACTGGTGGCAGGACGGCAAGCTGCACCGCAAGCTGATGGTCGACCTCAACGGCCAGCCCTTCGGCCGCGCCGAGGCGGGTGAGGACATGACCTTCGATTTCGGCACGCTGATCGCGCATGCGGCCAAGACCCGCGCGCTGGGGGCGGGGACGATCATCGGATCGGGCACCGTCTCCAACCGCGATGCCGATGGCGGTCCGGGCAAGCCGATCGCACAGGGCGGCGTCGGCTATTCCTGTCTCGCCGAAGTCCGCACGGTCGAAACGATCCGTGACGGCCAGGCATCGACCCCGTTCCTCAAGGCCGGCGACACCGTCCGCATCTGGGCCGAGGACGACAAGCACCACCCGATCTTCGGCACGATCGAACAGACCGTCGGGGGGTAATCGCATTCCTCCCCTGAGACAGGCTCAGGGGAGGAATAGCGCTGCGACCAGCCATGCGGTTCGTCGAGTCCGGCTTGCCAAGCGGTGACCGGTCCGTATCATCCGCCTATCACACCACTCCCAGGGGAAGTTCATGAAGCCCGTATCCGGCGCGATTTTGCTCGCCACCGCCTCGCTCCTGTCGATCCTGCCCGCCGCGGCTCAGACCCCGGCCGCGCCGACCGCAACCGCCACCGTGGATCCTGCACCGATGATCGACACCTGGCCCGGCCCGTTCGACGGCGTTCCCCAGTGGGACAAGGTCACCCCGGCGATGTTCCCGGCGGCCTTTGAAAAAGGCATGGCCGAGGCGCGCGCCGCGTTCGCCAAGGTGCGCGACAATCCCGAAGCACCGACCTTCGCCAATACGATCGAGGCACCGGCCAAGGCGACCACATCGCTGTCGCGCGTCTTCCCGGTGTGGGGTGTCTATACCAGCAACCTCGCCAGCCCCGAGGTGCAGAAGATCGCGCGCGAGTGGAGCCCGAAGCTGTCGGCCTTCTCGACCGAACTCAGCCTCGACCCCAAGATGTTCGCGCGCGTGAAGACGCTCTATGACAAGCGCCAGACGCTCGGCCTCAATGCCCAGCAGATGCGCCTGCTCGAGCGGACCTATCGCGATTACGTCACCTCGGGCGCGCTGCTCAATGAGGCGCAAAAGGCCGAGATCAAGCGGATCAACGGCGAGCTGTCGGTTGCCTATACCGAATTCAGCCGCCGCGTGCTGGCGGACGAAGAAACCGCGATCATCATCGATAACGAGGCCGATCTCGCCGGCCTTCCCGACAGCTTCAAGGCGAGCCTCGCCGAAGAGGCCAAGGCGCGCGGAGCGGCGGGCAAATGGGCGGTTAAGAACACCCGCTCGTCGATGCAGCCGTTCCTGATGTACGCCACCAATCGCGCGCTGCGCGAGAAGGTCTATAACGCCTATATCAACCGCGGCGACAATGGCGGCGCAACCGATACCAATGCGATCATCGCCAACATCCTGAAGCTGCGTCAGGAACGCGCCAAGGTGCTCGGCTTCAAGACCCATGCGCATTATCGCATGGACGACACCATGGCGGAAACGCCGGAGAATGCGACCAAGCTGATGATGTCGGTCTGGCCCGCCGCGGTCGCCCGCGTCCGCCAGGAAGTCGCCGACATGCAGGCGCTGGCCGATGCCGAAGCGGCGGCTGGCAAGGGGCCGAAGATCACGATCGCGGGCTGGGACTATCGCTATTATGCGGAGAAGGTCCGCAAGGCGAAGTACGACCTCGATGAGAGCGAGGTGAAGCCGTATCTTGAGCTCAACAACATGGTCAACGCCATGTTCTACGCCGCCGGGCGGCTCTACGACCTTGAGTTCAAGGAAAATACCGGCACGATTCCGGTGTTCCAGGCCGATGTGCGGACGTTCGAGGTCAAGCGGTTGGGCAAGACGATCGGCGTCTTCTACCTCGACAATTTCGCGCGTGCGGGCAAGCGTTCGGGCGCCTGGGCGACCAGCTATCGCAGCCGTTCGGGCCTGCGCGGCGATGACATCGTGCTGGCGTCGAACAACAACAACTTCACCAAGGGCGGTGGCGGTGAGCCGACGCTGATCAGCATCGACGACGCCTCGACGCTGTTCCACGAATTCGGCCATGCGCTGCACAGCCTGCTCGGCCAGGTCTATTATCCGGGCCTCGCCGGCACGCCGCGCGACTTTGTCGAATATCCGAGCCAAGTGAACGAAAACTGGCTGCTGACCCCCGATGTGCTCAACCGCTTCGCCAAGCACTACAAGACCGGCGCGGTGATTCCGGCGGCTTTGGTGGAGAAGATCGAGAAGGCGTCGACGTTCAATCAGGGATTCGACACGGTCGAATATCTGTCATCCGCCATTGTGGACATGCAACTCCACAATCGCGACACCCCGGTGACTGATCCCGACGCGTTCGAACGCGACACGCTCGCTTCTTTGGGCATGCCGAAGGAGATCGTGATGCGGCACCGCCTGCCGCAGTTCAACCACCTCTTCTCCTCCGACGCCTATTCGGCGGGCTATTATTCCTACCTCTGGTCGGAAACGATGGACGCCGACACCTGGGCCGCGTTCGAGGAAAGCGGCAATGTCTGGGACAAGGCCACGGCGGACAAGTTCCGCACGATCCTGTTGGAAACAGGCAATGAAACCGATCGCAAGGAGGCATACAAGGCCTTCCGCGGCCGCGATCCGGACGTCAACGCGCTGTTCAAGCGCCGCGGGTTCCCGACCGGAAATTGAGTTCAGAACGCCGCCGGGTCACTCCGGCGGCGTTATTTCCCAGTCGATCGGCTTGAATGACCCGTTGTTCGACTGCAGCGCCGAACAGGCGGTCAGCCCGATCACCAGATCCTCCTCAGCGCGAAACACGATTCGGTCCCCCGCCTTGCTCAGCGGCGGCTCGACGCGCAATTCACCCGTCACGCCATCGACCGGCACATTCATGAAACAGTTGAACGCGGTCGGGATCATATCTTCCTCAACGCCATAGGGCGCGAGCGCGGCGGCTAGGTTGCCGAAGCAGCCGCGATGCGGATCGGTGTCGCCATAGATGATGCGGAACGTGTCCTTCGAACACGGCGTCAGCAGAAAATCATGCCGCCCGACATCGTCCGCGACGATCTCCAGCAACACGTTGCTGCGGTTTGAGTAAAGTTTGTCGCCCGTCGTCAGGTAGATGCGGCTCGCATAATCCAGCGTCCGACCCGACGAAATGACCTCGCCGACATCGTCCTTGCGATAGGCGAGCAGGTCGGCAACCTGTTCGCCGGTCGGGTCGGTGACGGTCAGCAACGCTCCCTTGGGCAGTTCGAACGCCACGCCTGAACGCGGGGCAATCCTATGCGGCATCCTGGGCACCTCCGCGGCCGCGGAACGGGCAGCGCCATTCGGGATCGACCACCCGCCCGCTATATTGCCGCGCTTCGGAGACGGTGCCGTGCTGCGCCAGCATCGGGTTGGGCGCGCCCGCCAGCGCGACATCGCGCGCCACGATCGAATCGCGCAATTTCTCATAGCGTCCCTGCGCACGCAGCTGCTCAAACTGGTCGTGCAGATTGAACACGAGCGCTGGGCGATCGAACCGCCGGGCCGGCCGACTCGCCTGCGGGTGCAGGCCGACCACGAAAAACGCCTCGCCGCCAAAGCTGAGCGAGAAATGCGGATCGTCCGGGTCATGGCTGACGCGCGGATCGCCCGGTTGCCCCAGCCATTCGTCCTTGTCGGTCAGCGATTGCAGCCGAGCCCAAAGATTCGTCTCGAACGTCGGTTCATCTAGCGCACGGTCCTGCTCGAACAGGACGACCAGCGACTGGAATAGCTCGGGCTCGGCGCGATAGCTGGCGGCAAGGTTATGGAGGTTCGGCAGAATGCGCAGATCGTCCCAGGCCGACCCGATATCCTTGCCGACGACGAAGCGCATGCGGTCGCGGCTCAGCGCGGATTTCGCGCCGACACAGGGGAAGTCGGTCGATTTGACGAACGCGCGAAAGCGCTCCGCCAGCGGATGCGCAGAGTCATTGCAGGGTTTCAGCATGGCCGCACAACGCGCGAGCCGCCAAGTGGTTCACATGAAAAGGGCCGACCCCCTAGAGGCCGGCCCAATTCCGTCAGCATCTTCAGCGCTTAGCGGCGGCAATAGCCCGGACGGTCGGCCCGGTCGATTTCGCGTCCGGCCAGTGCGCCGACCACGCCGCCCAGGATGGTGCCGATGGTCTTGTCGCCGCGACCGGCAATCGCGTTACCGGCCAGGCCGCCGGCGATCGCGCCGACAATCGCGCCACCCTCGCCGTCCCGGCACCGATCGGCCGCGCGTCCACGGTAGTTGTAGCGGCGGTCGTAACGACGATCATCACGGCGATAGTCGCGATGGCCATCACCATAATAGCCGCGGCCATCCCGATATTCGTAGCGGCTTTGCGCCGCGGCCTCGGTCGCAGGGACCAGCGCGGTGCCGGTCATCGCCAGCGCGGCACCGATCAGGGAAAGCTGCTTGAACATGTCGTATCTCCTTGTTCGTCCGATCTCGTTGAACAAGGGATTCGCATAGTCGCATTGAGCGATCCCTGAATGCGCCTGTTATGCGTGGTTCAGGATCGTTGCGGGATCGTAAAGGGGGGTGCCGGTGGACCCGTAGCGCCCGAGGGGGAAGTGCCCTGTCCCGGTACGCAACACGGGAAATCGGGCGGGGCGTTCGGATCGCACCGGCATGTCGGGCAGGTCCGCGAAATACGCTGCGGAACAGCTTGGCTGTCGTTTAGCTGAACGGCATCCAACCCAGGCTGAACAAGGCTGTTATCTGAGGTTCAGCTTTGCGGCGCGATTGCGGCCGCTATGAAGAGCGTGATGCGCGTCATCCTGTCGATCCTGCTGATCCTGCTCTTCGTCCCGCAATGGTCGGGTGAGGCACGGCTGCCGCTATTGCCGCGCAATGCGGCGGTTAAGGCTACACCGGTGGTGCTGGAGCCGGGCAATCCGCAGCGCACCCAACTGGGCGGTCTGACCTTTCTCGGCGGGGTCGCGCTTGAGGGGGAGGGGGCGGCGTTCGGCGGCTTTTCGGCGATGATGGTCGATAGAGATCGGTTCGCACTGCTGAGCGACGGCGGCAACATCGTGTCGTTCACCATGGGCGCGGACTGGACGCCGCGCGCTCTGCGCTTTGCCGAGCTTCCCGCTGGCCCGGGCAAAGGCTGGCGCAAACAGGATCGCGATAGCGAATCGCTGACGACCGACCCTGTGACCGGACGGATCTGGGTCGGGTTCGAACGGGCGAACGCAATCTGGCGCTATGAACGGGGCTTTGCGCAGGCGCAGGCGCACGCGACGCCCCCGGCTCTGGCGAACTGGTCAAGCAACGGCGGGGCCGAGGCGATGGTGCGTCTGCGCGATGGCCGTTTCGTCGTGCTGGCGGAGGACCGCAAGGGCGACGCAGCGGGGACGGTGCGGGGCATCCTGTTCAGCGGCGATCCGGTCGTTGCCCCACGCCGCGGTTTCGCGTTCAGCTATCGCCCGCCGCGCGGATTCAAGCCGACCGATATGGCGGAGCTTCCGGATGGGCGTATCGCGATCCTCAACCGGCGCTTTGCGCTGCCGCTGACCTTCACTGCGACGCTCACGGTTGTTCCGCGAAAGGCGATTCGGCGCGGGGCGATCGTTACCGGTCGGGAGATCGCCCGATTCGAGAGGGCGGTGCTGCACGACAATTTCGAGGCGCTGGCTGCCGTGCGGGAAGGCAGGGACACGATCTTGTGGATCGCGTCGGACGATAATCAGCTGTTCCTGCAGCGCTCGTTGCTGCTCAAATTCCGGCTCGATCGATAGACGGCACCGGGTTCCGACTCGGCGCCAGCAATTCAAACGCCGAACGGCCCGCGTCCCGAAATGGGAGCGGGCCGATCAGAAACCCGGTCGCCAAAGCGAATCAGGCGGCGGCAGTCGCCTTCTTGGCGATTTCGCGCTTCAGGCGGCGGGCGCGCAGCGACAGCTTTTCGTCGCCGGTCTTCATCAGCCAGTTGTCGAGGCCGCCATTATGCTCGACCGAGCGCAGGCCGTGCGTCGACACGCGCAGACGGATCGAGCGCTCGAGCGCTTCCGACATCAGCGTCACATTCTGCAGGTTGGGCAGAAAGGTCCGCTTGGTCTTGTTATTGGCGTGGGAAACATTGTGACCCACCTGCCGGCCCTTGCCGGTCAGCTCGCAAATGCGCGACATCGAATCGTTCCTAGGTTTCAGCCTGTCCAGCGGCGCTGGGAAAGAGCGGCCCGATAACGGGACAGCGCGATTTCGTCAACCGTGCATCGCCCTGTATCGCACCGTGCGTGCAACCCCTATGGTCAACAATGCGTTATTTCGCAAACGATTCGAACAGGGAGATCGGACTCGATGCGTGGACTTCTGGCAATTCTCGGCCTCGCCGCTGTAGTGATCGTGGTGCTGATGTCGCTTGGCATGCTGAGCATCGACATGAAACCGGGCGCGCTCCCGACCGTGAAGTTCGAGGGCGGCAAGGCCCCGACCGTTGCGGCGGACGTCGGTGATGTCGGCATGGGCACCACCAACACGACGATCCAGGTGCCGACCATCACCATGGAAAACAAGACGATTCAGGTTCCGACCGTTGAGGTCGAGAAGGCGCAGCCGACTCCTGCTGCCAAGTAACTGCAGTGATCTGCGGCGCGTGGGCACAAGGTAGCCGACCGCCGCCGTCTGGGGCATAGCAGCGGCATGTTCCCGCTGCCTGAACCCATGCGTGCCGCACTCGACGCTGCTCGCGCCGCCGCCGAGACGAGCGAGGTGCCGGTCGGCGCGGTGGTGATGCAGGGCGACCGCGTGGTCGCAGTCGCGGCCAACGCGCCACGCACGCTGCACGATCCGACGGCACACGCCGAAATTCTGGCAATCCGTGCGGCGGCACAGGTGCTCGGGCGCGATCGGCTGGAGGACTGCGACCTATGGGTCACGCTCGAGCCGTGCGCGATGTGCGCCGGGGCCATCGCCCATGCCCGCATTGCCCGGCTTTATTATGCGGCGAGCGACCCCAAGGGCGGTGCAGTCGAGCATGGCCCGCGTTTCTTCACGCAATCCACCTGCCACCACCGACCGGACATCTATCCGGGGATCGGTGAGGGCGAGGCGGCGGCGCTGCTGCGCGAATTCTTCTCGGCGCGGCGTTAGCGCCAACCGAAACAATCGGTATCGTATCGGGCAGGGCAGCGTTATTCGAACGCCATGCGATCCATCGCTCTGGTCATGACCCTGCTGATGGCGACGACCGTCCCGGCGGCTGCGGAGCGACGCTGGGCGGTGCCGCGCGTGGTCGAGCGGGCCGAGCGGAAAGGCGATTATGCCGCGGCACTCTTGGGACTGCGTGCCGAGCTTGCGCGATGTGAGGCTGCTCGGCCAGCGGCGACAACGTGCCTTGACCTGTATCAAACCGTTGTTGCGATCGCGATGCCGGCGGGCGATCTCGCAATGGCGCAGGAGTATGCCGCCAAAGCCCTTGCGCTTGCCCGGCGCGCGTTACCGGCACAGCATTCCGATATTGCGATTGCCCTCAGCAATATGGCGTTGGTGCTTCAGACGCGCGGAGATCCAGTCGCAGCGACGCCGCTTTATATTCAGGCGCTTGCGATCTTTCAGGACGTGTATCGGCCTGATCACCCGGATCTTGCGGTCGCCTGGAATAACCTTGCGGCCAATTATCATGTGCTGGGTTTGCGGGCCGAGGCTGAGACGGCCTATCGGCGCGCGCTGGAAATCCTCAAACCCAAAAGTCGCGAAACCAAGGCGCTGGCCGCGCGGCTATCGGGCAATTTGGGGACCGTAATCACCGAGCAGGGTCGAGATACCGAAGCCGAACCCTTCCTGCGGAAGGCGCTTGCGCTGAACGAAGCGGTGCTGCCCGCAGGCCATCCCGACATTGCATCCAGCCTCGGCAATCTGGGCGGCAATCTTGCGGCACAAGGGCGACACGCAGAAGCCTTGCCTATGTTCCGACGCGCCGTCGAAACGCAGCAGGCCACGCTGCCCGCCGACCATCTCGATCTGGCAACGTCTCTGACGAACCTCGCCCTGACGCTCATGGATTTGGGGAAAGACGCCGAGGCGGAGTCGATGCTGACCAGAGCAGTGGCTATTCGCCAAAAGGCTTGGCCCGCAGGGCATCCGTTGACCGCACAAGCCTGGTCGAACCTTGCGGTGTTGCTCGACCGTGGGAAACGTTATTCCGAATCGGAACGGGCATATCGCTCGGCGATCGCGCAATATGAAGACGCCCCTTACGCGTCGCCCGTCGCGATGGCGGCGACGTTGCGCAACTTTGCCGACAGCCTGGCCCTGCAATACCGCTATGCAGAGGCCGCGCCGCTCTATCGGCTTGCGCTGAAGGTGCATCATCGGCTGCATCCACTGTCGCACCCGGAACGGATCCATGTCGCGTGGATGCTCGCCACGACCCTGCAGCTACACGGTCAAGCGGCCCCTGAAGTGCGGACATTATTGCGTCAGGCACATCGCGGCGTGCTTGAACGGATGGCGAGCCATCCCGGCTATGGTCGGCAGGCGCAGGCAGAGATTACTGCCCATCAGGATGTGTTCCTGCGTGAGGTCCGCGCCGCTTGGGACTTGGCAGCGGGACAGCGCTGAGCACTGCCCCGCCCCATGTTGATCAGCGCATGTCGCTTTCGCGAATCGGCACGATCTTGATTTCGACGCGGCGGTTTTGCGCGCGCCCTTCGACCGTCTCGTTCGATGCGATGGGCTGGGTTTCGCCATAGCCGAGCGTTTCGAGGCGGGCCGACTCGACCCCACGCGACACCAGATAATCGGCGACCGCCACGGCGCGCCGCTCCGACAAAGTCTGGTTATAGGCGTCCGAGCCCGTCGAATCGGTGTGGCCGTACACATCGACATAGGTCTGGTTATAGCGGTCGAGCACGTCGGCCACCTTGTCGAGCGTCGGGCGGAATTGCGACTGTACCGTCGCGCTGTCGGTCGCGAAGGTGATACCCGACGGCATCGACAGGATCAGGTCGTCGCCGCGGCGGATCACCTCGACATCGGTGCCGGCGGTGCGTTCGCGAATCTCGCGCTCCTGACGGTCCATGTAGTTGCCGATCGCGGCACCCGCGACTGCGCCGATCCCGGCGCCGACGATCTTTTCGGTCCGGTCACGCCGCCCGCCGACGATATCGCCGAGCAGATACCCGCCCAGAGCGCCGCCGATGGCGCCGATGCCGGCCTTGGAGATCCGCTGCTCGCCGGTGACCGGATCGGTGACGCAGGCACCCGTCAATGCCAGTGCGGCAACTGCGGGGATTACGGCCCAGTTGGTGGGAATACGCATCGATACCTCCTTCAACATTCGAGCGCCAAACGGGCGGGACCGGTCCGTTGTTCCGCCTGCGCACTGAAGTGATTTGAATCGCCAGTTGTGAAAGCGGCCTGAATGCGACTATGGGGGGGGCAGGCCAATGGACCCGCTTCCCCCCATACCCTGGATCGATGTCGCGATCATTCTCGCACTGGTCGCGCTCAACGGCGTGTTCGCCATGTCCGAACTCGCGATCGTATCCGCGCGCAAGGCGCGGCTGGAGGGGTTGGCGCGCGCTGGCAAGCGCGGTGCGCAGACGGCGCTCGATCTTGCTGCGGACCCCGGCAAGTTCCTGTCGACAGTACAGATCGGAATCACCCTGATCGGTATCATCAACGGTGCCTATTCGGGCGCGAGCCTCGGCACGCCCGCCGGCGCGCGGATCGCGGCGCTGGGCGTCGAGGCGGAGCTCGCGCAGACGATCGGTTTCGCCATCGTCATCGCCTTTACGACCTATGTCTCGCTGATCTTCGGCGAGCTGGTGCCCAAGCAGTTCGCGCTGCGCTCGCCCGAGCCGTTCGCGGTGGTCATTGCGCCGATGATGAAGTTGCTCGCGCGCATTACCGCGCCGGTCGTATGGGTGCTCGACCGCAGCAGCGCGCTGGTGTTCCACCTGCTGCGGCTCAACCGCGAGTCCGAGAATCGCGTGACCGCCGAAGAACTGCACATGATCGTCGCCGAAGCGACCCATTCGGGCGTGATCGAGGAGCATGAGCGCTCGATCATCTCCGGCGTGGTGCGCCTGGCCGACCGCCCGGTGCGCGAGGTGATGACCCCGCGCACCGACGTCGACTGGATCGACATCAATCTGGACGAAGCCGCGATCCGCGCCGCGCTGTCGGCGACTCCGCATACGCGGCTCCCGGTGGCTGACGGTTCGGTCGATGCGGTCATCGGGGTGGTGCAGGCGCGCGATGTCGTGACCGCGCTGATTGAAGGGCGTCCGCTCGACCTGCGCGCGCTGGCGCAACCCGCGCCGGTGCTGCCCGATCAGGTGGATGCGATGGACGCGCTGGGCGCGTTGCGCCGTGCTGCGGTGCCGATGGGCTTCGTCCACGACGAATATGGACATTTCGAGGGGATCGTGACCCCTGCCAATCTGCTGGCGGCGATTGCGGGTGAGTTCTTGTCCGATGTCGATGCGGGCGACAACCCGTCAATCACCGTGCGTGAGGACGGATCGCTGCTGGTGTCGGGCCAGCTCGCCGCAGATTCCCTGGCCGATCGCATCAAGATCGATCTGCCCGAGGATCGCGATTACGCGACCGTCGCCGGGCTCGCGCTGGCGGTGCTCAAGCGCTTGCCGAATGAGGGCGAGAGCTTTGTCGAACAGGGCTGGCGCTTCGAGATCGTCGATATGGACGGCCACAAGATCGACAAGCTGCTGCTCAGCGAAGTTGCGGATTAGGGCTCCGCGTCGCGTTCCTCAGCCGCGCGTTCAGCCTCCTCGCGCGCTTGTTTCCGCTGACGACGCAGCCGATTACCCCACCACAGAATGGTGATCGCGCCCGCGGCGAGGATTGCGATCAATATCATGTGCGAGACCGTCACCCAGGCGAATGTCTCGGCAATCCCCGCCGGCGGAACATAAGGTTTTTCGTCCATCGGTCATGCCTCCCCGCGTCATCGCATAGGCGAAATGCGCGAATAGGCCGATCGGGCCCATCAGTCCTTCGCCGCGTTGCGCACTTCCTGCACCGCCGCCAACTGGGCGAGCTTGAGGAATTCGTTGCGCCAATAGCCTTGCGGATTGCCCGCCAGCCCGCGGATTGCGGCATAGCTGTAGTGCCCAAGATATTTGTCGCCGCGCAATTTCTGTCCGAAGGCGGCGACTGCGGTGGCAAAGGCCATGTCACCGCTCGGCGCCGGGGCTGGGCGCAGCAGCGAGGCGGGGACCGGCTTCTCGATCAGCCGCGACGCCGTCTCGCCCGGCAGCTTGTAGCGCAGCTTGACGAAGGCCAGCTCGCGTCCCGATGCGCTGGGCGCGGACGGGCGGTTACCGTCATAGCGGCGCTCGGGCAGCCAACCCTTGGCTCCGGCCGGCACCACCTCATAGAGCGCGGTTACCTGATGCCCCGCGCCGATATCACCGGCATCGACCGCATCATTGTCGAAATCCTCCTCGGCCAGCGCGCGGTTCTCGTACCCGATCAGGCGATACTGGCTGACCTGCGCCGGGTTGAACTCGACCTGCACCTTCACATCCTTGGCGATGGTGAACAGCGACGCGCTGAGCTCGTCGTCGAGCACCTTCTGCGCTTCCATTGCCGAATCGATATAGGCGTAGTTGCCGTTGCCGAGATCGGCGATGCGCTCCATCAACGCCTCGTTGTAATTGCCCGCACCAAAGCCAAGCGTGGTCAGGGTGACGCCGCTGTCGCGATACTTCTTCACCATCGCCTCCAGCGCCTTGTTGTCGCTGATCCCGACATTGAAGTCGCCATCGGTGGCGACGAAGATGCGGTTGATCCCGCCCTTGATGAAGTTCGCGCTGGCGATGTCATAGGCGAGCTGGATCCCCGCAGCGCCCGCAGTCGACCCACCCGCCTCGAGGCAATCGAGCGCGGCGCGGATATGGTTGGGGTTCGCGGTCGGGTCGAGCACAACTCCCGCCGCACCGGCATAGACGACGATCGAGACGCGATCCTTCGGCGTAAGCCTGTCGGCCAGCATCGTCAGCGCGCGCTTGACCAGGGGCAGCTTGTCGTCGCTGCTCATCGATCCCGAAACATCGACCAGGAAGACGAGGTTCGCCGCCGGGCGGCCTTGCGCGGTCACGTCATAGCCGCGTAGCCCGATGCGGACGAGGCGGGTGTCGGGGTTCCACGGGGTCTGCGCAACATCGGTGGTCACGCTGAACGGCTGTTGCCGCGATGCGGGCAGCGGATAGTCGTAGCGGAAATAGTTGATCATCTCCTCGGTCCGCACCGCTTCGGCAGGGGGCGTCTGCCCCTTTTGCAGGAAGCGGCGGACATTGGAGTAAGCGCCGGTATCGACATCGACCGAGAAGGTGGAAACGGGCGCGGTCGCAACCGACTGGACTGCGGCAACCTCCTTGCCTTCATAGCGTTCGCGGTTGTCGGCGGAGCCGTAGGGGGCGGTTGCGGCATAGCCTGGCGCGCTCCGCTTTGCAGCATAGCCGGCGGCGGAACCGGGCACGACCGCCTGGGGGGCAGGCGCGGACATGGCGGGCGGTGGGGGCGGTGCAGGCGGTGCGAAATAATGCCGCGGCGCGGGGCCGCCCCGTGGTCGCGAAGAAATGACACCGGGTCGGTAGGCGCTACTGCCGGTCTTGCACCGAACGGGCGAATCGTTGTCGGCGCGCGGCGGTGCGGGTGGGCGATGCTGAGTGGGCGGTGGCGGCGCGGCGGCTCCGAGCAACAGCGAGAGCGAAACGAGGGCGGCGGTGCGCTTCATGGAGCTTCCCCTTTTGGTCGCGTTAGACGTGCCAAGGGGTGCGCCGCTCGCGATGAGCCGCAGATGAACAAGTGATAATGTTACATTGGCTGACTGAAAGTGTCAGAAACGGTCGTCACCCCGGCGACCAGTTCAGCCCCGCTCGCGCGCCACTTCGCGCCAGCCGATGTCGCGGCGCGAAAAGCCGGTGGTGAAGTCGATCGCATCGACCGCGCGATAGGCGGCGGCCTGGGCATCGGTGGCGGTGGCACCGGTGGCTGTGACGGTGAGGACGCGGCCCCCGGCTGCAACGAGCGTGTCGCCATCGCGCTTGGTGCCCGCCTGGAACACCTTTGCGCCGGTCGCTTCGGCTGCAGCGATGCCGCGAATTGCGCCGCCCGACTCGGGCGTGCCGGGATAACCTTTGGCCGCCATCACCACGGTGAGCGCGGTGTTATCCGAGAAGCGCGGCACGGCGCGGCCGGCAAGCTCCCCCGCCTCGGTCGCCAGCATGAGGTCGAGCAGGTCGTCCTCCAGCCGCATCATCAGTACCTGGCATTCGGGGTCGCCAAAACGGGCGTTGTATTCGATCAGCTTCGGCCCGGTGCGGGTGAGCATCAGCCCGGCATAGAGGACGCCCGAATAGGGTGTGCCCGCCTTGGCCATCCCCGCGATGGTGGGCTTGATGATCGTTTCGATCGCCTCGGCCTCCAGCGCTGGAGTCAGCACCGGGGCGGGGCTATACGCGCCCATTCCGCCCGTGTTCGGGCCGGTATCGCCATCGCCGACGCGCTTGTGATCCTGCGCTGAGCCGATCGGGAGATAGCTCACGCCATCGGTCAGCACGAACAGGCTGGCTTCCTCGCCCTCCAGAAACTCCTCGATCACCGCTTCGCCGCCGGGCTTTTCGAAGATCGCTGCGATGGCGGCCTGTGCTTCCTCTTCCGACATTGCGACGGTGACGCCCTTGCCGGCAGCCAGCCCGTCCGCCTTGATCACCACCGGCCGCCCGAAGTCGCGCGCTAGCACCGCGCGCGCGGTGTCGAGATCACTGACGCGGACATAGCCGGCGGTTGGGATATTTTCGCGCGCACATAGATCCTTGGTGAAGCCCTTCGAGCCCTCCAGTTGGGCAGCGGCCCGCGACGGGCCGAATACAGGGAGGCCGGCGGCACGCAGCGCGTCGCTCAGGCCATCGACCAAAGGCGCTTCGGGGCCGACCACGACAAACCCGATGTCGTGCGCGCGGCAGAATTCGATCACCGCAGCGTGATCGGTCAGCGAAACGTCGTGGCAGGTCGCGTGATTGGCGATTCCGGGGTTGCCGGGGATCGCATGCAGGCTATCGAGCCGGGGCGATTGCGCGAGCTTCCAGGCAAGCGCATGTTCGCGGCCACCCGACCCAAGCAACAGGACGTTCATGTCAGATCCCTTCGACGATAGCGATATGCCCCGGCTCGTAGCCGAGGGGCGGGAAGGGGACAATGACGCGCCGCTCAGCATCGGCGAATTGTCGCAGAAGCTGAAGCGCATGGTCGAAACCGAGTTCGGCCATGTCCGGCTGCGCGGCGAGATTTCGGGCTACAAGCGCGCGGCGTCGGGCCATGTCTATCTGGCGCTCAAGGACGCCGATGCGGTCATCGACGGGGTGATGTGGCGAGGCGCGGCGGATCGCCTCCCGTTCCGCCCACAGGACGGGATTGAGGTGGTCGCGACCGGCAAGCTGACTACCTATCCGGGGCGGTCGAAGTATCAGATCGTGATCGAGCGGATGGAGCTGGCGGGCGAAGGCGCGTTGATGGCGCTGTTCGAGAAGCTAAAGGCGCAGCTGGCTGGCGAAGGGCTGTTCGACGTGTCGCGCAAGCAGCCACTGCCGTTCGCGCCGAAGGTGATCGGCGTCGTGACCTCGCCCACCGGAGCGGTGATCCGCGACATCCTGCACCGGCTGGCGGATCGCTTTCCGACCCGCGTCCTCGTCTGGCCGGTCAAGGTGCAGGGCGACGGCGCGGCGGCGGAGGTTGCGGCGGCGGTGCGCGGATTCGATGCGATGCCCGAAAACGGCCCGGTGCCGCGCCCGGATCTGGTCATCGTCGCGCGCGGCGGTGGGTCGATCGAGGATCTGTGGGCATTCAACGAGGAGCCGGTGGTGCGCGCGGTTGCGGCGTGCCGCATCCCGATCATCTCGGCAGTCGGGCATGAGACCGACACCACCTTGTGCGACTTCGTGGCGGATGTGCGGGCGCCCACGCCCACTGCAGCGGCCGAGATGGCGGTGCCGGTGCGCGCCGACCTGTCCCACCATGTTGCGACGCTGGCGCTGCGCACCGAACGCTGTGCGCGGCGTTATCATGAGCGCGGCAATGAGCGGTTGCAGGCGCTGGTGCGCGTCCTGCCGCGTCGCGATGCGCTGCTCGGGCCACAGCGGCAAAAGGCCGACGACCTCGCCGCGCGGCTCGATCGCGGGTTGGAGCGGCGCGTGACCGTCGCGCGGGGAATCCTCGACCGCGCGGGCGGTGCGCTGCGCCCTGCCGTTCTGGAGCGCAAGCTGGAGGGGTTGCGACACCGGCTGGAGGGTGCGCGCAAGCTGCTCGACGCGGTCAACCCGGACAATCTGCTGCAGCGCGGCTATGTCCGTGTCGGAGCCAAGGCGAGCGGCAAGGTGATCGCCAGCGCGGCGGATGCGCGCGCCGCCGGGGCGCTGACACTGCATTTCCGCGACGGCCCCGTGGATGCGCGGGTTGAGCGCGGCGGCGGCAAGCCCTATGCTGGGGACAAGCCCGAACAGCCTGGCCTGTTCTGACCCGCCCCAACCGCAAGAGTGAGCGTAGCCATGTTGATGTCGTCCAATTCCGCCCGCCCGGCACGGCTTCATTATATGGCGAACGGTTTTCGCGTGCTTTCATCGGGCGATCATGTCGTGTGCGCGGTGAGCGGGGAGAATATCCCGCTTGATGCGTTGCGCTACTGGAGCGTCGCGGATCAGGAAGCCTATGCCACCGCCGAGATCGCAACCAAGGCGATGAGTGCGACGTGAGGAAGCTCGGGGGGACAATCTTCGCGGGAGCTGCATTCGCGCTGATGGCTGCTTTTGGCGGCGTGGCCGCTCCGACGGCTGCGTCTCCGCCGCAAGCGGCACAGTCGCGCACCGCATTCCGCTTCGATGGTCCGATGATCCAGGGTGGCACCGTGCTCGGCACCGCGCCCGCGCTGACCAGCCGGGTGACCCTTGACGGTCGCAATGTGCGGGTTGCATCCGATGGACGGTTTCTGATCGCGTTCGATCGCGATGCTGCGGCCAGCGCCGAGCTGGTCGCGACCCGCGTCGATGGCAGCGTGTTGCGCCAGACGCTTCGTATTCAGCCGCGCGCCTGGCGGATCGAGCGGCTGAATACGCTTCCGCGCTTTGCCCAGCCCAGCGCCGAGTTTCAGCGCCGTCGCCCGGCCGAACTGGCGCAGATCAATGCGGCCCGGGCCAAGTCGCACGATGTGGCCGGTTGGCGACAGGATTTCATGTGGCCGGTGACCGGGCGCATCTCTGGCCTGTTCGGGTCACAGCGCATCTACAAGGGCGAGCCGGGTTCCTATCATTCCGGCGTCGATGTCGCCCGCCCGACCGGCACGCCGATCATCGCCCCCGCCGACGGCGTGGTTGTGCTTGCCGCACAGCTGCCGTTCACGCTGGAGGGCAAGCTGCTGATGCTCGACCATGGCATGTCGCTCAACAGCGCCTTTCTGCATTTGTCGCGGATCGACGTGAAGGTCGGCGACGTGGTGCGACGGGGGCAGCGGATCGGCGCGATCGGCACCACCGGCCGCTCGACTGGCCCCCATCTTCACTGGGGGATGAAATGGGGCAATGCACGAATCGACCCGCTGCTGATCGCCGGGTCGATGCCGGTGACGGCGGATTAGAATCGCGCCAGCTACACGCCATATGTGACGTTTTTGTCACGGCATGACGACTTTGCGACAGTCCGCGTGCCAAGCTCTTGTGCGGCGCATCGTTGCAGACGTATCGATACCCAATCTGCGCGGCGTTCGTCGTGCGTGAACGAATGGGGCGTCCAGCGCGATGTCCTGAAAAACGGGGAGCTTCCAATGGTATCAAATGTTCGCAGGCACCTGCTTACCTCGACCCTGCTGATCGGCACTGTGGTCGCAAGTCCGGCCTTCGCTCAGACTGAAGAGGCTCCGGCCGAGGGTGAGGCCATCGTCATCACCGGTTCGCGCATCCTGCGCCCGAACCTTGAAGCGAACAGCCCGGTCACCAGCGTCACCGGTCTTGAGACCACTCAGAACGCCGACGTTACGCTCGATACGTTCCTGAACACGCTGCCGCAGGTCAATCCGGCCGGCACGACCACGTCGAACAACCCCGGCAACGGCGGTCAGTCGAACATCGACCTTCGCGGCCTGGGCGCCAACCGCAACCTGGTGCTGGTCGATGGCCGTCGCCCGATGGTGTCGGCGTCGAACCAGACGGTCGACCTCAACACGATTCCGCAGGGCCTGATCGAGCGTATCGACGTGCTGACCGGCGGCGCGGGCGCGGCCTATGTGCCGACGCGATCGCGGGTGTCGTCAACATCATCCTGAAGGACGATTTCGAGGGCGTCGATCTGCGCGCCAACTATTCGAACTCGATGCCGCAGACCGACGCGCGCGAATATCAGATCAGCGGCACGATCGGCGGCAACTTCGCCGAGGATCGCGGCAATTTCGCGCTGTCGGTCGAATATGCCGAGCGTCAGGGCCTGATCAAGGCGCAGCGTCCGTTCGCGGCGCAGGCGACCTCGACCACCGGTTCGTTCCCGACCGGCTCGCTCGTCAACAGCGCGAGCAACCCGTACAGCCAGACGGTCGTCAACTCGATCTTCACCGCCTATGGCGTGCCCACCGCGCAGCTTCCGCGCACCAACCAGCTGGCGTTCAACTCGGACGGTACCCTGTTCGGTGTCGGTACGTTCAACTCGCCGGTCGACGTTGTGAACTTCCGCTATGGCTTGAATTCGCCGGCCAACCCGAACCTCAACTATTTCCCTGACTTCTACTCGTACAACTTCGACATTGTGAACATCCTCGTGCTGCCGCTCGAGCGCTATTCGGCGTTCACCCGCGGCAACTACAAGGTGAATGACGCGGTCGAGTTCTTCGTCCAGGGTGCCTACACCAACTACAAGTCGTCGACCGCGCTGGCGCCGACCCCGGTCAGCACCGGCATCGTCAACACCACCAGCACCGCTTCGGGCCTCAACGCACGTTCGCCGCTGGTTGCGCCGGGTCAGCGTATCACCGGTTTCGTCGTGCCGGTCACCAACCCGTTCCTGCAGGCGTCGCCGGATCTGGTTGCGCTGGTCAACTCGCGCACGGGCGATGATCCGTTGCTCACCGGCTCGGGTGCCGCCGAAGGCGTTCGCATCGGCTACCGCTTCCTCGGCACCGGCCTGCGCGAGCAGCAGCTGGAGAACGAAGTCATTCAGGGCCTGGCCGGCCTGCGCGGCGAGTTCGCGCCCAACTGGCGTTACGAAGCCTATTATTCGTGGGGCAAGACGGTCATCGACCAGCGCGCCACCGGCAACGTCAACGTTCAGCGCGTTCAGCAGCTGCTGGAAGCGCCCGATGGCGGCGTGAGCCTGTGCGCTGGCGGCTTCAATCCGTTCGGTATCCAGCCCTTCTCGCAGGCATGCGTCGATTTCGTCGATGAAGTCGGTGTGACCAAGACGACCTTCACCCAGAAGGTCGCCCAGGCCTATATCACCGGTCAGCTCGCCGAGCTGCCCGCTGGCCCGCTGTCGGTCGTGTTCGGCGCCGAGAAGCGCGACTTCCGCTACGAGTTCGATCCCGGTGCGCTGTTCGGCCCGATCGCTGGCTTCAACACCAGCACGCCTGACCTTGGCACCAACAGCTTCCTCGACTTCTTCGGCGAAGCGTCGATCCCGATCCTGAAGGACGCGCCTCTGGCCGAAAGCCTTGAGCTGAGCCTGACGGCGCGTCATTCGAAGAGCGACTTCAACGATATCCAGAACGGTATCGATGGAACGCCGTCGAACGACTGGTCCTATGGTGGCACGCTGACCTGGTCGCCGGTGCGTGAGCTGCGCTTCCGCGCCAGCTACCAGCATTCGGTGCGCGCGCCGAACTTCGGCGAACTGTTCTCGGGTGGCGGCAGCTTCCCGCAGATCTTCGATCCGTGCTCGAACAACTCGAACTTCCGCGCGACACGTGGCGCCGCTGCGGCGACCATCTGTCAGGCGACCGGCGTCTCGGCCGCGACGATCAACACCTTCGTCGCGACCCCGGGTGCCCAGGCATTCATCACGGTGACGGGCAACCCGAACCTGAAGCCTGAAAAGTCGGACGCCTTCACCGCAGGGTTCGTGTTCAACGCGCTCGGCTTCACTGGCTCGCTGGACTATTACAACATCAAGGTCAGCGACACGATCTTCTCGCCGGACGTCAACGAGATCATCGCGTCGTGCTATGGCTATAACGACATCAACCCGAACCTGAACGCGACCAACCCCTATTGCGGTGGCCTGTTCCGCTCGAACAACAACATCGCAGCGATCTTCCTTCCGGAATCGCTCGGTGGCGATCCGGCAACGGGTTATTTCCAGGCGGTCAACCAGGGGTCGGTCAAGACCTCGGGCATCGACTTCCAGCTGGGTTACAACCTGCCGACCGAGTTCGTTGGGCCGGAATCGTCGATCAACTTCAACCTGCTGCTCAACTATCTGTTCGACTTCAAGGTCACCGGCCTTGGCGGGCTGCAGACCGACTATGCGGGTACCGCTTCCTATTTCGGCGCTGGTCTCGGCACCAGCTTCCCGGAATGGAAGGGCACGATGAATGTCGGCTTCAATCTGAACAAGGGCCTCTCGCTGCAGAGCCGCGTGCGCTACATCGACGCGATGGAAAACCGCGCGGCACGCCAGTATATTGGCGAGACGTTCACCGGTCCGGGTTCGGTCTGGTATTTCGACTTCGCGGTGCAGGGCCAGGTCGAGAATATGACGCTGCGTCTGGGTCTGAACAACGCGTTCGACCGCAAGCCGCCGACCTACGCACCGAACGTGCAGTCGGGTACCGATCCGTCGACCTACGACGTTATCGGCCGCCGCTTCTATGTGTCGGCACGGCTCAAGTTCTGATCCAATCGGATCAGCAGATTTGGAAGGGCGAGGCGATTGCCTCGCCCTTCTTTTTTGGGGCAAGGTGCGCGCATCGGTTTGACATGAAGCACGCGCACAGCCGCAGGCATGATCGCGGTGCGCGGGTTCGGGTAACGGCATGAACATCCAGCAGACTCTGCAACAGGCCGCGGCGCTTTTCGGTCGCGGGGATCCGGCCGGGGCGCGTCAGCTGGCCGAACAGGTGCTCAAGGTGGCACCGAACAATCCCGCTGCGCTGCAGATCGCAGGCATCGCGCATTGCCAGGCCGGGGCCCCAAAAATGGGCGTACCGCTGTTGCGTCGCGCGCTCAAGGTGGGCGGCGACAATCCCGGATCGCGCTTCAATCTGGCCCGTGCGCTGGTTGATGCCGGCGAACTGGCCGAGGCCGAGGCGCTGGCGGGGGCGCCCGGCCAGCCTGACGCCATGCGCAGGCTTCACGCCGACATTCTGAAGGCGCTGGGGCGTCCGTGGGAAGCAGCCATGGCCTATCAGCAGATCGTGGACGCCAACCCGCAGGATGCCGACAGCTGGAACAATCTCGGCAACATCCGGCACGAGATCGGTGAACTGGAAACGGCCTTGTCTGCGCTGCAGCAAGCGCGGGTGCTGCGGCCGGACTCAGCGGTGATCTACACCAATATCGGTCGCGTGCTCGCCTCGATGTCGCGCTATGAAGACAGCGCGGTAGCCTTTCAGGAGGCGGTGCGGCTCGATCCGCGCAATCCGGCCGTCCTGCTCGAGTTCGGACACGCGCTAACGCGCCTCGATCGCTCGCGCGAGGCGCTGGTGGCCTATGCCGATGCGGCGCGGATCGATGCGACCAATCCCGAGATTTTCGTCGCCATGGGCCTGGCGTTCATGGACCTGGAGGATCGCGCGCGGGCCGAACAATCCTATCGCTTTGCGCTGAATGCCCGGCCGGACTCCGGGCCGGCGGTGCTCAATCTCGGCATTCTGCTCGAACAGGGTAATCGCATCACGGAGCTGGAAGCGTTGCTGCGCCAGGCGGAATCGCGTGGGGCGAAGGGCGCGGACATCGACTATCTCAAGGCGATGGTGCTGCGCCGCCAGGGCGAGCTCGATGCCGCGCTGACCCTCGCGCGCGATGCCCGTTCGGCATCGATCAACCCGGCGGTGCGGTCGCATTTTGTCGGCCAGGTCGCGGACCAACTCGGCGAGACCGGACTGGCCTTCGCCGCATTCGAAGAGATGCACTGGGCGATGGCGCAATCGCCGCTGGGTCAGGGAGTCGATCGGCGCGCCTATCAGGCCGAGGTCGAGCAGTTGGCGGCGCGGACCACGCCGGAATGGCTCGCGCGCTGGCCCGCCATCACCCTGCCGAGCGAGCCGGCGTCACCGGCATTCATGGTCGGCTTTCCGCGCTCCGGTACGACGCTGCTCGACACGATCCTGCTCGGGCACCCGTCGGTCCATGTGCTGGAGGAAGTGCCGATCCTGGCGCAGGTCGCCGACGCATTGGGCAGTTTCGACCGGATCGGCGAGATTGACGAAGATGAAGCAGTCCGGTTGCGCGGACGCTATTTCGAAGAATTGGCGCGGGTGGCCCCGAATGCCGGTGGCAAGCTGATCGTCGACAAGAACCCGCTGTCGATGATGCGCGCGCCACTGATCCATCGGCTGTTTCCGGACGCCAGGATCATCTTCGCGATGCGCCATCCGTGCGACGTCGTGCTGAGCTGCTTCATGCAGAATTTCAAGCTGACCCAAGCGATGGCGAGCTTCCTCGACCTGACCAGCGGAAGCCTGCTCTACGATCGCGTCATGGCCTATTGGCAGCAGTGTCGGGGCATCTTTCCGCTCAATGTCCATGAAGTCCGCTACGAAGCGATGATTGCGGACGTTGAGGAGACGGTGCGCCCGGTGTTCGACTTTCTTGGTCTCGATTGGGACCCAGCTGCGCTGGACCATCAGCGCACGGCCAAGGCGCGCGGGTTCATCCGCACGCCCAGCTATGGCCAGGTGACCGAGCCGATCTACACGCGTGCGACGGGGCGCTGGGAACGCTATCGCCCGCAACTGGCGCAGATCCTGCCAATTCTGGAACCGTGGGTGGCCGAATTCGGCTATGGCAGCACCGCGCCGGGCGAGCTGCGTGCTGGCAGTTGAACTTGGCCAAATTGGCTCTAGCCTAATCATGTTTTCAGGCTTTTACGGAGTCGCCCGATGATCCTCGCCACCGTCGCCCTGTTCACCGCGGGTCTGTCGGACGATCCCGCCAAGCAGGATCCGCAGCAGCGCGTATGCAAGCAGCAGAAGCAGACTGGCACGCGCTTCACCAAGTCAACGTGCCGCACCCGCGCGGAATGGGAAGCGATTGCCGAAGAGGCGCGCCGTACCGCTGCCGAGGCATTCAACAAGCCGGTCATCAACCTCGAAAAAGGGAACTGATCTGCTAGATTGCGGGATCAGCCGAGCGCCGTGGCCGTTCCGATCCAGTCCGGATCGGGTTGGTCGAGATCATAATATTCGAAGATCAGATGCGTGCGGTCGGTCGCGCCCGCGTTCGTCACCGAATGCACCCCCATATTGTCGACCTCGACCGCCTCCCCGATTGGAAGATGATGTCCGGTGTCGCCGGTGAAGAAGGTGACGGCGTCATTGGTTTCGAGCGGCACGTGAATCTTGTGCGGCCATTTCGCGGCGGGATTGGCGTCGCGATGCGGGCGGATCACGCCACCTGAACGCATCCGGGCGAGCATGACGCGCGGAAAGGCGCCGCGCGCATAGCCATAGGGCGCGACCGCAGCCTCCAGCACCGGATCGATCAGCGGCTGCCACTCCGCCCATAGCGGACGATCATGGCTGCGGCGCCAGTCGTCCACCCCGTCGACGAAGCGGAATACGATGTGGCGGGTCGAATCGAGCGCCTCGAACCGGTTCGGCTTGCCCGCATTCTCCGCGTCCCACAGCGACTCCGGGATCGCGGCGACGGCAGCGCGCAGCGCGGATATATCGACGGGTCCAAGGCGACGGATGGACTGGGTCTTGCGGGGGTTGGGATACATCGTGGCTACCCTCAGAATTCATAGCCGAACAGTTCGATGTCGCGGGCATAAAGCCGCGCCACGCCGTCGATCAGTGCCTGGTCGTAATAGCTGCGATAGTCCCGGTGCTCCGACGTGTTGGCCCGACCGAGTGGCGTCGACGCAATGCCGATACGGGCGCAGATCGCGTCGTAGCTGTCCTGCATATCTTCGACCCGGCCGAGCTGATCGGCGAGCATCGTGCCATCCGGCGCGGTGACGAAGCTGTGCTGCGGGCGGAAGATGACGTGATGATGGGGCGGGGCGGTGAACAGGAAATGGCGCATGACGCCCTGGGGGTCGTGCTTGAACGTCCCCTGCTGGCTGGTCGCGAACGCGCAATAGGAGACGAAGCGGTCGAACGGATTGCGCACGAACGCGAATTTGAAATAGTCGGCAAACCGCTCCTCGCCCAGCGCCGGGCGCAGTTCGGCGAGGCTGATATGACCGTGGCCCAGCCGGGCCAGCTCCGGCGCGGTCATGCGCTTCTCGACAAACAGTCGGACCTGTTCCTCATCCTCATCGCCCAGATGCGCCCGTAGCGCCTGACGGACCGAGTGGGTGCCGGTCTTGGGAATCGCCGTGAAGACGAAGCGGTGGCGGTGCGACAGGATCATCGGATCAGGACGCCAGCGCGACGGGTGCCTGCGGCGCCGGGTTGGGCGCGGCGACGTCGAAGATCAGTTCGGTCAGCGCCCGGATCAGCGGCACCTGATTGCGCAAGGGCAGGCTGCCGCCGCCGCTCGCCATCAGATCCTGGCGCAGCCCGGCGATCAGGCGGCGATATTCCGGAAGTGCGGCAGGGTCGCTCTCAAATTCGCTCCAGGCCGATGTCCAGGCCGAGGTGAAGCGCTCGAGCCGATTGAGCACGCCCCCAAGCCGGGGATCGGGCACGGCATATTCGGCGAGGAAGGCGATGTGGCAGCGCACCTCCCATGGCGACATGATCTTGTTCATGTCGACTTTTTCGAAGCGCAGCGGGCGCGGGGCGCGCTGCGCAGGCGACGGCGCGCCATTCTGGGCCTCATCGATCAGATCCCACATTTCTTCGCCATCGACCGTGTCGAGCACGAGATGAACCCGCTTCTCGCTGCCGCCATTATGGACATTGTGCATGCGGAAGGAATCGAACAGCCAGCAGCTGCCGGCCTCCATATGGACGCTCTCGTCGCCGCAGGTGAACAGCACGCGCGGGTTGGTGATCACCGGGATGTGGATGCGCATATGCGTACGCCAGTGATAATTCACATCGACATGCGGCGGCACGCTGGCGCCCGGGCCAAGGCCCATCAACCGACTGCGACCCCAGACCGCGCCAATGTCCGCCATCACCTCCATGATGTAGGGGCAGCCGCGCAAATGGTCGGTCGCCGCCATCTGGCCGGTGAAGCCATTGGTCATCTGCCCCTCGGGTGTAACCAGCAGGACTGCATCGTTGCCGGGATAATTGCCCGGATGGGGTAGCCATGCCGTGGCGGGGAGCGCACGGATTTCGGCGGCGAGCTGCTCGGGATCGAAGGATTTGTGGAGCTTCAGGAAAGGCTGCTTCAGGCGCATGGCGCATGTTCCGTCATTGGGCGCGGTGAATCAAGGGAGTGCGCGCAGCCAGCCGGTGACCGACAGCCGGTGTTCGCCGGCCCAGGGCGTCACCTGGCTGACGCTATGGGGTTGCGGTACCGCAAACAGGCTGAGCGTGTTGAACGCCGGGACATAGCCTTCCGCGACGCCGCCGCTGCCACCGTGGAACAGCAACAGCCCGCCCCATTCGGCGCGCCACCGAGGGGTGAGGCCGAAGACATAGGCGGCCCGACGATTCTTGCCCGCGACGCCATCGTCATGCCCGGTCAGGAAATCGCCCTTGTCATATTTCGTCGCCTGCGCGTCCGCGAAATTGATGTCGGTAGCGCCGGTGACCCGCGCCAGCAGATCGAGCAGCGGCGCGCTCGCCATGAAGCGCGCAAATGCAGCCAGCGGATCGTCGAGCGCGGCGCGCTCCGCCGCATCGTCAGAAACCCGGATCGACTGGTAGCGATATTGAAAGCCATCGCGCGCGGCCGCATTCATGACCTCCTCCAGCCGCGCGCGCTGCGCATCGGTGAGCGTCGCAAGGACTGCGGGAATCGACTCATATACCTTTTCGCCTGCGTTCATCACCTGCCGCCAGTCGTCACGGGCGAGCAGGTGCGCGGCGAGCGCAGTCGCGTCCGCCTCGTCCAGAAACGGCGCGATCTGCACCCGGCCGGTGCGCGCGAAGCGGTCGGCCAGCGCTTCGACATCGATCGACGGCGCGAGTGTCAATCCGGCCTCACTCATGCCGGGGTCAGCACCAGGCCGCCGTCACCTTCGCTCACCTTGACGGTCGCGCCGTCCTTGACCTCGCCACGCAGGATCGCGTCGGCGAGCGGGTCCTGCAGGTAGCGCTGCACCGCGCGCTTGAGCGGGCGTGCGCCATAGACCGGGTCGTAGCCGACGCGGCCGAGCCAGTCGCGCGCTTCCGGCGTCAGGTCGAGCGTGATCTTGCGGTCCTTGAGCAGCTTGCCGAGCCGCGCGACCTGAATATCGACGATCGGCGCCATCTCGCTGCGGCCGAGCCGGTGGAACAGCACGATCTCGTCGAGGCGGTTGAGGAATTCCGGACGGAAATGGCCGCGGACGATTTCCATCACCTGCGGCTCGACGGTAGACACGTCCTGCCCATCCTCTAGCTGCGTGAGGAACTGGCTACCCAGGTTCGACGTCAGCACGATGATCGTGTTGGTGAAGTCGACCGTGCGGCCCTGCCCGTCGGTCAGGCGGCCGTCATCGAGCACCTGAAGCAGGATGTTGAAGACATCGCCATGTGCCTTCTCGACCTCGTCGAACAGCACGACCTGGTACGGACGGCGGCGGACCGCTTCGGTGAGCACGCCGCCTTCCTCATAGCCGACATAGCCGGGAGGGGCGCCGATCAGCCGGGCGACGCTGTGCTTCTCCATGAACTCGCTCATGTCGATGCGCACCATCGCGGCGCTGTCGTCGAACAGGAATTCGGCGAGCGCCTTGGTCAGCTCGGTCTTGCCGACGCCGGTCGGGCCGAGGAACAGGAACGATCCGAGCGGACGGTTGGGGTCCTGCAAACCGGCGCGGCTGCGGCGGACGGCGGTGGATACGGCCTTCACCGCCGCCGCCTGCCCGATCACGCGCTTGCCGAGCTGTTCCTCCATCGCGAGCAGCTTCTCGCGCTCGCCCTCCAGCATCCGGTCCACGGGGATCCCGGTCCAGCGGCTGACGACGCCGGCGATGTCATCGGCGGTCACTTCCTCGCGCAGCATCGCCACGCCGGTGGTGGCCTGCGCCGCCTCCAGCTGCTTGGTCAGCGCGGGGATGGTGCCGTAGTTGAGCTCCGCCATCTTGGCGAGATCGCCGGCGCGCTGCGCCTGTTCGAGTTCGAGCCGGGCGGCGTCGAGCGCTTCCTTGATCTTGGCCTCGCCCGCGATCTTGTCCTTTTCCGCCTGCCAGCGGCCGGTCAGCTCGGCGCTCTGCTGCTCGAGATTGGCGAGTTCAAGGCGAAGATTGCCCAACCGATCGTGCGAGGCCGCGTCGGTTTCCTTCGCCAGCGCCATCTCCTCGATCTTGAGCTGGACGATGCGGCGATCGAGATTTTCGATCTCCTCGGGCTTGCTCTCCACCTCCATGCGGATGCGGCTCGCGGCCTCGTCCATCAGGTCGATCGCCTTGTCGGGCAGGAAGCGGTCGGAGATGTAGCGGTTGGACAGGGTCGCCGCCGCGACGATCGCCGCGTCGGTGATCCGCACGCCATGATGCAGCTCGTATTTCTCCTTCAGGCCGCGCAGGATCGAGATCGTGTCCTCGACCGTCGGCTCACCGATGAAGACCGGCTGGAAGCGCCGCTGCAGCGCGGGGTCCTTTTCAACATATTTGCGATATTCGTCGAGCGTGGTGGCACCGATACAGTGCAGCTCGCCACGCGCTAGAGCAGGCTTGAGCAAATTGCCGGCGTCCATCGCGCCTTCGCTTTTGCCCGCGCCGATCAGCGTGTGCATCTCGTCGATGAACAGGATGATGTCGCCCTCGGCACCCTTGACCTCGTCGAGCACGCCCTTCAGCCGCTCCTCGAACTCCCCCCGATACTTCGCGCCCGCGATCAGGCTGCCCATGTCGAGCGCCATCAGCTTGCGGTTCTTCAGCGTGTCGGGGACGTCGCCATTGGCGATGCGCAGCGCCAGACCCTCGGCGATCGCGGTCTTGCCGACGCCGGGGTCGCCGATGAGGACGGGGTTGTTCTTAGTGCGGCGGGCGAGAATCTGGATGGTGCGGCGGATTTCCTCGTCGCGGCCGATCACCGGGTCGAGCTTGCCGTCCTTCGCCGCCTGCGTGAGGTCGCGGGCGAATTTCTTGAGCGCGTCATAGCGGTCCTCCGCCCCCGCCGTGTCGGCGGTGCGACCGCCGCGCAGTTGGACGATTGCGGCGTTGAGCGCTTCAGCCTTTAACCCGGCGGCGGCGAGCGCGCGTCCGGCGTTGGTGGTGGTGGCGAGCGTCAGCGCGAGCAGCATACGTTCGACCGTGACGAAGCTGTCGCCGGCCTTGCCCGCAATCTGTTCGGCCTGGTCGAGCACGCGCACCGCGTCATTGTCCAGGCCGGGCGCCTGTTGCGCGCCGCTGCCGGTGACGGCGGGCACGCGGGCGAGCGCGGCATCGGTTTCGGCGACCGCGCGCTTGGCATCGCCGCCCGCGGCCTGGATCAGCCCGGCGGCCATGCCCTGTTCGTCTTCGAGCAGCGCCTTGAGCAGATGTTCGGGGCTGATCCGCTGATGGTTCATGCGGATCGCGACGGTCTGGGCCGACTGAAGGAAACCCTTGGCGCGGTCGGTGAATTTTTCGAGATTCATGATCGTCCCTGTATTCTTTCGCCGCCAACATGGTGTTGTATTTTTGCAACACAAGTCCGGCGGCGCAATTCTGTGTCGCGCGGCGGAATGCTGCCGCGCCAAACCGACAGCGGCAAGTTGGGAAAACAACGCAGGGTTGCGCGGTTTCGGCAGGCCGGTATGTTGTTGCGGTCGATACCTTCCACCGTGGGATCCCTTCGCATCATGAAACCAGCCTTTGTCAGCCTGACCGCGCTCGCGGTCGTGCTCAGTGCACCAGCGTACGCCCAGCAGGCACCCGCGCCCTCGGTGGCGGCTGTGCCCGTCGCCGATCTCGTGAAGCGCGTGGACATTCCCTATGAGCAGTTCGTGCTGGCCAATGGCTTGCGCGTCATCGTTCACACCGATCGCAAGGCGCCGATCGTCGGCGTTGCCGTATGGTATGATGTCGGGTCGAAGCACGAACCCAAGGGCAAGACTGGCTTTGCCCATCTGTTCGAGCATCTGATGTTCAACGGGTCGGAAAATTCGCCGGGCGAGTTTTTCGAGCCGCTGAAGGAAGTCGGCGCGACCGATTATAACGGCACCACCAATTCGGACCGCACCAACTATTTCCAGACCGTGCCGCGCGCGGCACTGGACCGCGCGCTGTTCCTGGAAAGCGACCGCATGGGCTATCTGCTCGGCGCGGTGACGCAGGGCAAGCTCGATGAGCAGCGCGGCGTGGTGCAGAATGAGAAGCGCCAGGGGGATACCCAGCCCTATGGCCTGCTGCGCTACAAGATCACCGAAGGGCTGTTCCCGGTCGGCCACCCCTATCACCACTCGACCATCGGTTCGATGGCGGACCTTGATGCCGCCAGCCTGGACGATGTGAAGAACTGGTTCCGCCAATATTATGGCCCGAACAATGCCGTGCTGGTGCTGGCCGGCGATATCGACGCCGCCACCGCCAAGCCGCTGGTCGAGAAATATTTCGGCGCGATCAAGTCGGGGCCGAAGACGACCGAGCCGACGGTGACCGTCCCGACGCTGGCCGAGGCCAAGGCCGAGGTGATGAAGGACCGGGTCGCGGTCACCCGCATCTATCGCATGTGGGCGGTGCCGGGCATGCGCGACGCGGAGTCGACCGTGCTCGACGCGTCGATCGGCGTGCTCGGCGGCCTCGCCAGCTCGCGGCTCGACAATATCCTGGTCAAGCAGGAGAAGCTGGCGGTCGGCGTCGGCGCGTTCAACCAGAGCCTGGCGCAAGCCGGCATGGTGCTGATTTCCGCCGATGTCCGTCCGGGCGTCGATGCGGCGACGGTGGGCAAGCGGCTGGACGAGATCATCGCCGATTACCTGAAGAACGGCCCGACTGCCGAAGAGCTGGAGCGGTACAAGACGCGCACGGCATCGTCGCGCATCCGTGGCCTTGAATCGGTCGGCGGGTTCGGCGGCAAGGCGGTAACGCTGGCGTCGGGCGCGCTCTACATGAACGATCCGGGCTATTATAAGAAGCAGCTCGCCCAGCTGGCGGCAGTGACGCCCCAGCAGGCGCGCGACGTGACCGCCAAGTGGCTGTCGCGCCCGGTTTATGCGCTGACGATCGAGCCGGGGCCGCGCGCGGCCTATGCCGAGGCGGCGACCGCGCCGAAGGAAAAGGCCAAGGTCGCCGACGAGGTGGTCAAGGGCACGCGCGGCGCGCTGCCCGGTGTGGCCGAGGTCAAGGATATCGACTTCCCTGCGGTGACGCGCAGCAAATTGTCGAACGGGATTGAGCTGGTCTATGCCCAGCGCGACGCCGTTCCGGTGACGCAGGCGATCATCACCTTCGACGCGGGCACCGCGTCCGACGTGGCGAGCGCGCTCGGCACTGCGGGCATGACCCTGTCGCTGATCGAAGAGGGCACCAAGACCCGCAATTCGGTGCAGATCGCCGAGGCGCAGGAGCGACTGGGCGCCGGGGTCAATGTCGGCAGCAGCGCAGACCGCGCGACCATTTCGCTGTTCACGCCGAGCCCGAACCTCAACGGCTCGCTCGAGCTGATGGCGGACATCGCGCGCAACCCGAGCTTCCCGCAACCGGAGATCGAGCGCGTGCGCGGCCAGATGCTGGCACAAATCGCACAGGTTCGCGCCAACCCGGCCGGCCTTGCCCAGATGGCGATGCCTGCGCTGATCTATGGCAAGGATTCGCCCTATGCTAAGACTGCTGCGCTGGGTGGCGACGCCGAAGCGGTGAAGAAGCTGACCCGCGACGATCTGGTCAACTACTACAAGGCGTGGATTCGTCCGGACAAGGCGAAGATCTTCGTCGTGTCGGACCGTCCGCTGACCGAGGTGAACGCGGCGTTCGAGGCGAAATTCGGCGACTGGAAGGGTGAGGGTACCGCCGGCACCAAGGATTTCGCCGCCAAGCCGCAACAGGCCGCGCCCAAGATCCTGCTGATCGACCGGCCCGATTCGCCCCAGTCGCTGATCCTGGCCGGACAGATGACTCCGGTCGACCCGTTCGGCGACCCGATCGCGCTGGGCACCGCGACCGAAGTGCTGGGTGGCGACTTCCTGTCGCGTATCAACATGAACCTGCGCGAGGACAAGGCGTGGTCATACGGCGCGCGCGGCGGCCTCAGCCGGCTCGAGCATGCGGTGCCGTTCATCGTGTCCGCGCCGGTTCAGGCGGACAAGACCGGTCCGGCGATCGCCGAAATCCAGAAGGAGCTGAAAGGCTATCTGGGCGACAATGGCATCACCAAGGCCGAGTTCGACCGCTCGGTGGTGAGCGCGATTCGCCGTCAGGCGGGCCAGTATGAAACCGCCGGTGCGGTGCTGGGCGCGATGCAGTCGAACGACTTCCTGCGCCGTCCGGACGACTATCAGGAGCAGATCGCGAAAAAATATCGCGCGCTTACGATCCCGCAGGTTGACGCTGCGGCACGCGCGGCTCTCGACCCCGCCAAGCTGGTATGGGTCGTGGTCGGTGATGCATCGAAGGTTCGGGCACAGCTTGACAGCCTCGGCCTCCCTGTCGAGGTGGTGAAGCCCGAAGACGTCGGCCCGAATGCCGGCGGCAAGTGAGGCGCAACGGATTACAGGAGAGCAGAACATGGCGAATGTCGATGGAAGCTGGGATACCGTAACCCACTCACCGATGGGTGCGCAGAAGGCGACCCTGACTGTCACCAGCGATGGCGACAGCTTCACCGGCACCTATGCCGGCGCGATGGGCACGACCGATATCAAGAATGGCAAGGTCGATGGCGACAAGCTCAGCTGGTCGCTCGACATCACCGTGCCGATGCCGATGACGCTGACCTGCGAAGCCACGGTCGATGGCGACACGATCAAGGGCAATGTCACTGCGGGGGCGTTCGGCAGCTTCCCGATGGAGGGCACGCGCGCCTGATCGCGTGAGTGACTGAATTGAAATGGCCCGCTGCCCGTAAGGGTGGCGGGCTTTTTCGTGGGCGCGGGGCAACTCCGGGCCACTGGCGCGTTGTCTTCCCAAAGAGGGAGATTTCAGATGCTGCGTGCCGCCTTTATCTTTGCGATCATCGCGCTTGTACTTGGCCTGCTGGGCTTTGGCGGGATCGCCGGATTTGCCTGGGATATCGCCAAGATCCTGTTCTTCATCGCGCTGGCCGTGGCCGCGCTGTTCCTGGTTTTGGGCGTGACCATCTACAAGAAGGTGACCTGAACTGGTTTGTTTTCAGCTTCGCTGAAACGGCACCGGCCCGCTCCCAGATCCGGCCACCCATATCATGCTACCGCTGGGTAGCCGGGTGGCGGAGCGGGCCGATGCCGCCTTACGGAAATCGAACCTAGCGGGTTACGCGCGTGACATGGCCCATCTTGCGACCGGGCCGCGCCTCGTGCTTGCCGTAGAGATGCAGATGCACGCCGGGCTCAGCGAGCAGATCGTGCCAGGCATCGACATCGTCGCCGATCAGGTTGCGCATCTCGACCGCGTTGCCCGTCAGCGCCACGGGGCCGAGCGGCAGGCCGAGCACCGCGCGGACATGATTTTCGAACTGCGAGGTTTCCGCGCCCTCGATCGTCCAGTGCCCGCTATTGTGGACGCGCGGGGCCATTTCGTTGAACACCGGGCCGTCGGGCGTAGCGAAGAATTCGCAGGTCAGCACGCCAACATAGTCCAGCCGCGCCGCAATACTGGTTGCAAGCGCGATGGCGGCTGGAGCCTGATCGATGATCACAGCGGGCGCAGGCGCGGTCGAGCGGTCGAGAATGCCGCCGACATGCTCGTTATGCGGCGTGGGGTAGGAGATGCTCGTGCCACTGACGCCACGCACCAGCAGGACCGAGAATTCATGGGCGAAGGTGACGAACCCTTCGAGCACGCATTCGCGTCCACCCAGCTCGTCCCACGCCGCATCGGCGTCCGTGGCGGAGGTCAGCCTGAACTGCCCCTTGCCGTCATAGCCTTCGGTCGCGGTCTTGAGGATCGCGGGGGTGCCGAGCGCGGCGAGTGCGGCATCGAGATCGGCGCGCGATGCGACCGGATGCCACGGCGCGGGGCTGCCACCGCATTCCTCCGCCAGCCGTTTCTCGTTCCAGCGGTGCGCCGCAGTTTCGAGCGCCATCCGCCCAGGGCGCACCGGCGCATGCGCGGTGATCGCGTCAACCGCCGCGAGATCAACATTCTCGAACTCATAGGTGACGACGGCACAATCGCGGGCAAAGGCGGCGAGCGCGGTTTCGTCGTCATAGGCGGCGCAGGTGAAGGCGGCGGCGACGTCACATGCCGGGCCACTTTCGGGCGCATAGATGTGGCAGCGATAGCCGAGCTGCGCGGCGGCGACCGCGATCATCCGGCCGAGCTGGCCGCTGCCAAGGATACCGAGGGTGCTGCCGGGCGGGACTTCGGTCATTCGGGGTCCGTTGCTACGCTTTCGGTCTGGCGCGCGCGCCATGCCTTGAGCCGCTCGGCCAGATCCGCGTCGCTGGTGGCGAGGATCGCGGCGGCGAGCAGGCCGGCGTTGATCGCGCCTGCCTTGCCGATTGCCAGCGTGCCGACGGGAATGCCGCCGGGCATCTGGACGATCGAGAGCAGGCTATCCATGCCCTTCAGCGCCTTGGATTCGACCGGCACACCGAGCACGGGGAGATGGGTCATGGCCGCTGCCATACCGGGCAGATGGGCTGCGCCGCCGGCGCCCGCGATCACGACCTTGAAGCCGCGATCGGCCGCGCCGGTCGCATAGTCGTAGAGCCGTTGGGGGGTGCGGTGCGCGGAGACAACCTTGGTCTCGTGCGGCACGCCGAGCGCGTCGAGCGTCTCGGCGGCGTGGCGCATCGTCTCCCAGTCGGAGGTGCTGCCCATGATAATGCCGACCAGTGGTGCGTCCGCCATTCGCCTGCCTTGAAAGCTGCGGGAAAGCGTCCCCCTAAAGGCGTCGCGCTTTGGACGCAATGCGCGGGAAGCTCCGCGCGGAAGATCGGCTATATCAGCGCATATGACCGACGCGATGCTCTCCGACGACGAAGCCTGGGATGCGTTCCAGCGCCGCGACCGTGCCTATGACGGGCGGGTGATCGCGGGGGTGCTGACCACCGGCATTTATTGCAAGCCGAGTTGCCCGGCGCGGCATCCGTTACGGGCGAATGTGCGCTTCTTTCCCGACGCGGCGAGCGCGCGGGAGACGGGTCTCCGCGCCTGCCTGCGCTGCAAGCCCGACGAGATCGGGCGGGAGCGGGTCGCAGTGGCGCGGGCGGTTGCCTTGCTGGAGGGTGCCGAGGAAGCGATCGGGCTCGACGCGCTCGCGCTCGAGGTCGGTTACGCGCCGCATCATTTCCAGCGGCTGTTCAAGCGCGCGACCGGGGTAACGCCGGCCGGCTATGCCCGGGGGGTTCTCGCGCGGCGCGCGGCTGCCGCACTCGATACGGAGGGAAGCGTGACCGATGCGATCTATGAAGCGGGCTATTCCGCGCCCAGCCGCTTTTATGAAACGGCCGCCGACCGGCTGGGCATGACGCCGAGCGCATGGCGCAATGGCGGGGCGGGGGTGACGATCCGCTGGATCGTCGCGTCCACCAGCCTGGGGCCGCTGCTGATCGCCGCGACTGACAAAGGACTGTGCCGGGTGGCGTTCGATGAGGACAGCCTGGCGCTCGCCGCGCGGTTTCCGCGGGCGGAGATCGTCGCTGGCGGCGCGGCGCTCGCCGATCTGGCAGCGCGGGTGGTGGGCGAGGTTGAACAGCCGGGGCGGCACACCGCTGCGCGCAATCCCGCCGGGCGAGACGCTGAGCTACACCCAGCTTGCGGTTGCAGCGGGGAGGCCCGGCGCGGTGCGCGCGGCGGGGACGGCGTGTGGGGCAAATAGCGTTGCCGTCGTCATCCCCTGCCACCGCGCGCAACGCAGCGACGGCAGCATGGGCGGCTATGCCTATGGGATCGAGCGCAAGAAGGTGCTGCGCGCACGGGAGGGGGTAGGGGAATGAGCTATGTGGTCGCCGGGCTGAGCCCTGAAGGCTTTTCGCCGCTGTTCGGCCAGGCCGACGAAGCACTGGCACAGCTAGGCGTCATCCGCGTCAGCGCTGATGCAAAGCCCGGCTATCCGTGCCGCATCACGCTGGAGGATGCCGAGCCGGGTGAGACATTGCTGTTGCTGAACCACGCGGATCATGCGGTCGCGACGCCCTATCGCAACGCCTATGCGATCTATGTGCGAGAGGCGGCGCTGGCGGCCAACCGGTTCGAGGACGCCTTGCCGCCGGTCCTCACCAATCGCCCGATCGCGTTGCGCGGCTATGACGCCGAAGGAATGCTGCGCGGCGCAACATTGGCGCTAGCGGGGGATGTCGAGGCACGGATCGACGAGCTCTTCGCTCGGTCGGAGGTCGCCTATATCCACGCACATAATGCCGCGCATGGCTGTTTCGTGGCGCGGATCGACCGGGGCTAACACGGTCAGTCGACGGCGCGGCGCATGCGGTAGGTGTCGGCGCCGTATCCGCCCGCTTCGACGATCGCAAAGCCCTGTGTCGCCCAAAAGGCTTCGGCGCCGTTGACCGCGACCAAACTGACATCGCGAAAGCCTGCCTGCTGCGCGCATTCGATAATGAGTGCGGTCGCTGAGCGACCTGCGCCCTGCCCGCGTGTTTCGGGCAGCAGCGCAATGTCGTGAAGGTAGAAGCTGTTGGCATCGGGCGGAATCGTCCCGAGCCGCGCGCCGAGCGCGGGTGATGTCGCGCGGTGCCAGGGGTGGGCGACGAGCAGCCCGGCGACGGTATCGCCCTGCTGCCAGACGAAGCAGCCCGTCGGCCATAGCGCCAGTCGCTCCGCATAGACCTCGACCGGCTCGCTATAGCGGCCGTGCACCAGCGTCGAAATCTCCGCGACCGCCGGAAGATCGGCGTCCGTCATCGCGCGCCAGCCTATTTCAGCCTGCCGGCTTGCAGCTATAGACCAGTCGCTCGTTGAAGATCTGTGGCAGGGCGGTGCGGATCGATTGCTGGCGCGTGGCGAGGTCGGCGCGTGCAGCAGGATCGGTCGAACATGCCTTGACCTTCACGTCAGCGCGACGCTTGCGTGCGATATCCATCTGCGCAGCAGAGAGGAGGTAGCGTGTCGTCGAATAGGTCCGCGTCGTCGGGGCATATTCGAGGACCGACACCGTTGCCTCGTCATCCGGAACCAGGATGCGCTGCCAATTCTGCCCGGACTCGGCATATTGGGTGCGGCCGTTGACGCAGCCATCGGGGTTGATGTCGATCGTTACATCCTTGGTATCCGACACGGTGACGCGCGAGCGGACCGGGTCGATGGTGCAGACCATCTTGCCGAGGCCGCCCGGCTGGGCGACCGGCGGCGGTACGGCGACGCGCGCGGCACCATCGATAGCGGTTGGATCGAAGGCGGGGCGCAGCACGAAGGTTGCGACCGACGCGACGATCAACGCGCCGCCGCCGACTGCAGTCATGATCGCCTCACGCTTCTGTTCGCGGATCAGCAGTAGCCCGGCGACCCCGAGCACGAATGCACCGATGACCAGCAACAGTGCAGCCCCGGCCATATAGTTTTCACGCGTTACGATATTGTCGCTGCGCGCCTGTTGAATGGCATCCTCACGGTCTGCGGCGGCCTTCGCTGCGGCCTCGCGCGCGCGCTGTTCGTCGGCCACGCGCGCTTGTTCGGCGGCGGTGCGGTCCTGGGCCAGCCGTTCGGCGATGCTGGTGCAGGTGACGCCGTTCGACGGCATCGGCTGCTTTGCCTCGCGCAGGAATGCGGCAACTTCCTCGTTGCTGATCGCGAAGCCGAAGCTCGCATCGCCATCGTCGGCGCGGGTCAGTGCAGCGTTGACGCCGAGCACGCGGCCGCACGGGTCGAGCAGCGGCCCGCCCGAATTGCCGCGCGCGATCCCCGCGGTGTGGAGCAGCACCTTCACCCCCTGAAGATCGCGGCGGCCCGAGAACACGCCCTGCGAGCGGACCGGGGTGAGCGGGGTGATGAAGTCGGCCGCAGTGCGCGCGGTGGCCAGATCGACATTGCCCGGATAGCCGAGCGCGATCATCGCATTCCCCTCGCTGATCGGCCCCGAGTAAAAGGTCAGCGCGGGGAGGCGTATGCCGGTGAATTCGATCAGCGCCAGATCGCGGTCGCTGTCGATTGCGATCAGGCGCCCCTGGAACGATTTGTCGCCTTCCGACGGGACCACGCCGATCAGGACATTGCCAGGGTAGCGTTCCGCCGCCTCTACAACATGCGCATTGGTCAGGACGCGGTTTGGGGCAACGGCAAAGCCGCTGCCATGGCCGAATCCGACCACCTCACCTTCGACCGTCGCGATGGTGACGATCCGCACCACGCCACGACCGGCAGCTGAGATGTCGTCATCGGCGCGCGCCGGGACTGAACCGAGGCCCAGCACGATGCCGAGCATCGTCAACAAAAACAGTATTCGCGTCACGCCGGCACCTCCGCCCGCCCTGTTTCGCGAAACCGGGCGGGCGGCGCAAGCATCCTAATTGCCCGCAGCGGGCGCCGCTTTGCCGTCGCGCTTCGCGAGCAGCCGTACGAGCATTTCGCGCGGCGTTTCGGCATCGTCCTCGTCATCGACCTCACGAAACTGGCCGCGGAATTTCTCGCGCTGACGCTTGGCTTTTTCGCTTTCGTCTTCAAGGCCATAGGCAAGCGGAGCCAGCGTATCGATGGCGTCCTGAATCATCCCGCGTGCTTCGTAATCCTTGACGACGAGCAAGCGGAGCGAGTTTTCGCGCGGGATCAGGTCGAGCGCATGCGCCAGCGCATTCTGCGCGCTCGCGGGCGGCAGAACGCCGCGTCGTGAATAGCTTTCATAGAAAGCGCGGGCAAAGCGCGGCTCGTTCGGCAACGCCTTCATCGCCGCGCGCAGTCTCGCCCGTGTCGCGTCCCACGCTGTTTCGTCCGTCGATTGGGCCGCGATCAGCGCATCGATCTCGTTGACGCTGCGGAAATAATTGCCCCAGGGGCTGGCCGGATCGAGCGTCAGCAGGCGATCGGCGGCGGCGAGCGATTCGGCACGATTGCCGGCCATGCGCTCGGCATCGGCCAGGACCCGCAGCGCGTCCGGATCGGACATGTAAGGGCGCGTGACGCTGCGGACACGGTTGGCGAATGTCTTGGCACCCGACACCAGAACGCCCGCGCTCATGCGCATTTCGATGTTCACCAGCGCGCTGGCAGCGGGTGACAGCTTTTCGACGGTGATCGGTCCGGCGGTGAGTTGCGGGTAGTGGACGCCCTCGGCGGGGATTCGATTGAGCTTGGAGTAGGCGCGCACCTCGCGGTCGAAGGCATCCATGTCCCCGAACGCGGCAAGCGCATCGCCGAACGACTGACCAGCGTTGATCCGGCGCAGATAGTCCTTGAGCTTGGTGCGGCCGGCATCGGTGCTGTAGAGATAATGCACCGTGATCCAGCCTTGCGAATAAAAGGCGATCCCGGGAAACTTGGACTTGCCGGGGATCGGGTTCATCAACTCCTTCAGCGGCACCCAGTCGAGCCGCCTGAGCGTTTCGGCGCGATTGGGGAGAAACAGTCCGATCTTCGCAATGTTGTCGTCGGTAATTTCGATCGCGCCGATATAATCGGCAAAGCCTTCGACATACCAGGCGGGATAGGCGGCCGGGAAATACTGGAACATGAAGTGGTGGGTCAGCTCATGCTGCAGCACCGTCAAAGCGCTGAACCGTGTCCGTCCCGTGGCCGAATCCTTCAGATCCTGTCGCGGCATGACCGTGAAGGGACCGCGCATCGTCGTGTTGTAATAGCCGAGCACGCCGCCAGCCGGATAGGGCAGCGAGTCCGCGACCTCGAGCTGGCTGGGAAGGAAATAGACCTTGATTTTGACCGGCACTTCCTTGAGCCGCCGCGCCCCGGTCATCGTCTGGAGCACGCGGCCGAATTTTTCGAGCGCTTCGACCCGCTCCTTCAGATCCTCGGGCGTGCCATTGCTATAGGCGATGAAGTTGGTGGATTCGGCGCGCGTCCACTGCGCCTGTGCCGCGACGGGCAGGATGAGGCCGAACACGACCAGCAATATGCGAAACATCTTGATTGAACCCCCTAGTTCCAATGCACGGATGCTAGGATAGGTTTGTCGGGGTGCGCAAGATCACAGAAAATTGTACGGGTCGACGTCCACCACCACGCGGACCTTGGCCGGCCATTCCAGCGCGCCGAGCCAGTCGCGGATCACGTCCTGCACGTCGAGCGCACGGCGGGCATGGACGAGCAGGCGGAAACGGTGGCGGCCACGCAGCATCGCGAGCGGGGCGGGGGCGGGGCCGAACACCTGCATTGCCTCCACCTTCGGCGCGCTGCGACCAATCGCACGGGCGGTGTCGAGCGCTGAGTCCTTGTCCTCGCTCGACACGATGATTGCGGCGAAGCGACCAAAGGGAGGTGCCCCGGCCTCGCGCCGCGCCTCGGTTTCGGCGGCGTAGAAGCCCTCGGCATCGCCGCTGACCAAAGCGCGCATCACCGGGGCTTTCGGACTGTGGGTCTGAATGAGGACATGGCCTGGCTTTTCGCCGCGCCCGGCGCGCCCGGCGACCTGGCAAATCTGCTGAAAGCTGCGTTCCGCCGCGCGCAGGTCGCCGCCCTCAAGCCCGAGATCGGCATCGACCACGCCGACCAGCGTGAGATTGGGAAAATGATAGCCCTTGGTCACCAATTGCGTGCCGACGACGATGTCGATGTCGCCCGCCTCCATCCGCGCGACGAATTCTGCCGCCTTGGCCGGGGACCAGATCGTGTCGGAGGTGACGATGGCGGTCTTGGCGTCGGGGAAGAGGGCGGCGACCTCATCGGCGATGCGTTCGACGCCGGGGCCGCAGGCGACCAGGCTGTCCTCGCTGTCGCACTCCGGGCAGGCGCGCGGCGTCGGGATGGTGTGACCGCAATGGTGGCAGGCGAGCCGGTTGATCAGGCGATGCTCGACCATCCATGCGGTGCAATTGGGGCATTGGAAGCGATGCCCGCAGGTGCGGCACAAGGTTAGCGGGGCATAGCCGCGGCGGTTGAGGAACAGCAGCACCTGTTCCTTGCGCTCCAGCGTCGCATCGATCGCGCGGACGAGTTTCGGCGCAAGCCAGCGGCCGCGCATCGGCGGGTCGGCAAGCAGGTCGATCGCCTCGATCGCGGGCATTTCGGCCACGCCATAGCGGCCGGGCAGCTTGAGTTCGGCATAGCGGCCGAGCGCGACCTGTTGCCGGGTCTCGATCGCCGGCGTGGCGCTGGCGAGCACGATCGGGCAACCCTCGAACCGCGCGCGCATCACCGCGACATCGCGCGCGTGATAATGGACGCCCTCTTCCTGCTTGAAGCTGGTCTCATGCGCCTCATCGACGACGATCAGGCCCAGGTTCGGATAGGGTAGAAACAACGAAGACCTTGCACCGACGGTGACGAGCGCCTCGCCGCAGGCGATGGCGCGCCAGGCGCGGCGGCGCTGCGACTGGCGCAGGCCCGAGTGCCAGGCCACCGGCTCGACCCCGAAGCGGGCGTGGAAGCGCTTGAGGAAGGGTTCGGTCAGCGCGATTTCGGGCAGCATCACCAGCGTTTGACGCCCGGCGCGGACCGCTTCGGCGACGGCCTCGAAATAGACTTCGGTCTTGCCCGATCCGGTAACGCCGTCGAGCAGGAAGGGCTGGAACTGCCGATCGCGCACCGCGTCGCGCAGCGTTGCGGCGACCGTTTCCTGCTCGTGCGATAGCTCAGGCGCGCCGAAGCTTGGGTCCGGCGGCGGATAGGGGGTGTCGAGCGCGACCGTCACCCCTTCGATCGCACCGCTCTTCACCAGCCCGCGGATCACGCCGTCGGAGACATCGGCGATCGTCGCCAGTTCGCGGATCAGCCCTTGGCGGTCGCCAATGCGCTCCAGCGCCTGTTCGCGCTGCGCGGTCATGCGCGGCGGGATTTCGCCGGTGGCGCGATATTCGACGATAGTCTTGCCGCCCTCCAGCGCCGAGGTCGAGCTGAGCGCCATCCGCAGCACCGACGCGAGCGGGGCGAGATAATAGTCGGCGGTCCATTCGATCAGGCGGCGCAGCGGCGCAGGGATCGGAGGCGCATCGGCAACGGCGAGCAGGTTGCGCAGGCGATTGTCGCCAATCTCCTCCGTCGGCAGCCGTTTCGCCTCCCAAACGACCCCGATCAACTGGCGGGGGCCGAGCGGCGCGACGACGATCGCCCCCGGTTCGACCGCCATCCCGCGCGGGACGCGATAGTCGAGCGGGCCGAGCGCGGCGTTGAGGACGATGACGCGGGCGCGAGACATGCTTGCCATATCGGCATTCCCGCGCGGCGTGGGAAGCGCTAACCATCGCTACAGAGGAGATCGCCGATGCTCATCCCAGCATTGCTGTTGCTTCAAGCCGCCACCAGCTGCGCCGCGACCGATGTCGCGCTGCCCGCCAGTCTCTCGGGCTGGACCACGCAGGCGGACGGGTTCGGCGTCAATCGGGCGGTGACGCTCGCGGCGGGCGATGTCGCGAAGCTGCCCGATGTGCCCGCCGGACCAAAGCCGGGCGGGGCAGTGATGATCGGGTTCCGGATCGAAACGGCTGGGCGGTACGGCATCGCGCTCGACCAGCACGGCTGGATCGATGTGGTGCCGGGCGTTGCCGGTGGCGAGGCGCTCAAATCGTCGGTCCACGGCCATGGACCGGACTGTTCGTCGATCCGCAAGATCGTGCGCTTCGACCTGCAGCCGGGGATTTACCGGCTCTACCTACCGGCCTAAACCAGCCTCGCGCAAAGACGATGCTCGTCGCACCCGACTAAGCACTCACTCGTCTTCGTGCTGCGGTTTACCGCCCAGCGCGATCGTCAGTTGCAGGCTGAGCGCATGGTCCATCTGGTCGCGCGCGCCACCTTTGCCGAAGCGATATTGGTTGAGATAGGCGATATCGGCATTCAGCCCTTCGGCCACCGGTAGCATGACGCCGATCTGGTTGCGCATCCGCTCATAGCCCTTGCGCTGTCCCCACATGGTGCTGTTGGGCAGATAGAAGCTTTCATGCCCGGCAAAGAGGGCGATGCCCTTGTCGCCCAGCGGCTGGTTGTAGCGGACCAGCGGGCGGATGCGGAAGCCGATCTCGTCCCCGCCGGGGTGAAAGCGCTGATCGACGCGCAGGCGGGTCGAGATGCGGCCGAAGGTGGCGACGACCTGCTGCCGAAGCCGGTCTTCATCCGCTGCATTGCTGTTGCCATGGGCGGACACGCGGCGATAGCCGATGCCGATCTCGACATTGTCGGCGACCTCGGTGCTGATGATCCCGCCGATTTCGGTGTGGAACAGGCCATCCAGCCGGTCGCTGAACCGGGCAATCCCCTCCAGCGTGACTTGCGACTGGTCGTCGAGGCGAATCTGGGCGTTGGTCTGGAGCCAGAACTGCTCATCGACCTGCTGCGCCAAGGCTGGCGCGGCGGCGAACATCGGCACGACGAGAAAGATGGAGCGCATGGGAGTCCGGTGTTAGAGGGCTTGGCGAACAGAGTCGCGCTCCGCATAGCCCGACGTCATGTAACTGTCACATTCCACCGGAGTTCCCCCATGAAGTTCTTCGCCGACACCGCCGACACCAACGATATTCGCGAGCTGGCGGATGCCGGGCTGCTGGATGGCGTGACCACCAATCCGTCGCTGATCCACAAGGCGGGGCGCAACTTCCTGGAGGTCGTCGCCGAGATTTGCGAGATCGTCGACGGCCCGGTGTCGGCCGAGGTCGTTGCGCTCGACTATGACGGCATGATGCGCGAGGCAGAGATCGTGCGGAAGATCGCCGACAATGTCGCGGTCAAGCTGCCGCTGACGATCGAGGGGCTGAAGGCGTGCAAGGCGCTGACCAGCGACGGGACGATGGTCAATGTGACTTTGTGCTTCTCGGCCAATCAGGCGCTGTTGGCGGCCAAGGCGGGGGCAACCTTCATCTCGCCGTTCGTTGGGCGGCATGACGATATCGGGTTCGACGGGATGGACCTGATCGGCGACATCCGCCTGATCTACGATAACTACGCATTCGAGACCGAGATCCTGGTCGCCAGCGTGCGCCATCCGATCCACATCCTTGAAGCGGCAAAGCTGGGTGCGGACGTGATGACTGCACCGCCCGCGGTGATCCGCCAGCTGGTCAAGCATCCGCTGACCGACAAGGGGATTGAGGGCTTCATGGCCGACTGGGCGAAGACCGGCCAGACGATCGCCTGATTTCGGCTGCGCGAATTGAAGAAGGGCCGTCCCGGGATACCGGGGCGGCCCTTCTTCATGGGGGTCACTCGGCGAGGAACGCCTTTACCTCTGCTGCGAAGCGCTGGGGCTGGTCGAGCATGATGAAATGGTAGCTGTCGGGCACTGCGACCAGCTTTGCCGGGGTGCCGGCATAAGCCGGTTCCCAGATCGCCTTGGCCTGCGCTTCGCCCATGCCGGCGGCGTAGAGGATGGTGAAGGGCTTTGCCGTCACCTTGGCCAGTTCCGGGCCGATATCGGTGACGACATCTTCGTACAGCGCCTGGGCGACGGCGCGCTGGTCGGCCTGACGGGTCCAGTTCGCGACCTTGATCCGGCCTTCCGGGGTGTTCGACCAGATGCCGCCGGGGTCGCTGGTTACGGCTGGCATCGCCTTCATCCGCTCGGCCCCGGCGACGGTCATGGCGCGGAGCTGTTCGGCGCGGGGCGCGATGCTGGCGGGGGTTGCAGCGGGGTCGAACAGCCTGCCGAAAAAGGGCAGGGTGTCAACCACCAGCAACCGGCCGACCCGGTCGGGGTGGCGGGCGGCGAGCATCATGCCGATCAGGCCGCCAAAGCTGTGGCCGATGACAGCGGGCCGCTTGGCACCGCGCTTGGCGGCATCGGCGAGGATGTCGGCGATGATGCCGTCGGTCATGCCGGGCTTGCCATTCTCCCCCAGTGCATCGCCGCCAAAGCCGTTGACCTGGACCAGCAGCACCTGCTGATCCTTGGCCAGATCGGGAGCGATGCCGTCCCAGACCTGGCGGGGGCTGGACAGTCCGGGGATCAGATAGAGCGGTTCGCGGCCCGCTTTGGCTTCGCCGAGGGTGACGATTGAGATGTGCTGCATCCGCTGTTCGGCGGCCACGGTCTGGGCGTTGCTGGCCGGGGTGGCGAGCGGCAGTGCGGCGAGGGCCAGGAGGGCGATCAGGCGGAACATGGCTCAAGCGTCCTTGGAGGGGTTGGTGAAGATGTCTTCGATCGTCAGGCCGAACAGGTCGGCGATCTTGAAGGCGAGCGGCAGCGACGGATCGTAGCGGCCGGTTTCGATCGCATTGACGCTTTGCCGGGACACTTCGAGGCGTTCGGCCAGGTCCTGCTGGCTCCATTCCCGCTCGGCGCGGAGGACGCGGAGGCGGTTCTTCATGCCGCACCGTCCGCACGCTTGTCGCGCCAGCTGAGGATGCCCTGTGTCACACCCCAGGCGCCGCACCAGATCGGGAAGGCGAGGAATACGGGCAGTTCGCCGACCAGATCCTCGAACTGGAGAAAGCCCAGAATCGAGGTGAGCGAGAGCAAGAAGCCAAGTCCGATCAGCATCGAGACGACAATGCGGTCGCGGACGAACTCGTCGGTCTCCTCCTTCAGGTAGATGCCCAGCACCCCGAGCATCGCCGTGATCGGCAGGGCGGTCAGCACCGCCATCGTCGCCAGCACCACTGCGCCCGGTTCGAGAATCCGGCTGATCGCGACATTGGCGCCGATCATCAGGCAATAGATCGTCATCACGATCGTGAACCGGTGGGTGTAGCGCTTTGCAGCGGTGGTCGGCATTGGAAAGCTCCCTTGTTCAAATGACAAGTGAGCTTTACGTCGAGTCGTTCGTTTATGTCAAGCGAGCTTTCCTATTTGATTGCGTTCCTTTCCAAATCGTCCAGCACGCTTTGCGCGAGCAGGCTGAGCGTGTCGTCTCTTGCCCCCATGATGACGATGCGGTCGCCGGGCTGGGCCACGGCGGCGAGATGCGCGGCGGCGGCGGCGCGGTCGGGGATGTGGCGGGCGTCGCGGCCGGTGGCGGCGATGTCGGCGATGATGTCGGCGCTGGTCACTTCGCGCGCCACCGTGCCGCCCTGATAGACCGGGTCGGGGAGGATGAGCTGGTCTTCGGCGTTTAGTTTTTCGGCGAACATCACGACGAGTTCGCGGCGCATCACCTTCAATGGGCCATAGCCGTGCGGCTGGAACAGCGCGAAGATGCGGCCGGGGAAGGCGTGGAGCGTGTCGAGCGTCGCGCCGATCTTGTCCGGGTTGTGCCCGAAATCGTCGATCACCGCGACGCCGTTCGCCTCACCAACCAGCTCGAAGCGGCGACGCAGGCCGGTGAAGCCCTGAATCGCGTCGCATACGGCGTCGGGGTCGAGCCCGGCGGCAATGCACGCGCCGATCGCGGCGAGCGCGTTGGCGACATTGTGCGCGCCGGGGACCGAGAGCCGGATACGGCGGGTGGTGCCGTCCATTTGCAGGTCGAAGCTGATGGCGAAGGGTTCCGGCGTGAGGTTGCGGGCGGAGAGATCAGCGTCGGCATCGACGGCGAAGGTCCGGGTGCGGGCCGGGTCGAGCGCCCTGGCCAGCTCCGCGCTTTCGGGGTCGCCGATATTGACGATGGTCGTGCGCGCTTTCCCGGCGAAATCGCCGAACAGGGCGCGCAGCTCCTCCAGGCTCTTGTGGTCGAGGCTGACATTGTTGAGCACCGCGACCTGCGGATGGTAGAGCGCGATCGATCCGTCGCTCTCGTCCACCTCGCTGACATAGAGGTCGCCGCCGCCGACCAGGGCGCTGGCAAAGGGTGCCTCGGGGCGGACGAAATTCTTCATCACCGCGCCGTTCATCACCGTGGGATCGCGGTCGAGGCGGTGCAGGATCCAGGCGATCATGCCGGTGACGGTCGACTTGCCGCTGGTCCCGGCGACGCCAATCGACAGCGGGGCGGCGTTGAACAGCTTTGCGTTGAGTTCTGCGCGGGTCATGCGGGCACAGCCGAGGCTGGCGGCCTGCACCATGTCGGGGACGCTGTCCTCGACCGCGGCGGAGGCGATCACGACCTGATCGGACCCAGTGATGCCGCTACCGTCCTGGGGGAACAGGTCGATGCCGAGGTTGCGTAGCGCGTCGAACTTGGCCGGAAGGCGCCCCGAATCGAGGCTGCGGTCCGAGCCGGCGACGCTCGCGCCCTGGCCAGCGAGGATCATCGCGAGCGGCATCATGCCGCTGCCGCCGATCCCGACGAAAAAATGGGGTTTGCCGTGTTCCATCATGCCGGGCTATCGACGCTTGAGCGCGGTTCAGCAAGGCTGAACCGGTTGCGGCGCCGGCCCGCTCCCCCACCCGGCCACCCATAGAATACACTCGCGTTGGGTGGCCGGGTGGGGGAGCGGGCCGGCGCCGCAGCACCAACAAGGGGTTGCATATGCGGATCGGCGTCGTCGCACCGGCACGGACAGTCAGCGCGGAATCGGCGGCGCGGATGCAGGCGTTCATGGCGCTGTACTGGCCCGCGCACGAGATCGTGTTCCACCCGCAATGCTTCCTGACCGAGGGGCATTTTGCAGGACCCGACGAGGTTCGTGCAGCGGCGTTTGTGGAATTCGCCAATGATGCCGCGTTCGACGCGATCTGGTTCGCGCGCGGCGGCTATGGCTCCAACCGCATCCTCGATGTCGCGATGCCGCAGCTGGGGCCGGCGGCGCGCAACAAGACCTATGTCGGCTATTCCGACATGGGGTTCATGCTGGGTGCGCTCTATGCGCGGCGGATCGGGCGGCAGGCGCATGGGTCGATGGCGAGCGCCATGGGGGTCAACGACAAGGGCACCGATGCCGGATGGGTGCTGAGCTGGCTGATCGACGGCAAGCGCGACGGGCTGGAGCCGACGTTGGACGGGCGCCCGGCGGCGGCGTTCAACCTGTCGATCCTGGCGGCGATGATCGGCACGCCGTGGCTGCCCGATCTGACCGACCATGTCCTGCATATCGAGGAGGTCGGGGAGCCGATGTACCGGATCGACCGGATGCTGTTCCAGATGGCGCATGCCACCCAGCTGCAGGGCATCGCCGGGGTGCGGCTGGGCGCGGTGACCGACATGGTCGACAATGACGTGCCGTTCGGCGAATCGCTGGAGCAGATCATCATCCGCTGGTGTCGCGAGATGGGGGTGCCGTATCTGGGCCGGTCGGGCATCGGGCATATTGCGCTGAACCGGGTGGTGCCGTTCGGGGTAATCTGAGGTCGGGGCTGACAGCCGTCCGACGATCCTGACGAAAATGGGCGTGTGTGGGGCGGAGGCGACCGCGACAGAGCGGGTTTGCGCCGGGTAGGCGACTGCGACGCGACAGCTGGGCGACGGGGTGACACCAGTGGCGCGACTTGCGCGCGACCGGGACGCGACACCGGGGCGACGGGTATGCGACCGCGACGCGACACTTGGGCGACGGGTTTGCGACGGCGGGGCGTCGCGTGGCCGGAGGGTGGTGTCGGGCGGTTTGCGCATCGACCAGTTTATGCGCTTTTTGGGGGTTTGTAGGAAAGGGGTTCATTCCTCCCCCAGCTCGCTGGGGGAGGGGGACCGCCCGCACCGCGGGTGGTGGAGGGGCCGCCGCGCGGAGACGCGGCGGTGGCACTCGCCGCACCGCTTCCGCGCCTGTGGCCACGGTTTGCTTCGCAAGCCGGCTTCGCTGCTGCGACATGCCTCCGGCATGTCGCTGACCGCAGCCACGCCCCCTCCACCACCGCCTTCGGCGGCGGTCCCCCTCCCCGAGACAAGCTCGGGGAGGAATTTGGCGTCAGCGCGCGCCTTGGCGTGGGGATTTGCAAAGCAGAAGCAGAAGAAGACCCTCCCCAACCCCTCCCGCAAGCGGGAGGGGCTAGAGATTGCCGGTTCGCTTAATCGCAGAGAACGTCCGTCGGTTCGCCGAGCGCGGCGACGAGCGCCTTCACGTTTCCATAGTCGGCGCTGAGCATCGCTCCCGAGGGAGGCTCCAGCGCGTTGCTGCCAGAAGCCCCGACCCCGTCGCAGCAGAAACAGATCGCGACATCGCCGACCTGCTTTCCGCTCGCATCATAATAGCGGAAGAAATGGTGGGGCATGAAGCACGCGCTTTCCTCTTCCGGAGCTGCGGTGATCAGAAGGCTTTGCTCGAACGCCTTGCGCTGGGCCGCGTTGAGTTGGACCCCCTTTGCCTTGCTGAGGATCGGCTTGCCGGCATCGGTGAAACCGACCTCGACGAACAGGCGCAGCTGGGTTGCCTGAGGAAAGGGGTTGGTGACGCGGCGATCCTGAAACGGCTTTGCTGCCATAGCGCTGACGTTTGACGGATCGGGCTGCACGATTGTGTCAACTTTTCGCTCGCAGCCCACGACCGCGAGGGCGGTCGCGAGGAGCGCGAGGATTCGCGCGGCGCTCACCCCTCCCGCCCCACGCGCACCAGTGTGCCGTCGGGGTCGCTGACGGCAAATTCGTACATCCCCCAAGGCTTCAGATGCGGCGCGCCGGGTTCGATGATGCGGTCGCGCACGCCGGCGGCAACGGCATCGACGTCTTCGGCATAGAGGTACAGCCCGAAGGGGTTGTCGGGGGCCTGGGGCGTGTTGGGTTCGTGGCGCAGGTGGAGGTGCCAGCCCTTGCCGTCGCTCAGGATGCGGTAATGACCCCAGTCGCTGTCGAGGGTGAGGCCGAGGCGCTGGTAGAAGGCGGTGCTCGCCCGCAGGTCGCGGCAGGGGAGGATGGCGGTGATGCGGTGGTCGGCGGACATGGGGCGAGGGTAGCGTCGAAGCGCGTGCCACGCTATATCCGCGACATGGCCGTTCGCTTTGCCAGCACTACCACCACACTTCCCGCCGCGGCGGGAGGGTTTGGCGTGCGCGGTTAGGACCGCACCGTCGCCCTCTTGCCCGGGATCGGGTGAGATGGCGCTGCTCCTCTTCGATCCTGCCTCTTTTCCTCCAGCGCTGCCCCGTGCATAGGCACGTCAAACATGCAGGACTGATATGGCGCAGCTTCTTTCGATCACGCTTCCCGATGGCTCCGTGCGGCAGGTCGCGCCGGGGACCACCCCCGGCGACATTGCCGCCGCGATCGGGCCGGGCCTGGCCAAGGCGGCGATTGCCGCGCGGGTCGATGGCGAATTGCGCGACATCAACCGGCCGCTGGAGGCGGATGCCAACCTCGCGCTGGTGACGGCGCGCGACGAGGCGGATGCGCTGGAGCTGGCGCGGCATGACTTTGCGCATATCCTGGCCGAGGCGGTGCAGGCGCTGTTTCCCGGCACGCAGATCACGTTCGGCCCGGCGACCGATGACGGGTTCTACTATGACGTGATGGCCCCGGCGTCGCGCGCGCCCTTCTCGATGGAGGATCTGCCCGCGATCGAGGAGAAGATGCGCGATATCATCCGCGCCGACAAGCCGCTGCGCCGTGAGGTGTGGAGCCGGCAGGCGCTGATCGACCGCTGGAGTGCGCAGGGGGAGAGCTTCAAGGCCGAATGGGCGAAGGAGCTTCCCGAGGGCGAGGAGCTGACGGTCTATTGGTCGGGCGACGACTGGCTCGACATGTGCCGTGGGCCGCATCTGGCATCGACCGGCAAGCTCGATCCGCAGGCGTTCAAGCTGATGCGCGTCGCGGGCGCCTATTGGCGCGGCGACCAGAAGAATGCGCAGCTGACGCGCATCTATGGCACCGGCTGGCTGAACAAGAAGCAGCTCGACGCGCATCTGCTCAAGCTCGAGGAAGCGGCCAAGCGCGATCATCGCAAGCTGGGCGCGGAGATGGACCTGTTCCACCTTCAGGCCGAGGCGCATGGCAGCGTGTTCTGGCACCCCAAGGGCTATATGGTCTGGCGTCAGCTCGAGGCCTATATGCGCCGGGCGATCGACGCCGCGGGCTATCGCGAGGTCAAGACGCCGCAGGTGATGGACGCGCGCCAGTGGGAGCAGTCGGGCCATTGGGGCAAGTATCGCGAGAATATGTTCGTGATCCCCGACGAGGTGCCGAACGTCGACGATGAAGGCCCGGTGATCAGCGGCGAGGCCGACTGGATGGCGCTCAAGCCGATGAACTGCCCGGCGCATGTGCTGATCTTCCGGCAGGGGCTGAAGAGCTATCGCGAGCTGCCGCTGCGGCTGTACGAGAATGGCTGTTGTCACCGCAACGAGCCGCATGGCGCGCTGCACGGGTTGATGCGGGTGCGGCAGTTCACGCAGGACGACGCGCATATCTTTTGCCGCGAGGACCAGATCGTCGCCGAGGTGCAGGCGTTCTGCGAGCTGGCGGATCGGGTGTATCGCGACTTTGGCTTTACCTATTCGATCAAGCTGGCGCTGCGGCCGGAGAAGCGCTTCGGGTCGGACGCGGATTGGGACAAGGCCGAGAATGAGCTGCGCGACGCGGTGGTGCGCGCGGGGCTGGCGACCGAGGCCTATGGCTGGGAAGAGCTGCCGGGCGAGGGCGCGTTTTATGCGCCGAAGCTGGAATGGCACCTGACCGACGCGATCGGGCGGACGTGGCAGGTCGGCACGATCCAGTCCGACCGCGTGCTGCCCGAGCGGCTGGATGCCAGCTATGTCGGCGAGGATGGCGAGCGGCATCGGCCGGTGATGCTGCACCGTGCGATCTTTGGGTCGTATGAGCGGTTCATCGGCATCTTGATCGAGCATTTCGCGGGCCGTCTGCCGGTATGGCTGGCGCCGGTGCAGGCGGTGGTCGCGACGATCGTGTCGGATGCGGATGACTATGCCAAGGACGCGGTCGCGAAGCTGAAGGCGGCGGGGATCCGGGTCGAGAGCGATCTGCGCAACGAGAAGATCAACTACAAGGTGCGCGAGCACAGCCTTGCGAAGGTTCCGCATTTGCTGGTCGTCGGCAAGCGCGAGGCGGAGGAGGGGACGGTCGCCGTCCGCACGCTGGGCAGCGAGGGGCAGAAGGTGATGAGCCTCGACGAGGCGATCGCGATGCTTGCGGATGCCGCGACGCCTCCCGATATGAAGGCGTAACCCGCGCGCCACAGCGTGTGGCTTTTTCGTCAGGGTCGCGCGGCGGGGCTACCCGCTCGCGCGTTTCTGCGTTATCGTAAGTCGTCGAAATTATAACAGGAGCTGTTCCTATACGTCCCCCCATGTCCCGGCGCGGTTTCGCGCCCCCGGTGCCGACCGGCCCGCGCTTCAATGAATTCATCCAGTCGCCCAAGGTTCGCGTGATCGACCATGAAGGCGAGAATCTGGGCGTGATGCTCACGCGCGAAGCGATGGAACAGGCGCAGGCGCTGGGCCTCGACCTGGTCGAAGTGTCCCCGAACGCCGATCCGCCCGTCGCCAAATATCTCGACGTCGGCAAGTTCAAATACGAGGCGCAGAAAAAGGCGAACCTCGCGCGCAAGTCGCAGAAGACGCAGGAGATCAAGGAGATCAAGATGCGTCCCAACATCGACGATCATGATTATGAGACGAAGATGAAGGCGGTGCACAAGTTCATCGGCGAGGGCGACAAGGTCAAGATCACGCTGCGCTTTCGCGGTCGTGAGCTGAGCCATGGGCAGCTGGGCATGAACCTGCTCAAGCGCGTGCAGGAAGACGCCGCCGAAGTGGCCAAGGTCGAAAGCTATCCGCGCATGGAAGGCCGCCAGATGCTGATGGTGCTGTCGCCCAAATGAGGGTGGCGGCGCTTGCGGTGCTGGCGCTGGCCGCGCCGCTTCCTGCGGCTGCGCAAGTGGTGCACAGCCCGCCGATCACCGCCGGGACGGACGAGCCGCTCGTCCGTCCGGCGGATGCCAAGCTGGTCTGGTCGGACGAGTTCGATGTCGATGGCCTGCCGGACCCCAAGCGCTGGGCGTATGATACCGCCCGCAACAAGCTGGGCTGGTATAACGAGGAAAAGCAATATTACGCCGCCGCGCGCCCGCAAAATGTGCGGGTCGAAGGCGGGCGGCTGATCCTCACGGCGACGCAGGAGCGGCTGTCCGACAAGCCCGATCATGGCGGGCAGGATTATGCGTCGGGCAAGATCTTCACCAAGGGCATCGCCGACTGGCGCTATGGCTTCTTCGAGATCCGCGCCAAGCTGCCGTGCGGGCGCGGCATCTGGCCGGCGATATGGATGCTGGCGTCGGACGACAGCAAGGGCTGGCCCGCAATGGGCGAGATCGACATCATGGAGCATGTCGGCTGGGACAATGGCCGCGTCCATGGCACGGTGCATACCGGCGCGTACAACCATGTCGCCCAGACGCAAAAGGGCGCGCATGTCGTGCAGCCCGATGTGTGCGAGACCTTTCATACCTATCAGCTCGACTGGAATGAGGACCGCATCCTGATCGGGATGAACGGGCGCGCCTATATGCGGTTCGAGAATGACAAGAAGGGCGATTCCGCCACCTGGCCATTCGGAACGCCCGAATATCTGATCCTGAACGTCGCGGTCGGCGGCTGGGGCGGGCAGAAGGGGATCGACCCCAAGGCGTTCCCGGCGGCGATGGAAGTCGATTGGGTGCGGGTGTGGCAGCGGGATTGAGGGGGATGATGAAGTTGAGCCGTCGACTGCGCCGACACCTGTCCCGTACGGCCTATCTCATCGCCACTATGGCGTTTGGCGCTTATGTGCTGACGCGTTATCTTGAGATGTCTGACCCCGGCTTTGAGGAAAGATGGAGCGTGCTCGGCGATACGCTTGGTCTCCCGATGTTCCTGCTGGCTATTGTCGGGAGCGCGCTTGATCCGTCACCCAGACCGAAGAATAGGTGGAGCGGGCGGCTCAATCCCGATTACAGCGGTGCCGTCGCCATCGCTGTGATGGGCTTTTCGGCTTCATTGATCCTGTGGTGGAATGAGGCTCCTGGCGGAAGTGCCGTAGTTCCGATCATCGTCGCCGTGGCAACGATTCTTGGCACCGTCGCCGCATGGCGATTTGCGAAGCAGCGGGGAGCCGAGATCGGTGAAGCGCGCTTTGTCCGGCCCGCTGACTTGAGCACGTCGCCCCGAGCTTGACCCGGGGCTGGGCTTTTCTCGAACGTTGGAAAAGAAGAAGCCTTGGCCCGGCTCAAGGCCGGGCTGACGATGGGGTGTGTGCAGTCCTCCCCCGCCAGGGGGAGGTGTCAGCGTAGCTGACGGAGGGGGCGGAAGCACGATGGTCGAGAGGGCGCAGCCGTCCTCCCCCTCCGTCGCCTTCGGCGCCACCTCCCCCTGGCGGGGGAGGATTTTAGTCGCCGCCGCCGCCATCTCCGCCGCCGCCGCCGTCTCCACCACCATCGCCCCCCGAGTCGCTATCGGTGCGGTCGCGGTCGCCGGTGTCGCTGGCATAGGTGGTGCCGCCGTCGCCATTGTCCTTTTTGCGTTTCGCTTCCTTCGCCGCATTGAGCGAGATGAGCACCGTCACCAGCGAAATCGCGACCGCGCCGAGCGCGATCCACACGGCGGTCATGCCGGCGGCTCCCACAGTTCGATGGCGTTGCCTTCGGGATCGTGGATGCGGGCGAATTTGCCGACTTCCGGCGAGTCCCATGCCGGGTCGGTCAGCACCTCGATCCCAGCCGCGTTGAGCTGTTCCAGCATCCCTTCGAGATCGCGGACGCGCAGGTTGATCATGAACTGCTTGTCGGCGGCGAAATAGTCGGTTGCCTGTTTGAACGGGGCGAAGACCATCGGGCCGCCCTGCGTGTGCCAGGTCCATTCATTGACATCGCCGCCGCTATCCTCGGCAACGCAGCCGGCGCCGATGCCGAGATGTTCGCGATACCATGTGTTGAGGGCGTCCGGGTCCTGTGCCCGGAAGAACAGCCCGCCCATGCCGAGTACGCCCATTGTCGCCTCCCCCGTGGTGATGGGGGGAGTGTAGGGAAACAGTCGGGTGAATCCATCCTTCTCGTCACCCCGGGCTTGACCCGGGGCCGGGCTGCCTTGGGCTGGCGTTGCTGAAGAAGCCTTGGCCCGGCTCAAGGCCGGGCAGACGAAGGGGCTATGTAGTCCTCTCCGGAACGGGGAGGTGGCGGCGCCCTTCGACGCCGCTTGCGGCGGTGCTCAGGATAAACTGCTCCAAAGGAGCAGCGCTGACGGAGGGGGCCCTCCTCGAACCGAAGCGATTGCCTCGGGCCCCCTCCACCATGCTGCGCATGGTCCCCCTCCCCGTTCCGGGGAGGACTTTTAGGCCGCGCTGGCGAACTCGCCCTGGCCCGAGGTTGCGTCGAGCAGGCGGCGTTCGAGTGACTTGAGGCGCAGCACCGCGTTGATCTTGTCGCCGGTCAGATCGGTGACGTAGAAGGTGTCGACCGCGCGCTCGCCATAGGTGGCGACATGGGCGCTGTGGATCGTCACCTTGGACTGGAACAGCGCATAGGCGAGGTGGTGGAGCAAAGCCGGGCGGTCGCGCGCCTGCACCTCGATCACGGTGAAGCGGTTCGATGCCTTGTTGTCGATCAGCACATTGGGTTCGATCGTGAAGGCGTCGGCGCGCGGGCGGGGCAAGGGCTTGGCGGCGAGGCGTTCGGTGAGCTTGGCGCGGTTGGCGAGCGCCTCGGCAATGCCGGTTTCGATGCGGGCGAGCTGACCGGGATCGTCGAACGGGCGGCCGAGCGGGTCTTGCACCAGGAAATTGTCGAGCGCCATGCCGTCGCGCGTGGTGTGGATGCGCGCGTCGATGATGTTGCCGCCGGCCGCATGGATCGCGCCGGCGATGCGGTAGAACAGACCGGCATGGTCGGCGGCATAGACGGTGACGAGCGTCGCACCGCGATCGGGATAGACCGTCGCCTCGACCGACAGCTGCGCATCGCCCACGCGCGCGATAAAGCGGGCATTGCGTTCGATCACATCCTCGGGCTCCGCCACCCAATAGGGGTCGGCGAGGCGGCGGACGAAGTCGCTGGTGTCGCCGCCGATCGCCTGCGCCAGCGCCGCCTGTTTCGCCGCGATCCGCTCGCCGCGTCCCCGCTGCTTGTGGCCAAGGCGCAGCACTTCCTCGGCGCTTTCGAAGAGGTTGGTCAGCAGCTGGCGCTTCCACCCGTTCCATACGCCGGGGCCGACCGCGCGAATATCGACGACGGTGAGGATCAGCAGCATCATCAGCCGCTGGGGCGATTGCACCACGGCGGTGAAGTCGAGGATCGTCTTGAAATCGCTGAGGTCGCGCTTGAACGCGGTGGCAGACATCAGCAGGTGGTAGCGGACCAGCCACGACACCGTCTCGGTCTCCGCCGCGGTCAGGCCGAAGCGCGGGCCGAGCTTGAGCGCGATCTCTGCGCCGATGACGCTATGGTCGCCACCACGCCCCTTGGCGATGTCGTGCAGCAGGACGGAAACATAGAGCGCGCGGCGCGAGGCGACCTGATCGAGGATGCCGCTGGCGAGCGGGTGATCTTCCTTGAGGTCGCCCTTTTCGATGCGGTTGAGCAGGCCGACGGCGCGGATCGTGTGTTCGTCCACCGTGAAATGGTGGTACATGTCGAACTGCATCTGCGCGACGACACGGCCAAAGTCCGGCACGAACTGGCCGAATACCCCGGCTTCGTTCATCCAGCGCAGCACGGTTTCGGGATCGCGCGGGCTCGTCAGCACATCCATGAACAGCGCATTGGCGCGCGGGTCGTCGCGCCAGTCAGCGATCAGCTTGGCATCGCGATTGGCGGCGCGCATCGCGAGCGGATGGACTTCGAGGCCGTGCAGGTCGGCGAGCTGGAACAGCTCGACCAGCCGCACCGGGTCTTCGCGGAAGAAGTCGTCGTTGGGCAGGGCGAGGCGACCGCGATCGAGCACGAAGCCCTTGAGCTTGCGGGGGGACCGGCGGATGCGGGGCAGGCCGAAGCGGCTGCCGCGTGCGGCGAACTTCTCGTCCAGATGCGCGAGGAAAACGCCGGTGAGGTCGCCGACCATCTTCGCCTGAAGAAAGTAGAAGTGCATGAAGCGCTCGACCTTCGACTTGCCCGGGCGGTCGGCATAGCGCATCCGCTCGGCGATCTCGCGCTGATAGTCGAAGGTCAGCCGGTCCTCACCGCGCCCGGAAAGATTGTGGAGATGGCAGCGCACCGCCCACAGGAAATTCTCGGCGCGGCGGAACTGGCGATATTCGAGCTTGGTCAGCAGCCCGACTTCGACCAGATCGGCGGGTTCGCGCACGCCATGGGCGTATTTGCCGATCCAGAACAGGGTGTGGAGGTCGCGCAGGCCGCCCTTGCCCTCCTTGATGTTCGGCTCGACCACATAGCGGCTGTCGCCCATCTTGCGGTGGCGCTCGTCACGCTCGGCGAGCTTCTGCGCGATGAAGTCGCGCGCGCTGCCATTCTGGATCTCCGCCTTGAAGCGCGCGGCGGCCTCGTCATAGAGCGCGGTGTCGCCCCAGATATAGCGGGCCTCGAGCAGGGCGGTGCGGACGGTGATATCGCCGCGTGCCTCGCGCACCATTTCGTCGAGCGAGCGCGAGCTGTGGCCGACCTTCAGCCCCATGTCCCACAGCGAATAGAGCATCGATTCGATGACCTGCTCGCTCCACCCGGTCTGCTTCCAGGGCGTAATGAAGCCGATATCGACATCGCTGTGCGGCGCCATCTCGCCGCGCCCATAGCCGCCGACCGCGATCAGCGCCATGCGCTCGGACGCGGTCGGGTTGCTGTTGGGGTAGAGCCGCGCGAGGGTGAAGTCCCACAGGGTGCGCAGCAGCTGATCCATCAGGAACGCGCCGCTCGCCGCGCTTTCATGCCCCTTGGCCGGGTGGTCGATCAGGCGGCGGGCGATTTCGGCGCGGCCATCCTCCAGCGCTTGCTTGAGCCGGAGCGCCGCGGCCTGACGCAGCCGCATCGGTTCGGGGGCATCGAGCGCGGCAAGATCGTCCGCCAGCGCCCGCCGGTCGACGATCGCGCGGCGGTGGGGGATGGAGTCAAAGCGGCCGGACATGGGGTGGAGATAGGGGAGATGTTGGGCGGGCGCTACTGGAGAGACGCGAATGGTTGGCTCGCGGCGCTGGCTATCCTACGCTCGGTGCATGACCCCAGGTTTTCCGCACTTTGACCCAGAGACGGATACGATCCGGTTGAACGGGTCCGCCACGGTGATGCTGACATTGTTGATGAAGGCGAAGTTTGGCGAGCGCTTCGATCCCGAAACCCTGTTCCACGGGCCACTCGCGGATCTCATCCGGCAGCTGGATCGAGCATCAAACCTGCCACCGCGGGAGGTCGGCGACTGCTTCACGCGGGATGATTTGTCGCGCATCGCCCGAGAGGTGTTCGCGGAAAGCTTTCATAGCGGCTGGTGGTCGATGAGTGCAGAGCAAAGGGGCGAATACCTGCAAGTCGCTGCCGCTCCCTGGATTTTATCCAGCGAACAGATCGAGATGGTTCGGGAGGATGTCGAGGACCGGTTGTTTCGTTCGCGGCAGATCGTTGCCGCCGCGGATGCACAGCTGTGAACGGGTCAGCAAAACACCGCCCCTACGGGGCAGCCCCTCCACCACCCGCTGCGCGGGCGGTCCCCCTCCCCTGAGCGCGCTCAGGGGAGGAATTGCGATCAATCCGGCTTCTTGGCCACACCGACCAGCGCCGGGCGGAGCAGGCGGTCGCGGATCATGTAGCCGGACTGAATTTCCTGCACGATCGTGCCGGGTTCAGCGTCCGTGCTGGGCATTTCCATCATCGCCTGATGGCGGTTCGGGTCGAGCGCTTCACCGAGCGCGCTGATCTTCGAGATGCCGTGGCGGGCGAAGACGCTGTCGAGCTCACGGCCGGTCGCTTCGAGGCCCACGATCAGCCCCTTCATCTTGTCGTCCTCGCGCAGCTCGTCAGGGATTGCGGCGAGCGCGCGGCCGAGATTGTCGGCGACCGAGAGGATGTCGCGGGCAAAGCCGGTGGCGGCATAGTTGCGCGCGTCCTCCGCCTCCTTCTGCGCGCGGCGCAGCAGGTTCTGGGCCTCGGCACGGGCGTAGAGGGTTGCGGACTTGGCTTCGGCGAGTTCCGCCTCGAGCGCGGCGATGCGGTCCTGTTCGGCCACTTCGGGGGCGGCCTCTGCGGTTTCCTGACGGAGGTCGTCGGTCGCTTCGGTCTTGCTTTCTTCGGTCATGGTTCCTGCGTATTTTCTTATGGTTCAGGCCAGCAATCTGGCCAGGGTCGATGCCGTGAAATCCACCATGGGCACGACGCGCGCATAGTTCAACCGGGTCGGGCCGATAACCCCCACCACGCCGACGACGCGGCCGTCCATCGCGCGCACCGGCTTGGCGATGACGGAGGAGCCGGACAGGGCGAACAGCTTGTTCTCCGATCCGATGAAGATGCGTGCCGCGTCAGCCTCCCGCGCGCTGTCGAGCAGGCGGGCGATTTCCTCCTTGCCCTCCAGCTCGTCGAGCAGGCGGGTGACGCGATCGAGATCCTCGGCCAGCGCGGATTCGAGCAGGCGGCCCTGACCGCGCACGATCAGCACCGGGCGATCGTCGCCATCCTGCGACCAGACCGCGAGGCCGCGTTCGACCAGGGTGCGGGCGGCATCGTCGAGCGCGGCGCGTTCGCTCGCAATCTGATGCGCGATGCGGGCGCGGGCCTGCGACAAGGTGAGGCCGCCGAGCGTGGCGGTGAGGTAGTTGGCGGCCTGTTCGAGCGTCGCCGGGGGCAGGCCGGGAGGCAATTCGACCACGCGGTTTTCGACCGACCCGTCCTCCCCCACCAGTACCGCAAGCGCGCGGTCGTTGCCCAGCGGGACGAAGCCGAACTGGCGCAGCACGCGCTCTGCCTTGGGCACCAGCACCATGCCGGCGCAGGCCGAGAGGCCGGACAGCGCAGCAGTGGTGGCGGCGAGCGCCTCTTCAACCGGGCCGCGCGCGTCGGCCCGCGCCTCGATCGCGGCGCGCTCCTCCGCCGAGGGCTCGTTGGCCTGCATCATGCCATCGACGAACAGGCGCAGGCCCAGATCGGTCGGCATCCGCCCCGCGCTGGTATGCGGCGCGGCGAGAAGGCCGAGCTCCTCCAGATCCTGCATCACGTTGCGGATCGAGGCGGGGGAGAGGTTGAGGCCGGGCGCACGCGAGATGGTGCGCGATCCGACCGGCTGGCCCGCGTCGAGATAGGATTCGACGACGACGCGGAAAATGTCGCGGGCGCGGTCGGTCAGCTCGGTGATGGGCGGGGTGGTCACACTGCTGATGTAGCGTCCTCATAGCGCCGCTCAAGGACTCGTTCGTTTCAGCGCCATCGCGCGGAATTATGAGGGAACGGAATCGGATGCGAGAGCGGCCGCCTCGAACGCAAGCAATTTTTGAACGCTGGTACGATGTGTCACACGATCGAAATGTGCGTTGCAATTCGAATATGCGGAGACGTCGATCGCGAACTGCTTAGCGCGGCGGAAGCACCAGAAGAAGTATACGTCAGTGATCGTAAAATGGTCAAAGAACCACTCCTTCTGGTTCAGCCGATCTTCGGCGATTCTGAAATTTTCGTGAAGCATCTTTTGGGCACAGCGCCGGACACTTTCTTCCGATCCGGGTATGTCGCAATAACGCTGGGGAAGAATGTTCGGTGTCAGGAATGGATGAATGCCGGATGCACACCACGCCATCAGCGAGATTGCCTGAAACTCGTCATTGCCATGCGGCAGGAGCCTCGCATCGGGGAAGGTGCGTGCGATCCACTGCAGAATCGCGATATTCTCGGTAAGTGGTTCTCCGTCGACCAGGAGCAGGGGCACTTTGTGCTTTGGATTCAAGCGCAGATATTCTGGCGCCAGATGCTCCTTGTTGGCATAGTTGAGGGTCCATACGTCGAAATCGGCATTCGCTTCCGTCAACGCGATATAAGGAATGAGCGCGCAGGAGATCGGAAAATAATAGAGCGATATCTGCATCTGTTGCCCCCAATATTGCTGACGCGCCGAACATCGCGCTCGGGGTAATTTGGGTAAATGGTGTTTTGCGTGTGCGGAATTGTCCATTTGGACCAACGCAGGATGCGCGTGAGGCCTGATTTCGTCCTGTCGGCCGGACCGCCGCAGAGGCTGGCGCGTTCCGCCGGTCGCGTCTAGGTGCTTGGCCAAGAGCTACAGGAGATTACCATTATGCGCCCCAGCGGCCGCGCCCCCGATCAGATGCGTGCGATCAGCATCGAACCGAATTTCACCATCCATGCCGAGGGATCGGTGCTGGTGAGCTTTGGCAATACCAAGGTGCTGGTGACCGCGAGCGTCGAGGAGCGGGTGCCGCCGTTCCTGCGCGGCAAGGGCGAGGGCTGGGTGACCGCGGAATATGGCATGCTGCCCCGCGCGACGCATACGCGCGGCAGCCGCGAGGCGGCGAAGGGCAAGCAGTCGGGGCGGACGCAGGAAATCCAGCGGCTGATCGGGCGATCCTTGCGCGCGGTCACCGATTTGAAGGCGCTGGGCGAGCGGCAGATCACGCTGGATTGCGACGTGATCCAGGCCGATGGCGGGACGCGCACGGCGGCAATCAGCGGCGCTTGGGTCGCGCTGCGGCTGGCGGTCGACAAGCTGATCGCCGAGGGCAAGCTGACCGGCGATCCGATCACGCAGCAGGTCGCGGCGGTGTCGTGCGGCATCTATCAGGGCAATCCAGTGCTCGACCTCGACTATGACGAGGATAGCGCGGCGGATGCGGATGCGAACTTCGTGCTGCTGGCCGATGGCAAGATTGCCGAGGCGCAGGCGACCGCCGAGGGCGCGACCTATGATGAGGAAGGCTTGCTGCGGCTGCTGCGGCTTGCGCGGATCGGGTGCGGCGAGATTTTCGCGGCGCAGCTGAAGGCCGCGGGACGATGAGCGGCGAGGGCCGGGAGCCGCAGGCGATCCGCAAGCTGGTCCCCGGCAAGCTGGTCATCGCCAGTCATAATGAGGGCAAGGTGCGCGAGATCCGCGACCTGCTCGCCCCCTTTGGGATCGAGCCGATCAGTGCTGCGTCGCTCGACCTGCCCGAGCCCGAAGAGACCGGCACGACCTTTGTCGCCAATGCCGAGCTGAAGGCGATGCAGGCGGCGGACCTGTCGGGCCTGCCGGCGCTGGCGGACGATAGCGGGTTGTGCGTCGATGCGCTGGGCGGTGAGCCGGGGATTTTCTCGGCGCGCTGGGGGTTGCCCGATCCGGGCATTCCCGCGCTTACGCCCGAAGAGGGTGAGGGGCGCGATTTCGACCGCGCGATGCGACGGGTCAACACGCTGCTCGAGGCGCTGCCCGAAGGCACGTCGCGCGCGGCGCATTTCGTGTGCGCGCTGGCGCTGGCCTGGCCCGACGGGCATGTCGAATGGTTCGAAGGGCGGGTCGACGGCACGCTGATCTGGCCGCCGCGCGGCGACCGGGGCTTTGGCTATGACCCGATGTTCGTGCCCGAGGGGCATGACCGCAGCTTTGGCGAGATGAACCCGGCGGCAAAGCACGCGATGAGCCATCGCGCGGATGCATTCGCGCAGCTGGTTGCGGCGGTGTTCTAGAGCGGAAGGTCGCGCAGGATCGAGTCGAGCAGGAGCACCAGCGCGGCGTCGGTGCGCGCCTCCTCGTCGCGCGAGACGGTCAGCGTGCGGACGAGGTCGTCGTGGTGCATCCGCCGGGCAAGGCCGATTGCGGTTTCGTAGCTGACCCGCTCGGCCTGCTTGCCCTTGCGGAAGGCCCCGACCAGTGCCGTGTCACGCAGCGGGCCGGCGGCAATGGTGTCGGCGTCGCGCGCCGCATCGTCGAGGATCGCGCGCAGCCAGATATTAGGCGGACCCTGAACCTCGCCGTCGAGCGCCGCAATCGCCGATGTGAGGCGCTCCGCCTGTTCCTGTGCGACCCGCGCCTCTTCGGCGAGATAGGTGGCGATGCGATAGGATGCATTGCGTTGCAGGTCGGCCGACCGCTCGATCCACGCCCGTTCGGCATCGTGCAAATCCTGAAGCGCGACGAGCAGCAGGGCGCGGGGGGTATCGGTGTCAGCCATGGGCGCACAACGCATGATGGTCAGGTGCGGTCCCTGACAAATTCGGTCTTGTGCTGGCGGTTGCGGGCATGCGGCGATAGGCAGGGGGCATGGCGACCTTTGTCCACCTGACCAGCCATCGCAACCTGCCCGGCATCCGGCGCGGGGGAATCGCGTTCGTGAAGCGCGACGGATGGCGGCCCGACCGCATCTATGCGCTGCCGGTAACGCGCGCGTTTAACATCGCGCATCAATGGCTACGCGAGTTGCGGCGGATGGGGGGCGGGACGATCGCGGGAGTCTATTTCCGCATCCCCGATGACGAGATGGTCGAGGTCTCGCACTATAACGGCACCCCGGTGACGATGCGCGCGGCGGAGGCGGTGGCGCTGATGCTGGCCGCCGAGCAGCGCGATCCAGCGGCGGCGCGGGTCGCCGACAAGGCGTCGAAGGCGGTGCAGCGCGGGCGCGCGCTGCCGTCCTCGCCCGAGGGGTTTCAGGTGACGATTTCCCGGCCGATCGGACGGAGCGAGATTTTGCGCTTCAAGATGCTGCCGCAGGTTACGGGCTGGCGCTATATGCCCGGCGCCAACGGGATGGCGCCGTGCGGGTGCGTGTGCTGCATGAAAGGCAGCTTTGGCGTTCGCAAGCTGGAGCGGCGGCTGGAGGCCGACGAGGCGGCGGGGCGGAAGCCGAACTATTATCTGTTCGGGCGCGAGGAGAAGTCGTTCGCGCGGGTGGAACGGATGAAGGCGCGGTTGGCATCTATCCGGGGTGACAAGGTCAGTTAGGGCAACGCCACCTGTCCCATCACATTGCCGGCGGGCGCGTAGCGGCAGACCAGCACGTCCTCGCGCAGATTGCTGGCGAGGGCGCACCCGACGCGGGTGGTGCGCGACCAGATGATCTGGGCGTAATGGCCGGCATCGACGAAGCGGCCGGTGGCGCTGATGTTCGGGATCGGGCGGTTGAGATAGTCGCGTTTCTCCGCGACCCAGTGACCAGCCATTTCTTCGTAGCGATAGGCGCTGCGCGTGCCCTTCCACAGATTTTCGCCCTGTGCCGTGGGGCCGACGGGTTGCCGCGAATGTTCGAACGCGCCGCGGCGGGCGAGGTCGCGGGCATAGGCGGCGGCGTCGCGGGCGAGGGCATCGTCCCACGTCAGCGGCGTCACCTTGACCGCGGCGCGGGCGGCGTTGTGCGCGTCGAGCATCGCGGTGCGCAGGCGCTCGGCACCGCGCGGGGCGGGGGTGAGCGAGTCGCGGCGCTCGACGACTTGCCTCGGTGCTTCGTTCTGGGGCGCTTCGTCCTTGGGGGCTTCGCTCTGCGGCGAGCAGGCGGCGAGGAGCAGGAGGGGGAGGAGCAGCATCTTTCGGAAACTTCCGATCCGGCGCATAGCGCGCGCAACATGAATGGTTCCGAACCGAATGCTGCGGCCCCGCTGGCGCTTTACGTCCACTGGCCGTTCTGCGTCTCCAAATGCCCCTATTGCGATTTCAACAGCCATGTCCGCGAGGTGGTGGACCAGGATGCGTGGCGCAAGGCGCTGCTCGCCGACCTGGCCCATGAGGCGGCGGTGCTGCCGGGGCGGCGGTTGGGGTCGATCTTCTTCGGGGGCGGCACCCCGTCGCTGATGCCGCCCGAAACAGTGGCGGCGGTAATCGATGCGGCGGTGGCGGCATGGACGCCGCAGGGCGATCTGGAAGTGACGCTGGAAGCCAATCCGTCATCGGTCGAGGCGGCGCGCTTTGCCGATCTCGCGGCGGCGGGGGTGAACCGGGTGTCGCTGGGGTTGCAGGCGCTGGATGACGATGCGCTGGCGTTTTTGGGGCGGGCGCACGGCGTCGCCGAGGGGCTGGGCGCGCTGGCGACGGCGCAGCGGCATTTCGGGCGTGTGAGCTTTGACCTCATCTATGCGCGGCCGGGACAGTCGGTGGCGGACTGGGAGGCGGAGCTCGCACGCGCGCTGAGCTTCGGGACCGAGCATCTGTCGCTGTACCAGCTGACGATCGAGCCGGGGACTCGCTTTGCGACGCTGGCGGAGAAGGGCGATCTGGTGATCCCCGACGCCGATGCGGCGGCGGATTTGTGGGACGTGACGCAAGCGCTGACCGGGGCGGCGGGACTGCCGCTGTATGAGGTGTCGAACCATGCGCGGCCGGGGGCGGAGAGCCGGCATAACCTCAGCTACTGGCGCTACACCGATTATGCCGGGGTCGGGCCGGGGGCGCATGGGCGGCGCGGCGGGTGCGCGACGGTGCGGCACAAGAAGCCGGAGAACTGGATCGGCGCTGTGACCCGCAACGGGCATGGGATGCAGGAGGAGACGGCGCTGACGGCGGCCGAACGCGCGACCGAGGCGCTGGTGATGGGGCTAAGGCTGGCGGAAGGGGTCGATCTGGCGCGGATCGGGGCGGGGTTTGTCGATCTGGCCGCAGTGGAGCGGCTCGCGGCGCATGGGTTGATTGTGCGCGATAGCGAGCGGCTGCGGGTTACCGATGCGGGGATGCCGGTGCTGGAGGGAATCTTGCGCGAGGTGGTTCTGTAGTTCCTCCCCCAGCAAGCTGGGGGAGGAATTGACTTACCGCCCGAAGCTCTGCGGGGCGGGCGATACGGTGACCGTCGTGCCGCCGCGAATCTCCTGCACCTCCAGTGCGCGTTCGGCGACGCCGTCGCGGCCGAAGCGGAAGGCGCCGTCGATCCCGCCAAAGCCGCCGCTGTCGCTGAGGCGATCGGTCGGGAAATTGTCGCCCGGGCGCCAGTCACGCGCGATGCGGACCGTCAGGAGCACCGCGTCATAGCCGAGCGTCGACAGGCGATAGGGCGCGGCACCGAAGCGGGCGCGATACTTGCCGGCATAGGTGCGGTAGAGCGTGTCCGACACGCTGGCGAACCAGCTGCCGTTGAGCGCGGTCATGCCGCCGACCGCCGAATCGCTGTTCCACAATTCGGTTCCGAGCACCTTGGCGCTGGCGTTGGCGCGGCGGATGCCGGGGACTGCGGTGACTGCGCCGCTCGCGCTGTCGGCGATCAGCACCGCCTGGAACGGCGAGCGGGCGAGGCGGGCGATTGCAGCGTTCATCGCGGGCGCGCCACGATTATAGGTTTCGAGCGCGGTGACCTTGCCGCCCGCACCCTCGACCGCGCGCAGGAAGGCGGTGCTGGCGCGGTCGCCATAGAGGCCCGTCGGCATCAGCCCGGCGAATTCGGTCACGCCGCTGCGCCGCGCATAATCGACCACGCGTTCGATCGACTGAGCGGGCGTATAGCCCATCACATAGGTGCCGTTGCCGGCGACGCCGGTGTCGTTCGAGAAGCTGAGCACCGGCACCCCGGCGCGGCGCGCGAGCGGGGCGATTGCGCGGGCGTCTTCGGACAGCAAGGGCCCCAGAATCAGCTTGTTGCCATCGGCAAGCGCACGAGTCGCCGCCGCCGTCGCGCCGAGCGCGGTGTCATAGGTGGTGATGCGGACATTGTCCGCCTTGAGATCGAGGATCGCGAGCTGAGTTGCATTGGCGAGGCTGCGGCCGATCCCGGCATTGGTGCCCGACAGCGGCACGAGCAGCGCGACGCGGTGACGTTCGGTGTCGGCTTCGGGCAGGCCGGGACGGACCGGCGGCGGGGTGGTCGGGCGGACCGGCTGAGTCGGACCAGGGCGCGCCGGCTCGGGCGGCGGGGCCGAGGGGCGGACGCAGGCAGACAGCGCAAGCGCCGCGCCGATCACGATTCCCCGAATGATCCGCGACATGCCCGGTTGGCGTTTCGCTGCTGCCTCTGCCATGACGTTCCCCAATGACTTCTGTTCTCGAGCCCGGCCTCTACATCGTCGCGACGCCGATCGGCAATCTCGGCGATCTTTCCCCGCGTGCGTCTGAAATACTCCTGAACGCCGATGTGGTTGCGGTTGAGGACTCGCGTGTGACAGCGGGGCTGTTCCGGCATTTGGGCGCAAAGCGGCCGATGACGCCGTATCACGATCATAATGCCGAAGCCGTGCGGCCGGGGCTGGTCGCGCGGATGGCGACTGAGGCGGTGGCTTTGGTGTCGGACGCGGGGACGCCGCTGATCTCCGACCCCGGATATAAATTGGTGCGCGACGCGCGGGCGGCTGGGCATCAGGTAGTGACGATTCCGGGGCCGTGCGCGGGGATTGCGGCGCTGACGCTGGCCGGGCTGCCGACCGACCGGTTTTTGTTCATGGGGTTTTTGCCGAGCAAGCAGCAGGCGCGGGCGGAGGCGATTGCGGAGGTAGCCGGGGTGCGTGCGACCCTGGTGCTCTATGAGAGCGGGCCGCGGCTGTCGGCGGCGCTGGCGGCGCTGGCCGAGGGGCTGGGGGATCGCGAGGCGGCGGTGGCGCGCGAGATTACCAAGAAGTTTGAGGAATGCGTGACGGGATCGCTGACCGAGCTGTCGGCGCGCTATGCCGATGGCGGGCCGAAGGGCGAGATCGTCGTGGTGGTCGCCCCGCCTGGCGAGGCGGCGCCGGCGAGCGCGGAGGATGCCGATGCCGCGCTGGCCGAGGCGCTGACGCGGCTGCCGGTGTCGAAGGCGGCAGGCGAGGTGGCCAAGCGGCTGGGGCTGGACCGCAAGGCGCTGTATGCGCGGGCGATGGAGCTCAAAGGGTGAGAGACCGCCGCGCCGCCGAGCAATCGGGCCGCGACGGGGAGACGCGCGCGGCGTGGTATTTGCGGTTGCGGGGGTGGCGGATTCTGGATCGGCGGGTGCGGACGCCGGCGGGCGAGGTCGATCTGGTCGCCAAACGGGGCAGACTGGTTGCGTTTGTCGAGGTGAAGGCGCGCAAGTCGGCGGCGGAGCTCGATTTCGCGATCGATGAGCGGCGGTTGGCGCGGGTTGCGGCGGCGGCGGAATATCTGATGCCGCGCTATGCTGCCAATGGCGAGGATATCCGGGTCGATGTGCTGCTGCTCGCGCCCGGGGTGCGGCCGCGGCATATCGAGAATGCCTGGATCGGGTGACATTCCGGTCCGGCATCCCTACCTCCGCGCGATGACACAGGAGGATCGCTTGCCGCTGACCGTCGCCGTCCAGATGGACCCGCTCGATTCGATCAATATCGCGGGCGATTCGACCTTTGCGCTGATGCTGTCGGCGCAGGCGCGCGGGCATCGGCTGTTCCATTATGCGCCCGAGGCGCTGAACTATGCCGATGGGCGGGTGTGGGCCAAGGCGCATCCGGTGACCGTGCAGCGCGTTGCGGGCAATCATTTCTCGTTTGGCGACCCGGTGGCGCTCGATCTGGGCGAGGAAGCCGATGTCGTGCTGATGCGGCAGGATCCGCCGTTTGACCTTGGCTATATCACCGCGACGCATCTGCTGGAGCGGATCGCCGACCGGACATTGGTGGTCAACGATCCCGCCAGCGTGCGCAATGCGCCCGAGAAGGTCTGGGTGCTCGACTATGCGCGCTTCATGCCGCCGACGCTGATCACGCGCGACTGTGATGAAGCGAAGGCGTTCCTCGCCAAGCACGGCGCGATCGTGGTCAAGCCGCTGCACGGCAATGGCGGCAAGGCGATCTTCAAGATCGAGAGCGACGGCGCGAACCTGTCGTCCCTGATCGAGGTGTTCAACACCGCGTACCGCGAGCCGCATATGGTGCAGGCGTTCCTTCCCGATGTGGCGAAGGGCGACAAGCGCATCGTGCTGGTCGATGGCGAGGTGGCGGGGGCGGTCAACCGCGTGCCGGGCGAGGGCGAAATCCGCTCGAACCTGGCGGTCGGCGGGACGGCGGCGAAGACCGAGCTGAGCGCGAAGGAGCAGGAAATCTGCGCCGCGCTGGCACCGGAACTCAAGCGGCGCGGGCTGATCTTTGTCGGGATCGACGTGATCGGTGGCGAGTGGCTGACCGAGATCAACGTGACGTCGCCGACCGGGATCGTCGCGATCGACCGGTTCAACGGAACCGACACCGCCGCCATGATCTGGGATGCGATCGAGCGCCGGGTTGCCGCGCGCAGCTGATCCTTTTTCCCCGACCAGCGTTTGGCGCCCCTTATGACCGAATTCATTCTGAACCTGATCGCCTGGGGCGGATATGTCGGGATTTTCATCCTGATGACGCTCGAGAATGTGTTTCCGCCGATCCCGTCCGAGGTGATCATGGGGCTGGGCGGCATGGCGGTTGCGCGCGGCGACATGGACATGACCCCGCTGCTGATCGTCGCGACGCTGGGCACCACGTTGGGCAACATGTTCTGGTACGCCGTGGGGCGCTGGATCGGGATCGCGCGGTTGAAGCCGTTCGTGGAGCGGTACGGGCGCTGGCTGACGCTGACCTGGGACGAGGTCGAGCAGCTCAACCGCTTCTTCAACCGGCACGGACTGTGGGTGGTGTTCTTCTTCCGCTTCTTGCCCACCTTCCGCACGATGATCTCGCTCCCGGCCGGCATGGCGAAGATGGGGATGCCGCGCTTCCTGCTCGCGACCTTCGTCGGGAGCGCGATCTGGAATGCGGTGCTGGCCTATGCCGGACTGCTGCTGGGGTCGCGGTTCGAGGAGCTGCAGGTCTATGTCGGGCCGGTCGCGGTCGTTACCACGGCGGCGGTGGTGGTGGTGTGGGCCTATCGCGTGGTCACGTGGAAGCGGCGGGTGGGTTAGCCCCGGAAGCTGTCCTTGGCCGCGCGGCGTTCGGCCAGTTGCTCTGCCGATGCAGCGCGCATGAAGGGGTTGGTGGCGCGTTCGAGCGCGATGGTCGTCGGCACGGTCGGCAGGCCTTGGGCGCGCATCGCATCGACTTCGGCCATCCGTTCGATCAGCGCTGCATTGTCCGGTTCGGCGACCAGTGCGTAGCGGCCGTTCGACTGGGTATATTCGTGCGCGCAATAGACAATGGTTTCGCCCGGCAGCGCGGCGAGGCGCTGCATGTTGGCGAACATCTGCGCCGCCGTCCCTTCGAACAGGCGGCCACAGCCCATCGCGAACAGCGTGTCGCCGACGAAGACGATCTCCGCTTCGGGCAGGTGATAGGCGATATGGCCGGCGGTGTGCGCGGGGACGTCGATCACCTCTGCCTGGAACGCGCCGAGCATGACCGTGTCGCCCTCCGCCACCAGCCGGTCGGCGGTGGGGATCTTCGCGGCTTCGGCGGCGGGGGCGATGATGGTGCAGCCGGTCGCGGCCTGGATCGCGGCATTGCCCCCGGTGTGATCGGGGTGCCAATGGGTGTTCCAGATCGCCGAGATCGTCCAGCCGCGCGCTGCGGCAGCCTCCAGCACCGGCTCCGCCACGGCGGGGTCGACGACGATCGTCTCCCCCGACGCGGCGTCATGCGCGAGCCAGATATAATTGTCGCTGAGCGCAGGGATGCGGACGACCTCGATTGCCATCACCAGACCCCGGTGTTCGGCATCGATGCCCAGGGCTCGGCGGGTTCGAGATGGCCGTCCTGCAGCAGCTCGACCGAGATGCCGTCGGGGCTGCGCACGAACGCCATATGGCCGTCGCGCGGGGGGCGGTTGATCGTGACGCCAGCGTCCATCAGCCGCTGGCAGGTTTCGTAGATATTCTCGACCCGGTACGCGAGATGCCCGAAATTGCGGCCGCCGCTATAGGTTTCGGCGGGGCTGCCGTCCGCGGGGGGCCAGTTATAGGTGAGCTCCACCTCGGCGCGCGGGCGGCCATCGGCTTCGGACGTGTCCGCCGCGATATCGCCGGGGGCGGCGAGGAAGATCAGGGTGAAGCGGCCCTTTTCGCTCTCCATCCGCCGGGTTTCCTTGAGGCCGAGCAGTTCGAAGAAGCGGATCGAGGCGTCCGGGTCGGTCACCCGGATCATGGTGTGAAGGTAATGCATCGGGAGTCCCTGTCGCTGGTTCGGGCCAGAGATAGGGAGGATGCAGCGGGAGTCTATTGCTGCTCGGCAAATTGTTGGAGCGCGGTGCGGGCGGAGGCGCCGATCGGGCCGTCGGGCGACAGCTGCGCGGCGCGGGCCCAGGCGGCCTTGGCCCCGGCTTCGTCGCGTGCAACGGCAGCGATGTTACCGGCCTCGAGCTGGACCGAGGCGTCGTCGCCTGCCATTTCCAGCGCCTTGGCGATATGCTCGCGGGCGAGCGGCACATTGCCGGTGCGGCGCGCGAGGTTGGCGGATAGCAGCCACGCCATCGGGTCTTTCGCCGCGTGGACCAATGCCTTGTCGAGGTCGCTGCGCGCGCCCGCCAGATCGCCCGATGCGACCAGCGCGCGGGCGCGGTCGAGATGGGCTTCGCCGAGTTCGAGACCTTCAAGCGTGCCGGTGGCGAGCGCGGCGTCGAGCGCGGCGCGTGCCTTGGCGGCCTCCCCGGCGGCGAGCCAGGCATTGCCGGCCTGCGCCCAATATTTCGAGGCGCGACGGTCGCGCGCGACTTCGGCCTCGCGCGCGGCGGTTTCGAATGCGCCGCCCGCGCTGACCCAGCGCTGTTGCCGGGCATAGGCCATGCCGCGGCATTGTTCGGCGAAGAAGCGCCCGCCCGCCATGCGCCAGCGATTGGCCTCGGCAATCCCGGCAGCGGGTTCATCGACCGCGAGTTCGACGCAGCGTTCCCAGCGCTGTTCCTCGGGCGAGGGCGGGCCGACGGGGGCGGTCTGGGCGGCGGCGGCGAGAAGCAGGAGCATCATAATGTGGAGACGAGATCCTCAAGGGTGCGCAGGATCAGGGCGATGTCCTGCGGGCGCGACAGGCGGTGGTCGCCGTCCTTGACCAGAATTGTCTGCACATCGTCTGAACGGAGCAGGCCGGCGAGGGTGACGCTGCGCTCCCATGGCACATCGGGGTCGCGCTGGCCGTGGATCAGCCGGGCGGGGACGGGCAGGTCGATGGGTCCGTGCATCAGCCGGTTCGCCTCACCCGACGACCAGAAGGCGCGGGTGGTGACGGTGGGTTCAGGTGCGTATTCGGACGGCTGTTCGAGGCGGCCGTCGTTGAGCAAGGTCAGTTTCTGCGCCTCTGTGAACCCCCAGTCGGTGAAGTCGGGGGCGGCGGCGATGCCGACCATCCCGACGACGCGATCGGGCCGGGCCTTCGCGACCAGCAGCATGATCCAGCCGCCCATCGACGACCCGACCAGGATGACGGGACCTTCGATCAGGCGGTCGAGCAGCAGCAGCGCGTCGTCGCGCCAGCTCGCGAGCGTCTGATCCTCGAACGCGCCTTCGCTCTCGCCGCAACCGGCATAGTCGAAGCGCAGGAAGGCGCGGCCGGTGGATTGCGCCCAGGCTTCGAGTGCGACCGCCTTGCTCCCGCTCATGTCCGAGGCATAGCCGGGCAGGAAGACGATGGTCGGCCCGGTGCCGGGGCTGTGGCGATAGGCGAGGCGGTGGCCGGCGGCATTGATCATGGGAGGTGTCTTAGGCGGAAAGTTGCGCCGATTGAACCATGACGCGCGTGCCCCGCATGGTTAGGGTGCCGCAATGGACGACCGCCCGCTCCCCCTGCTCTTCGGCGCGCATCTGGCGCGGGATCGGCGGCGGTCGGTGCATACGGTGCGGGCCTATGAGGCGACGGCGGCGCGGTTGATGACCTTTCTGTCGGGGCATTGGGGCGGGGCGGTGGATCGGGCGGCGCTGGGCAAGGTGAGCGCGGCCGACCTGCGCGCCTATCTGGCGCAGCGGCGCAATGACGGGATCGGCAATGCCAGCGCCGCGCGCGAGCTGTCGGCGGTGCGGGCGTTTCTCAGCTTTGCGGGTGGGGAGGACGCCGAGCTGCCTCGCCTGCGCGGGCCGCGTGTGCGCAAGGGCGTGCCGCGCCCGGTGTCGCCGGATGAAGCGGTCGCGCTGGCCGAGGAAGTGGCGGACGATGCGCGCGAACCTTGGATCGCGGCGCGCGACTTGGCGGTGTTGCTGCTGCTCTATGGCGCCGGGTTGCGCATCGGCGAGGCGATGGCGCTGACCGGTGCGGCGCTGCCGCTGGGCGAAACGCTGCGGGTCACGGGCAAGCGCGACAAGACCCGGATCGTGCCGCTGTTGCCACAGGTGCGCGCGGCGGTGGAGGCGTATGTGCGGCTCTGTCCTTATGGCACCGCGCCGGGGGAGCCGCTGTTTCGCGGCGCGCGGGGCGGGCCGCTCGATCCGGCGCTGGTGCGGCGGGCGGTGCGCAAGGCGCGGGTGCAATTGGGCTTGCCCGAGCGGACCACGCCGCACGCGCTGCGCCACAGTTTCGCGACGCATCTGTTGGGGCGCGGGGCGGATCTGCGTGCCTTGCAGGAGCTGCTGGGCCATGCCAGCCTCAGTTCGACGCAAATCTACACCGCGGTGGACGCTGCGCACCTGCTTGACGTCTATCGCAACGCCCATCCGCGGGCGTGACATACGGAACCCTTTCCGCTGCTCGGCCATTGGGGTCGCGGGCTTTCAGAACAGGAGAGATGAGATGATCCGGACCAGCTGCGCGATTGCCGCGCTGATGTTGACCGCTGCTTGCGGTGGCGCAGAGACGAACAACACGGCCATGTCTGTGAACGACACGATGATGGCCAACGACACGATGATGATGGGCAACGACGCGATGCCGATGGATAATGGCAGCGCCGCCGCCGAAAGCGCGACCGCAACGCTCGCGAAGGCCGATGGCAGCGCGGCGGGCAGTGCAGTGGTCACCACCACGGCCGAAGGGCTGGCGGTCACGGTTTCCGTCACCGGGATCACCCCGGGCGAGCATGGCGTGCATGTCCATATGACCGGCAAGTGCGACGCGCCGGCCTTTACCACGGCGGGCGGGCACTGGAATCCGGCCTCGACCCAGCATGGCCTCGACAATCCGCAGGGCTCGCATGCCGGCGACATGCCCAACCTGACCGTCGCCGATGACGGCACCGGCACGCTGACCTTTACGCTGCGGTCGGGGACGATGGCGCAGCTGCTCGACGCCGATGGCTCGGCATTCGTGGTGCATGCGGGCAAGGACGACCAGAAGACCGATCCGTCGGGCAATAGCGGTGATCGCGTCGCGTGCGGCGTGTTCGCGGCGGGATAATTTCCCCTACGAGCCGGTCAGCGCGTAGCGCGCGACCGGCTCGTAGCTTGCGCCGCCATGGCCAAGGTGGCTTTCGTACAGCGTCATGTGGGTGACCGCGAAGTCAGGGCTGGTCAGCGCGGCCTGGCGGGCGAGGAAGGCGTCGACCGGTCCCGCCGATCCCGCGAGCCGCGCCAGGGTGATGTGCGGGACATAGGCGCGGTGTTCGGGTTCCAGCCCGATGGCGAACAGTGCACGGTCGATCTTCTTGTGCAGTGCCGCCAGCGGATCGCGCGGCGCTACCCCCGCCCAGAGCGCGTTCGGGCGACCCTTTGTTTCGAACGTCCCGCATCCGGCGATGCGCAGCGGGGGAAGCGCGGCGCGGATCGCGGAGAGCGCAGTCGCGGCATCCTCGGCGGTGCGCGAATCGACCTCGCCGATGAAGCGCAGGGTGATGTGGAGCTGATCTTCGTCCTGCCAGCGCGCACCGTCGACCCCGTCCATCGCATCGATGAGCAGGTCGCGAATCGGGGCTGGCGGGCGCAATGCGACGAACAGACGGTGCATAAGCGGGCATTAACCCACTTCGTCAGAGGCGGCGATTCCGGTTTTCCTTGAATCTGCGCGGCAGAACCATGATATTCGATCACATCCGGGCGGCCAATATCCAGAGACCGCCGGGCAAAGGAGTTTGAGATGGCGAACTGGTCTGACCCCCATTCGACCGCCGCACCGTTTGCGACGGCCGCAGGTACGCGGGATAGTGCCGCGTATGATGCGGGGCTGCGGTCCTACATGCTTTCAATCTACAACTATATGGCTTCGGGCGTGCTGCTCAGCGGTATCGTTGCCCTCATGTTCGCATGGGGCGGCACCGAATCGATCGCCTATTCGGTCTTCGCCAATGGCGGGCCGCTGGTGTGGTTGATCATTCTGTCGCCGCTGGCGATCGTGCTGGCGATGAGCTTTGGCCAGAACAAGTTTTCGACGCCCGCGCTGCAGGGCATGTTCTGGGCGTTCACGGTGCTGATGGGCCTGTCGCTGTCGACGTTGCTGCTGCGCTACACCGGGACTTCGGTGGCGCAGGCGTTCTTCGCCGCCGCAGCCGGTTTCGCGGGCCTCAGCCTCTATGGCTACACGACCAAGAAGGACCTGTCGGGCCTCGGCAGCTTCCTGATCGTCGGCCTGATCGGCATCATCGTTGCGTCGATCATCAACATCTTCACCCAGTCGAGCACGCTGTCGCTGATCATCAGCGTGGCGGGTGTGCTGATCTTCGCGGGTCTGACGGCGTATGACACGCAGCGGATCAAGAGCGTCTATCAGTATGTCGCCGGCACCGACATGGTCGGCAAGGCAGTGATCATGGGTGCGCTGACGCTGTATCTGGACTTCATCAACATGTTCCAGTTCATCCTCAGCCTGATCGGCAACCGCGAATAATCCGCGACGCCGATGGCGATTTCGGGAGGGTCCGGCCAGCGATGGCCGGGCCCTTCTGCGTTTTGGGATCGGAACGCCACAGTGTTCGTGCGCGTTTCCGTCGTCCACCCAATCGGGAGAGAGACGATGGACGACGACAAGAAGCGCGGCGACGCCGGGACCGACGAGAGCATCGCGGAGCGGCTGGATAAGAACCCCGAGAGCAAGCAGGCGCGGCTCGACCGCGCGCTGGACGAATCGATGGATGCGTCCGATCCGCCCTCGGGCACCCAGCCGATCCATGCGCATCATGCGGCACCTTCGACTGGCTATGATGCCGAGAAGGAGGCGGAGCTGGCGAGGAAGAAGGATGCGGCGAAGTAGCTGAACAGCCGTTTGCCCTGAGCTTGTCGAAGGGCGGCTACTGACAGCGGTGGCGTCGGCCCTTCGACAGGCTCAGGGCAAACGGACGTTACCGCTTCATCACATCGAGCGCCGCTGCGGTCATTGCTTCGGCGGCGGTGCCGATGACCTTTTCGGCATCGGGTGCCCATTTCGGGCTGTGGAGCGAGGGAAGACCCGTGCCGCCATTGGCCTGCGCCTTGTCCCAGGCGTCCTGCGGCACGCCGCCGACCCAGTAGATCACGGCTTTCACGGACGGATCGGCGATCGGGTAGCGGCCGAAATCCTCGCCCGCCATGGTCGGGGCGATGTCCTGCACGCGGGTCTCGCCGAAGCGGGCGGTGAACAGCGTCTTGAGCTGGCCCGCAAACGCCGGATCGCTGACGGCGGGCGGGGTGAAGGGCTCGCGCACGGTGACGACGGGCATGCGATCCTCCGGCACGCCTGCCGCAATCGCCTCGCCCTTGGCGATGCGGGCGATGCCGTCGAGCAATTGCTTGCGCACCTGTGGCGTATAGGCGCGGACGGTGAGCAGCAGCAGCGCCTGATCCGGGATGATGTTGTGGCGGGTCCCGCCCTGGAAGCTGCCGACCGTGACAACGGCGGAATCGAGCGGGTCGATCTCCCGCGCGACCAGCGTCTGCAGCGCCGAAACGATGCGCGCGCCGAGCACGATCGGATCCTTGGTCGTTGCCGGATAGGCCCCGTGGCCGCCGACGCCCTTGACCACGATATCGACCGAATCGACGCTGGCGAAGGTCGGGCCGCTGCGGATGCCGATGGTGCCGGCAGGCAGGGCGGCGCTGTTGTGGAAGGCGATGGCGTGGGTCGGCCGGGGGAAGCGCGTGTAGAGCCCATCCTTGAGCATCGCGAGCGCGCCGGCGCTATTCTCCTCCGCCGGTTGCGCGATCATCACGACGGTGCCGCGCCACTGATCCTTCATCGCCGCCAGATTGCGCAGCGTGCCGACCCAGGCGGTCATGTGCGTGTCGTGCGCGCAGGCGTGCATCACGCCGCTCTCCACCCCCTCGGGCGTGCGGGTGCGCACCTTTGACGCGAAGGGCAGGCCGGTTTCCTCGGTCACCGGCAGGCCGTCCATATCGGCGCGGATCATCACCACCGGGCCGTCGCCATTCTTCAGCACCGCGACGACGCCGGTGCCGCCGACCTGTTCGGTGACGGTATAGCCGGCCTTGCGCGCCTCGGCAGCGAGCTTGGCGGCGGTCTTGACCTCCGCAAGGCTGACCTCGGGATTGGCGTGGAGATCGCGGTAGAGCGCAATCAGCGACGGCAGCTCGCGCGTCGTTGCGTCACGCACGCTGTCGGCGGCGACAGGGGAGGCGAGTGCGAGCGTCGCGGCGGCGGTGGCGAGGAGCGTTTTCATGGGGTCAGCCTAGCCGGGCCGTCAGCAGACGCAACGGCCAAGCTCTTCGATCCTCCCGCTGGCGGGGGAGGATCGAAGGCGACTATCCTGCCGGGACCAGTTCGATCACGTCGAGCTGCGAATCGAAATTGGGGTAGGGCAGGACGAGCCGCCAGCGGCCCATGGCGACACGTTCGATATAGCCGGCCATGTCGCGCTTGCGGTCGAGGCTGTAGGGGAGTGCCTTCAGATCGTCGCCGAGTTCGAGCGTGCCGAGGAAGATCACGCGCGCATCGGTTTCGGCATAGAGCGTGCCCGACGGACGCTGTTCGCCCTCCAGCACTGCGAAGACCGGCATCTCGCCATCGCGGCCGATGCGACAGCGCACCGGTGGGCGCTCGGCGAAGGTCTGCAGGTCGGGGCGATAGGCGCCGAGCTTGAACGTGCGGCAGTGATAATCGCCCGCCGGCGGCATGGCGTTGGCGATGGCGCGGTCGGGTTCGAACAGCGCGCCGCCGCGCGCGATCGCGCCCTTGTCGGCGGTGCGCGCCGCGGGCAGGGCGGCGACCCATGCCTTGCGCCAGTCGCGCAGCCGCGTCCGGTCCGGCTCGGTCGCGACGGCGCGCCAGCGCGTTTCGGGCGGGGTCTCGACCAGGCTGAGGCCGTCGCGGGCGCATGCCGTGAGCGTCAGCCCCGCGACGAGGGTGAGCAGCGCGGGGCGCATCATGCCGCGGTCCATCCACCGTCCATGCTGTAATTCGCGCCGGTGATCGAGCGCGCTTCGTCGCGGCACAGGAACAGGGTGAGGGCGGCGACCTGTTCGGGCAGCACGAATTCCTTGGTCGGCTGGGCGGCGAGCAGGACGTCGTTCATCACCTGCTCGCGCGTCATCCCGCGCGCCTTCATTGTGTCGGGGATCTGGTTTTCGACGAGCGGTGTCCAGACATAGCCGGGCGAAATGCAGTTGACGGTGATGCCGTCGGTCGCGGTTTCCAGCGCGATGGTCTTGGTCAGGCCGGCCACGCCATGCTTGGCGGCGACATAGGCGGATTTGTTGGGGCTGGCGACGAGCGAATGCGCCGAGGCGGTGTTGAGGATGCGGCCCCATTTGGCGGCCTTCATGTGCGGCACGGCGGCGCGCATCATGTGCCAGGCCGAGGACAGGTTGATCGCGATGATCGCGTCCCATTTCTCGGGCGGAAATTCCTCGATCTTCGCAACATGCTGGATGCCGGCATTGTTGACGATGATGTCCGGCCCGCCGAGCTCGGCATGGCAGCGTTCGACCATCGCATAGATCGCGTCGGGCTTGCTCATGTCGGCGCCGTCATAGAGCGCCTTGGCCCCGCTGATCCCCTCAAGCCCCGCGCGCTCGGTTTCGATCGCGTCCGCGTCGCCGAAACCGTTGATCATCACGCTCGCGCCCTCGGCCGCCAGCGCCTTGGCGATGGCGAGGCCGATGCCGGAGGTGGAGCCGGTGACGATGGCGGACTTGCCCTTGAGGAACATGGGATACTCCTGATTAGCGTTTGGCGAGGTCGAAGGCGGCGGTGCGGCCGTCGGCGATGTTGCTGGCGATCAGGCGGGCATTGGCCATGGTGCGCGCGACATCGTCGCGGCCCGCCTGCCAATGTTCGCGCATCGACCGCGCCGAAAATTCGAAGTCTCGGCTGCCCCCCTCCCACGCATTGGCGCGATAGATCAGGTGGACGAGGCTGACCGGCTTTTCGTCCGCCGCCTTGCGCAGCGCGGCGACATCGGGGTCGTCGGCAAGGCTGTCGGGCAGCTTGGCGAGCACCTTGCGGATCAGCTCGCGCTCCTTGCGCAGCTTCAGTCGCTCGTCGCTGACCTGCCGCGTGCGGCTGGAGAAGCGGATTTCCTTTTCGCGCGCCATCACGTCGGTGATCGTGTGCGGCATCGCGGCCGCGGCGGAAAACAGATCGACCTGGAACACCAGCATCGCGCTGCGCTGGTGATCGAGGACATGGATCAGCGGGGTGTTGGAGACGATGCCGCCGTCCCAGTAGAATTTCCCGTCAATCTCGACCGGGGGCAGGCCGGGCGGCAGCGCGCCCGAGGCCATGATGTGACGCGCGTCGATGCGGTCGGTGGTGGTGTCGAAATAGCGGAAATTGCCGCTTTCGATCTCGACCGCGCCGACCGACAGGCGGACCGGCCCGGTGTTGAGCAGATCCCAGTCGATCAGCGAATCGAGCGTCTCGCGCAGGGCGGCGCTGTCATAATAGCTGAGCGCGGCGCAGCTGCCCGGCGTCGCGAGAAAAGGCGGAACGGTGCGCGGGTGGAAGAAGCCGGGAACGCCCTGCATCAGCACTGCGGCGGCGGACCATTCGTGCACAAGCTCGCGCACCTGATCCTGCGGGAAGATCGGGAAGCTGGGCAGGCCGCTGGTGACGCGGTCCCAGAACGCCTCGAGCCGTTCGACCCGGCGCTCGGGCGGATTGCCCGCGACGATCGCGGCGTTGATCGCGCCGATCGAGATGCCGGCGACCCAATCGGGTTCGATGTCGGCGCTCGCCAGCGCCTCGATCACCCCGGCCTGATAGCTGCCCAGCGCGCCGCCGCCCTGCAGCACCAATGCGACGCAGCCGGGCAGGGGAAGCGGCGCATCGCGGCCCGGTTTGCTGCGTCGCTGTGGATCGGCGTCGGCCATGGCGCACATGTGGTGCAATGCAGTGCGAAGGGCAATGCGGGATTCTTCATGCAACGCGATCGTGCTTGGGGCATTGTGGCGCGACGGAAACGAACAAAGGGGGTGGGCCATGCGGCTCGACGATCTCGATCCCAGTGACAATGTCCGCGACCTTGGCTCTGGCGGGGGCGGGTTTGGCGGTGGCGGCGGCAATATCCTGTTCGCGTTGCTGCCGATGTTGCTGGGCAGTCGGTTGGGCTGTGGCACGATCGCGCTGATCGGCATCGGCGCGGCGATCTTCATGACGGTCGGTGGTGGCGGCGCGCTGCTGAGCGGCGGCGGGACGACCGGAAGCGGCGGGCAACAGGTCGCGCAGCAAAAGGCGTGCGACACGCCGGAGGAGTTGCAGGCATGCCGGGTGATGACCAGCACCGAGCAGACCTGGACCAAATTGTTCGCGGCGGACGGGCAGCGCTATCCCGCGCCGGTGCTCAATTTCTATGAAGGCGGCGTCCAGTCGGGCTGTGGCAATGCGACGTCGGCGGCGGGGCCATTCTACTGCCCGGCGGATCGCGGCATCTATCTCGACACCGGCTTTTTCCGCGAGCTGGCGACACGCTTTGGTGCGGCGGGCGATTTCGCGCAGAATTATGTGATCGCGCATGAGGTCGGCCACCATATCCAGAATGTTACCGGGACGATGGAACAGGTGCGCGCGCGGCAGGCGCGGATGACGCAGGTCGAGGGTAACGAACTGTCGGTGCGGGTCGAGCTGCAGGCGGATTGCTATGCCGGCGTATGGGCGGCGCAGAATCGCGACCGGCTGGAAGCGGGCGATATCGAGGAAGGGCTGCGCGCGGCCGAGGCGATCGGCGACGATACGCTGCAGCGGCAGGCGCAGGGCACGATCGTGCCCGAGAGCTTTACCCATGGCACATCGGCGCAGCGCATGAAGTGGCTGAAGCGCGGGCTGGACAGCGGCAGCCCTGCCGCCTGTGACACGTTCAGCGGCGCGATTTGAGGATGGTTGAATGAGTGTCGCATTCCGCCGCGAAAGCGACGAGGAACATAAGGAACCCCGGTTCGAGCTGCCGATCCCCGCCGGCCCCAATCTGGTGACCGCGCGCGGGCTGGCGCTGATCGATGAACAGGTGCGCGCGCTGGAGGCGCAGCTCGATAGCATCGAGGGCGAGGAGGCGCGCGCGCCACTGCTGCGCGAATTACGCTACTGGCACACGCGCCAGACCACGGCGCAGCTTGCACCCGTGCCCGAGGCGGACGTGGTCGCGATCGGATCGCGTGTCGGGTTTCGCCTGAACGGGCGCGCGCGGTCGATCGATATTGTCGGCCATGACGAGGCGGATCCGGCGCAGGACCGCATTGCGTTTCAGGCGCCGCTCGCCGCCGCGATGCTCGGCGCGGAAGTGGGCGAGCGCGTCGATTTCGGCGGGCGTAGCGAAACGATCGAGATCCTGTCGGCCGAGCCCATCCCTGGCTGACATGAAATGGCCCGGGTGTTGCCACCCGGGCCCAAGGGTGCGGACCGGCGAACCGGCTCCGCCTGGGAGTTCCGGTCAGTAGGTGCCGGAAAAGCTGCGGTTGAGGTGATGCGGGCCGCGATTGTCGCCGCGGTCGCGCTCACCGAACATCGCGCCGCTGCGGTCTTCGTCGCGCCAAGCGGCCTTGGCTTCGTCCGCCGTCTTGCGGATCGTCACCTTGTCATCGACCGACTCGATCCAGCGTGACGGGATCGAATGGTGATGGCCATCGGCATCGGGGTCGCTCTTGGTCAGCACGATGCGGTCGCCGCGCACCTTGTCGACCGTGCCAACATGCGCGCCGTCGGAGCCGACCACTTCCATATGCTCAGTCACGCGGGCGAGCGAACTGCGCTGCCCCTGGCGCTCGGTGCGCCAGGCGCCGAACTCATTTTCGAACCGCGTCTGATTTTCGCGGCGATATTCGTGATAGTCGCGGTCGAGATCCTCGATCTGGCGGCGGCGCCAGCCATGATAGTCATCGTCACGGCCATCATTGCCATAGCGGGCGTCATAGCGCGCATCCGCTTCGCGGCGGCGCTCTGCTTCGTCGTCGCCGAACCAGGAACGGACTTCGTCGCCCGCCCGGTCAAAAAAGCCGCGATCATCATGGCGGTAGCCTTCGGGGCCGCGTTCGCGCCCGCGACCGCTGCGACCTTCGTCATATTGGTTGCGATAGCCGCGGCTGCCGCTGGTGTAGCGATCGTCATAGTCGCGCCCGCCACGCGCGCCATAGCGATCGTGCTCTTCCGGATGGGCAGCATAATATTCGCGCGCGCTGGACCGGCTGCGGTCGCGATCCGGGTCATAGCCATAGCCATAGCCGGAACTGCGCGACGATGTGCGGTCGCTCACGCCCCAGTCATTGCGATTGTCGTTGCGATAGGGTTCGTAGCCCATTGGCTCCTCCTCATCCTGCCGGTTTCCGGGCACGCGCCATCCGCCTGCCCCACGACAAAAAAATGAACGAGTTGCGGCGCTTGTTCCGACCCACCGGGGTTCCGGTGCGACGAGCAGGGGCAGGGACCGGGCCACCGGAAAATCCACGCGATGGCCGTTGCAAAGCGGGCAGAGGAAAGCTAGACGAACCGCCTTCCGGCGGTGTCGGGAGGTGGAGTGGGGCTGTAGCTCAGATGGGAGAGCGCTGCAATCGCACTGCAGAGGTCAGGGGTTCGATTCCCCTCAGCTCCACCAATCCTTCATCGAAGCCTGTGATTAGCGCAAGATAGCGGAAATCCGGGCTTTTTTCTTGCTCACTGACCCACTCACTGTGTTACACACGGGGGAATGGAAGACGTGGGTAGGCATCCAAATCTGGAGCGCAGGAAGGCCGTCTATCGGTGCCGGATGAGGTGCCCGCAACACCTGATGCGCGACGGCGTTCCTGCCGAAAAATCGGTATCGCTTCACACCAAGGATAGATCGGTCGCGCTTGAGCGGCTTCCTGCTGCGCGACAACAGCTCATGGAGTTTTTCCAGCGCGGAGGCGCGGTGAAACAAAGCGGTGGGATCGTGCGGAGCGTCATGCCGAACCGGCGACCTGAAAGTGCAGACTTGCCGTTCCTTACGGCTCGCGAGGCAGAGGAACTAGCGAAGCGATATTTCCTCAACGCGCGCGAGAGCCTTGACCTGTCGAACGACAGCGACCGTAATCTCTCCGTTGAGCAGCGGGAAAAGCGATGCAACGAGTTGCAAGACTTGCTGGCGAGGCTGGAGCATCCAGACGGCGACGATTATGATCCGGTAATGGAAACGGAAATCAGCTTGCTTCGGCAGGCTGGGCGTCGTGCCCCGATCCAGAGTGATCCCAGCCGCTTGTTGCGCAGTTACGTGCATCGGGCCTTGCGGCAGCTCTGGCGCATAGAACTGGAGCGCTTGCGCGGCAACTATTCCGATCACATCACGGACGCTCTGTTTGTCCGCCCGGCGATAGGGCTAGCGGAACGTCTCGTTGATCCGCCTGCCGCTGGAACAATGCTCGGCGACGCTCTCGATCGCTATCAGCAGGAACTGATGGCAAAGGGGCGTGCCGAAAAGACAGTCGACCGTTATCTCGCAGAAATTCAACACATCAGGGCATTTTTCGGCCCAGACAAGCGGATGAGTGACCTCAAGCGAGCGGACTGCATTGCCTTTAGAGACGTGTTCGCCAAGCTTCCGCCGAACTTCATGAAGCGCGGAAATGGATCAGACGTGCGTCAGATTGTTGCCGCGCGCCAGCCAAACGACCGCGTTTTCGCGTATACTACGCTGACCAAATATCTGGACGCGCTATCGCGTTTCACCCGGTGGGCGCACCAAGAAGACTTGATTGACAAGAATTACGGCGAAGGGCTGGAGCCAATCGAAGCAAAGCCAGACGGATCGATTTCTAAATTGCCGTTTGAAGCACAGGAACTTCAACGGCTATTTTTGCGACCGATATACACGGGCTGCAAGAACGATGAGCGAGGCTTCTCAAGTGCAGGGCCTAACATCGTTCGTAGAGCACGCTACTGGGCACCGCTGATCGCCCTGTTCGGCGGACTGCGAGCGGGCGAGATTTTTCAGCTTACGCCAAATCACTTCCGCGTCTCGTCCCGAGGCTCGCCGTTCATCGTGCTCACGAAAGACATGCAGCTTAAGAACGAGAACGCGGAAAGAGAAATCCCGGTCCATTCGACGTTGATTGCAATTGGTTTGCTCGGATGGGTTACGAGGCGACGTGACAGGCCCGATGCGCTGCTTTTTCCGGAGATCACGCCTGACAAATTCCGGTCCGTAAGCTCGACATTCGGTAAGCGGTTTGCCAGCGATTTGAAGCACCTTTCGCTCGGTGATCGCCGCGAAAAGGTGACCTTTCACTCGTTCCGACACACGTTCAAACGCGCGCTGGATCGTGAGGATATCTCCGAGCAGGAGAAAGACGAGCTCTGCGGGTGGGCGCGGGCAAAAAAGACCGGGCGGCGCTATGGTGTTGGTCTGGAAGCCGACCGCCTGCAGCGCGCAATCGAACTCGTCCGTTATGAGGTCGAGCTCGAACATCTTCTTGACCATAGCCATCTAACGGATTGATGCCGAGCGCGGTTGGGCCTAAACCGCACTAGTTCCCTGACAAGAACCGGTCCTGCCTCTCGGCAACCAACCGCACGAACCCTGCCACGTCCATCAGCCAATCTTGCTGCGCGGGGCGGTAGGTATCGTGCAGGCGTTTGGGAATGACGAGTTGGAGATGTTTCGCGCGCATCTCGTCGGTTTGGTTCTCCGAGATGCCGGGGGCGAGCGTCAAAAGGTGCTTTTCCGGGATGCGCGCCGCCTCGGATAGCACTTGTCGCCAGCGATCTTTCAGGGTGGACTTCGCCCCGAGCATCGTCAGCCCGGCGGGGTCGAAACGATCATCCCGGTATTCCGCCTGACCGGGGAACAGAAAGTCGGGCTTGTTCCGGTTCTCGGTCTCCGCGCCCCGCACGTAGCGGATGCCATTTGCGGTGAAGAGTGCTTCGAGATGATTCTCCAGCGCCTGCCCGGCGCGGGCCTTGCGCCGGTTCTGGACGCTCAATGAGAAACCCAAGAAGCCGTCCACGTCAGCATCGCCTGCCGACAGGAAACCGTTGGCGATGCGCTCGGCCACTATCCGCCGCTCCAGACGCCGGAACATCAGTTCCTCTCGCTCCATCCAAGCGAGCAACGCCGCATCGGGCTCATCGCGGGCGGAAACGTCAGGCAGCGATTTGCGAGCAAGTTCTGAAAAAATGCGAGTAGTCGGAAACTTCAAACCGAAGGGTGCGATGAGGCCATCGAGCATGTCGGCTTCCGGTTCGTCCGGGTCTATGCCGAGTTCATCAAGAATGTAGCGCGCGGCGAAGTCGAGTTCTCCGCCCGTGTCCGGCGTCAGTTCGCGTTGCTCGAACTGCAAACCGGGCTGCTCCGACAGACCAAACAGCCACAGCAACTGGCTTTGGATCGTGGTGCCATCGGGCGTGACAATGAAGAACAGGCGATTATCGGGGCGGTGCGCGACGAACAAGGTGTCGCCGGGCCGCATCAGGTCTGTGACGGTATTGGTCTGGTAGTAGAGCCGCCATTCCGCAGAACGCTTCGGGTCTTTCGCCCGGCTGTCATACCATGACAGTTTGCCCTCTTCCGACAGGGCTTCCTGTTCGGCACCCAGCCAGATGTAGGTGGCATCGAACCGCGCGTCGGTGCCGCCACGAGGGAAGCTCCGCGTCTGCTCGCCCAAGATGCGCAGCAAGACCTTGGACCCTGTGACCTCATGCTGATTGGATTGCGACGCGCTCGTATCGACTGCCGCGAGGCGCTTGGCGGCGACCGACACGAACTGATCCGACAATAAGCCCCTGCGCACGTTACAGCCCCCTGACTTCCAACTCCGGCTGATCTGATCGCAGCCATTCGGAGCAAGTATCTATTACGTCGTTGTGCGGCAGTCGCGCGCGACCTTTCAGCGCACATTCCCAGATCACACCAATCCGCCAGTCCTGATCGCGCAATGATGCGTGCGACCGCCCGTCAACCTCGCGGTTTCGGTTGATTTTGGCCAGCCAGAAGTCTGTGCGGGTCGAGGGTAGGCGAAAAAGATGGCAATCGTGACCGTGCCAAAAGCAACCATGCGCGAAAAGAACGGCACCATGCTTGGGTAGCACGAGATCAGGGCTGCCCGGCAGTCGACGGTCATGCAGCCTGAACCGGAAGCCGAGCCGGTGCAGTCCCTTTCGCAGGATCATTTCGGGCTTGGTGTTGGTGCTCCGAATGCCCGACATCATCCGACTGCGAACGGCAGTCGAGACGATGTCAGCCATTAGCTGCCATAGGCTCACGCACAGGCCGCGTCACTTCTGCAACATCAGCGCGTTCCGGCTGGGAGATGATCGCCGAGCGGATGTGCGGTTCCATCGCCTTCGCAATGAACTCAACAACCGGCACCACAACAGCATTGCCGAACTGGCGATAGGCTTGCGTGTCGGAAACGGGGATGCGCCAGCGTCGGTCGCCCCGGTCAAAGCCCATCAATCGGGCACATTCCAGAGGAGTGAGGCGACGCGGACGCTTGCCGGGCTGCTCGATCAGCACCTCTGACCCGTCCTTGTAGTATCGTGCTGACAGCGTGCGGGCGACGTCATTCGGGCCAAACAGACTGAAACCGAAGCCGTTACCTTTCGCCTGGTGCTTCTCCTTGTATCCTTGCAGATACTCCCACAGGCGCGGCGTCAGCGTGTATTTGGGATCGACCTCGTCGTGAGGCTCTAGGATGCTGCCGAGCTTCGGCCCAGTTCCCTTGTCCGGTATCTCCAGCTTGGCGAGATCGAACGTGGTCGGCTCCCGGAAGCCGACGATGAAAATCCGTTCACGCTTCTGTGGCACCCACGGTTCCGAACTGATCACCCGCGTCTGGACCTGATAGCCGAGTTCGTTGCGCAACACGTTCAGGATCGTGGCGAACGTCCGCCCCTTGTCGTGGCTTTCGAGATTTTTGACGTTCTCCAGCACAAACGCAGCGGGCTGATGATGCGCGATGATTTGTGCGGTATCGAAGAACAGCGTGCCCTGCGTATCGCACAGGAAGCCATGCGGACGACCGAGGGCGTTTTTCTTTGACACACCGGCGATGGAAAACGGCTGACAGGGGAAACCCGCCAGCAGCACGTCATGCTCCGGCACCGTCGCCGGGTCTTTGGAAAACTCGCGGATGTCACCGCCGATGGGGTGATTGTCGCGAAAGTTCAGCGCATAGGTCTTCTGCGAGTTCGCATCCCATTCGGACGTGAAGACAAAGAGGACGGTTCCGCCTGATAGCCGCCATCCTTGGCGGCTTCACGCAAGACACTCAATGCCAGACGCGACGGTCGGGTAGTGCCATTCGCGTAGCGATATGCAGTGCGTTCAGAGACTTCCAGCTTAGCGGCGGCCTGCTCAAGTGTCATGCCAGCACTGTCGCAGAGGCGCTGGAACTCACTACGATCCAAACTCCGCCGTCGCGCGATAACCATGCCTTGCTCCCTGTGTCGATTTCAGACACTTTGACGCAATCAGGCCGCGCGATCAAGCGAAATGTTCTCTACTTGTTCCGTTGCGCAAGTGCTACACGGCGAGCCGAGGTCGCACGTATCGAACCGTGATTTGCGCTTCGCGCAACATTCGCAAAGCCGCCCGCTGCGCTCCGATCCAGCGACTTTCCCCAGCAAATCCGGATGGAAAAACGGCCCTGCTGATCCCTGCCCAGATAATCGCGCGCGCGCAGTCGCTACATGGAAATCGCGTGCAATATATAGTGCTCCCGCGCAGATCGCGGTTGGCGAGCAGGGCTTTGAAAATCGCTGCACGTTCGGCATGCTCGATCACGAAATAGCGGTCAGCATCCTCCACCGACAACCCACGAGACTGCAAGGCGGTTGACAATCGAGGAGGTAGCACGTTCGCAGAACGTGCGATCTCGACCCTGTCTTTCACGATGATTGCGCCAACGCCGGACTGAATTACCACCTTCGCCTTTGGATCGTCCGACAGCGAACGCTCCATCGCTGCCTGTTCGATAAAAAACCGATCCGCCTCGGTTTGAGTGCTGAAACGAGGTATGGGATTGGCTCCATGATGGGAACGGGGGTGGATAGATGGTCCTTACAGCGAGCGAGCGGTCAAGCAAGATCACTGTGCACGGCGCGGTGCCCGGAGGCGAACGTCCGACTACTTATGACGCCACGGTCGGTTCGATCATCCGATGCGGCGTCGAGCTGCAACAGCAGCGATTTGTCCTACGGCCACGGCAGATCGTTTGGATTGTGTCCGCCGAGACCTTTGAGCTGGGTAACAGCACCACGGGACTGGCAACCTTAAAAACGCAGTGGACACATCAAGGTGTGTTGGCGCTGAATGTCGGTGTCGTCGATCCGGGTTGGAATGGTCCGCTTGCAGCTGCCGTGGTCAATCTTAGTAACAGCGAGTTCGTCATTGAGCATGGGATGCCGTTTTTCCGTATCCTGTTTCATAAGCATAAGGTTGTTCCTGCGAGCCAGTTGACGCCGGTTACCGTCACAAGGCCGGACTACGTTCGGCAGGTAATTGGGCACTCCAAGTCATTTGCGTCTACATTTCTCGACATGGACGACCTTTCGCGGACAGTTGCCGATACCGTGCTCGGTATGCCACGCTGGGGATTGCTCCTATCGTTCATCGCTGTTGTGCTGGGCTTGCTCGCGATTTCTATTCCCGTTGGCGTGTCTATCTGGACTGATGGGAGCGATGCCGAAGCCAAGATCGCGTCATTGGAGACAAAGATAGCCGTTCTAGAAACAAAGTTGTCGCCACCGCAGATTGATCCGAAAACTTGCAGGCAGACAAAACTGCGCGACCAGGTGATCATGGTATGTCCGAAACCGAAGTGAGCCACACGACCTTGCCCCAGTGAGACAGTGTCCCTGACGCCGTTCTCTGTCTCACATGGTTCCGCATCGACCCAGTGAGGCAGTGTCTCGCAGGGTCCAAGCTTCAATGAAAAATCCCGCTAAATCATAGACATAGTTGTGGACTGCACTGCGCAGGTGGCTATCCTTCTGAAAACAAGAGGGTTTAGCTATGTTTGTCGGATACGCCCGCACCAGCACGACGGAGCAGCTAGCGGGGCTTGAAGCGCAGAAGCGGCAACTCGCTGCAACGGGTTGCACCAAGATTGTCGCTGAACAGGTGTCATCGGTGGCCGCGCGCGAGCAGCTCGCGATGACGCTGGAGTTCGTCCGCGAAGGCGATGTCTTGGTAGTCACTCGGCTGGATCGACTAGCCCGCTCGACAACTGACCTGCTCTCCATCGTTGGGACGCTGGAGCGCAAAGGCGTCGGGCTTCGAGTTCTTGATTTCGGCGGGTCAGAGATGGACACGAAATCGCCCAGCGGCAGAATGCTCCTGACCATGTTTGCCGCTGTCGCGGAATTCGAGCGCGCGATAATGCTGACCCGGCAGCGTGAAGGCATCGCCAAGGCAAAGGCTGAGGGCCGTTATCGAGGCCGCGCGCCTACCGCTCGGGCGAAGGCACGTGACGTGCGCGAACTTGCGCGGGATGGCACCGGGGCGAGTGCCATCGCAGCGAAGCTGTCGATTTCTCGTGCATCAGTGTATCGAATATTGGCCGACCGACTGCCGTGACCACGGCTGAGCAAGTTACGTTTAACATCGGTGTTGTGGGTATCCCGGGGGTCGGACTGTGGACATGACTGACCCCCGTTGGCCATGGCAGACGAGCTACAACGGTTGGACATGGAAGCAGCGTTGTGAGATCAATCCGGTTCAGAGGAGACTTTTCCAGTCCGGCCAACTAGCTCGTCCGACCGAGTGCTCAATTTGCGGTTTTAGCGACCCGGCGCGTATCGAAACGAGCGGTTACATATTCGCGCACACGGAGCGATATGATCGGCCCGCCGTAATCTATCCATGCTGTAGAAAATGCCACGCCGCGCTGCACGCGCGGTTCCGTGAACCGGAGCGTTGGCAGGCCGTGCTCAAAACCAATTATCGGGAAGGGGAATGGTTTACGCTGCTTTCCCTCGACCCGGCGTAAGCGTCCGGTGAGCCCGAATTGTCAGGCTGGGCGGTAGTTCCATGGCAGCAATTCGTCGATCCGGCGTTGAGAATGATCGGCGATGCGAGCGATGG
>NCEF01000039.1 GCA_002280565.1 Sphingomonas sp. 32-66-10
CGTCAATCGCGTCGTGTACGACTATACCTCCAAGCCACCGGGGACGATCGAATGGGAATGATCCGTTTCGCAAGCCTGACCGTTCCGATGTTGCTCGCGGCGTGTAGCGAGACGCCTCTGCCCAACACTGCGGCCCCGAATGACACGGCGACCGCAGAAGCCGTCGTCAATGAAAGCGAAGGCGCGGCCGAGAATATGGCGGTTCCGGCTGACGCGACCGCTCCGCTGCTCAATCTGGCACCGGAGGCGCTGAGCCTGGTCGACCCGCAGAGCGGGCGTGCCCGTGAGCTGGCATTTGGCACGGCGCGGGAGATGACGGTGACGGGTGCCACGGCGGCGCTGGGCAAGCCGAGCGACACCGGCCGCAACGGCGAGTGCGGCGAAGGGGCGATGGACTTTGTGGAGTTCGGCGGACTGACCCTGTGGTTCCAGCAGGACAAGTTTGTCGGCTGGTTCTTGGAGGGCGCAAAGCCGAAGCTGACCACGGCGACTGGCGCGGGCATCGGGTCGACGCGCAAAGAGGTGGCGGATGCGCTGGCGATCAGCGACGTGCCGGACAGCTCGCTCGGGCGTGAGTTCTCGACCGATGGCGGCGACTTCTCCGGGCTGCTCGATGGCGCGGGCGATCCGGCAAAGGTAACCGCGCTCTGGTCTGGTCAGGCGTGCATCTTCCGATGATCGCGCTCTACGGCATCCCGAACTGCGACACGGTCAAGAAGGCGCGGACCTGGCTGGACGCCAACGGCATCGCTTATGCCTTCCACGACTACAAGAAAGAAGGCGCGGATCCGGCGCGGCTGGTGAAATGGGCCGATGCGGTGGGGTGGGAGCCGCTGCTCAACCGTGCCGGCACCACGTTTCGCAAGCTCGACGAAGCCGACCGGGCCGATCTCGGCGCGGCCAAGGCACTGGCGCTGATGGCGGCGCACCCATCGCTGATCAAGCGCCCCGTTGTCGAATATCGCGGCGGGCTGCTGGTCGGGTTCAAGCCGGATCAATGGGCAGCAGCGTTGCTGTAACGAAATGATTGGCAAGCCCGCGCTTTAGGATAGTCTCTCCCGATCGAAGCAAAGGGGAGGACAAGATGACCGAAGGGACGTCGAAGGCGCCCGTGTGGTTCACCGTCGGGGCCATAGTGTTGATCCTGTGGGGCCTGATGGGCTGCGCGTCGCTCTACATGCATTTCGTCATGGGGCCGGGCGGTCCTGGCACGACCGACTATGATCGCCAGCTCTATGCATCGCTCCCGACATGGTATGGCGTAGTTTACATCGTCGCGGTGCTCAGCGGATTGCTCGGTGCCATATTGTTGCTCATGCGCCGATCTGCTGCGGTCATGCTGTCCGCACTTTCGGTGGTTGCTGTGATCATCCAGTTTGGCTGGCTCTTCGTCGCGACCGACATTATCGCCGTGCGGGGGGCTTGGGTTGCCTATTTCCCCATGTTCATCCTGCTTGTGCAGCTGTTTCAGCTCTGGTTCGCGAATAGGGCAAAGGGCAGGGACCTGCTGCGTTGAGACCCGGAAGGGAGGGGTCAATCCCCCTCCCACTGGAACACTTCTTCGAGCGGCTTGTCGAAGGCGCGCGCGATGCGGAATGCGGTTTCGAGTGTGGGGGAGTATTTGCCCTGCTCGATCGCCGCGATCGTCTGGCGGGTGACGCCGACCCTGTCGCCTAAATCGGCCTGAGTCATCTCGCCCGCCATGAAGCGCAGCGTGCGGATCTGATTGGCGATCGGGGGGTTAGCCATGCCAGCCTCGGCGATAGCTGATGACGATGACTGCATCCCGCACGATCTCGGCAATGATGATCGCGGCCAGTGCTGAATTAGCCACCGCCCAGCCGGTGTCGGTCAAGGGCAGCATGACGCCGACCCACAGCATCAGACCAAGCAGGACATAATAGCCGATGGCCGCCCCACGCCGCGCGATCGAGCGGTCACGCTCGTCGGGCTTGGCGCGCGCCTCGCTGCCCATTTGCGCGCGCAGGGTCAGCCAGCCGGTGCCCAGGATCAGCAACCGAACCATGGTTGCCGCCCCGAACAGCGCGACATAGGTCAGCGTTTCCAATCGGCCCGGGGCCGGGTCGACCAACCCGACGCCGACGAAATAGCCGCCATAGGCGATCACCATGCCGATCAGCTCGAGCCAGGCGAGCTTTTCCCGATAGGCCATTGTCAGACTCCCTTGCGATAACCGAGCGCGGTGGCGCCGAACCGCACCGCTTCGGCAAGAATGAAGGCACCCGCCAACGCGAAGATCGTGTCCGGCCCGTGCAGGCCAAAGTGCAGCCAGACGATCACCCCAACTAGGCCAAGGATCAGGGTGAAATAGGCGATGCCGGTCGCGCGGCGGCCAATTGCGCGGTCACGCTCGTCGGCGGGGGCGTTGGCTTCCTTTGGCGCGCTGATCGCCCAGATCGTTGCCGCCGCGATCATCACGGCCGCCTGCGCGACCGTGGCAACGATGAACGGGCCGAGCATCGCCAGCCCGCGCGCCTGATGCGGCACCAGTGCGAGGATGACGAAGAATGCACCCCATATCAGCACGGTGCTCAGGAACGACACCCATGCAATCTTTTCTCGAAACGCCATGCGCTTCCTCCCATGTAAACTCTAAACGACTCGATGTTATATATATCTACCATTGAGTCAAGAAGGGGTAACATGAAGTGCGAGGTCGCTGGCGTGACCGCGCTGGCCCCGCTAGAGCGCGACCCATGTCCACGACCTTCACCATCGACACGTCCACCAGCCGCGCGACGCCAACCCCGGCGCCAATGAAGCGGCTGACCGTCCCGGCGATTCAGGCGCGCAAGGGCAAGGATCCGGTGGTGATGCTGACGGCCTACACCGCGCGCATGGCGCAGCTGCTCGACCCGCATTGCGACGTGTTGCTGGTGGGCGACAGCCTGGGGCAGGTGATCTATGGGTTGCCGTCGACGCTGGCGGTGACGCTCGACATGATGTGCGGGCATGGCGCGGCCGTGGTGCGGGGCAGCTACCACTCGGTCGTCATCATCGACATGCCGTTCGGCAGCTATGAAGCGAGCCCGCAACAGGCGTTCGAATCGGCGGCGCGGATCATGGCGGAGACGGGCGCGGCCGGCGTGAAGCTAGAGGGCGGGGCGGCGATGTCCGAAACGATCGCCTTCCTCACCGGGCGCGGTATTCCCGTAATGGGCCATATCGGCCTGACGCCGCAGGCGGTGAATGCGCTGGGTGGCTATGGCGCGCGTGGGCGCGGCAATGCCGAATTCGCCAAGATCATCGGTGATGCCAAGGCCGTGGCGGAGGCGGGGGCCTTTGCCATCGTCGCCGAAGGTGTGGTGGAGACGCTGGCGAACGAAATCGTCGCCGCAGTCTCCTGTCCGGTGATCGGGATCGGTGCGTCGGCGCAGTGCGATGGCCAGGTGCTGGTCACCGAAGACATGCTGGGCCTGTTCGAGCGCACCCCGCGCTTCGTCAAGAAGTTCGACGACATGGCTGGCCGCATTTCCGCCGCGGTCGAGGGCTACGCCTCGGCGGTGCGCGACCGGAGTTTCCCGGGCGACGAACAAGTCTATAAGCCGAAGGACTGACGCTTTCGTTTCCCGTCCGGCGCGGCTAAGGTCCGCCCCCGCAACCCCCTAATTTTCCCGATGGAGTTCCCCTTGGCGCTGAGCCCGCAAAGCAACGATGTCTTTATGCGTGAGGTCGATGAAGAGCTCCGCAAGGACCAGGCGTTGCATATCTGGCAGAATTACGGTCGCTGGATCATCGTCGCGGTGATCGCCGCGCTGGCGGCGTTCGGCGGCTTCCTCTACTGGCAGAGCCATAGTGACGGGCAGCGTGCCGCCGAGGGCGACAAATATGCCGCCGCGTTCAAGGCGCTGGGCGAGAACAAGCCACAGCTGGCCGACACGTCGCTGAAGGAACTCGCCGAATCCGATACCACCGGGTTCAACGTCGGCGCGCGCTTCACCCAGGCGGCCCTGCTGCTGCAGAAGAACGACCTCAAGGGCGCTGCCGCGCTGATGGGCGCGATCGCCGCGGACACCAAGGTGCCGCAGGAGTTTCGCGACCTCGCGCTGATTCGGCAGACCATGATCGAATATGACACGATGAAGCCCGACGCCGTCGTCGCGCGGCTGAGCGGTCTCGCGATCAAGGACAGCCCCTGGTACGGCAGCGCGGGCGAAATGCTCGCCGGTGCCTATCTGCGGCAGGGCAAGCGCGCCGAGGCAGGCAAGCTGTATGGCGCGATCGCCAAGGACGAGAGCGTTCCGCGTTCGATCCGTCAACGCGCGGTTCAGATGGCCGGCGTACTGGGTGTCGACGCGATCGTCGACGAGGGTGAGGACAAGAAAGCACAATGATCAAGTCGGTTCGTATCCCCGTCGCGCTTGCGGCGCTGGTCGCGTTGAGCGCGTGCGGCATTTTCAAGGGCGGCGGCAACAAGACCCCGGTCCTTGGCCAGCGCGTGCCCATCCTGGCCGGCGAGTCGGGCATCACCGCCGACAAATCGATCGGCGAGGTTCAGGTCGTGCTGCCGATGGCGGTGGTCAATGCTGGCTGGACCCAGCCGGGCGGCAATGCGTCCAAGGCGATGGGCCATCTTGCGCTCGGCCAAACCCCGGTGCGCGCCTGGTCGGCGAAGATTGCCGGGACCAATGGACGCGTGCGGCTCGCCGCGGCGCCGGTCGTGGCGGACGGTAAGCTGTTCGTCGTCGACACCGATGCGGTCGTCCACGCGTTTAACGCCGACACTGGCGCGAAGCTGTGGTCGCTTGCGACCTCGTCCGACAAGGAAAACCGCAACGCTGCGTTTGGCGGCGGCGTGAGCGTCGAGGGCGGTCGCGTGTTCGCGACCAACGGGCTTGGCGACGTCGTCGCGATCGATGCGGCGGCCGGCACCGAAGTGTGGCGCAAGAAGCCGGGCGGCCCGCTGCGCGGCGCACCGACGCTGTTCCTCGGCAACGCCTATGTCGTGTCGCAGGATAATCAGCTGTTCGCGCTGGCGCTGGCCGATGGCGCGGTGGTGTGGACTCAGTCGGGTACCCCGGAAACCCAGGGCGTGTTCGGGGTGGCGGCACCGGCCGCCGCGCAGGGCACGATCGTTGCCGGCTTCTCCTCCGGCGAACTCAACGCCTATCGCTACGAAAATGGCCGGGCGCTGTGGACCGATACGCTGTCACGCTCGACCATCTCGACCTCGGTCTCCAGCCTAGTCGATATCGATGCCGAGCCGGTGATCGATCAGGGCCGCGTTTACGCCGTCGGTCAGGGCGAGCGCATGGCGTCGTTTGAGCTGGCGTCGGGCAACCGCGTTTGGGAACAGAATTTTGCAGGCATCTCGACCCCCTGGATCGCGGGCGAGTGGATTTTCGTGATGACGGACGATGCGCGCCTGGTCTGCATCGCGCGCGGCAGCGGCAAGATCCGCTGGATCAGCCAGTTGCGTGCGTGGCGCGACGAGAAGGACAAGAAGGGTCCGATCACCTGGGTTGGGCCGGTGCTGGCCGGCGATCGGCTGTGGCTGGTCAATTCGCGCGGCGAACTGGTCTCCGCTTCTCCGTCCGATGGCAGCGTGGGTTCGACGATCGAAGTGGGCAACAAGCTCAGCCTGACCCCGATCGTCGCGAACAACATGCTCTATGTCCTCAGCGACAAGGGTGAGATCACCGCCTATCGCTGAGGCGCTAGTTGCGGTAGGGGGCGCGGATGCGTCTTCCTACCGTAGCGATCATCGGCCGACCTAATGTCGGCAAATCGACCCTGTTCAACCGGATGGTTGGTAAGCGCCTCGCGCTTGTCGACGATCAGCCCGGCGTCACCCGCGACCGGCGGGAGGGCGACGGCGACCTGCTCGGTTGTCCGTTCCGCATCATCGACACCGCCGGGTTCGAGGATGAGGATCCCGCGAGCCTGCCGGGCCGCATGCGCGCCCAGACCGAGGCGGCGGTGCGCGAGGCCGATGTCGCGCTGTTCATGATCGACGCGCGGGCGGGCATCACCCCGCTCGACGAAGAGGTCGCACGCTGGCTGCGTAGCTCCGGCACGCCGATCGTGCTGCTCGCCAACAAGGCGGAAGGGCGCGCGGCCGTACCCGGTATCCATGAAGCCATGGCGCTGGGTCTGGGCGATCCGGTGCCGTTCTCCGCCGAACATGGCGAGGGCATCGCCGACCTGTTCGAAGCGCTGCAGCCCTTTATCGACCGCGAAGAGTATGAGGTCGCGGAAGACGACGATGAGTCCCCCGACGCCCCGCTCAAGCTGGCGGTCGTCGGTCGCCCCAATGCGGGCAAGTCGACGCTGATCAACAAGATCCTTGGGCAGGACCGGCTGATCACCGGACCGGAGGCCGGGATCACCCGCGATTCGATCGCGATCGAATGGCTGTGGACCGATGAGGACGGCAATCAGCGCCCGGTGCGGCTGATCGACACCGCCGGCATGCGCAAGCGCGCCAAGGTGCAGGAGAAGTTGGAAAAGTTGTCAGTGTCCGACGCGTTGCGCGCGGTCGATTTCGCCGAGGTGGTCGTGCTGCTGCTCGATGCGACCAAGGGGCTTGAGGTGCAGGACCTAAAGATCGCCGACAAGGTGCTGCAAGAGGGCCGCGCGCTCGTCATCGCGCTCAACAAATGGGACGTGGCGGAGAACCAGTCGAGCCTGTTCAACGGCGTGAAGGGCGCGCTCGATGAGGGCCTGGCGCAGGTCAAGGGCGTACCGCTGCTCACCGTGTCCGGGGCGACCGGCAAGGGGCTCGATACGCTGATCAAAGTCGCGTTCGAAACGCGTGAAGCATGGTCGCGACGCATCACCACCGGCCAGCTCAACCGGTGGTTCGAGCGCGCGATCGAGGCCAATCCGCCGCCCGCCCCGGGTGGAAAGCGGATCAAGCCGCGCTACGTCACCCAGGCCAAGACGCGACCGCCCAGCTTCATCGTGTTCGGCACGCGCGTCGACCTGCTGCCGCAAAGCTATGAGCGCTATTTGGTCAACAGCATACGCAAGGAGTTCGGCTTTGGCGCGGTGCCGGTGCGGTTGACGATGCGCCCGTCGAAAAACCCGTTCGACCGCGACTGACGCTGGTTTCGGCGGTAGTGTAACGGCTGCGACCTGGGCCGACCTTCCACAGGAAAACGGTTTCCTGTCAACCTGACGTTTACCGGCTTACCCATATCTGTGATCCAGGCAGATTGAGTGGGCTGGAGGTTGATGTGTCGACCCTCGATGGAAACCGACTGGTGGATTGGGCGACGTTCGCGCTCGCCCGGGCCCAGCTTGGCGCCAATTTCGTCCGCATCCTCGGCTATTTCCAGGAGGACGGCGTCAAGTCGGTGGCGCGGATCGAAGACGCGATGCGCTCAGGCAATGCCGCCGCGATGGTGCTCCCCGCGCACACGCTGAAGGGAGAGTCGCGCCAGTTCGGTGCCGAGCCGCTGGCGGAATGCGCCGCCGCGATCGAGGAGATCGCGCGCCAATGCGTCGAAAGCCGCGACGAGCCGAGCGAAGCGCTCAAGCTGGTGGTTGAGCTGCGCCCGCTGTTTCAGGCGACGTTGGCGCTGCTGGAACGGGAGGCGAACCCGCTGGTCGAGCGGCGCCCGATGTTCGGACGCCGCCCGGCGGCGTGATTTGTGTCAGCTGCGCTGACCGGCACCGGCCCGCTCCCGCACCCGGCCACCCATAGAATACTGGCGTAGGGTGGCCGGGTGGGGGGCAGTCCGGTGCGACCGCTTACTCCGCTTCTTCAGCCTTGGCGTTGAGCTGGATGTAGTTCTGAATCCCCATCCGCTCGATCATCTCGAACTGGGTTTCGAGCGTGTCGACATGCTCTTCCTCGCTGTCGAGGATCCGCTGGAACAGGTCGCGGCTGCCATAGTCGCGGACCTTCTCACAATGCTCGATCGCGTCCTTCAGCAGCGCGACGGCTTCATACTCGAGCTCAAGATCGGCCTTGAGCGCCTCTTCGACGGTTTCGCCGATGCGCAAGCGGCCGAGCAGCTGAAAGTTGGGCAAACCGTCGAGGAACAGGATGCGTTCGGCGAGCATGTCGGCATGCTTCATCTCATCGATCGACTCATGCCGCTCGAACTCGGCGAGCTTCTTGACGCCCCAATGGTCGAACAGGCGATAGTGTAGCCAATATTGGTTGATCGCGGTCAGCTCGCCCTTGAGCACCTCGTTCAGATAATCGATGACCTTGGGGTCGCCCTTCATGTCGCACCTTTCGCGTTCGAACTTCGAGGGCGAGTATAGCGCGGGCAGAACGCTTCAGACAGTCAAAAAATGGCGGTTTTCTGCGGGTTAGGGTAGCTGCGAACGCTACGCAGCAGCGCGTTCGGCGTCGATAATGGCTCGCGCAAACGGAACGCACTGGCCGCATTTCGGCTGACGACCGAGCGCACGATAGGCCTGGCACGCGCTGATCGCTCCGTCACGCGCCGCAGCGCGGACATCTTTTTCCCGAATGGCATTGCAAACGCAGACGACCATGGAACCCTCTCAATCGCCTAGCCAAGCTAAGGCGAGTGAGAGTGATTCGCAACAGTTATTGCGTGACGTTCGCAAATCAGCGCGTTAGGGCTCCGCCGGACATTGCCTGGAGCCGCCCCCGCGCCAGGCTGCGCCAGACCCATTCCAGCGGGCCATAGGCGAATCGCTCGAGCCACGGCTTCGACCAGAGCAGGATGAGGGCCCACACCGCGAGCACCACCAGATAGACCTCGGCCCGCGACAAGGCACCGTAGAAGGCGAGCCCATAGCCGTAAAAGACGGTAGTGCAGATCACACTGGTCATCAGATAGTTGGTGAACGCCATCCGCCCAGCCGCTGCCAGCCGGTCGGTTAGGAAGCCGCCCGGGCGCATCAGTAGCACGATCAGGCTGGCCCAGCCCATGATCATCAGGGGGCGCACTGACACGGTCGCCGGCAGCACCGCTGTCGTAACCGACAGCAGCGAGAAATCCGATCGCACCATCCATAGCGCCAGCGCCGTATAGAAGGGGATGCCGATGCCAAAGCCGATCGCCACCCAGCGCCAGTAACGCTTGCGCTCCCACCCGCCGGTCAGCATCCCGTTGCGCAGCGCCGCCATGCCGAACAGCATATAGGCGAGCGTTTCCCAGCCATATTGGATCAGGCCGACAAGCGGCAGCCAGCGGGCTTCCTTGAACCGTTCAACGGCGATTTGCCACCAGCCCCCGCGATGGATCGCGACCTGTTCGGTTAGCCAGTCCGCCGCTGGCCGACCAAAGCCACGCTCGAAGCCCAAGGCCGCCTCTGCCATGCCCGGCTTGCCCGGCATCGCCTGGATCATTGCGGCCGCCAGCGGAAAGAACGCGGAGACGAGAACCTGCATGACGAGCAGGATGCAGCCGACGATCAGCAGCGTCTTTACCCGCGCGTTGCGGAAGAAGAAGGCGATCATTCCGATCAGCGCATAATGGCTGAGGATATCGCCGAACCAGATCGCCCAGAGATGGATCAGGCCGAAGACGAGCAACCAGATCATCCGCGCATAATGGACCTTGGCCGCGCTCTCACCCTTCGCGGTCGCGCGTTCGATCACCAGCAGGGTCGAAGCGCCGAACAGGAAGGAAAAGAGCCCGCGCATCTTGCCGTCGAACAGCACGAAATTGCCGAACCACACGCCCAGGTCGATCCCCTCCGCACCGCCATAGGCAGCAGGGTTGAAATAGGCCGCCATTGGCATCGCAAAGGCAATGATGTTGAGCAGCAGAATGCCGAGCACCGCGACCCCGCGAACGGTATCGAGCGTCAAATGACGGTCGCCCGCCATGGTCGTGGTCATCTTTGGTCTCCCCCCGTGTTACCGAAGGAATACACCTGTCCGTCCGCCTGCGCTAGCCCCCGTCACAGCCAGCTGGAGATCGCCTCAAGCGGCTTCCGGCTCAGCGCGTGGAGCGGAATCGTCGCGTCGGGGGCGGGATGGCCGACGGCAACGATCATCACTGGCTTTTCGATGTCGGGACGCGCGCAGACGGTGTTGAGGAACTTCATCGGATTGGGCGTGTGCGTCAGGGTTGCCAGCCCCGCACCATGGAGCGCGGCGAGCAGCAGGCCGGTAGCGATGCCGACGCTTTCGGTGACATAGTAATTCTGGAAATCATCATCCGGGTTCAGCCCGCCGCGCCGCTGCCCGAAGATGACGATCAGCCAAGGCGCGATTTCCAGATAGGATTTGTCCGCATCGGTACCGAGCGGGGCGAGCGCGCGCAGCCATTCCGCGCCCGCCTTGCCGGCGTAGAATTCGCGCTCCTCCGCCTCGGCCCCCGACCGGATTGCGGCTTTGCCTGCTGCGCTTTCCACCACGGCGAAATGCCATGGCTGGTGGTTGGCGCCGCTGGGCGCGGTGCCGGCGGCGCGGATCGCCCATTCGATCGCTGCGCGCGGGACCGGGGTGGCGGCAAAAGCGCGACATGAGCGGCGGGTGGCCATGGCATCATGGAATGCGTGTGCGGCGGCGATGCGCTGCGTATCGTCCATGTCGGGATAGGGGCGCCACGCGACCGAGGGTACATTATCCATTTGCACGCAATTCCTTGCGGATCATGAGTTTCAACCCTGACCAGATGGCGTCCACCGCGCACACCTTTACATCGACCAGGCCGAGCGGGAGGGCGATCTCGCGGATCGTGTCCTCGGTGATGTCGGTATCGCGCTTCGCGGCTTTCTTGGGCCAGGACACCCAGATGAAGCCGCTGGGTGCGATCAATTGGCGCAAAGCGGCGACTTCGCGCGCGAGCGTTGCGCGTTCGGTGACGAAGATATGCGCGGCGTCGATCCCGGTGCAGGGCGCGGCGAGCAGTTCGAGGCCAAGGTCATCGATCTGCGCCTCCGCGCGCACGCTGTCGGGCATGTCAGCGATGAACAACCGCATACCAGGCTTGAAGCCAAGCTTTTCGGCGAGCGGGGTGGTCGAGGGAATGCGGGGCTGGCGCGCCATGAGACCGTCCCCGGGGCAGGCCCAGGGCGACGGTCGAGTTGGTGGTGGGCGTCAGGCCCCCATCAGTGCCGGGAAAAAGCCCTCATGCGCGGTGCGCAGGTCAGCGATCGTGACGCACCAGTCGCCTTCGTCGAGTTCGAAGATGATGCGGTCGCGGATCGTGCGGCCCATCGGGTCGGCGGGGACATCGGCCTCAGCTGCGGCGGTGAGGAATTCGGTCAGCGCTTCGTCCGGCACGGTGACGATGTACAGGCCCTGATCCTCGCCAAAGAAGCTGCCGGCGATGCCAAAGGGCTGCGCCTGATCGATATGTGCGCCGATGCCGCTGGCAAGCGCCATTTCCGCGAGCGTCACGGCAACGCCGCCGTCGGACACGTCATGCACGGCGTTGACGAGGCCGCGGCCGATCATGTCGCGGACGAAGTCGCCGGTGCGCTTTTCAGCCTTCAGGTCGACCGGCGGGGGCGGGCCTTCTTCGCGGCCGTGGATCTCGCGCAGCCAGATCGACTGGCCGAGGTGGCCCATGCGCTCACCAACCGCGATGATTGCGTCGCCGGTTTCCTTGAAGGCGATCGTCATCGACTTGGACCAGTCGGCAAGGATGCCGACGCCGCCGATTGCGGGGGTGGGAAGGATGGCGGAGCCGCCGCCAGTCGCCTTGGATTCATTGTAGAGCGAGACGTTGCCCGACACGATCGGGAAGTCGAGCGCGCGGCAGGCGTCGCCCATCCCCTCGAGACAGCCGACGATCTGGCCCATGATTTCGGGCCGCTGCGGGTTGGCGAAGTTGAGGCAGTTGGTCACCGCGAGCGGGGTCGCGCCGACGCTGGTGAGGTTGCGCCATGCTTCGGCAATCGCCTGCTTTCCGCCCTCGACCGGGTCGGCGAAGCAATAGCGAGGGGTGCAGTCGGTGGTCATCGCCAGCGCCTTGTCGGTGCCATGCACGCGGACCACCGCAGCGTCGCCGCCGGGGCGCTGAACCGTGTCGGCGCCGACCATGTGGTCATATTGCTCCCAGATCCAGCGGCGCGAGGCGATATCGGGCGAGCCCATCAGCGTGATCAGGTCAGCGGCGATGTCGGTCGATTCCGGCTCGTCCGCGAGGTCAGCGGGCTTGGGCGTTGCGACATGCGGGCGGTCATAGAGCGGCGCTTCGTCGGCAAGCGGGGCGAGCGGGATGTCGGCGACGACATCGCCCTTCCACTTCAGCACCATGCGGCCGGTATCGGTGACAGTGCCGATGACCGCGAAGTCCAGCTCCCATTTGCGGAAGATCGCTTCGGCGAAATCCTCGCGGCCGGGCTTGAGCACCATGAGCATGCGCTCCTGGCTCTCCGACAGCATCATCTCATACGGCGTCATTCCGGTTTCGCGCTGGGGGACATTGTCCATCACCAGCTCGATCCCGACGCCGCCCTTCGACGCCATCTCGACGCTGGACGAGGTGAGGCCCGCTGCGCCCATATCCTGGATCGCGATGATCGCGTCCGACGCCATCAGCTCAAGGCACGCCTCGATCAGCAGCTTTTCGGTGAAGGGGTCGCCGACCTGCACGGTCGGGCGCTTCTCGTCGCTATGCTCGTCGAAATCGGCGCTGGCCATGGTCGCGCCATGGATGCCGTCACGACCGGTCTTCGAGCCGACATAGACGACCGGATTTCCGATGCCGGCAGCCGCGCTGTAGAAAATCTTGTCGGTCGCGGCGACGCCCACGGTCATCGCATTGACCAGGATGTTGCCGTCATAAGCCTTGTGGAAGTTCACTTCCCCGCCGACCGTCGGCACGCCGACGCAATTGCCATAGCCGCCGATGCCGTGAACCACGCCTGAGATCAGGTGCTTCATCTTCGGATGATCGGGGCGGCCGAACCGCAGCGCGTTCATGTTGGCGATCGGACGTGCGCCCATGGTGAACACGTCGCGCAAAATGCCGCCGACGCCGGTCGCCGCGCCCTGATAGGGTTCGATGTAGCTTGGGTGGTTGTGGCTCTCCATCTTGAAGATCGCCGCCTGCCCCCGACCTTCCGAATCTGGGCCGATGTCGATCACGCCGGCATTCTCGCCGGGGCCGCAAATCACCCAGGGGGCGGTCGTCGGCAGCTTCTTCAGATGGATGCGGCTCGATTTGTAGCTGCAATGCTCCGACCACATCACCGAAAAGATGCCGAGTTCGGTCAGGTTTGGCTCACGCCCCATCGCGTGCAGGACGCGCTGATATTCCTCGGGCGACAGGCCGTGCTCGGCGACGATTTCGGGCGTGATAGCAGGAGCGGTGTGGGTCATGGTCGCGCGCATAGCGGGACGTGCGCTATTCGTCATCCCCTTGCGCGCGACATGGTTACCGCTTGTGCAGTCGCCGCAGCAATCCACCATTGGTCATCGCTTCGAACGGCGATTCATCGCCCGCATCGAGGATCTGGTTCTCCGCCAGCCATTCTTCGACACTGTTCAGGTCCGGCACTTCGTAGGGGCGCAGCGTTCGCCCGGTGACGCGCAGTGCTTCGACCGCAGCGATCAGCGATCCCTCACGCTCGATCCTGGCCGCGACAGTCAGCGAATCGGTGCCAAGATGTTCGGCCAGCAGACCGTCGCGGATCGCGGCGATGCGGGCCGCCTCGTCCGCCGATCCCGCCGACAGCGCAACATCGCATTCGGTATCGAGGCCGAGCGAGCGGTTGTTAAAGTTGGACGACCCGACGCGCAGGAACCGGTCGTCGATCACCAGCACCTTGGCATGGACATAGATCGGGTCGCCGGCGGCGGTATAGGGGTGGTAGAGCCGCAGCCGGTCATGCGGATCGCGTTGCTTGAGCGCCTGGAACAGCCGCGCCCGCGCGGTGTCCATCGCCGTCTGCTCCAGCCAGCCATCGGCGCTGCGCGGATTGACGATAACGAACTCCGGACCGTCGGGCTCGACGAGGCGTTTGGCAATGGCCTCGGCAATCGCGCGCGAGGCGAAATACTGGCTTTCGGCATAGACGAAGCGGCGCGCGGTGGCGATCAGGTCGAGATAGAGGCGCTCGATCTCCTGCACCGGCGGTTCGTCATTCAACTCGGGCTGGGTCCGTGCAACGGCGACGCGGACGTCGGTGAAGTCCGCGGTCAGCCCGTCGGGCCAGCAGTCCTGATCCACGGCGGGGCGCTCGATCCGATGCCCGCCGGCGCGATGCCACCGCTCCCGGCACAGATCGCCCAGCATCGCGGCGGCCGGACCCTGAATCGCCGTCGTCGCATCGTGCCAGGGCATATAGGCTTCGCCGCCGGGGTTGATCCGCCCCGGATCGCCATCGGCATGGCCGCGCGTGTCCCATCGACCCAGGGTCATGTCGATCCCGCCGCAAAAGGCCAGGCAATCGTCGATCACCACGATCTTCTGATGATGCGACGCGCCGGGCGGATGGGTCGAATCGAGCTTCAGATGGATGCGCTTGGCCAGCTTCCATTCGACCAGCGTCTGCAGCGTCCGCCCCCGCAATAACGATGTGATTGCGCCGATGTCCCAGCGCAGGATATGCACCTCAAGATCGGGATTTTGTTGCGTGATCCAGGTGATGAACGCGCCCACTTCGCGTGGCGCCTGGGGGTGGTCGGGCGGGTCGGCATGGGTCAGCAGGATGCGCGCATCGAAGTCCCATCCGATCAACAGGATCTGTTTCTTCGCGCGGAGCATCGCGTTGCGGGCGATCCGGAAATAATCCTCCGCATCGACGATGACCGACAGCCGTGCGGCGTCGGCCGTGCGCCAGCAGTTGCGGCCGGGCTCCAGGAGCAGCGAGTCTTCAGAACCAGCGGGCATCGCAAAGCGATAGCCGCCAGCGCACGGAAGGTCACGCGTTCACTAGACCTTAGGAAAACGATTGGTAACCAGTCGCCATGGATATGATGACGCGCCACATGCTTCCGATCCAGGCCCGCTGGCAGTGCGATCTCAGCGACGATTCGCTCACTTGGACGGACGGAGTGTACGACCTGTTCGGGCTCGAACGCGGTACTCCGGTCACGCGCGAAGCCATTGTCGCCATGTACTCCGCCGAATCGCGCGAAGAACTCCGCCAGCTGCGGGCGGCCGCGATCGCCGAGTGCGGCAGCTTCACCTTTGAAGCCAAGATTCGCCGCCCGGACGGCCAACTGCGCTGGATCCGGGTGACCGCTGATGTCGAAGCGGAAGATGGTGTCGCGCGCTATCTCTACGGGACCAAAATCGATGTCACCGACGAGATTGTGGCGATATCGCGCCAATATGCCTGAGGCCGTTTGCTGGACAGCTGCGATGGCGCTGACCGCTCACGGCGAAGCGGAGCGCTAAAGGATTTCTCGCACCCGCTCCGGCGGACGACCCAGTCGCACGCCCTTGTCGGTCTCGACCAGCGGGCGTTCGATCAGGATCGGGTCGGCGGCCATCGCGTCGAGGATCGCGTCATCCGATACATCCTTGAGCGCCTTGGCCCCGGCCTCCGCATTGCGCAGCCCGTCACGCGGCGACATGCCGCTCTTGGCATAGAGCCGCGCCAGTTCGTCGCGCGGCAGCGGGGTCTTGAGATATTCGATCACCGTCACAGTGGCGCCGGCATCCTGCAGGATCGCCAGCGCCTCACGCGACTTGGAACAGCGCGGGTTGTGAAGGATCGTGGCGTTCACGCCGCGTCCTGTTTCGCCAGCCACTCTTCCAGCCACTTGATCGTGTAATCGCCCTGCTGAAATTCCGGCACGTCGAGCAGCGCCTGGTGCAGGGGGATCGTGGTCTTCATCCCGTCGCCCGCAATCACGAACTCCTCCAACGCGCGGCGCAGGCGGCGGAGCGCGCCCTGACGGGTCGTGCCATACACGATCAGCTTGGCGATCATGCTGTCGTAGTAAGGCGGGATCTTGTAGCCCGAATAGAGGCCGCTATCGACGCGGACATTCATGCCGCCCGGGGCGTGATACTGCGTGACCTTGCCCGGCGAGGGGGCGAAGGTGCGCGGATCCTCGGCATTGATGCGGCATTCAATCGCATGGCCGCGGAACTGGACATCCTCCTGGCGCAGCGTCAGCGGATGGCCCTCGGCGATGCGGATCTGTTCGCGGACCAGGTCTAGGCCGGTGATCGCTTCGGTCACCGGGTGCTCGACCTGCAGACGGGTGTTCATTTCGATGAAATAGAACTCGCCATTCTCCCACAGGAACTCGATCGTCCCCGCGCCGCGATAGCCCATATCGGCCATCGCCTTGGCGCAGATAGTGCCGATCCGCTCGCGGTCGGCCTGGCCGAGCACGGGGGAGGGGGCTTCCTCGAGCACCTTCTGGTGGCGGCGCTGGAGCGAACAGTCGCGCTCGCCCAGATGGATGGCGTTGCCATTACCATCGCCGAACACCTGAATTTCGATGTGGCGCGGGTTGCCGAGATATTTTTCGAGATAGACGGTGGCGTCGCCGAAGGCGGCCTTTGCCTCACGGCCGGCCTGCTGCATCAGCGTCTCAAGCTCGTCCTCGGACGTGCACACCTTCATACCGCGACCACCACCGCCCGATGCGGCCTTGATGATCACGGGATAGCCCGCCTTGGCCGCGATCGCCTTGGCTTCCTCAAGGTCGCTGATCGCGCCATCCGACCCCGGGACAAGCGGCAGGCCGAGCGCGCCGGCAGTGCGCTTTGCCTCGATCTTGTCGCCCATGGTGCGGATATGCTCGGGCTTCGGCCCGACGAAGATCAAGTTATGCAGCTCGACGATCTCGGCGAACTTGGCGTTTTCGCTGAGGAAGCCATAACCGGGGTGGATCGCGTCGGCACCGCTGATCTCAGCCGCCGAGATGATGTTGGGGATGTTGAGATAGCTCTCCGCCGCAGCCGGCGGGCCGATGCAGATCGCCTCATCCGCCAGACGGACATGCATCGCATCGGCATCGGCGGTGGAGTGCACTGCAACCGTCTTGATGCCCATTTCATGGCATGCGCGATGGATGCGCAATGCGATCTCGCCACGATTGGCGATCAGGAGTTTCTTGATCTCGGGCATTATGAAATCCTAGGCGGCACCAGCCCACTCCCCCACCCGGCCACCCAACGGAAGTATCATATGGGTGGCCGGGTGGGGGAGCGGGCTGGTGCGGCTCAACATGAGAGCGCGTTACTCGACGACGACGAGTGGCTGGTCGAACTCGACCGGCTGGCCGTTATCGACCAGGATCGCCTTGACGGTGCCGCCATGCGGCGCGGCGATCGGGTTCATCACCTTCATCGCCTCAACGATCAACAGCGTGTCACCCGCCTTGACCTGCTGGCCGATGGCGACGAACGGCTTGGCGCCCGGTTCGGCGGAGAGATAGGCGGTGCCGACCATCGGCGATTTGACGGCATTGTCATGCGCCGGGGTGATCGACGCGGGGTCCGACGGCATTGCAGCCGGTACTGGTGCCGGAGCCGCCACCGGAGCTGGCGCAGCATAGGCGACCGGTGCGGCGTTGATCTTGCGCGCGACGCGCACCTTGCGATCGGCGTCCTCGACCTCAATCTCGGTCAGGTTGGTCTCGTCGAGCACGGCCGCCAACTGGCGCACCAGCTCGATATCCACGTGCATGCTCTTTTTGTGATCTTCGCTCATGCGACCTCAAATGATGTTCGGTTCGCGCCGGAACCCGGACCGGCGCGCAGGAAAAGGCGGCTATTAGTCAAGATGACCCGGCTTGCAAACCGCTCGCCGCATCAAAGTCGCGCTGCAGCTTCGAGCGCGAGCAGATAGGACTGCGCGCCAAAGCCCGCGATCGTGCCCTTTGCAGCGCGCCCGACATAGCTCAGATGCCGGAATTCCTCACGCGCATGGGGGTTTGACAGATGTACCTCGATCACCGGAGTGCGGATCGACTTGATGCAATCGTATAGCGCGATGCTGGTGTGGGTGAAGGCGCCTGCGTTGAGCAGCACCGCCTTCGCCCCGCGCGCCTGCGCCTCATGCATCCAGTCGACCAGATGCCCTTCGTGATTCGATTGGCGCAGATCGACAGTCAGGTCGAGGTCGCGGGCGCGGTCCTCCAGCATCCCGGCAATGTCGTCGAGTGTGTCGGAGCCATAGATTTCCGGCTCGCGCGTACTCGCGCGGTTATGTCCGTGCTTTTAGCGGGGCAAGGCGCGGAGGTCGAGACGTTGGCCCGACGCGGAGGGCGCGCCGAACAGGGTGAAGCTGGCCCAGGCCGCCGGATCGTTGGGGTATGTCCCGCGCGCGTCCAGCTGCGCAAGCCGCAGCGCTTCTTCCGGCGGCTGGCGCTTGAGGAAGGCGTGTTCGGCAAAATGCAGCATCAACAGCTGGGTTGCGGTGTCGCTGACGTTCCACAGGCTCGCCACCACCTGACCCGCACCGGCCGAGATCCAGCCGCGCGCGACGCCATAGGTGCCACCGTCAAAAGTCTTTCCCAGTGCGGTCTGGCAGGCACTGAGGATCACCAGCGGATGCCACGCCGCCCATGCCTGAAACCGCGGCGTGCGCAGGTCGCGGCCATAAAGATGCCCGTCCGCCAGGGCGAGGAAGCTGCCGTCCATCGGGTTGACCGAGTTGGCGAGGCCGTGGGTGGCGAGATAGACGATGCTCGCCTCGCCATAATTGTCGATGCCTGCCAGCACGCGTTCGCGCGTCGCGGCCTTGCCGGTCAACAGCCGCGCGGACGGCACGCCGAACACCTTTGCAAATGCCTGCGCTTCCTCTGCCGCCCCCGGCAGGTCGCTCCATTCATAGGCGGGATCGCGCGACAGGTCGGGATTGCCGACGACAAGCGCATTGCGGGGGTTGAGCGTGCGCGGTTCGTACACCCGGCGCGGATCGGTCAGCGTCTCGATGTCGGGCAGGACCACGATCGACCAGCGATCGGCAAGCATCGCGTCGCCCAGCGGCATCGCGGCATAGGGCGCAGAGCCGGTATCGCGCGCAGGCAGGAGCAACAGCCGTCCGCTTCGCTCGGCCAACACCGCGCCGATCGCTCCCGGTAAAAGCGTGTCCCGGGCGCGGGCGAACTGCGCGCGCGGGTCGGTCGGCCTGACGACCGACGGTGGGGGCGGGCGCGGTGACCCGCGTCGTACCGGCGCCCGCGTCGCCGTCCGCGCATCGACCCGCAAGGCATCGTGCAGAAAGGCCATGCTGTCATAGGGCTTGGCACTGGTGCCGGTCGCAATCACTCCGGTGCCGTCCAGCAACCAGCCATGCAGCCAACCGTCCGGGTCGCGCCAATGGATCAGCGCGCAGGTCGGCTCGCTGTCCGAAATCTGCGCGAGGCGGCGCGCAATCGACCGGACAGTCCCGGCCAGCTGGTTCTGCGGACGGGCGCGTCCCGGCGCTGCATAGGTGCCGGTCGCGAATTTGCGGCGGAAGCCAACCGAATAGCCCAGATGATCGCGGATCGCGAGCAGCAGGCGGGGGTCGAGCGGCGCGGCAGACTGGGTTACGGTCGGGAGCGGCGCGGTGGCAGCGAGCGCGGCGGCACCTTCGACGAAGCGGCGGCGAGTGAGCGGCATGCCGGTCCTTCCAACTGGGCGAAGCTGTTGGTCGCTCGCAAAGCTTCCTATATGCGCCCGACAAGTTCAACCGGTCAGGAGCACCCATGCACGCCGACGGCACCATCACCATCATCGTCAATGGCGAACATCGCCGGGTCAACGCGGGTCTGTCGCTCGCCGATCTGGCCAGCGAGCTGGGGCTGGTACCGGAAAAGGTTGCCGTGGAGCGCAATCTGGAGGTCGTGCCGCGGTCGACGCTGGCACAGGTGATGGTCGAGGATGGCGACGAGCTCGAGATCGTGCACTTCGTCGGCGGTGGCGATCACGTCGCGACAGCGGATGACAGCTGGACCGTCGCGGGCCGGACCTTTCGGTCGCGGCTGATCGTCGGGACCGGCAAATACAAGGATTTCGCGCAGAACGCGGCCGCGGTCGAGGCATCGGGCGCAGAGATCGTTACAGTCGCGGTGCGCCGCGTCAACGTGAGCGACCCCAAGGCGCCGATGCTGACCGACTTCATTGACCCCAAGAAGATCACCTATCTGCCCAACACCGCCGGCTGTTTCGACGCCGAAAGCGCAATCCGCACGCTGCGGCTGGCGCGGGAGGCTGGCGGATGGGATCTGGTCAAGCTGGAAGTGCTGGGCGAGGCGAAGACGCTCTACCCCGACATGCACGAAACGCTGCGCGCGACCGAGGTGCTGGCCAAGGAAGGCTTTTTGCCGATGGTTTATTGCGTCGATGATCCGATCGCGGCGAAGCGACTGGAGGATGTCGGCGCGGTGGCGATCATGCCGCTGGGCGCACCGATCGGATCGGGTCTGGGCATCCAGAACCGCGTGACCATCCGCCTGATCGTCGAGGGCGCGAAGGTACCGGTGCTGGTCGATGCCGGGGTCGGGACCGCGAGCGACGCGGCGGTGGCGATGGAGCTGGGCTGCGACGGAGTGCTGATGAACACCGCGATTGCCGAGGCCAAGGACCCGATCCTGATGGCGCGCGCGATGAAGCTGGCCGTCGAAAGCGGGCGGCTGGCCTATCGTAGCGGGCGGATGGGGCAGCGGCGCTATGCCGATCCGTCGAGCCCGTTGGCGGGGCTGATCTAGGGAGCAGCCGTGGGGGCGGGCGCGGCCTTGGCAATCCCGCGTCGCGCCGCTGCGCCGTCAAGATAGGCGCACAGGATTCGGCGGTCGGAATCGCGGCCCATGGCGCGGATATCCGCCAACGCCTGTCCTTCCTGGCCGTCAATGGCTGCGGTCATCTGTGCCACGCGTCCACGGCATACGGATTCCAAGGGCGTATCGTGGCACGCGATCAATGCCGACATCTGGACGGTCGATTGCGTTTTCGCGAGCGACTCCGCGCGGATATCGCGCACGCCGCGTGCGTGACTCTGCCCCGCGCGCAGGTTGAGCGAGGTGATGTCCCAGTCGATCGATTTGGAAAAAGGCACGCCGTCTTCCCGCAGCAGCGTGGCAGGGTCATAGCCGCATTCGCGCACCGAAGCGGTGTCCGGACCGGTCGACGGGGGCGCTATGGCGCCATCGGATGCATCTCGGTAGGCGTCGAGCAGCGCATAGGCGACGGCCTGTCGGGCGCGTTCGGGATTGGCAGCTGTTGCCACGCGATAGCTTTGCATTGCGACCGGCCCACCGATCCAGCCGGCCAGAACCAGCGCCACCACGCTCAACAGCCATAGAAAGAACCGCATCACATTTTCCCCACCAGCCACACGGTGAAACCCCCGCAGCTTGCGTCCTCGCTGACATGATTGACCACGGTCAGCCCGCTTTCGGCAAGCACCGCGCGATACTCGTTTTGGGACAGGCTGGCGTGATATAGCTCCTCGCCCGCGAAGATGCCGATCGCAGTTCCGTGGGCAGGACCGGTGTTGAACAACGCGACCCCGCCCTTGCGCAGCCAAACGCCCATGCGGCGGATGAGCTTTTCCTGCCGCTCCACCTCCAGATGGAACAGGCTGCACCAGGCAAGGATGCCGTCATAGGCACCGCTGTCACCGCCAAAGCGCATTATGTCGGCTTCGATCCAGGTGTGGCGCGCAAACCGGGTGCGGGCGAGGTTGATCAGCGTCATCGAAGTATCGACGCCAGTTACTTGATGTCCGTGATCGACCAGAAAGCGCGCAACGGGCTCGCCGCCGCCGCAGCCCAGGTCGAGCAGTTCGGCCCGGGGCGGCAGCATCCGCTCAAACCGTTCGAGCCAGGTCCGCTCGGGAAAGCTGTTGCGGCGCGCGGCGTCAAAGGCTGCGGCGTGGCGCTGATACAGGTCGATAATCCGGTGGGGCATCGTCCGAACCTCCGGAAACAGGGGCGGATATGTCGGAACTCATACCGGGACCGGTGGTTGATAGGGAAATCCCGACCCCCGAACCAATGGAGATCATCATCGGCGAACTCGTCGACAAGATCAAAGGCAACGTCAACGAAGCGGTTGGCAAGGCCAAGCAGCAGAGCAACGATCCCGAAACGCGCGCCGACGGCGCCGCCCAGGAGGGCAAGGCCCAGCAGCTCGGCGGCAAGATCAAGGGCGCGCTTGGCGACGACATCTGACGCATACCGTCAGGCTTAAGACCGGAAAGGGCCGTTTTCTACGGGAAATGGCCCTTTTTCATGGGCGAATCGAATCGACTCGCTGCCCGATTTGAGTCATTACATTGTTCCGTGCCGGGACGACCCGGAATTGTCAGCCAGCCGGGGGGCTTGACGACGATGAACGCCGCGATGGAACAGCCGATTCTGCCGTTTGCCAGAGGGGACTGGCGCGTCGAGCCGCGCGGGAGCGTGGGATCCGCGCTAGCGGAAGCGCGCCGTCGCCGGGCATTGTCGATCGAGGATATCGCAGCCGAGACCCGCGTGCCGATCCGCTATCTTGCAGCGATCGAAGCGGAACGGTTCGACGTGTTTCCGGGTTTGATCTACCTCAAGGGGTTCGTCAAAGCCTTTGCGCGCGCCGTTGGCCTGTGCGAGCGCTGGGCGCTCGACGCGGTGACCGCCGCGCTGGGCGCACCGCGTCGTCGCGCGACGGATTGATCAGCGAAATCGGGGTTGTGCAGCGTGGTGCCCGACAGGCGCGCGGGAAACTCGCGCTCCTGATGCATGCGGATCGTCCCATAGGCGCCATTGTCGATCACCAGCACCAGCATATCCGCGCCATGCTGGACCGCGGTCGCCAGCTCCTGCCCGTTCATCAGGAAATCGCCATCGCCCGCGAGCGCGATCGCGAGCTTGTCCTTGCGGCGCAGCGCGGCGGCGACGGCGGCAGGCGTGCCATAGCCCATTGCGCCAGCGGTCGGCGCCAATTGCGATGGCTGCGCGCCGTAGCGCCAGTAGCGGTGCCACCAGCCGGAGAAATTGCCCGCGCCGTTGCAGACAATGGCATGGTCTGCGTCGATCCGCTCCCGCATCGCCGCGACGCACTGCCCGAGGTCGAGCGTCACGCCGTCGCGCGGCTTGGGTGTCGACCAGTCCTGCCACTCGGCATGTGCCTCAGCACAGGCGGGGCGGGGCGTTGCCGGGGCATCGGCGGCGGCGAGCATCGCGGCGAATTCGAATACCGGCGCGGCGATGCCGAGGTCGGCGCGATAGACGCGGTTGAGTTCGCCCGCATCGGGATGGACGTGGATCAGTGTCTGTCCGGGATGGTCCGGGGTGACGAGCGTATAGCCATCGGTCGTCGCCTCACCCAGTCGCGCACCCACGACCAGCAGCAGGTCGGCAGCCTTGATCCGCGCAACCAACTTCGGATTGGGGCCATAGCCGAGGTTGCCCGCCCATGCCGGTGAACTGTTCGGAATCGCATCCTGCCGCCGGAATGCGCCAGCGACGGGGATGCCCCAGCTGCGTGCGAAGCTGTCGAACGCCGCGCCGGTCGCAATGTCCCAGCCCGCGCCGCCGACAATCGCCACCGGGCGCTCGGCGGTGCGGAGCAGGTCGAGGACATCGGTGAAGTCTTCTGGATCGAGCCCGGCGCTGTGCCGGGTCAGGCGCGGGCGGTCGAGCGTCTCGACCACATCGAGCAGCATGTCTTCGGGCAGCGCCACCACGACCGGGCCGGGGCGGCCGCTGATCGCGACGTTCCACGCGCGCGCGACATATTCGGGGATGCGCGCGGCATCCTCGATCCGCGTCGCCCATTTGGCGAGCGGACCGAAAAAGGCGGGGAAATCGACTTCCTGAAACCCTTCCCGATCACGCATACTGCGGTCGACATCGCCGATGAACAGGATCATCGGGATCGAATCCTGCATCGCGACATGCACGCCGATGCTGGCATTGGTCGCGCCGGGTCCGCGCGTGACGAAGCAGATGCCGGGCTTGCCGGTCATCGCCCCGTCGGCGCACGCCATGAACGCCGCGCCGCCCTCTTGTCGGCAGGTCACCAGATCGACCTGCGGCACGTCATGCAGCGCGTCGAGCACCGCGAGGAAGCTCTCGCCCGGCACGTGGAAAATGCGGTCGCAGCCCTGGGCCATAAGGTTGTCGACCAAGATGCGGCCGCCATTGCGCGAGTTGGTCATGAATAGCGTCCCTTCAGCATCGCCCATGTCGCACGCAGCCCCATTGCGTCGCCGCCCTTCGGTCGACCCGGCTTGGCGGCGGGCCGCCAGGCGAACAGGTCGAGATGCGCCCAGGCGATGTCCTTGGGCACGAAGCGGCGCAGGAACAGCGCGGCGGTGATCGGCCCAGCGAAGGGGCCATCGGGGGCGTTGACCATGTCGGCGATGTCCGACTTCAGCATCTCGTCATAGCCGTCCCACAAGGGTAATCGCCACAGGGGATCTTTCACACTGTCCCCGGCGTCGAGCATCGCACCAGCCAGCGCGTCGTCATTGGCGAACAGGGCAGGGAGATCGGGGCCGAGCGCGACCCGCGCCGCGCCGGTCAGCGTTGCGAAGTCGAGGATCAATCCCGGTTTGCCTTCGACCGCCCCGGTCAGCGCATCGCCGAGGATCAGACGCCCTTCGGCATCGGTATTGGTGTTTTCGACCGTCAGGCCCTTGCGCGTCTTGAGCACATCGCCGGGGCGGAAGGCATTGCCCGCCACCGAATTTTCGACCGCCGCGACCAGCAGATGCAGGCGCACCGGCAGACGCTGCGCCATCACCAGCCCGGCCAGCGCGATCGCATGCGCCGCGCCGCCCATGTCCTTCTTCATCAGCCGCATGCCCGCGCTCGGCTTGATGTCCAGCCCGCCGGTATCGAAACACACGCCCTTGCCGACCAGCGCCAGCCGGGGATGGTCGGGATTGCCCCATTCGAGCTCGATCAACCGCGGCTCACGCCCGCGCGCAGCCGCCATGCCGACGGTATGGATCATTGGATAGCCGCGCTCGAGCGCGTCGCCGCGCGTAACGGTCAGCGCGGCAGCATTGGCCTTGGCGAGCGCCTCGACCTCGGCCTCCAGATCGGCTGGCCCCATGTCGGAAGCGGGGGTGTTGACCAGATCGCGAACCTTGAAGGTCGCTGCGGCGAGGCGCAGTGTCTCGTCGATCCGACCGGGTTCACCGGTCAGCAGGACGCGCGGACCGTGCGTGCTTTCATCCTTGCGGTAGCGATCGAAGCGATATTGCGCGAGCACCCAGCCGAGCATCGCCGCCCCGGGTTCTCCGTTCGCCAGGCGATAGGTGCCTTCGGGCAGCTGCTCGCCGAGCGAGGCGATGCGGAACGGCGAGGTCTCAGCCTCGTCGCACACCAGCAGCATCGCCCAATCCTCCGGCCCCTCTCCGGGCAGCACGGCGCGGTTGCCCGCCTTGCCGGTCAGCTTGTGCGCGCTGATCGCGGTGCGGATGCGCGGTGGCTGTGCCTTGAGCCAGTCCTGCCACTGATCGGGGTGGACGACATGGATGATGCGCGCGGGCTGGCCGCGATCAGGCTGAAGCAGCAAGGAAAGGTCCGTCATTGCGGATGATCTAAGCTGCGCGCTCGACAACGGCAACTAGCGTGCGAGCCTAGTCGTCGGCGCAGTGCAGCGCTCCATCGCGCGATCGATCATCGCCACCAGCCGGTTGCGGCTCTCCGCCAGTCGGGCGGGTTCCAGCCCGCGCTCCTGCGTCTCGAAATTCACATAGGGCAGGCCGCGCAGCAGCGCATAGTTGGACAGCGACCCGTCGCTGACACTCACCCGCTCGAACACGACGTTGAAGTCGGCCAGCGCCAGCGCCTTGCCGCACCAGGCGGAATAGGGCGAGCGACCCGAGCGGTATGCGACATAAGCCAGGCTGTCGTCGTCATCGAACGGCCATGCCCGGCCTTGCGACGCATGCGGCTGCATGACGTCATCGCAGAAGCGGATCGACACTTCGCCGCGCCCAGGCGGGTCGGACTGGTTGCACCGCGAATTGCGCGTGTCGAACCCCGGCGAATTGGTGTGCAGCGCAATGATCGGCAACGCGCCGCGGCGCACATCGGCGAGGATGGTGTTGGCATAGAGTGGCGTGCCATCGCGGAAGTTGCGGTTGGGGTCGATCGGTCCGCCGCGATCGACCGCGGCGTTGCGACGCCGGCCATCTTCGGCAATCCCGGAGTCGACGACGATCATCACCCCGCCATAGGCGCGCACGCCGGCTAGCCCTGCTTCGAACCCGGCATTTTCATTGTCGTGCGGGACGAACCAGAGCGGACCGCGCGGATTCTTGACATTCGCGATGCGGAATAGCCGCCAACTCCCTCTTTCTTCACGAAATTCGATCCGGGTGACCGACAGCCCGCGCCAGGTCGCGGGATCGCGGTGGCGGGCAAAATCGTCGTCCGAAATCGTCAGCGGATCGACGGGTGCGCCGCGAATACCATCGTCTGCCTGCACGCCGGATAGCATCAGGCCGGCAAACGGCATGGTGGCGATGGCGAGGGAGCGCGGCGTCATGCATTGGACCCTAAGCGCCGAACATGGCAGTTCAAGCAAAAGCGGGCAGGGAGGACGGATTGGCGGCGATCGAAACGGCAGCGGAGCGACGCGACGCGCTCTCACCCGACATCAAGCTCGGTTGGCTGTCGCTTTGGATCGGAGACAGCGCAGGGCGAACCTGGCTGGATGTCGTGGCGGAAGTGCGGGAAAGCAGCTTCGACGTGCTCGCCTTCAAAGGCCCCAAGATCCAGGTGGCTGATTTTCGAACGGTCGTCGCTGGACTCGAAGCGTTTGCGGCGGGGTCGGTCGATGAGGTGACGCTTGCTTCGCAGGGCGGTTCGCTCCGGATCGCATTGTCGCGGTCGGAACCTGGGTGGATGCGGCTGCGCACATGGCTGCGCTGGGGCCATATCGAGCATAACTTCTCCTTCCGCCTATGGCAGGAAGCGCTGGACGAGGCCGTCACCGGCGCGCGCGCCACGCTGCAACGGCTGGAAAGCGGGAATCGGGGGTGGCGCCCGCGCTTGCTCGACTTGCTGGAGCGCAGCGGACCCGCAGCGCCGGTGCCGATTCCGGTGCCGCTACCCGATACGTCCGACCGGATCGAGGATTGGGATTCCGGGATTGAGACGGGCGACGTGACGTTCCGGTATGAGATTGACGGCTATGGCTGGTACGGGGTCGACGTGCGTGTCGGCGATCAGTCCGGCGCGTTCGGCGGCGGGTATCTTACCGATGCGATGGGCGACATGTTGCGCGGCGCGCTGGCGATGCTCGCGGGTGGGCGCCGTTTTGAATTCATGTGCCACGCTGAGCCGGGGCTGACCCGCGTCACGTTCGAACAGGTGCAGCTGCGGGTGATCGGCGGTTCGCGCACGTCCGCACGCGCCGTCTATGGCTGCCGCGTCCTGGTCGCATGGCTGCCGTACATTTCGCCGGGGGGACGCACCCGACGCACCCGGCGGCGCTAGCGGCGCTCGAAGGGGCGTTGGCGGCAGTCCGCGAGATGGAAGCGGCGGAAGCTCAGGCCAAAGGTGCGCCATAGAGGTCATGCTCGTCGGCGTCCTCGATCTCGACGCGGACGATGTCGCCCTGTTTCAGATGCCCGGCATCGCGCAGGAACACCGTGCCGTCGATCTCGGGCGCGTCGGCCTGTGACCGCGCATTTGCCCCGTCGCCATCGACCTCGTCGATGATCACTTCCAGCGTCCGGCCGATCTTGGCCTCCAGCTTGGCGGCGCTGATCGCGGCGGTTTTCTCCATGATGCGGGCGTAGCGCTCTTCCTTGACCTCGTCCGGCACCGCGCCGGGCAGGTCGTTCGCCGCAGCGCCTTCGACCGGCTCGAAGCGGAATGCGCCGACCCGGTCGAGCTGCGCCTCGTCCAGCCAGTCGAGCAGATACTGGAAATCTGCCTCCGTCTCACCGGGGAAGCCGACGACGAAGGTCGAGCGGATCGTGATGTCCGGGGCGATCTCACGCCATTTGTGGATGCGCTCCAGCACCTTGGCCTCGTTCGCCGGACGCCGCATCGTGCGCAGGACGGACGGCGCGGCGTGCTGGAACGGGATGTCGAGATAAGGGAGGATCAGCCCTTCGGCCATCAGCGGGATGACCTGATCGACATGCGGGTAGGGGTAGACATAGTGCAGCCGCACCCACGGGGCGATCTTGCCCAGTTCGCGGGCAAGGTCGGTCATGTGGGGCACGACCTCCGCCCCCTTCCACATCCGCGGCTCCTTGCGGATGTCGACGCCATAGGCGCTGGTATCTTGGCTGATCACCAGCAGCTCCTTGGTCCCCGCCTCGACCAGCTTCTCTGCCTCACGCAGGATCGCGTCGGGGCGACGGCTGACCAGATCGCCACGGAGCGCCGGGATGATGCAGAAGGAACAGCGGTGGTTGCACCCCTCGCTGATCTTCAAATAGCTGTAATGGCGCGGCGTGAGCTTCAGACCGCCCTCAGGCACGAGGTTGAGGAACGCGTTGGGCGGCATCGGCGCGGCGTCGTGGACGGCGCCCACGACTTCCTCATATTGATGCGCTCACCAATCGCTTCGAGCGACTCCTCCTTGGCGCTGTCGAGAAAGCCGCAGGTGTTGACCAGCACCACGTCGGCGCCGGCATAGTCGGCGGACATGGCATAGCCATCAGAACGGAGCTTGGTCAGGATACGCTCGCTGTCGACCAGATTCTTGGGACAGCCGAGCGACACCATGCCCACCTTGGGGGCTTCGGGGAGTCGCGTTGCCATGATTGGCCGCGCAAATAGGCAATTCTGCGAAAAAAGATAGGGGCGGGGCAATGCTCGCCTGTGGGACGGGCGATCTTCAAGTTCAAAGTGGCGAGCGCATGGCCGCTGGCGCAGCGACGATAGGGGACTGGTTTTCGGTTCGCGCGCACAGTAACGTTGTAGCCGGGACGGCTCGAACGGGCTGGTGGCGGGGTGCAGGTAACAAATTTCTTTCTGACGATCCTTCGTCAGCCAGCAGCGCGGCTCGTAACCATTTCGGGCGTGCTGTTCGTCGCCATCGCGTGGGCCAC